>JBIOHC010000038.1:0-42315 GCA_044448685.1 Bacteroidia bacterium
ATCCTATTCAGTTACCGTAACCGATGTCAATGGATGCAGCGGAAACACCACCGTCACCATCACCCAGCCCACCCCATTGGTTGCCGGCATTACCAGCCATGTGAACAATAAATGCTCCACACCCTGCCGGGGCAAGGCTTTTACCACTACCAGCGGAGGAACAGCTCCCTATACCTATTCCTGGAGCAGCAGCTTTACCACCCGTGATTCAGCAACACGGCTTTGTACAGGAACAGAAATTGTCACCATTACGGATGCTAACGGATGTTCCAAGACAGACTCTGTAAAAATCGGAGGTCCTGCCCTACCCCTTACCGCCACCACCACACAAACAAATGTGAAATGTTATGGAGGCAGCACAGGGTCGGCTACAGCAACCGCTTCAGGAGGAACAGCTCCTTATACGTATTCTTGGGTGCCGAATCCTTTGTACTTTGCACTCAAAGCCGGACCGGAAATTTGTACAGTCACCGATTCAAACGGATGTACCACGAACAAATTCTTCAACATTACCCAGCCTCCTGTCATCAATCCTACCTTGTATGTAACGCCTGCTACCAGCTCATCGGCCAGTAACGGAAAAGATTCTGTTTCCGTTACCGGTGGCACAGGCGGAACCTATACCTATTCATGGAGCCCCGGCACCTGTAACACCAATGTATGCACCGGTCTTGCACCGGGTTATTATACCGTTTGTGTTACAGACTCCAACAATTGCAGGGTTTGCAAGACAGACACCCTGGGTGTAATGGGCATCGTTGAAATGGAAGCTCCTTCCATGTTCGTATTCCCTAACCCTGCCGGTGACCATTTAAACATACAGGCCCCTGCTCAATATGCCATACAAAGCATAGAACTCTTTAATATACAGGGCATACTGGTTTATCAACGCAAGGATTTCAAATCCGGTATCCTCGACCTGAACAGCCTGACTCCCGGAACCTATCTGCTCCGCCTCAACTATCAGGGGGGAAGCATGCATAAGTTCTTTGTGAAGGAGTAAGGTTTTGTTCTCACTCTTAGTATTAACCCCCGTTTATGGCCGGACCCTTCACCGGGACTTTCCATGAACGGGGGTTTTGTATTCTCAATAATTACTACCTTTAGGGCCTTGAAAAAACTCATCTATATACTCATCACAGGACTGTTGTGCAGCTCAGGACTGAAAGCACAGCTGAATCTGGTTCCCAACCCCGGATTTGATGACACCCTGCAGTGTGATCATGGTTTTAATGAATTCCAGGGTTATGTCGCTAAATGGTATGGCCTTAACGTTCAGTATTTCAACGGATATTGTGCAGGTCCCGGCACCATCGGTCAGCCGTATAATGAATGGGGATTCCAGTGGTCACGCTCCGGCCCTGCCTATGCTGGCCTCGCTACCATTTATCTCGACTCTTTTGCCTATACAAAGAATGTAAGAGACTATATCTATGTACCCCTTACAGATACTTTACGTGCGGGCAAATGGTATTTTGTTTCCTTTTATGTAAACCTCAGCAATAATGCCATGTATGCCTGCAGTGATTTTGGGGCAAAGTTTACCACACAGCAACCTGTACTGGATCATACACTGATGAACAGCCCTCAGGTGCATAATAATCCTGTACTGAATCCGCTTACCGATACCGCCAACTGGATGATGGTGAAAGGAAGGTTTATTGCCTCGGGAGGAGAGAAATTCATGATCTTGGGTAATTTTGTTTCCGATTCTCTTTCCCACATTAAATACATGCATGCTACACCCAATCTGAGTGTGGACTGGAGGGAATCCTTCTACTATATCGATGATATTTTTGTAGGACAGGACAGTACACTTGTGATGGATGCACCCAATCAGGCTCCTGTGCATGCAAAGATAAATGTATACCCCAACCCTAACAGGGGTCAGATGCAGTTCAGCTATGAACTGGGAACACGTGAGCAGAGTGTTCTGGAAATATATGATATCAGCGGCCGGCTTATCACATCTCTGGCACTGGATCCGGATCGCACCCTCCTAAGTATCCAGGAAGGCCTGATGCAACCCGGGATGTATTTTTACCAGGTCAGAACACATGATGCCCTGCTTGCTTCCGGCAAATTTACAGTGCTGCGTTAAGTTTTGTCAGAACCCATGTACAAAGCTGTCATCATAGACGATATTGAACAAGCCCGGAAATCACTTAAAAAGGATATCCTGGAATGCTGCCCTGAAATAGAACTGGCCGGAGAAGCTGCTTCTGTGGTGGAAGGTGTCAGACTGATTCAGAAACTCAAACCGGATGTCGTTTTTCTGGATATTCAAATGCCCGATGGAAGCGGATTCGATCTGCTTGATATCCTGCAGGACATTCACTTTCATATCATCTTTACTACCGCATCCGATGCCCATGCTATACGGGCATTCCGCTTTTCAGCCCTTGATTACCTCCTCAAACCTGTTGATACAGATGAACTGAAAGCAGCCGTTAAAAAACTTTCAGCCCTTTCACCCGATAACCGCCAACACCTGAGTCTGCTGAAAGAAAGCCTGAATGGAACCCGTAAACAGGAAAAGCTGGCTCTGCATTCACAGGACAAGATACATGTGGTGAATATTGCCGATATCCTTCGCTGCGAATCGAATGTGAATTACACAGAATTTCATTTCAACGGGGGAAAGAAAATGCTGGTTACCCGTACCTTAAAAGATTTCGAAGAGCTGCTTTCCGATCAGGGTTTTTACCGTGTCCATCACAGCCACCTGGTGAATACCCGTTTTATAAAGGAATTTATCAAGACAGACGGTGGATACATTATAATGAACGACGGAACAAACATCCCCGTATCCTCCCGCAAACGCCCGGAAGTAATCCGTATGCTGGAGAATTTATGATGAATAAATTCCTTTTAATACCTTTGGGTAACATGCGTAAACTGGTATTCCTCCTGCTTTTCTCGTCCTCCTGTCTGGTAAAAGCCCAGGAGCATAGCCCTACTGTTGAAGAACAGGGGCTGGTGAAATGGTATTCGTTTGCAGAGGCTCAGGAGCTGAACAAGAAACAGCCCAAACCCTTTATCATTGATATATATACCGATTGGTGCGGTTGGTGCAAACAAATGATGCGTACCACCTATGCCGATGCAAACCTCGCCAGCTATATCAATACCTGGTTTTATCCGGTCAAATTCAATGCCGAAGGACAGGATACAATTGTATATAACGGTGAAAAATTCTTCAACCCCAGCAAAGCCCCACGCTCCACCCATCAGCTTGCCCTGAAATTTCTCGGCAATAAACTCACCTACCCGTCTACCATTTTTGTAGGTAATAATTTCCAGTTCCAGCTCAATACTTCCGGTTATCTGGACAACCGCCAGATAGAACCTATCCTCGTTTACACCGTCGAAAATATTTTCAGGACTACGGCTTTTGAAGAATTCAAAACCCATTTTCAGAAAGCTTTCTATGATACCACAAAGGCTAAGGACAATACGAAATGGTACACCCTTACCGAAGCCCAGAAGCTCAACGGGAAAGCACCCCGCAAATTCATCGTTGATATCTATACCAACTGGTGCAACGGTTGCAAGGTCATGAACAAGACTACCTTCAGCGACCCGAAACTAAAGGAATACCTGAGCAAACACTTCTATCTGGTTGATCTGAATGCGGAGACGAAAGACACCCTGCATTTCGCAGGCAAGACCTATACCAATTCAGGAAGCAACGGAACTCCTTTTCATGACCTGGTTATGGAACTCAGTCACCGGACCCTTAGTCTGCCTACCCTCCTCATCCTGGATGAAAAACAGGAAATCATTGACACCCTTCCTTTTTATATATCACCTGAGACACTGGAACCTGTATTGCTTTTTTATGGGGATAATTCCTATAAGACACAGAAGTGGCAGGAATACATTAAAAAATATTCGGAGAAGAAACGGTAAGGGCTGTTGAAGATTAGTACAGAACCTCAGCTGTACCAGGCCTGGTAAAGCGCTTCCTTCATCCGTTCAACTGACTCATCTGCCTTTCTTACTCTCAATCTGCTCATGACAGCTGAGATTCCCAGAATCACCAGGCCACAGATAAGGAAAACGAATTGTTTAATCGGATTATTCACAGTGTTCAAGGTTACAACGTGGATATTCGGGCCGAACAGGGTCATTTAAAAAAACCTCATTTACGGGATTCAAAAGTATTTCATTTTCCTTACCCACCAAAGGAATACTACATAAATAACAGGTATGTAAATTGCCGGCAGGGTTCAGAGCAGTTCACATCCAAAGTTAAACTGAGACAAAAGGGGGTTATTGCGCGACGAAACAGTCTTCCGCAAACTCCTTAATGAGTTTTGAAAGCGCCAGGGGCTGATCGAGCTGTGGAAAATGACCGCTTTGCTCTATCAGGTGTGTCTTATTCCTCCATTTGGGAAATGGAACCTTGTCCAGATAATCGGTAAAACAGAACTTATCTTCACGTCCGAAAAAGACAGCCATGGGAATGCCGCTTTTCTCGAGCAGTGTAAGCTCATCGGAATATTCCTGTTTGCCGATTGACTCACCCAATACGGCTCTGAAATTCGGATCTGTTTTCCGGAAAGAATCCCTTATCAGATCTTTTAATGACTCTGTCAGGTTATACCCGGAATCATTCACAAATAATTCAATCTGTTCAAAGGCCGGCTGGAGCATAAACAAGGCCGATACATTTGGATTGGGTTTGATGATATTTTCAACCTTCAGATTATATCCGATGGCACTTGGAGCAAGAAGTACAACTCCTTTACAAGGCTTTAGTTCCGCCCCCAGTTCACCGACCAGATTGGAACCAAGAGAACTTGCCACAAGGATATATTCTTCTTCTTCGAACCCGGTAAGACACTCTTTTAAATGCCCGGCAAGTCCTTTCAGTGTATAATCTTTTTGTGCGTCAGAACTCTTGAAGGAGTCGCCATGTCCCGGCAAATCAATGGCAATAAGTTTGAAATTCAGGTTCAGTATATGAATCTTCATCAATTCGCTCCAGGATTCAAGAGACTGGGAATTACTATGTATGAATATAATCTTTCTGCGACCCTGTCCGGCCTTCTGGTAATTTAACATAAGGATCAATTAAAGTGTTGGTATGTGAAAGAGATAATGAAAAATTCATCGTCTCTTTTAACAGGATAAAAATATGATAAAAAACCAAGGAATGTAAAAAGGGTATTAATTAATCCTGAATCCGGAACCGGCCTTTAAACTTCAGGTAACTGACCCCATCCCAGCGTATGAGTGCCGTCACAAGTTCGGGAGCTGTATCGGACAAAGTAAAGTCATATTCTATGCGGACTTCCGGTGTTAGGTAAGGATTCACAATAGCCAGGAAACGTATATTGTCCCCTTCATCAAGCAGCAGATTCTGTTTACGCGTCAGGATCAGTACTTCCTTGATCATCTGAATAAGACAAACACCGGGGGCTATAGGCACATTGGGGAAGTGTCCTTTATATACAGGATGATCCGGATTCAGGCTGACACGTACATGCAGCTTGGCATCCGAAATATGTTCTGTTTCTTCTATACGGTAAAAATCACCCAGGACCAGACTGTTTTTCATGCTCCGGCAAAGGTAACTCTTCCCGGTAATTAACGTATATAGGTTAACAAGTTCTCCAGCATCCCTTTTTTCTTCCATTCCGGAATCCTTATCTTTATCTTTCATGACTTCAAAAACTATCGTTTACTTCTGTATTTTCTTCTTCTCTGGCTTGTTCCAGACACTTTTTGCCCAGGATAATGTCCAACAAGGGAAAATAGAGGTGCGCGATATAGACCAAAGCTGCCGTTACTTTATTCAGGACAACCGTATTTATTCCTATGGCCTGGACACGATGTCACAAGTCCGATTCTGGAGAACGATTATCAAAATGAGCCCGGATAGCGGGATTATGAACCTGGCATCCAACCGCCTGATCCTGAAGAAACTGACTGTTAAAGAATACAACCGCCTGAGTGATTTCAGGAAAGACTCCCTGCGCAGCGCCTTACGTACTACCTACCTCATTCCGGATGGCGAGCCTATCTTTTTCAGTTCCGGAAAAAATGATTTTTACAATGTCACAGGAGTCATGTCAAGCATTGACAAGGGTATCCGGATTTTTGAAAATGAAAATACAGACCCATTTTATGCCCAGGCTATCCTGCTTATCGAAAGCCCCGGCAAGTGTTCAGGACGATCCTATTGCGGCGCCACCGGCTCTTTCCAGCTCATGAGGGCGGTAGCTAAAAACATGGGGCTACAAGTGAATAAAAATATCGATGAACGCAAGGATTTTGACCGCAGTGCCTGGGCAGCAGCTAAACTCATACGCACCATCTGTATTCCCTATACCAATAAAATGCTGGAAGACAGGGGTATTGCCTATGACCCTTCCGAACTATGGTACAGGCTCCTCATCCTGCATGTATATCATGCCGGAGCCGGAAATGTGGCACGGGCTCTGGATGTGATCAATACATGCGACGGGAATATAGACCTTATCAAGAAACTCTGGCAAACCAGAGCCGGTAACTTCGGCCTTGCTTCACAGAACTATTCCCAGGTGGCACTCGCTAATCTGATCGAATTGGATAAGGTGATAAAGGATTCCGGCAAGGATATACGCCTGATTGATTCCGGCATTAAAACCACCGGAGCATTGGATCCTTCAAAAAATACGGAGGGTAATTAATTTTACTCTTTACGGAGCAATACCTTCATTTCACATTCCGCTACCAGTTCTCCCCTGCAATGCGTCATTGCCTTGACCAGAGTTATCTGCATCACTTCCTTAATTGCTTTAAGTTCAGTGACGAGTTCTGAACCTACCGGTGGGGTGAAATATATTTTCAAGTTGGTAACACAACCCAGAAATCCAATCGCGGGTGCTGCATCCAGCTTCTTAATTTCATATTCTCTTTTCACATTGGCAGACTGTGCCATATTCTCAATGATCCCGGGTTCTGTAAGGACGCCATTATGTACAAAGATATTATCAGGCCTTACTGTAAGACCAGTCGTAATACCCTTGCCTTCGCACAGGAATACCCTGTCGACCATAATCATAGGAGCCTGCTGCGGCAGGTATTCCGTAATTTCAGCCATGGTAACCAGCTCCTCTGTCAGTTGCTCCATTTTTTCTTTCTCAATGTCCGAACAGCAAATATAATGCTTTAGTTTTAAGACTCATACATCATAATCCACAACCACCTTTTCAGTGAGGGGATGACTCTGGCAGGTCAGTATAAAACCTTCCTTCACCTCATGGTCTGTCAAAGCATAATTATTATCCATTTTCACCTTTCCTTCCAGCAATTTAGCCCTGCACGTGCAGCATACTGCCCCTTTACAGGCATAGGGAACATCCACTCCTTTGTCAAGTGCAGCATCCAGAATAACCTTTCCTTCCGATGAAAGCTCGAAATCTGTACGTTGCCCATCCATTATCACCGTTACCTTGCTCAGCAGCTTCCCAGTCCCTCCCTGCCCCGCCTCGGCCTTTTTCACAGCCTCCAGAACAGCCGTAAAATACTCTATATGCACCTTTTTTTCATCTGTTCTGAGATCCTGAAGAACCTGTTTTACATTCTCCATCATTGGCCCTGGGCCACAGATGAAATATTCGTTATCTGCCTTATTGTCAACATGCTTTAAAATCAATTGTCTGACTTTTTCCTTACTCAAAACCCCTTTATACAACTCTTCCTCCCCACCTTCTTCCAGAATATGGAAAGCCTTGAAACGTGCCTGATTTGCAGATGCCAGGGCATCCAGCTCCTTCTTGAAAATACCCGAATCTGAACTTCTGTTGCCATAAAAAAGGCATAATGTACTTTTCGGTTCAGCCTTTAAAATGGTTTTAATAATGGAAAACATGGGGGTGATCCCGCTTCCTCCGGCAAAGAGGACATAATTCCGGGTGTTTTCTGCTGACAGGGGAGTATGGAAATTGCCCATTGGGGTCATTACTTCCACCTTATCACCCTTTTTCAGATTATCATTCAGCCAGCATGACCCTTTTCCATTCTTCACTTTTTTGACGGCAATTCTCAGTTCGGTATCAGTAAGCGGACTGCTGCATAAGGAATATGATCTGCGCAGCTCTTCCCCTCCGGCAAGGAGTTTAAGTGTCAGGTACTGTCCTTGTATATAGGTGTATTCAGCTTGTAAGGACGCGGGTATTTCAAATGCAATAGACACGCAATCAGACGTTTCCCGTCTCACATCAGAAACCTGAAGAGTATGAAATCTGGCCATAGTTGGATCACTAGTAAGGTGCAAAATTAAAATTTCTGCAGGATTTACGTGCAGTTAATGTGAATTTCCCTGATTGTAGTATATTTGTTCCTCCGGTAGGAATAAAAATGAACAGAAACATCTTACACACCGCCTATTATTATTATCCGCAGACTTCCTACGGAACAGGTGTTTATTGCTCTTTCTGCTGACCTACACAAAAAGACTTTAACAATCCCGGTTCCGAAAGGACCGGGATTTTTTTTATTCCCAAACCGCATCAAAAAACACAAAACCATGAAAGCAATGAAACAGGAATACAAAAATTACACGGATGAGGATCGCCTTGTCTGGAAGACACTGTTCGAACGACAGATGAAAAACCTGGAAGCTCACGCTTCCTCTCATTTTTTACAAGCCCTGAAAGCGGTAGCATTCAGCCCGGATAAAATACCTGACTTCCGGGAAATTGATGAAATCCTGGATCCTCTCACCGGCTGGTCAATGGAAGTTGTACCATGCATCATTCCTCAGAAGGAATTTTTTCAGACGCTGGACCTTAAACATTTTCCGGCCACCACCTGGCTGCGTAAAATGAATCAGCTCGATTACCTCGAAGAGCCGGATATGTTTCATGACGTTTTCGGACATGTTCCCTTACTCAGCAACAAAGCCTATACAAACTTTTTCAAAGGGATGGCCGAACTGGCACTGGAGCATGCTGATGATGCTATAGCCATTGAATTACTGGGTCGGATTTACTGGTTCACCATTGAATTCGGTCTGATGAAGGAAGGCGCTGAGAAAAAAGTGTACGGTGCCGGAATCATTTCATCAGCCGGTGAAACTGCATATTCGCTTAGCAGCAAACCCACACATCTACCCTATGATGTCAGAACTATCATGCGAACAACCTTTCGTACTGATATTTTTCAGGAAACCTATTTTGTCGTGGATTCATTTGAAGCCCTCTATGATTCCCTTCCGGAGATCGAAAAGGTGCTGGAGGAAGAGCTGGTGGTTAAAGCATAAAATTAACCCCCACCTTAACAGCCCATTTTTTTATGGACGTACCGGGGTTACGTGCATGATAGTTGTCCATATACGCCTGATCGGTATACGTACAACGGTAAATAAAATCGATACGGAATAAATCGAAAATATTAGTCACACCGGCGCCGGCTTCGAGATAAGGCATTTTATTAAGCTGGCTGAAATTATTATTGATATTGAAATTCTTATTGTCGTCGCTCAGAAAGCCATACGCTGCATTACAGCTTATTACCTCACGCAGATTAAGCCTTTTGATAAGCGGGATACGGTTAAAAAGAAGGCCCATGAAATAATGCTGCAGGTGGACTTCGGCAAACTGATCACTTACAAATTCGTAATAGTTCATCGTATTGAATGAAGTAGTTGCAAAGAAAGGGGTTTCATTACCTCTGTGTATCTGAAGCAGGGTATAAGGCACTGCAGAGAACACTTTCCCGACCTGGATATTATAGGTGGATACACCCAGAATACCCCACTTGACCCGTTGGGTAGCTCCCAGCGATACTTTATTGTATTCAAAATCGCTTCCGAAAAGACCTTTGATACCCATCGTATAATTAAAATCGATGATAGGTTTCTTGGATGCACCAACCTGCATACGCTGATTACCGTTCTGAATAAACAGTTCACCCATGGAAATATGGGTATCGAATACCAATTCGGTTATGGAATAGTTTTTTTGCTGAAAAATGCTCCAGGGGTCTGTCCCGAATGTGAATGGAAACAAGGGAAAGGTCCGGATATTCTGAAATGTGATGCGTTGCATAATCCCTCTTTTCAGTTCCCTTTCATACCAGGTCCGGGCTTCATTTTTCCGGACAAACTGACGCAGATCACCGCTTCCATAGGTGGTATTGTACAATATATTGTTGCTCATGTTGACGCTCTGCCCCCCGGCATAATTGAAGGTGCTTCCTACTCTTTCAACATCATCCCTGTATTCGGCACCCGCCTTGGTCCATGGGAAACGGGCAATGATATGCTCCACCTGCGCATTGTATTTGAACCCTTTATCCTTTGTGCCATAGGCCCCATACCCGCTCAGTATCCATGATTTGCTCACTTTGTCATTGGTCCGGATACCGACCCGGTAGCGGTCGCCTTCATAGGAATTGTTTGAATAGAGGTTTATATAATGGCCGAAATCAACAGGACCAGCTGTTACATAACCGAGGGCAAGGAAGTAAAGCACATTGACCCCATGCTTGATAAAGGGAATATGCCGGACCGTATCGATCACCCGGTAGTTCATTTCCTCCAGTCCGCTAAGGCGCTCCGGACGTAAGCTATCCCAATAGCTTTGATTTTTCAGCAAGGCATCTTCGGCGAAGTTAGTCAGCTTTTCAAAAAACTCAGGAGGCTTGGGATCGGTGAAATTGAAATCTGAACTGCTCTGATACACTTTCAATACCAGACTTACAAAATGATCGGTCAGGTCAATATAGTCGATCAGTATCCTGGTCTTTGCCGGCATCCAGGGTCCGGCTTCTGTCGGAACAAGCTCCTGCTGCACATGCACCCGCTCCACAAGATCAAAATTGGCTTCTTTCGGAATCTCCAGATCGATCTGTTTAACAGCCCAGGTGGAATCTGTAATCCATACATAACCTTTGAATGCCGCATCATGGAGAATTTTTGGCACTACATTAATCTTATAACAATAGAATTTCCCGATCAGCTCACTGTCGACAAGATAATAATGATAAAAAGTCATGGCATTATCGGCAAAAGGAGAGATAAAGGGCTTTTTAAGCACCTCCACATTCTCACTGTAAAAATTATAATTGTCGAAATCCGAACCGGTAAGTTGTGAGGCAGCACTCCCGTCTTTCTTACCCACGAAATTGATACGTACGGCTTTTACATTTTCCCTTTTCTTCCGGGGCGTTTTTTGATAATAGATATCCGATACCACTTCGCTGAAATATACTGGCAGATTAGCCTTGCTTTCACCGGCCATTACATCCATACTGTCATACATATTGACCAAAGGCGCAAAAAGTTTCCATTTGCGGATCTTCTTTGTCATTTTATCTATATCGGCCTCTGTCTTCGTATAACTTTTATAACGTATCTGCCCGAAACCTGTCTTGTCATATTTACTCTTGGCATCGACTGCATTCTGTACAATACGTATTGCCGGATTGATTCCGGGATGTATTACAACTCCTTCAAGGAGCCTGGAATCTTTTATCAGCTGAAAATCGATGATCTGTAACTTATCAGTATTCCTGACCTTTTTCCTTTTTAGTTTATAACCCAGATACCGGGCTGTCAGCGAGTCTTGCCAGGCAGCCGCCTTAAGTGTGTAGTTACCGTCAAAATCAGTCGTTGTACCTGATAAGGTTCCATTGAAATATACATTCACATATGGCATTCCATCATTTGTACCCTGTTCGGTTACCCTGCCCTGAATAGTAATTTCCTGCTGAGCATGCAGAGAACAGCTCAACAGAAGCAGCAGCAGAAAGGAATAGATGAAGCGTAAATACCGGCTGGACATACTTGGTAAAGTTAAAAAATTGCATTAACTTTAAGCTAACCGACCGCACCTCTGCATGACCGTTCGTCACTTCTCTTTACTCCTCCTGATGCTTTATTGCAGCTCGGTCATAAGTGCTGATGCCCAGCTGAGTAACAGAGACAGCCGCAAGCTTCGCAAAGCTCATTCCGCTTACCTTGCTATGAATTATGATGCGGCAGAAAAGATGCTTACCGTGCTTTGTAAAAAATATGAACACGATGCTTCACTCTGGAATTTTATGTCGGAAATACAACTGTTCAATTATTACAGCAAGGCCAGGAAAGATGATATCTCTTCTCTTTACAAAAAACTTCCTCCTGATGCCGGACCGGAAGAGAGGAAGAGAGACAGCCTGAGCCGCATCTTCCTGTCCAAGCTGGAAACGGTAAGACCCTCCAGATACTATCTTCTGAGCTGTACCAATACCTGGAGATCTGCCACACTGAAGTGTCCTGATGCAGAAATCCCTTCCATGCTCCTGAGGATGTTTATGCTTGATCCTGTCACAACCGACTCATCGGAGAATAACCTGGCTGTACTTGAATTCAGACAAGGTCAAAACTGTTTTAAAAAACAAAATTATGCCGATGCCATCATACACTATCATCAGGCCCTCCAGTATGATACCTCCTATTACCAGGCCAGGCTTTATTTAGGAGATGCCTATTTCAGCAATCGTGAATATGTTTCTGCCACTGCTTCTTTCCGGGATGCCGTAAAAAGAAAACCCCTGCTCCAGGAACCCCGAAAATATCTTGTTGATGCACTGTTACAAATGGAAGCCTATGAAGAAGCACGAAAAGAAGCTATTGAAGCGCTTATCCTATATCCGGAAGCAAGCCTCTTCCTGAAACTCGGACAAGTGGCAAAAGCCCAGCACCGGTCTTTTGACCGGCACTGGACAGAGCGTATTGTTTTTCCGAATCAGATGGGCGACCAGCCTCTGAATGAAAAAGGTGACCGCGACTGGATGGAATATATCAACGGATTTTCCCTGATAGAAAAATTCTGTGACAAGGATGGTATTATTGTCGGGAAGAATGAACTGACACAAACACGTTATGCCGAAGTATATGCTTGGGAATATATGCTCAAAAAAACCCAGGCTGATAAATTTCTCTTCGCCCGTAAAATGCAGCAGGCCGGGTACCTCGACTGTTATGTAATGCTAAGCCAGTACCATGTCGATTTCAATGCGCAATACCAGCATTTTGCTTCCCGGAATAAAGAAAGGCTCAAAGCCTATCTGGATTTGCTGATGGTCCTGTAGCCTGTTTCAGAATCTGTATTGCAGCGTAATACTTCCCCAGGCATGATTTAAGCCTCCTTCAAATTCAGGGCTCAGATAGGTTTGAGAATACGTGAAACTGAACTTTTTTATAGATATGGTGTATCCGGCGCTAAACTTATAAACCATACGCATCACACCCGATGCCTGAATCACATAGGGGTTATCCCGGTCTATCAACCCTCCCTGGAGCAATGCATTATACGCTACGAAGCTTGCGCTGCCCTGTAAGAATGCATAAAACTCCCTCTCATTCCTCCCACGCGATAAACCCAACGGGTTGAAATAGGCTTTCATCAAACCAACCCGAAACAGCCCGCCTCCACTCAGATTATCCTTATACGTGCCTGCCTCCATTTTACCTTGCAGTATAAATTCTACCACATGACTGACCCATATACCCTGATCAAAACCCAGACTGTAATTGAACAATACATCAGGACGAATTTGAAATCCCCATCCCAGGGGTTGCTGATCAACCAATGCCCGGTGAATGGCTTTCTGTTCTTCTTCACACATCGCACAGCGCCCGAGCATTCCCAGGTCAATTCCGGAAGTGATCCTGCGGTACCTCAGCTTATCATTGGATACCCTGAATTCCCCTGCAAAGATGGCCCCGGCATAGGGCCTGTCATGATTCAGTAAACTGTCTGCTGCCAGATTGGTGGGTGTATAACAATCCTGCTGCAGAAAAACACCGTTGGATTCGTTTGTGGACCGGGGCAGGGAAGCCAGGAGAATATGAAGAGGAGATTGTTTGAGAACAGGCAATACCAGCGTCGCCTTTACTCCCTGGGTATAATAGTAATCGGTGCTGGTGAAAACATCATTTTCATAACGGTAGGAAAAATAACCATGCTCCGGAATCTCCAGGGTGGTATCAGCCTGCTGCCCATACAGATGTAGGGAGTATGTGCTGATAAGAATGGAAAAGAAGTATTTCAATTCCGGAATGATTTAATCAGAATCCGAGTATTTCCTTCATCACGGTTCCGACCTTGTCAGCATTGGGAAGCATGGTTGCCTCCAGCGTTGAATTAAGAGGTATGGCAGGAAGCTCTTTGGCACCCAGTACCCGTACCGGTGCATCCAGTATGGAAAAGCATTTTTCAGAAATCCTGCCGGCCAGTGCCTGAGCAAAACTGTTGTTGGCTGACTCTTCCGTAAGCACAAGGCACCGGCTGTGTTTCCTAACGGTTTGAAGAATGGCCTCTTCATCAAGGGGGTTGAGTGTACGCAAATCAAGAATTTCTATGCGGCCCGGAAATTCCTTAGCTGCATTCCTGGCCCAGTATACACCCATTCCATACGTGATGACTGTCAGCGTACTTTGTTCCTGACCCGCTTCGGCTTCCTGTACCAAACGTGCTTTTCCGAAAGGTATGATATAGTCTTCATCCGGCTCTATCGTCTTTGCTTCTTCCGTCCCTTTGATCTTGCTCCAGTATAATCCTTTGTGTTCGAAGATGACAACCGGATTCGGATCATAATAGGCGGCCTTCATAAGTCCTTTCAGATCGGCTCCTGTAGATGGATAAGCTATTTTAACTCCTCTGATATTGGCCACCACACTCTCCACACTGGAAGAATGATAAGGGCCTCCGCTTCCATAAGCGCCTATAGGCACACGTATGATGCAACTCACAGGCCACTTCCCATTACTGAGGTAACAGCTCCGGCTCACTTCTGTAAACAACTGATTCAGACCAGGCCATATATAATCTGCAAACTGAACTTCTACGATTGGCTTCAGACCCACCGCACTCATACCCACCGTAGAGCCTATGATAAAAGCTTCCATAATGGGTGTGTTGAACACACGGTTATCCCCAAACTGCTGGGCGAGTGTTGCAGCCTCCCGGAACACCCCTCCCAGTCTGGCTCCTACATCCTGACCATAGAGCAGACATTCCGGATGTTTGGCCATGAGTTCACGTATGGCAAACAAGGCAGAGTCGACCATAACGGTGCTTTCCTTTCCTGCCGGTGAACGCATTCCTTTTTCTTCTGTCACAGGAGTCGGAGCATAATCATGAAGATAAAGATCTTCAGGCCGGGGATCTTCTGCCTGCAAAGCCTGCCGGTATTGCTCTTCTACACTGACAGCAGCTTTCTTCTCAATTTCATTCAAACGGGAAATGGGAATACCGGCCGCAATAAGCTGGTTACGCAAGTGTGGAAATGGATCCCGTTTCGAAGCCTCTTCCAAATCATCCCGGTACCATTCTTTTCGTACTCCTGATGTATGATGATTGAGTAAAGGGACTCTGGCATGGATCAATACAGGGCGCCTCTCCTTGCGGATAAGTGCCAGCATATCACGAACAGTTTCATAAGAACGTATAAAATCGCTGCCGTTGATACTCCGCACCTCCATGCCCTTAAAACCCCGTGCATATTCAGCTGCATCCTGAGCCCTCGTTTCACGGGCATGGGCTGAGATATCCCACTCGTTATCCTGAACCAGATAGAGGATTGGCAGTTTGCGCAGCACAGCCATCTGAAAAGCTTCCGCCACTTCTCCTTCGGTAACCGATGCATCGCCCAGAGAACAAACAACAACAGGTTTCTCCGGGTTCTCCGCATCATCCAGTCCGGTACGTTCACGGTACTGAATTCCAAGTGCCATACCTGTAGCCGGTATGGCCTGCATACCTGTTGCAGAACTCTGCATCGGTATTTTAGGCATATCATCCCTTCTCAGACTGGGGTGACAGTAATAGGTTCTTCCTCCTGAAAACGGATCCTCCCGTTTGGCAAGGAGCTGGAGCATCAGGTCATATGGCTTCAATCCCATACCGAGTAAGACACTGTCGTCACGATAATAAACGGATAGAAAATCCTGCGCTTTCAGCTGTAAACCCAACGCCAGTTGAATCGCTTCATGCCCCTTGGAGGTAGCATGTACATATTTTGCCGTCACATCCCTTTTTTCTTCATACAGCGCTGACATGGCCCGGGCTGTGCACATCAGTTCAAATGCTTTTATTAACAGCTCTTCAGGCATAGATGAATGGACTTTACCAATTGGTTTTGCTGCTGTGGACGAGGACATTAATTGAGTATCAGAATTATATATAGGTAAATTTACAAATATTGCCTTATTATTCCAAGCATCATAACATACTTGATATATTATTCTTAAATAATAAAATAATCAATACTTTATTCTTATTAGGATGCCGGAATGCAAACAAATAAAATCTTAATCTTGCACCAAATTAATATTAAAAAGATGAAGAGCTTAATCCTTTTGACACTATCCGGAGTACTACTGTCTGGTTCCGGCAATGCCCAGCAAAAAACAGCACCTCCTGTGGATTTTAAATATCAGGCAGATCAGTTTGCCGACCTCCGTATTCTGCGCTATCAGATTCCGGGTTTTGAAGCCCTTGCTTTAAAGCAAAAAGAAATGCTTTACTATCTCTATGAAGCTGCGCTATGCGGAAGGGATATTTTCTGGGACCAGAATTACAAGTACAACCTCACAGTACGTAAAACCCTGGAAGCAATTGTAAGCAATTACAAAGGGGATAAAAATACGGAGGACTATAAAAAATTCATGGTTTATGCCAAGCGTGTCTGGTTCTCAAGCGGCATTCATCACCATTATTCGAGCGACAAATTTATGCCTGAGTTCAGCAAGGAATATTTTGCTTCTCTTATAAAACAGACAGCCCCGGCATTATTGCCATTGCATAAAGGAGAAAATGCAGATGCTTTTACAGCCCGTCTTACACCCATTCTGTTCGACCCGGCCATAGCACCCAAAAAGGTGGATCTGGATCCTTCCAAAGACATGGTCAAATCCTCCGCAGTTAACTTTTATGAAGGTGTAACACAGGAAGAAGTACGGGCATTCTACGCAGCACAGATCGATAAAAACTCCAAAACACCCGTTATGACAGGCCTGAACTCGAAAGTGGTAAAGGAAAACGGAAAGCTCGTGGAGAAAAAATGGAAAGTAGGAGGAATGTATTCGGCAGCAATTGAGAAAATGGTTTACTGGCTCGACAAAGCCTCTGCTATTGCTGAAAACCCTGAGCAGAAAGATGCGTTGGTGAAACTGATTAAGTTTTATAAAACCGGAGATTTGAAAGATTTTGATGAATACAACATCGCCTGGGTGAAGGATATCAATTCGACAATCGATGTAGTAAACGGATTTATTGAAGTCTATGCCGATCCGCTCGGTTATAAAGCCACCTTCGAATCCTGTGTATCCATCAAGGATATGGAAGCCAGCAAACGTATCAAAGCTATTGGCGATAATGCACAGTGGTTTGAAGACCACAGTCCTCTTAAACCCGAACACAAAAAGAAAGATGTAAAAGGAATCTCTGCCAAAGTGATCACTGTAGTCGTGGAAGGCGGCGACAATGCCCCTTCAACGCCTATCGGCATCAACCTCCCGAATAATGAATGGATACGTGAACAGCATGGTTCCAAATCTGTCAACCTCGGCAATATCGTGGAAGCCTATGACAACGCTTCCGGACCTGGTGTGGCAGATGAGTTTTACTACTCGGATGAAATAAAAGAACGGGTGAAGAAATACGCTCCGCTGGCCGACAAACTGCATACCGATATGCACGAGGTGATCGGTCATGCCTCCGGACGAATCAATGATGGCGTTGAACAACCCTATGTAACTCTGCAGAATTATGCCAGCACATTGGAAGAAGCCCGTGCTGACCTGGTTGCCCTCTATTATCTGCTCGATCCCAAACTGGTTGAAATAGGCGTCATGCCAAGCCTGGATTATGGCAAAGCGGCTTATGATGAATATATCACCAAAGGCCTTATGATACAACTAAGCCGCCTGGCTGCCGGAAAGAACCTGGAAGAAGCACATATGCGAAACCGTCAGCTCATTGCCGCCTGGGTGTATGAGAAAGGGAAAAATGAAAATATAATTGAAGAGAAGAAAAAAAATTCCAAAACCTTTTACGTTGTCACCGATTATTCAAAGCTGCGTATCTTGTTCGGCGACCTGCTCAGGGAAATACAACGCATTAAATCGGAAGGGGATTACAAGGCCGGACATGACCTTGTCGAGAACTACGGCGTAAAAGTAAACCCTGAATTACATAAAGAGGTCATTGCCCGTTATGCCACACTGCATCTGGCTCCTTATATGGGTTTCATACAACCAAAGCTGGTAACGGTTATGCAAGGCAATAAAATAACCGATGTAAAGGTTGAATACCCTGTAGATTTTGTTGAGCAGATGCTGGAATACGGCAAAAAGTATGCTTTGCTGCCAACTGAAAATTAAACACTTCTCGACTTCGCTCGAAGTGGCATAAATTATGTCATGCCGAGCGGAGTCGAGGTATATTACTTACACCATTATTTAGCTTTCTCCTTAAACTTGCTTATCGCCTTTCTTGTAAAATCTGAAAGCACGAGCGTACCACTCATTTCGGCACGTTCAATAAGCAGGGTATCCCAGTGATCGGTGCCTTTCCACATCACCTTTTTAAGCATACGCATTGCTTCGGGGTTTGATGCTGCCAGCTTTTCGGCCAAAGTCTGGAGTGTATTCTCCATTTCAGGAATATCGGAACAGACTTCCATATACATTCCTTTTTCACGTGCCCATTGTGCTGTTTCCCATTCTGTGGCATCGATCGTGAGCTGGCAGAATGCGGATGTGCCTATCTTTCTTTCCACCGCCGGGCCAACCACAAAAGGTCCAATGCCGACGGCAAGTTCGCTGAGTTTGACGGATGCTTCTTCTGTGGCAATGGTATAATCACCGGCACATGCAATACCAACCCCTCCCCCAACAGCCTTACCCTGCACGCCTACCAGTACAAATTTGGGTGCAAGGCGTATCGCATTGATGACATGGGCAAATCCGGAAAAGAAACGTTTACCCTCCTCGATGGTCTGAATTGAGATCAATTCATCAAAAGAAGCTCCTGCACAAAATGCCTTCACACCCTTGCTGCGTATAACAATAACTTTAACAGTCTCGTCCTTCCCGGCGTGCTCTATCTCTTGTGCAAATTTCCGCAGCAGGTCGCCCGGAAGAGAATTGCTTTGAGGGTGATAAAAAATAATGGTGGCTATACCTTTTGAATGATGGGTGATTACATTTCCGGAATCCGACATGATGATGGTTTTAGAATTCAAATGTACTATAAGATTTTAAAAAAAAATCCTGACGATGCCGTCAGGATTATAAATTGTGTGCTGTGCAGGAATTAATTCTCCCTGTAAGCAGCAAACTTACCTTGCTGGATAAGCTGCATATATTTTACTTTATGCTCTTCGAAATTTCCGAAACAAAGCGCTGAAAGCATTTCGTTTCTGTTCATGGCCGGATTATTCAGGGTCTTCTTGATTTCAGTGGCACAACGATCCACATATTTCTCGAAACGCTCCGGAGCCCATACATATTCTTTCTTCTCTCTGTCCACATTAAATTCAACAGGAAGCTCTCCATAAATTTTGCATTTGATGGGAAGACCTTCGAATTTTTTAGGGATCAGGCGGCTGTCAAAAATCAGCGGACGGCTCACATCAATAGCATGTGATTTACGCTTAGGGTCAATCATGACCAAGCCATTAATCCGGAACCCCAATTTCTTGAGGTGTGCGAATTTCAGTTCAAAGCGTTTCAGTGAGTCGTACATAGGTTCCTATTAGGAAGAACAAAGTTAACGATTTTTTTATCAACAGGCTATGTTTTAGACAACTGTATCTCAGGTGACTATGACTGTTGAAAAAAACCTGATGAAGTTATACCAGGTTGGGGCCCCAAATGTCAGAATGTGTCCTGAAGAAGCCGGATATTAACAATTACATAACTCAGGATGAGTCAGTTAAAAGAATAAAAGGACAGTTTAACCCTTAATCCTGATTTTTCTTCTTAACCATGGTCAGAATGGTGGCAATAGCCACTGTTTCTCCTGTTTCATCATATACATCAACCAGCCATTTTACAATTCCTTTGGCAATATCTTCCGGTGTCTTTTTCTCCTGGTCAATTTTCTCCTTGCAGGTAAAACGCACACCAATCGTGCTGCCCGGGTAAACAGGTTTGGTAAACCTGCATTCTTCCAGACCATAATTGAGCAATACCGGTCCTTTGCGTGCATCTACAAACAAACCGGCTGCCTTGCTGAGCACAAAATAACCATGCGCAACCCTGCCGGTAAAAATGGTACCTTCCAGAGACGTGGCATCCATATGGGCATAAAAATTATCTCCGCTCACATTTGCAAAATTGACTATATCCGACTCACTTACAGTATGTTTGGCAGTAATCAGGGTCTCTCCTATTTCCAGTTCCTCAAAATAACGCCGGAAAGGATGTGCCTCATGCTGTTCATATTTAGCCCCATACTGATACTGTTTTGTAATATGAGTCAGGGTAGTTGGAGATCCCTGAATGGCTGTACGCTGTAGATAATGGAACACCCCTCTGCGTCCTCCCATCTCTTCCCCTCCACCGGCACGACCCGGTCCACCGTGTACAAGCAATGGCATAGGCGATCCATGGCCGGTGCTTTCCTTGGCACAGTCTGCATTCAGAACAAGTATTCGTCCATGCATGGATGCAGCCCCAAGTACATACTGACGGGCAATACGGTCATCGGCTGTAATGATAGAGCTCACGAGCGATCCCTTACCCATCTTCGAGAGTTCAATGGCTTCGTCGATTGACTTATAAGGCATAATGGTACTGACAGGCCCAAAGGCTTCCAGATTATGTACATCTGTGAATTTGAACGGATTTTCATTCACAAAAAGCATGGGAGACATGAATGCTCCTTTGTGCTTATCCGCTCCTGTTACATTAAAATTATTCAGATCGCCGAATACAAGCTTTTGTGTCTTGCCCAGCTGCATTACCTTTTCATGAACTTCTTTAAGTTGTGCTTTTCCGGCAAGGGCTCCCATCCTGACTCCTTCCACCTGAGGGTCGCCTATCAGCGTACTGGCAAGTCTTTTGCCCAGTGCAATCTGCACATCTTCCACTTTGTTTTCAGGAACTATGATACGACGAATGGCAGTACATTTCTGTCCGGCCTTTGTGGTCATTTCACGTTGCACTTCCTTGATGAAAATATCGAACTCCGTTGATCCGGGATGCACATCCGAACCCAGAATACAGCAGTTCAGTGAATCCGCTTCCATATTGAATGGTACAGCTTCCTCAAGCAGGCGGGGATGAGCCTTCAGCATTTTTCCGGTGCTGGCAGAACCTGTAAAAGTGACTACATCCTGGCTGCTAACATAGTCCAATATACCACTGGCAGAGCCACAGATAAGTTGTAAAGCACCTTCAGGAAGAATTCCGGAAGCAATTATTTCACGGGCTACAGCCTCGGTCAGAAAAGAAGTGACGGTGGCAGGTTTCACGATTGCCGGAACTCCTGCGAGCCAGTTGACAGCAACCTTTTCAAGCATTCCCCAAACAGGGAAGTTAAATGCATTGATATGTATCGCTACTCCTTCCTTGGGTACACAGATGTGCTGACCGATAAAGCTTCCTCCCTTTGAGAGCTTGGCCATATCCCCTTCCACGCAGTACGGTTCATCCGGAAATGTACGCCTGAGGCTGGCATAGGCGAATAAGTTGCCAATACCCCCTTCAATATCCACCCAGCTGTCGGTACGTGTGGCACCTGTTGCCCAGCTGATCTGATAAAAAAGCTCTTTCTTTTCCATCAGATACAAAGCCAGGGCTTTCAGCATCCGTCCCCGTTCATGAAAAGTCAGCTTACGCAGCTTGGTGCCACCTGTTTTGCGGGCATATTCACACATAGCTCCAAAATCGAGACCCTTGCTCGATGCCATGGCTACAATATCTCCGTTGATTGCATTATAAAGCGGTTGCCCTTCTCCTTCACCGGCTATCCATTTTCCGAGAGCATAATTATTCAGAATAGTCATGTTGGTTTTATCTTTTGTAAGGCTTGGCATAGTTTTCCTTTTGGGGTATCAAATATAAATATTTTTAACTCAGCGTAAATCAAAGGTTAAGGCATACTGTAAAACACTTAGTTTTTGCTTCTGAAAACTACGTATAAATACCTGATTTGAGTCTGTATTTATGAGGTCTGATATTTTTGTATTCTCTTTGTGCGTATGATTTTTATTCCAAACACGAATTATATTCAGATTATATGACCCAAAGTCAATCGAACTGGTTAAACATGTTCTGTGCTGTTCAAAAACTTTGTCAAAACCACAAAGCTGTCGTCGAAAAAGAACCCTCTCTGGTGGCTGGAATTAACTCTATCGGACAGCTTATTGCCGGCATACAATGTATAGCCTCAGGCTCATCCCGTGATTCCATTTATGCTTTCAGCCGAACCCAGACTGCACTGGCACTGGCATTTGCCCGGGATACGGAGAACAGGGAATTGAAATCTCAATTGGAATTTTCAAAAGAAGTGTTCCTGTCCCTGTCTGATGAAGAACTGAAACTCAAGCTACAGTTTCATTTTGAACTGGTACAGCTCCTGGGCCCACGCCTTGCCGTATACGGAGTTAATGCCTCTGCACTGAAGGCCTGGGAGCTCCTACTTCAGAACTATATGCCCAAGCTCGACAGTCCGAAAGCGGCCATCCTCCGCAAACAACAACTTACTGTTTGTTTCAGCCAGCTTTTCAAGGATGCTCTGAACCTGTGCACTGATTATCTTGATCCGCTTGTGGATTCCCTGAAAAAGAAATTTCCCGATTTTTACACCTCCTATCTTGAGAAAAGATGCACTGAAAACCCGGGAGATGCCGGTGTTAAAATCAAAGGGATTGTGAAGACCAGAGGAAATGATGCTGCCCGTAAATCACTCCTCAGTGCTGCCAGTATTACACTGGTGGAGACAGGAGTTGTCGTCAAATCTGACAAGGAAGGCTTGTTCTCTTTCCGCTCTGTCCGAAAAGGCACGTATTCACTACGGGCAGAAAAAGCAGGGTATTATACCAAGATCAGTAAAAGCAAGAGTCTAAAAGAAGGGGAATCCCTGTTTGTGGAGTTCGAACTTGTACTTGTGGAGCTACTGCAGGACTGAGATTTTTCTGCTGTTTATATTGAATTTTGTAAATATCACTTTTTAACTATATTTACGGTATCCTGTAAATATAGTTATGGATCCGAAATCGGTTATCAGTGAAGTAAGAATTCGTACGGCAGATCTGCTCTTTCGGGAAGGCATACTCTTTATCCGGATTCTGCCTGAAGTGGATATGGATATTGCCGATGTGACTGAGATTTACAACGCCGGATTAAAGCTGGCCGATGGTAAACCATACTGTGCCCTTGCCGATGCACGAACCAATCCTGTTTCCTCTCCCGAAGCCCGGGCTTTTGGCGCTACCGAAGGCTATTCCAAATACCGCCTTGCTGATGCAATACTGGTCGACTCTACTGCCATGAAACTGGTTGTTAATTTTTACATAGCTTTTAACAAACCCAAAGTCCCTACCCGTATGTTCAGCAAAGAAGAAGAAGCCGTACGTTGGCTGAAGAGCTTTCTGCCCTGAACTGTTTCTTTATTCCGTACCTTTATATCCATTGCTTCAAGATGAGAACCAGCTGGCTGTGGATACTTTTTTCCGTACTGATCCTGCATAACTCCTTGGCTCAGCAACCTACCCTGCCGGTCAATCAGTTTGAAGTCAAATTCAAGTTATCCGACCTTCAGTCCGATTTTTCCTTATTAAAGAATGCGCTTCTGGAAGCTCATCCCGGTTTATCTACTTTTCATGACTCCGTCTTTTTTCGCAAAAATTATGACAGCCTGAGGCTGGCATTTAAAGATGGGGAAAGTGAAACCGGATTTTATAAAGCCGTCACTGCACTGGTAGCCGGAATAGGATGCGGACATAGTTCCTGCTTCCCTTCCAGAACATACATCCAAACCTTTGAATCTTCCGATGCGTTGTTTTTCCCTTTTCCTATTACGATTCTGAAAGAAAGAATCTATATTATAGGCCCCAGAGCCAAAGGACAAGGCATTGAACCCGGGTCCGAGCTGCTTGAAATAAACAACATTTCTGCTCAGGAAGTGCTGCAGAAGATGCTCTGTCACATTCCAGGAGACGGATATTCAGCGGCCCTCAAATACCATATCATGGAAACGGATTTTGCCACCCATTATGCAGAACTCATCGGGCGGCCTGATTCCTTTCATTTAAAATGGAGAGCTCCGGGTGGGGAAAAAGAAACAATTAATACATTTTCCGCTTCTCCAAAGAAAAGACCGCCTTCCAGGCACAACAAAAGTCATGCGGATATGTACCTCCTTCCTCCACCCTTGAATTTTGAACTTACGAAAGATAAAATCGGAATACTCACCATTCACTCCTTCGATAAGAAAGACATACACAAAAGAGGACAACGTTATAAGTCCTTCCTCCGCCACAGCTTCAATGCTTTAAATGAACAAGGGGCCAATGATCTGGTTATAGACCTTAGAAATAATGAAGGAGGAGATGATGATTTCGGATGGTATTTGTATTCCTATCTCTGCGACACAACTTTCCAATATTATCAGAGGATAGAAGTGGCATCTGACAAAAGATTCACCTTCCTTCCCTATTGCAGTAACCGCATGGTTTGCCGTATGCTTCGGCATCTGATCAAAAAAGATAATACAGGAAAAAATCTCTTCCGTTATGGGGGTGACACGAAACGACTGTATCCTCAGTATCATCCTTTCCGCGGACAGGTATTTGTGCTCATTAACGGAGGCAGTTTTTCCACTACTGCCGAATTTTCCGCCATTGCCCAATACAACAAAAAAGCCTTATTCATAGGCGAAGAAAGCGGAGGTGATTACAGCGGTGATAACAGCGGACTCATCACTATGCTCACCCTGCCCCATACCGGTATTCGGGTTAAGATCCCTTTATTCCGTTATGTACTTGCTGTAGATCCCAACCACCCCAAAGGAAGGGGTGTTATCCCCGATCAGATTATCCCCAGAAATATTAATGATGTTATTAAAGGAGTGGATACCCAGAAGGAATATATTGTGGAGTATATACGGAAGAAGAATTGCAAGGGGTGCGGTAGGTAGGAGACTGACTACTGACTACTTTTTTTCCAACTCTCATACTTCTTCCCCTGCACCGGTCTGCCTTCTTCAATTTCCGTAAGCGGCTCACAGGGCCGGAGGCTCTCCCTGCACTGAGCAGGAAGCCCCTGGTATAATGCTGTTCCCTTTGTTTTCCAGGCAATCATTTCATCCGTTACATCTTTGACTATTTTGGCAGGACTGCCTACAACAAGCTTTCTTTCGGGGATGACCATTCCTTCAGGCACAAAACAAAGGGACCCGATAATACTGTTATCACCTATTTGCACATGATCCATAATAACGGCATTCATTCCTACCAGCACATTCTTTCCGATCTGTCCCCCGTGTATGATCGCTCCATGCCCTATATGAGCACCTTCCTTAAGCAGAACAGTTAATCCGGGAAACATATGGATAGTGCAGTTCTCCTGCACATTGCAGCCGTTTTCGATAATGATTTGACCGCAGTCTCCACGGATGGCAGCACCTGGGCCAATATAAACCTTCTCACCTATGATTACATTGCCGGTAACGGTGGCATTGGGGTGTACGAATGCGCTGGGATGAACAACCGGGCGGAATCCGTCGAATTCAAAAATATTGGCCATGCGATTTTCGGTTAAACACGTTCAATGATAACGGCATAACCCTGACCGAGCCCTATACACAGCGTAACGAGGGCATATTTCTTATTCTGCTCATGCAGTTCGATAGCTGCAGCATTCAGAATACGGGCTCCGCTCATTCCGAGGGGGTGGCCGATCGCAATGGCTCCTCCGTTTGGGTTGATACGGGGGTCGTTATCATCCAGCTTCCATGCGCGGATACAGGCAAGGCTCTGAGCTGAAAATGCTTCGTTGAGCTCTATGATATCCATATCACTCATCTTCAAACCTGCCTTGGCCAGGGCTTTGTTACTTGCTTCCACAGGCCCTATGCCCATGATACGGGGTTCCACGCCAACCATACCGCAGCTGACGATACGTGCTTTGGGGGTGAGATTATATTTTTTTAGACCGTCCTCAGAAGCGAACAGTAAGGCCGCTGCTCCGTCATTCAGACCGGATGAATTTCCGGCTGTAACTGTTCCATCGGCACGGAAAGATGCTTTCAGTTTGGAAAGAATCTCAATAGAGGTGCTTGGTTTGATAAACTCATCCTTGTCGAACAATAAGGCATCGCCTTTGCGCTGTGATATTTCAACTCCGATGATTTCCTTTGCCAGTCTGCCGTTTTTTTGCGCCGCAGCAGCTTTCATCTGTGAATGGAATGCAAACTGATCCTGATCGTCTCTTGAAATCTTGTCTCTGATAGCAAGGTTCTCCGCTGTCTCTCCCATTCCGTCCACGCCGTACATTGCTTTCATCCTGGGATTGATAAACCTCCACCCGAAGCTGGAATCATACATCTGCGCATCTCTTCCGAAAGCAGAAGATGTTTTGGAAATAACCCACGGGCCACGTGTCATATTCTCCACCCCGCCGGCAACCATGATATCGGCATCTCCGCATTGCAATGTACGGACCGCAGCCATTGCAGCCGACAGACCCGAAGCGCATAAACGGTTTACTGTTTCTCCGGGAACCGAGTAAGGTATTCCGGCCAGCAGTAATGCCATACGTGCTACATTCCGGTTGTCTTCACCGGCCTGGTTGGCACAACCCAGGATAACTTCTCCTATAGCAGCACTATCCACACCCGGATTACGCTTCATCAGTTCTTTGAGTACCAGAGCTGCCAGGTCATCGGCCCTTACAACAGAAAGTGTTCCTCCGAAATTTCCGACAGGGGTTCGGATACCATCAACCAAATAAGCAGTGTGCATAAGATTCAGTTTATTAATTCTTTAAGGGGTCCGCATCCGGGTTCGGAAACCATTCCTTGGCAGTGCGGTATACGGTGCCTTTGAAGATGGCAACAATCCGTTTGTCCTGACGGCGTACCTTGATTTGATATACTCCGATTTTATTTGACAGACTCAGCTCTTCTGCCTCGGCAATAATAACTTCTCCCTCCTGCAATGATTCGGTATGGGATATATTTGTTTCAACCGATACAGCCATTCGTCCATGCGAATTGGAAGCAAAAGCAAGAGCGCTGTCGGCCAATGAATAGGTGATACCTCCATGGGCAATACCAAATCCGTTCAACATTTCTTTGCGTATCGTCATTTTCAGCTTGCAGTATCCGGGTCCGCAATCAAGGCATTCAATACCCAGCCATTGGCTGAACCAGTCTTTCGAGTACATCTTTTGCTGTATGCGAACAGCCTTTTCCTTATTCTCCATGTGTTGGGTCTGAAAGCATACTGTTGAACAAATCCCTGGTTGTGAGGTTGCGCTCAAACTCCAGGAGCCAGCGCTTATTATCCATCCCCCCCCCATACCCGACAAGCTTTCCGTTGGAGCCAATCACACGGTGACAGGGAACGATGATAGATAAAGGGTTTTTACCGTTGGCATTACCTACGGCACGCGTGGAATGCAAATCACCAACCCGTTTGGCCAGTTGCAGATAAGATATGGTTTGTCCGAAAGGGATAAAAAGCAATTCTTTCCAGACTACAAGCTGAAAATCTGTTCCCTGCATTTCCAGTGGCACTTTAAAAGAAGTCAGCTTCCCTGCGAAATACGTGTCGAGTTCCGCAACGCACTGCTGAAGAATTTCAGAAGTCGTATCGGTTATGAGCAGTGGATCCCGTTCAAATTTAAAGAGCAAGGAACGCAACCCCGTTTCAGATGCTTTTAGCTCGAGCAAACCAACAGGGCTTTCATAGTAACGGGCACATTCAGTTACCTCAATATCTTCACTCATAGAATTTTCTTTTAGTACGCCCCATTGTTTTCAACAGTATACAAGGTCTGTATCTTTCTTCCTGATATTCCTGATGCAATTGCTCCAGAATATGCAGTACATAATCTGTTCCCAATTCATCGGCCCATTTCAATAAGCCTTTGGGATAATTCACTCCCTTCGTCATGGCCAGGTCAATATCTTCCCTGCTTGCCACCTGCAGATAAAGTGCATCAGCAGCTTCATTGATGAGCATGGCAATGACCCGGTTAAAGATCATTGCCCCCTTACTTTCATCCTTTTCAGGCTGTGGTTGCACAACTCCTTCGGCATAATCATAATACCCTCTTCCCGTTTTGCGTCCATACAAACCGGCTTCAAAAAGCCTCTTTTGAGTCAGGGAAGGTTTGAATCGGGGTTCATAAAAAAACTGTTCCCAGACCGATTCAGTCACCTTGTAATTGATGTCGTTCCCGATAAAATCCATTAACTCAAAAGGTCCCATACGGAAACCTCCATAGGTTTTCAGGGCCCAGTCTATCGTAGCCTTACTGGCAATGCCTTCTTCATAAATACGTATGCTTTCCCCGTAAAATGAACGCGCTACCCGGTTTACAATAAAACCCGGAGTATCTTTTACCATCACGGTAACCTTTCCCCAGGTATCAATCAGACTTTTGCTTTCCAGTGCTATGGCTGCTGATGATGTGATGGCAGGAATAATTTCAACGAGTGGCATAAGTGTTGCCGGATTGAAAAAATGAATTCCAATAACACGTCTGGCATCTCTGCATGCTGCTCCAATGGAAGCAATAGAAAGGGAGGAAGTATTGCTGGCCAGGATAGCATCTGCATGCACAATCCCTTCCAGTTGCATAAATAATTTTTTCTTGACATCCAGATTCTCAATAATGGCTTCAATGACCAATGCGCAATGTCTGAAACAGCTCATATCCGGCTCGAAATGTATACGTGATTGAATCCCATCTGCTTCGGCACTGCTTAGTTTTTGCTTTTCAACAAGTTTCGCCAGTGAGGTCTTCAGGCCTTTTTCAGCCAGCGTGAGTGCGCCGGAATTAGAGTCAAACAAATGAACTCGGTGTCCGGCTGTCGCTGCCACCTGAGCAATTCCTGAGCCCATAGCTCCGGAACCGATTACGCCAATAATTGAGTCTTTGTTTAGCACGGTATCTTATTCTCCTTTAAATACAGGTTTCCTTTTTTCAAGAAAAGCTTGCACGCCTTCCTTGTAATCATTTGAATTGGCTGACTCCACCTGCATATTCCGTTCTGCATCCAGTTGTCCGGCCAGATCGGATGCCATGCTTTGATTGAGAAGGCGTTTGGTGAGACCAATACTTTTCGTCGGCATAGCAGCTAAGACTGTGGCCAGCTTTAAGGAAGTTTCAAGGAGCTGGGTATCTTCCACTTCCTTATAAATCATTCCCATGTGCATGGCTTCCGATGCAGAGACCTTATCACCAAGCATCATCACCGCCGATGCTCTGCCCAAACCGATGAGGCGTGGCAGAAAGAAGGTTCCTCCGCTGTCGGGTATAAGACCAATTTTACTGAACGCTTGTATAAATGATGCTGATGTAGCAGCAACAACCACATCACAGGCCAGGGCAATATTGGCTCCGGCACCGGCAGCTACACCATTGACCGCACATATCACCGGTTTTTCAATTGTCCGTAGGCGCGTGATAATAGGATTGTAATGCTCTCTTACAATACGTTCAATACCCGGACCGCTTGAATCCACAGCCTCACCCAGATCCTGACCGGCACAAAAAGCTTTGCCTTCACCGGTAAGGAGGATAGCACGGATACTTTTATCAGCTTCTGCAGCATCCAGCTCCTTCTGGAGTAACAAAGCCATTTCCCGGTTAAAGCTGTTGAATTTATCGGGACGGTTTAAGGTCAGTTTTCTGACATTTCCAATTGTTTCTGATTGAATGGAGGCCATAGTTGTTTCTTAAATACACTTAAAATAATCAAATGGCTCCTTGCAATCGAGGCATTTGTATAATGCTTTACAGGCTGTTGATCCGAACTGGCTGATCATCTCCACATTTTCGGATTTACACCGCGGACAAGCCAGATGTTTGGGTTTACCGGTCAGCAGACTTTTATCAGCCGATGCGTTCTCCGGAGGTGCAATGCCATATACCCTGAGCTTTTCTTTTGCTTCTTCCGAAATCCAGTCTGTCGTCCATGCCGGAGCATATACAAGCTCTACCCTGCCTCCTGTTATTCCTTCTTTTTGAAGAATGGCCAGTATATCCTGTTCTATCAGTTTCATGGCAGGGCATCCGGAATATGTTGGAGTGATTGTAATAAGAACTTCCTGCCCCTGCTGATGGACAGAGCGCAGTATACCTAAGTCTTCTATCGTAATAACAGGAATTTCAGGATCCGGAATGGAAGCCAGGAGTCGGAAGATCTCCTGATCGGTATATGTATGAGCTTCCTGCATGAATTCAAAAACAATTAAATTATGCCATCACCATTGTACGGCCGGGTAGGTACGGTGAAGATACTGCATTTCGGCAAGCAGAAACCCGAGTTGTTCGGTATGTTTTCCTTCCCTGCTACCGCTATGCTGCCAGGCCTTTTCAGGTATTTCGAGTTTGGCTTTTTTGCATACATCCTTTACTGTAGCCAACCACAAAGGTTGTATAGAGGATGTGTCGGCAGCAATGCCTTCCTTCATCATCAAACGGTCCCCTTCATTCATAGTGAACATATCAGCTGTATAACCCCATAAAGCATTCAGAGCGTTTTGCAAACGAATATGACTCTCTGATGTTCCATCACCTAGCCGTTCCATCCAGGCTGTGGTATGACGAAGATGATAGTTAACTTCCTTTCCTCCTTTGACAGCCAGTGCCGCCAATGTAGCATCACTCGATGATTCAAGTTTTTTAAACAGATGAAAATCGAATACATCCGATAAAAACTGTCGTATGATCGTATATGCGAAATCTGTGTTTTTCTGTTCAGAAAGAAGGCTGTTGAAATACTCGCGTTCATTGCGTAAATAGGCCAGGTCATCTTCTGTCCTGCCTTTTCCTTCCAGCTTTCCTGCATGTACGTACAATGCATTGGCTTGTCCTATCATGTCCAGCGCGATATTCGCCATGGCAATATCTTCTTCCAGGTAGGGAGCATGTCCGCACCATTCAGAAAGGCGATGGCCCAGGATGAGATTGGTATCAGCCAGGCGGAGAATATAATTGAAATGAGCTTCGTTGCTGTTCATGGTTTACATATGGGTGACCCCTTCCGGGATCGAATAAAACGTTGGGTGACGGTAGATCTTATCATTGGCCGGTTCAAAGAAAGGGCCAATATCTTCCGGGGAAGAGGAAACGATGAATTGGGAAGGAATAACCCAGAGATTGGTCCCCTCATTACGGCGGGTATACACATCGCGTGCATTTTGCAATGCCAGTTCCTTATCATGTGCATGCACACTTCCGCAATGCCGGTGTGGCTGGCCGGGTTTTGACTGAACAAATACTTCCCAAAGAATGCCTTGATTGTCTTTTGTCTTCATACAACTATATATTTATGATTTAGGATTTAAGATTTGAGATTTAGGTTTTCTGATTTTTAAAGAGTCTGTTCTTTTTAAATCATAAATCCTAAATCTCAAATCTTAAATTCTTCAAGCTCCTTTTTCTTGTCGGCAAAAGCCTGAGCCGCTTCCCTCACCCATGCTCCATTTTCATGTGCATTGATACGGGCATCGAGCCGGTCTTTGTTGCAGGGACCGTTGCCGGCTATTACATTGTAAAACTCATCCCAGTCGGGTGTACCGAAATCCCAGCCTTGTTTGGCCTCATTCCATTTCAGATCCTTGTCAGGAATGGTGAGTCCGATAATATCAGCCTGTGGCTTGGTCTGGTTCACGAATTTCTGACGAAGCTGATCATTGCTTTCGCGTTTTATTTTCCATTTAATGGCATTGGCTGTATTGGGAGATTTCTCATCCGGGGGTCCGAACATCATCAGTGAAGGCCACCACCAGCGGTTCATGGCATCCTGCGCCATGGCTTTTTGTTCAGGACTTCCCTTTGCAAGTACTGTCATGATTTCATATCCCTGGCGCTGATGAAAGCTTTCTTCCTTACAGATACGCACCATAGCTCTTGCATAAGGACCATAGGAAGTACGTTGCAACATCACCTGATTCATAATGGCAGCACCATCTACCAGCCAGCCTATAGCGCCTATATCGGCCCAGGTAAGGGTAGGATAGTTGAAAATGCTGGAGTATTTCGCTTTCCCTGTCAGGAGCTGATCAATCAGTTCTTCCCGGCTTATACCCAGGGTTTCAGCAGCGCTGTATAAATAGAGTCCGTGACCACCTTCATCCTGCACCTTGGCAAGCAGCACCATTTTCCTTCTAAGGCTCGGGGCACGTGTAATCCAGTTGCCTTCGGGCAGCATACCCACTATTTCAGAATGTGCATGCTGGCTCACCTGACGGATGACATGCTTGCGGTAAATTTCAGGCATCCAGTCCTTCGGCTCTATGCTTTCATTTCTTTCCAGCTTGGCATCAAAATTCTTTTCCAGTTCTGCTGTTTCCATTGTTGGGCTTGTTGAATCTTTATAAAGATCGGGCTTTCCGTGAGAAATGCCAAAGACAAAGGTATTAATTTTGCTAAAAGTACTAATTGCGATATAATTACAACGCATCATTTAAAAATACGATATTATATTGTGATAATTGTCACAATAACGACATTGTATAAGGGTCATTAATTGTCAGCAAGCTTCTTAATTGTCAAGACGCCATAGTGAAACTTGTCATTCTGAGCGACCCTGGGGGCAGTTTTGTGAGAGGCAGACGCGAAGAATCTATAAGAGGAAGCACAGAAGGATGAATAACAAACGCAAATAGATTCTTCGGCACTGCTCACCCTCTATACAACCCCTAGCTGCCTCAGAATGACAACTAAAACACTACTAAATACCAACTACTTCTTCAAATGCCTTTCTTTCAAAACAGCCACAATCTCATCCAATGAGAATCCTTTGGCCACAAGCAGAATCAGATAATGATATATTAAGTCAGCTGCTTCATTCATAAAAAGATCTGCATTATTATCTTTTGCTTCAATGACCAGCTCCACAGCTTCTTCCCCAACTTTCTGAGCCACCTTGTTAATGCCTTTTGCAAAAAGGGAGCTGGTGTAGGACTTATCGGATGGATTATTCTTACGATCCAGAATAATCTGTTCCAATTGACGAAGAAAATCACCTGACATATTCTTTTCCTGAAAACAGGTATCTGCACCGGTATGGCAAACCGGACCTGCAGGCTTGACCCGGATAAGTAAGGTATCGTTATCGCAATCGGATTTTATTTCGATGACATTCAAAAAATTACCGCTTTCTTCACCCTTGGTCCACAATCGTTTTTTACTGCGGCTGTAAAAAGTAACACGCTTTTCCTTCTCGGTCTTTTTCAGTGCTTCTGCATTCATATACCCGAGCATCAATACCACAGCAGTTGTGAAATCCTGAATTATCACAGGAATTAGACCTTCAGGTGATTTAGTGAAATCTGGTGTCATGGCAATTAAGTATTAAATTCTTATTTCAATCCCTTCATTTTTCAAAAACAGCTTTAAATCAGGCATAGCTATTTCTTTAAAATGAAACACACTGGCAGCTAAAGCGGCGTCAGCCTTACCTGCCTTGAACACATCGGCAAAATGCTGCAGTGTGCCAGCACCTCCGCTCGCAATGACAGGGACATTCACTGCTGTGGAAATCTCCTCTGTAATGTCAAGTGCGAAACCTGCCTTGGTTCCGTCCTGGTTCATGGAAGTGAGCAGGATTTCACCTGCGCCCAGCATGGTGGCTTGAATAGCCCAGTCTAATGCCTTTATCTCTGTCCTGATTCTTCCACCATTCAGATAAACAAACCATTGTCCTTCTTCTTTACGCGCATCAATAGCCAATACCACACACTGACTTCCAAAACGTGAAGCCAGCTCCTGAATCAGTTCCGGGCGTCTGAATGCTGCTGTGTTCACTGAAATCTTATCGGCTCCGGAATCGAGCAGGATGGAAACATCTTCCAACGAACTTATCCCTCCCCCTACGGTAAAAGGTATATTAATATGGGATGCTATACGCCTTACCAGTTCTGCCAACGTCTTACGCTTTTCATTCGTGGCACTGATATCCAGGAAGACCAGTTCATCTGCCCCTTCTTCCATATAGCGTATGGCAAGCTCCACAGGATCGCCCGCATCGCGTATATTTTCAAAATTGATCCCCTTCACGGTACGGCCGTCCCGGATATCGAGACAGGGAATGATGCGTTTCGCCAAACTCATTGCCGGACAAGTTTAGATAAATCATCCATTGAAATTCTGTTTTCATAAATCGCCTTGCCTACAATCACACCTGCACATCCGGCCTTCTGCAAATCATCCAGATCCTTCATGCCCGATACTCCTCCGCTGGCAATCAGGTTTATTCCTTCAACCTCAGCGATGATTTTTTTATACAGCTCAGTAGCAGGCCCTTCAAGTAATCCATCCTTAGCCACATCCGTACAGAATACATGTTTTACTCCCACTTTCTGATAGTCTCTCAGAAAATCCAAAACAGATAATTCTGTCCCTTCCAGCCAGCCTCCTATGGTGATTTTTTCTTCTTTCACGTCAGCACCAAGCAACAGCTTTTCTGATCCGTAGGTATTCAGCCAGGACAAAAACAAATCCTTGTTTTTTACTGCTATGCTTCCTACTGTAGCAATTGAAGCGCCTGCGTTGAAAACAGACCGAATATCTGTATCTGTCTTTATTCCCCCTCCGAAATCTATCACAAGCTTCGTTTTAGAAGCCAGCTGCTCCAATACTTTCTGATTGACAACACTTCCTTTTTTTGCCCCATCCAAATCAACCAGATGCAGACGCTTTATCCCAATCCCTTCGAATTGCAATGCAACTTCCAATGGATTTTCATTGTAAATTTTCTTCTGTGCATAATCGCCCTGAGTAAGACGGACGCACTTGCCTTCAATAATATCTATGGCAGGTATTATAATCATTTCAGTGAAATAAAGTTTTTCAATAAACGTTCTCCTGCCTTACCCGACTTTTCCGGGTGAAACTGCACAGCATAAAAATTATCCTTATTTAATGCTGCAGCATACTTCAAACCATAGGTGGCTGAAGCAATCTTACCAGGTCCTTCTTCCACATAATATCCGTGTACAAAATACATGTATTCATTCTCAGCTATACCCTTGAACAAAGGACTATCCAAATCTGTCACCGTATTCCATCCTATCTGAGGTACTTTGAGACTCAGATCTTTTCTGAATTGCTTTACAGAAAGATCAAAGATCCCCAAAGAGCCTGTGTCCCCCTCTTCCGAATGTCTGCACATCAGCTGCATACCAAGACAGATGCCTAATACAGGTTGTTTCAAAGAAGCAATCAGCTTATCCAGTTTACGCTCCTTCAAATAACGCATAGCTGAACCGGCTTCTCCAACTCCCGGAAAAATAACTTTATCGGCATTACGTATCTGCTCCGGATTGTCTGTAATGAGATATTCCACCCCTATTCGTTCCATAGTAAAGGCTACAGAGCGGATATTTCCCGAATTATAATTTATGATTGCAATTATCATCCGTTGTTATTTACAATACCCCTTTGGTTGACGGCAGCTGATTGCTTCCATCTTTCTTCACCGCCATCTTCAGTGCTTTGGCAAATGCTTTAAAAATCGATTCTATCTTATGATGTTCATTCACTCCTTCGGCTTGTATATTCAGGTTGCACAAAGAAGCATCGCTGAAAGACTTAAAGAAATGAAAAAACAGTTCCGTAGGCATTTCACCAATCTTCTCTCTTTTGAATTCAGCTTTCCATTCTATCCAGGGCCGGCCTCCGAAATCAAGCGCAACCTGAGCCAGACAGTCATCCATTGGCAGGCAAAATCCGTAACGCTCAATACCCCGCTTATCGCCCAGCGCTTTGCGAAAAGCCTCTCCCAAAGCCAAAGCAGTATCTTCAATGGTATGGTGTTCATCAATATGGAGATCTCCTCTGGTCAATATCTTCAAATCAATCATTCCATGCCGGGCTATCTGCTCCAGCATATGATCATAGAATCCCAGACCGGTAGATATTGAGGCAACACCCGTACCATCCAGGTTCAGTTCAATATGTATATCCGTTTCTTTTGTTTTACGTACATGCACTACACTTCGTTTGGGTTTCAGAAATTCGTAAATCTCATCCCAGGTATCGGCCAGCAAGGCTATCTTATTTTCCCATCCGTCAGGCTTGTCATAGTTACGAATGAAGATAGCACCCGTTCCAAGATTTTCAGCCAGTTTAACATCCGTTAGCCTGTCACCGATTACAAAGGAATGTTTCAGGTCATAATCACCTTTTGTATACTTCTCGAGCATACCTGTTCCCGGCTTACGGGTCGGCTTGTTCTCCTCCGGAAAAGACCGGTCAATATGAACTGTTGAAAACACAATACCTTCGGTTTCGAGGATACGCATCATCTTTCCTTGTACAAGGTTGAATGTCGCTTCCGGATAACCGGCTGTGCCTAATCCATCCTGATTCGAAACCATCACCAGTTCATAATCCATCTCCCGTGAGATCCTGTAAAGATTTCGGATTACACCTGGCAGGAATTCAAGAAGTTCAAGCTTGTCGATCTGGCATGTCCCTGGCGGCTCCCAGATGATGGTTCCGTCGCGGTCGATGAATAAGGCTTTTTTCATATTGTTCATATTATACATTACAGTAGCTACAAACTAATTTGTCATTCTGAGGCACCTTGTGGCAGATTCAAGCGCTGTCAGTGCCGAAGAATCTACTTGCGTAACACATTCATCATTTCATTCAGTTCTCAAGGAGATCCTTCGCGTCTGCCTTCACACTTTCCGGCCCCAATGTCGCTCAGAATGACAATTAAATCGCACTATTGATATACTGCCTCAGTACCTCAATCAGCTTTTCATTCTCCTGTTCCGTCCCAACGGTAATCCTCAAACATCCTGCACATCCGGCCACCCTGCTACGGTCTCTTACTACAATTTGCTTACCGGCAAGGTAGTCATAAACCTTACGGGGCTCTTTCATCTTCACCAGCAGAAAATTTGCTTCACTCGGATAAACTTTCAGCACGAAGTTCAGCTCTTGCAATGCTTTACTGAGTTTATTCCGCTCTGAAACAATAACCTGTATCCACCGGTTAACCTGTTCCGTATTTTCCAATGCTTCAAGAGCAAGCTGCTGCGAGGCGATATTTACATTGTAAGGGGCTTTGATTTTGTTCAGCACATCAATTACGGGAGCGCCTGCAAATGCCATCCCAACCCTCAAGCCGGCCATACCCCATGCTTTGGAAAGAGTCTGCAAGATAACCAGGTTGGGATAGTTAAGCAGTTCAGGGATAAGACTGCGGTAGGAGGCGAAATTGATATAGGCTTCATCTACCACTACCAGCCCCTTGAAATGTTCCAGAAGAGATTTTACATCATGCCACTTAACACCATTCCCTGTGGGGTTATTCGGACAGCAGATAAAAATTAGTTTGGCAGTATCATCGATAACTCTGAGTATTCCCTGAATATCCAGCTGGAATGTCTCGGGTAACAAGGGTACTTTAACCACTTCCACATCATTGATCTGAGCTGCTACTTCGTACATTCCGTAGGTAGGCGGACAAACAATTACTTTATCCACTCCCGGCCCGCACACCGCACGAAAAAGTATATCGATGGCTTCATCACTTCCATTGCCAAGGAAGATATTTTCCGGAGGAAGGCCCTTGATCTGACTCAGCCTTTCTTTCAGTTCGAGCTGCAGAGGGTCCGGGTAGCGGTTAAAATCAGTATCGAGCGGAGAGCCGAATGCGTTTTCATTCGCATCCAGAAAAATGCCGGCACTGCCTTTGTATTCATCACGGGCTGAGGAATAGGGAACTAATGCTTTGATGTTGCTGCGAAGGATTTTGTCGAGATCGAACATAAACTTAAAATTAGCATTCAATTGTAATTATACTGACTTTCTAATAAAACTAAACCAGGCTTGTCATTCTTCACCTTATTTCATTCGTATTGTCACTGCCCTCTTATGCGCATCCAATCCTTCCGCTTCCGCCATTAATTCAATTGCCGGCCCAATGCCTTTCAGTCCTGCTTCTGTCAGTTTCTGAAAAGTTATCTTCTTTACAAAACTATCCAGAGACACTCCGCTGTAAGCCCGTGCATATCCATTTGTAGGCAGGGTATGATTGGTGCCGGAAGCATAATCACCTGCGCTTTCACAGGAAAAGTTGCCCAAAAATACTGACCCGGCATTCACAACCTTTTCAGCCCAGAGCAAATCATCGGTACAAGCCAGGATGAGGTGTTCGGGAGCATACATATTCAGCAAATTTATTCCTTCCTGTTTATCCTTCACCAGAAAAGCCTTGCTGTTGGCCAGGGCTTTTTCAGCGATGGCTTTACGGGGGAGGGTCTGTACCTGTTTTTCCACTTCCTTGATGACAGCCTTAATCACATCTTCGTTTTCGGAGACCAGGATAACCTGACTGTCAGGACCGTGTTCAGCCTGAGAAAGAAGATCTGCTGCAACATAAGCCGGAACACAGGTTTCATCCGCCATCACAGCCAGCTCTGATGGGCCGGCAGGCATATCTATTGCCAGTCCATCCTGTGCAACCAATTGTTTTGCACACGTTACATATTGATTACCGGGCCCGAATATCTTGCTCACAACAGGAATTGTTTCTGTCCCATACGCCATCGCTGCAATAGCCTGAGCTCCTCCTGCCCTGAAAACTTTACTTATGCCTACCAAACGAGCGGCGAAGAGAATAGCAGGGTTTACGCCTCCGTCAGTTCCGGGAGGAGTGCAAAGGATTACTTCTTTACACCCCGCAATCCTTGCCGGGATGCCGAGCATGAGAATAGTTGAGAAAAGAGGCGCACTGCCGCCAGGAATATAAAGTCCAACCTTTTCTATCCCTACGCCTTTACGCCAGCAGAAAACGCCCGGCATGGTTTCAACATTCAGTGTTTGTTCTTTTTGGGCAAGGTGAAATTTTTCAATGTTTTTCTGAGCCAGACGAATCGCTTCTTTCAGATTATCAGGCAGCGCGTTTTCTGCAGCTTCAAAAGCTTCGACTTCCACCTGCAGGGAGGTGATCTCTGCTTTGTCGTACCGGAGCGCCAGTTCGAACAGAGCTTTATCACCCCTGCTTTTCACGAGGAATAGAATTCCTTTCACCTGCTCTTCCAGGGAAGGAGCATCCATAACGGGACGCTGCAGGAGAGCAGGCAAAGCGGAAGCATCTGGATTGCGAATCAGGTTCATCGTTATTCGGTTTTGTATCATACAATCATTTTCTCAATCGGCACAACAAGAATCCCTTCAGCACCCAGGGCTTTCAGCTGTTCTATTATTTCCCAGAAATCATCTTCTTTCACAACGGAATGTACTGAGCTCCATCCTTTTTCAACAAGGGGAAGTACAGTAGGGCTCCGCATACCGGGCAATACCTTTGTGATCTTATCCAAATTTTCATTCGGGGCATTGAGCAATATATATTTGTTATTGCCTGCCTTCTTCAGGGCATTGAAACGGAAGAGGAGCTTATCAAGCAACTGCACCTTCCAGGGCTCCAGGTTTTTATTGGCAATCATGACGGCTTCCGACTTCAGCACCACTTCCGTTTCCTTCAGACCGTTCATAAACAAAGTACTTCCCGAACTGACCAGATCGCAAATGGCATCGGCAAGCCCTATGCCCGGAGCAATCTCAACCGATCCGCTGATTTCATGGATCTCTGCATTCACCTTCATCTTTTTAAGGTATTTGCTCAGGATATAAGGATAGGAAGTAGCAATACGTTTGCCTTCCAGATCGGTGATATCCTTATACTTTTTACTTTTCGGAACCGCAATACTCAGACGGCATTTCCCGAACCCCAGCCTGTCGGCTACCTTCACATCCTTGTTTTTCTCCAGCATCACATTCTCTCCAACAATGCCTATATCGGCAACACCGTCTTCCACATATTGAGGGATATCATCATCCCGGAGAAAGAATACTTCCAACGGAAAATTCATTGCCGAAGCCTTGAGTTTATTCACTCCGTCAGAGAATCCTATTCCACATTCTTTCAGAATACGGAGAGAGTCTTCATTGAGACGTCCTGATTTTTGCACTGCAATTTTGAGTTTCTGTATCATGTGTTTTTTTATTAAAAAAAAAGGGCCTACCTGTTCGGTAAGCCCTGGATTATATGTGTATGTTGTGTAACACCAAAATCCTATCTGCCTACCGGGTGGGTAAGAGATGATGATGATGGATGTTCACTTTAATTTTCATTTATTTAATATCTTCGGGAACAAAGCTAGTAAAATATTTAGCCCTGTAACACGTTGTTATGAATAATTATGGAATAAACCTGTGAAACAAGTGTCTGTACTGCCCTTTCGCCTCTTTTGCCTGGCTTTTATCCTGGCCTTGCTCCTTCCGGAGTTGATGAAAGACGGAATGTTTGCCGATGGGGTGCTTTATGCCTCTGTCGCACATAATGAAGCGAAGGGTTTCGGGTCATTCTGGTTTCCTCAGTTCAGTCAGACAGTCTTTCTTCCCTTTTTCCATCAGCAGCCACCCCTTACATTCGGTATTCTCTCCCTTTTTTACCGCGTTTTTGGCGACAGTATCTATGTGGAGAGAGGCTATTCCCTGCTTTGTGCCCTGGTTTCAGCCTTACTACTTTCAGGGTGCTGGAGGTTGACCTACCGCGGTCATCCTGCCGGGAAGAGCTTATCCTGGCTACCTGTCTTGTTTTGGATCATCACCCCAGTCTGCTTTTATTCCTATCGCAATAATCTCGAAGAAAACAGCCTTGGTGTTTTCACCCTTCTTTCTCTTTACTTCCTGCTCAAAGGGCAGGAGAACAGCAACGTAATGTATGACCTGTTTGCGGCCCTGTCCATCTTGCTTGCCATGCTCTGCAAAGGCTTTCCGGGATTATTCCCCCTTGCATTTCCATTTCTGCATTGGATCATATTCCGCACTTCCTCCCTCACAAAAATGCTTTTACATTCAGCCAGGCTATGTTTCCTTTTAATTCTGTCGGTGGCTTTGCTGCTGCTTATTCCGGAAGCAAGAATCAGCCTTGGCGCTTATGTACACGACAGGGTGCTGAACAGCATTATGAATGTGGATACAGGCTTAGGGCGATTCCATCTCGTTGTTCAGCTGGCAGCTGATTTGGGAGTTCCGGCCGGTATCCTTGCTTTGTTTTTAATTATCCTTCGTTCATCCGGTTTCAGGGCTCCTCTGTTTGAAAAGACATCGGCCCGTATTGGGGTCCTGTTCATTCTGCTGGGGCTCTGTGCCTCTCTCCCTCTGATGATTACCCGTGAGCAGCGCTGGTTTTATCCCTTAGCATCCCTTCCGGCATTTGCAATTGGTATCGCTTCTTTCGGGGTCCAGCCTATGCAGCTGATAATGGAACGTATTCGTATCCGTCCAAAACTGGTTCGTATACTCAACTATTGCGCCGCCGGCCTCCTCGCCCTGACACTTGGCTACACAATAACCCTGTATGGGAAAATACGTTCAGAAGAAGAACCCGATGTAAGTGATTCGTATATCATAGGCAAAGCCCTGCCTCCCGGCACTATTCTGAATACATTCCCCGAAACCTATAACAACTGGTCTATGCAGCAATACCTGTCCAGGTATTTCAGTCTGAGCCTGACAGGGGAATATCCGAAGATGAAGTACTTCTTAACAGACCGTTCCATGAATAAGCGCCCTGGGCCGGAATATCAGAAGATGGATTTGCCGACTTCGAAATATGATTTGTATAAAAGCATTAAGACAGGAAACCCTTAAGTTACGGCGTACTCTTAGATACCTTTTGCCATTTTTATTCTGCCTGAGTTTTTTTACGTCTTTATACGTATTGACTTCCTCCCCCCTTGTCTCTAACTTGTATTTCCAAAGCGATTCGTGATCGGGAAATGAAACAAATTCTTCATCCCAGTCGTGAAAGTGATTAACCGGTTAGAGTTAAACACTGTCCGGTTCGTGACAGTCACTGCCCGGTTTAGGAGGCATATAATCCGTTTCGGGAGAGTCTCTGCCCGGTTTAGGATAGTAACGATCCGTTGCGGACAATCACTGCCCGGTTTAGCAAAATTACGATCCGGTTCGGGTGTCTTGTCCTGATATAGGTTGACACTTAAAAGTCAACTTATGGAATTGAAAAAAGGAAAACCGGGGCCAAAATCGCAATATGACCCTGCCTTGAAAAGAAAAATTTGCGAAGAACTCCTCTCTGGGAAAACATATGTTAG
>JBIOHC010000039.1:0-42202 GCA_044448685.1 Bacteroidia bacterium
TACGTATAAGGAGCAGTGCCGGTGGCAGTAACTGTTGCGCTGCCGGTGGTGCCTCCGTTACAGGAAACATTTGTCTGGACGGTTGACAGACTGAGCGCACTCGCTGTAATGGTCACTGTTGTTGTTCCTGTTCTGCAACCGGTTGCATCAGTTACCGTACAGGTATAGGTTCCTGCTCCGAGACCGGTTACAGTTTGTGTTGTCTGTGCTGTACCCGACCAGGAATAGGTATAGGGAGCTGTTCCTCCGCTGGGATTGGCAGTAGCTGTGCCTCCTCCTGAACAGCCGGAAGCAGAGGTGGAAGTAACGGTAATGCCATTGCTGCATGCAATGCAGGTGCTTTGAAAGTAAAGACCAAAGGCCACTATATTGTAACAATCGCCCGGATCAGCAGTAGCTAAGGTATAGTTGGTCTGACCGGATGTAAGACTGGTCGTTGTCTGCATACAATCCCACCAGCTCTGGGATGCTGCAGGATACGTAAAATTAGGAGTGGCGCTGTTAAAGCTCACATTCATATCACCGATCCTTTGCATATCTGCAATGATGAGGAATGTGCTTGCAGAAGAAGTGGCTGCACAGGTTGTAAAACCTGTAATATTATCGCTCAGGTTGGAGCCTGTACTCACATGGGCTCCATCGGCAATGAGCATGGTGCCGGTATAGGTCGCCGCATTGTCCTGATAAATAATGATGAGTGTAGCTCCGTCCACATCATTAGGGCCCGGAGCAGGGACTACCGGTAAGCCGGAAACAAGATAATTACCGTTACCACTTATGCTGGCTGTGACATCTGCCCGGTAGGAGTAGGTACCGGTATAGCCCAGAGAGCCCCAGCATTTATCGGCATCCTGGCCTATTATAGTCATGGGATAGTTTGCGCTGGCACTGGCAGGATTCTGAAGTGTTGCTGTAATAGCCGGGCCGTTACCGCTTTCGTCTACATACAGAAAAGCCTTGGTGATGATGGCACAGGCAGGGATACCCGAAATGCTGATCGTGGCAGGTTGTATCTGACCGGCCGGAGGAGTGGGGTTAACACCCACTGTTCTCTGTTCAATAACAACAGAACCTATGGTATAATTCAAGCCACAAGCAGTATTGTTATAACTCAGCCCGTCAGAACCGTTTCCATCCAGGATTCCAGGGTTTGTTTTACGCACGGATGCCGGGTGCGGGCAATTGGTACAGCTTGTACCGGGTATATGCTGAATTGTAACAGGATAGGTTGGGCTTTGAGCCTGAAGGGAAGTGCTGAAAAAAATGCCACCTGATATTGCCAACAAGATAAAGAACAGATAATACTTACAGGTTTTGTAGGTTTGATACATCAAAAAATGAGTTGTATTTATTACCGGGGTATTACTATCAGCAGCTGATACATAAAACTAAATTTACCGTTAATACTATCCAACGGCAATCCAAAAGAAATTCATTCTTGGAAATCGAAAATGAGTGTTTATTAAACGTTAATTCCCTGATAAATGTTACACTCGTTGCTTTAGACGAAGATCCTTATACAAAACGCTCATCCTGTATCAAACTGGTTAAGAGGAATCTGTTTTGTGGATGTAATAGTCTGATAGTTAGACATTAAGGTAATAAAAATTATTTTTTTTAAAATCACCCAACGTTTTGAAGTCAATACGCATCTACTATATCAAGGTATGTTTTACCCTTTTGCATCGTAAGACCACTCACTCACACATAGAAAACCAGTAAACCACAACTAATTAAATCCACAATCCGATGAAAAAAACATCTTTACTCTTTTTGCTTGGAACAGGAGTCATTCTTTGCTTTGGAGCGGCAAGCCTCATACAATCCGGAGGTATGACACAGTATACGAATTCCCCGGAAGATACTCCCGGTGATTGTACCGGTTGTCATAGCGGAGGCTCAGCTACTCCCGTGGTTCATTTTTCTTCTGTACCGGCTTTTGGATCAGGAATGACCTATATGCCCGGCATTACCTATACCATTTCTTATAATGTTACAGGATACCCCTATTTTGGATTTGACCTGGAAATGCTCAGCACGAACACAACTGCCGGTGTTGACAAAGGAACTTTCGGAACAGCCGTGGCTAATTGCAAAATAGTTGCTGCTACCAACTTAGCAACCGGTACAGGTGCTACTACCAATGTAGAGCATATGGCTGCAATTCCAACAGCCAGTTCAGCGTCCTGGAAATGGACTGCACCTGCAAGCGGAAATGTATATGTGTATTCAACAGCACTCGGTGCTCCGGTATCATCAGGTAGCCAAAGTAATTGCAAAATGGTTCAGTTCAATACCATTATCTACCCATCTCCAACAGCTGTGATTGAGAATGCCGCCAAAGCATTTAACCTGAATGTATTTCCTAATCCCGCTACTGATAATCTTCACCTGACTTATAGCCTGAACAAACGTTCAGCTGTATTGATTCAATTGTATGATCTTCAGGGTAAAATGGTTGCAGATTTGTTCAATCAGACACTCGAACAGGGTGATCAGGATCTGAATCTTCCTGTCCCTTCTTCTGTAAGCAAAGGCGTTTATACCCTTCAACTCAGCGTGGACGGAGTGCCTTCTGTGAAGAAGATTGTTATTCAGTAAATAGAAATTTTAATATATGATAAAGCCCCCGATTTATCGGGGGCTTTATTTATGTATAATCACTTTCCGTATCGATACAAAGCCAGTTGAATTAATCTTCATCAGATAAGCGTACTTGAAGACCATGCCAAAAAAATTGATCCGGGTCTTTCTTTAGGGTTTGGTTTCTACACAGGGGCATATTTGGAGGATAGCACCTCAGGAAAGCTAATTAGCTGGGAATGGTATCATTTTAAAGGCAAAAGCCTCGGAAATATCATCAATACTCTGGCGGCTATTGAGCTTCAAACAAGGCAATTGGAAGGAGTTGTTTTGGTTGACCTGTTAACAAGGGCATGCAGGAGTCACCAGAAATGAATTAGTCCTCTCATATTTCAGGTGTCAAACCGACATAAACTGTCCCCTCTACTGTCCCCCGAAAATCAAAAACCCCTGTAAGTGTTTAGCTTACAAGGGTTTTCTGTTTTAATGAGTAGCGGGGGCCAGACTCGAACTGACGACCTTTGGGTTATGAGCCCAACGAGCTACCAACTGCTCCACCCCGCAATATATCTTTACGATGAAGTAGATACTATTTTTAGGCGGTGCAAATATAGTCAATTACCCGGCAGGTATCCCAAATATTCTTATCAACAAATATTAAGCAGTGGGAATCAGAACTTTAGCACAACTCCCAGCTGGGCAGGGGTAGTTGCATAGCCGAATTCAGCAAAAATACCGAAACCATTCTTGACCATAAGCCGGGCTCCGACCGTAATCTGATAAGAAAATTCCAAATCATGGGTATTGTGGTTGGTAGGACTGTTGGCGCTGGTATTATTGGGGTTGTTATCTTTCGCAATATCCAGTGTATAGAGGTATCCCAGGCCGAACCCGCCATGTATATCAAATTTATCACCGATTGGAAAATGTCCGTTAAACCGGGCATAACCTCCGATAACACTGCGTTTGTCTGTAACCACATATGTGTAATTGACATTCGGACCATATTTATAGCTGATAGAGGCTCCTGAATATTCCAGGTTAAGACCAAGCCCGAAATACTTATGAAAACCGTGTTCATATTTCAAGACTCCTGTTCCGTAATTATTAATATTCAAATCGGTAAAATTGGGTTCAAACGTGTTTGTATTACTCATTACCGTACCGGGGGGTAGTCCGAAACCAATATAAACCAGGTTAGTGCCGTCGGCAAAACTCTGTGCATTTGTTATCAGGGGTAAGGACAAAACCAGGAGGAACAGCCATTTTCTCATATTTTTAGGGATTAAGTAAATTTATACTAAGGAAACGACTTTAATTTTCCTGGTTCTTACTGAAGGGAGGAGTCTTGCTCATTATTCTTAAGACCAGGCTCATGTACTTTAACAAAAATACAAAACGACCGCATTTAATAGCACTGGATTTGGTATGGATATTTCCGAAAAATCAGGCGAGGGAACTTGGAAGAAAAATAAGTATATGCCTGACGATTTGAATCCTTGCCAGCCTGTTTTTGGGGTCTTAGTTACAACAAGCCCCCACCGTCTTGTTTTTATAAACCGTCTTTACAAAATCAATTTTCTGTTCATTGGTCCATTTTTTAGTGGAAATGAAAACGGTATATACAATACCGTTTTCACTACCGAATAAGTAATGATTGTCAACCCCAAAGTCATTAAGCATGCCGGTTATTTGCCAGACAATAAAATGATTAAGAGTGTCCTGTTCAATCAGGGTTCTGTTTCCATTGGTATGGTCAGCCAGATACTTCGAGTCCCATTCATACATTTCTTTGACGATCGTATTGGAATTCATGTTCGGCTTATAGAATGGATAAGCTGTGGATTTGTTTATTGCAACGGCCGTCAATACCGAATCTGCATTTCTGAAGTTTTGCTGACTGCTTACTTTATTGAAAGAAGTCTTAACCCATTTGCCAGGAATTTGCACACTCCCCAACGGAAAGGTAGTATACGTGGTCAGGTTCGACTTTTCATCATAGCGGCTGGATTCTATCGTTGAAAAAGCCTTATGAGCCATACACGAAACCAGAAAGGTGATACAAAAAAGGAAAATAATTTTTAGCGCAGAATTCATGACCCAAATGGCGTTTGTAACGTAACATCTAAATTAATGTGTTTGATAACGCCAGGGCTTTTTATTATACCAATCCATCAACAAAGCCCAATATTCCTGATTTTGAAGCGAACCATTAACCTTCATAGGCACTTCATTTCCTTCCTGACCCGGAATTGAGTACTTTTGCGGTAAATGCCGGAAAAGCCCCATAAATCAGGTTTTGTAAACATCATAGGATGCCCTAACGTAGGCAAGAGCACCCTCATGAATGCCCTGGTTGGGGAGAAGATATCCATTATCACCTCCAAAGCCCAGACAACACGTCACCGTATCATGGGTATTGTCAGCGGGGATGATTTCCAGATCGTATATTCCGATACCCCCGGTGTCCTGAAGCCCAAATACAAGCTTCATGAAAGCATGATGAAATTTGTGGGTACGGCTATGGTGGATGCAGATGTGATCCTGCTCATGACCGATCTGTTTGAAGATATGGAACTGGAAGAAAAAGTATTGGCACGTTTGCAGAAAACATCAACCCCGGTATTGCTCCTGATCAATAAGGTGGATCTGCTCAAGACTGAAGACCAGTTGAAAAGACTGGTTGAAAAATGGGAAAAGATATTGCCCAAAGCCGAACTCATTTCCATTTCAGCCTTACAGAAATTCAATACCGATAAGGTCTTTAACCGTATCCTGGAACTGATTCCCGAAGGGGAAGCTTTTTATCCCAAGGATGAATTGACTGACAAACCGGAAACCTTTTTTGTTTCGGAAACGGTGAGGGAGAAAATCCTTAAAAACTATCACCAGGAAATTCCTTATTCCGTAGAGGTGGGAGTAGAGTCTTTTGTTGAAGATGAAAAAATAATACGTATCCGGGCGGAAATCTATGTATCAAGAGAAAGCCAGAAGGCCATCCTGATTGGTCATAAAGGGGAAAGCCTGAAAAGGGTAGGTATCCAAAGCCGTAAGGATCTGGAAGCATTTTTCGGTAAACAAATACATATTGAGTTATATGTCAAGGTAGATGATAACTGGAGAGATGATACCCGTAAACTGAAACGCTACGGTTATGAATAAAGGCCTTCAAAAATCTTAAATCTTAAATTAAAAAAATCTTAAATCCCTAAATGTCAAACCTGGTAGCAATAGTCGGTCGCCCCAATGTCGGTAAATCGACCCTTTTTAACCGTCTTACCGAATCGCGTAAAGCCATTGTGGAAGAGACTGCCGGTGTAACACGCGACAGGCATTATGGCAAGGCCGACTGGAACGGAAAGGAATTCACCCTTATCGATACAGGTGGTTATATCTCCGGATCGGAAGATGTTTTTGAAGATGAGATCCGCAAACAGGTCGAGATAGCCATCAAAGAGGCTGATGTACTCCTCTTTGTGGTGGATGTGGTGGAAGGCATCACCCCGATGGATGAAGAGGTGGTTAAAATGCTCCGAAGAACGAAGAAAAAAATTATTCTCGTTGCCAATAAGACGGATAATAACGAACGTATCAGCCAGGCTTCGGAATTTTATAAATTCGGATTGGGAGAACCTTACCCTATTTCATCGGTCAGTGGTGCCGGTACAGGTGATTTGCTGGATGCCCTCGCTTCAAACCTGGAAAAAACAGATGAAGCCATTGAAGAAGAAGTAAGGATACCCAAACTGGCCATCGTAGGCCGCCCGAATGTGGGGAAATCATCGCTTGTGAATGCCTTGCTGGATGAAGACCGGAATATGGTCACTCCTATTGCGGGTACCACCCGCGATGCATTACATACCAATTACGACCGTTTCGGACATCATTTTATACTGATTGATACAGCAGGTTTGCGTAAAAAGGCCAAGGTAAAGGAAGACATAGAATTCTATTCCGTGATGCGTACCATCAAGGCTCTGGAAGAGTGTGATGTATGCCTGTTTATGCTCGATGCCACGCAGAGCTTCGACTCACAGGATAAAAGTATTTTTCACCTGGCCGAGAAAAACCGTAAGGGAATTGTTGTGCTGGTGAATAAATGGGACCTGGTTGAAAAGGAAACCCAGACCCAGAAGGAATATGAGGATAAACTCAGGGAGGAACTTGCTCCGTTCAGGGATGTGCCTATTCTCTTCGTATCAGCGCTTACCAAACAGCGTATCCTGAAAGCCCTGGATCTGGCCAAAGAAGTGTATGAAAACAAGCAGAGACGTATCTCTACCCGCAAGCTGAATGATATAATGATTCCGATCATAGAGCTTCAGCCTCCTCAAAGCGTAAAAGGGAAGCATCCCCGTATTAAGTTCATTACTCAGCTGCCTACCAAGAATCCGAATTTCGCCTTGTTCAGTAACCTGCCCCAGTATATCAATGAGAATTATGCGCGCTTTCTGGAAAAGAAGTTCAGGGAGAATTTCAATTTTACAGGGGTGCCTATAGAATTGATTTTTAAACAGAATACCTAGGAACGTTCCAGCTTTATTCTGGACGATAGTTTCTGGGAAGGCTTCTCAACCAGCCGGTTAAGGATAAATGCGCTTACCACACTGACAACAACTCCTCCGGCTATAACAAGAATTTTTTGTCCGTGTGAATGGGCCAGGTGTGAAAAGAAATTGACAAAAGCCGCTCCTGTTATGGAATGCAGGAGGTAAAGGGAATAAGACATATCTCCTGAAAATTTCGCCACCTTGTTTCTGAAATCCCCGAACAGGTGTACAACCCCCACAGTAAGGAGGGCTGTGACAAGACTTGGAATATCCATTTTCCAGCCTACCAGTATCATGGAAAATAGTGTAAAGAGCAGGTATTCCCAGGTTGGTATTCTGCCAGACTTCCATAATACATAGAGTATGCCAATCAGGAAAAGGGGTAACCAGCAGGGAAGAAAGGCATCTTTCAGATTAAGAAATCCTCCTCCTAAAAACAATGCATAAAACAGAAAGCGCACTCCTGTTTTGGCACTAAGGGCAAGGGGAAATACAAGAGAAAGCAAAAGGTAATACTGAAATTCTATACTCAGGGTCCAGAATACCGGAGATATCCATGTATGACCCGGAACAAAAGGAATCAGGTAACCAAGGTGTAATGCCACCGTGCCAGGTCCGGGTGCAAGATTTACCGGGGTGCTGCTTGGAATATAGTTCCGGATTACCAGGTAAGCTGTGCCAATCAGTACTGCTATGAGATAAGGAGGTTCTATGCGCAGGAAGCGTTTGAGTAAGAACCGGGACCAATTTCTGTACTTGTACATGCCGTTGATCATGGAAAGGGGTACCACCATGCCGGAGATCACGAAAAATAGTTGTACTCCATAATGTCCGTAAGAAAAGAAAGTGAGAAGCAAGGTGCTGGTGAAAAAACCGGTGGTGGTACAGATAAAGTGAAAAAGACAAACAGAAGTTGCCGCAATTCCACGGAGCAAATCAATAACCGGGATATAACTTATTTTACTTTTGTCCATATATTAATAATGAAAGAGCAGGCTCTGACTGAACCTGCTCTTTTTATTTTTTATCTGATGTCTTATGTCTTGACTCTCGTGTCTTGACTCTAAGACTAAGCTTCAACAGCTTCTGCTTTACCGGCTGTTTTGAACTCTTCACGGAACATAGGAACAAGATCCAGTTTTTCCCATCCGAATGTATCATATTTCTTGCCGTTGACTTCAATCACACCCGGATTGCGGCCCATATGACCATAAGCAGCTGTTTCGCTGTAAATAGGGTTCTTCAGTCCGAAACGTTTTACGATAGCGCTTGGGCGCATATCGACCATTTTGGCTACACGGGCAGAGATTTCACCGTCGCTTAGTTTCTTTCCTTCGTTGTTCTTGGCTTTGCAGGTTCCATACGTATTGATGTACAGACCAACAGGCTGGGCAACACCGATGGCATAGGCAACCTGAACCAGTACTTCGTCGGCAACACCGGCGGCAACCAGGTTCTTTGCTATATGACGGGTTGCATAAGCTGCCGAACGGTCAACTTTGGAAGAGTCCTTTCCGGAAAATGCACCTCCGCCGTGTGCTCCGCGTCCGCCATAGGTATCAACAATAATTTTTCTTCCGGTGAGACCGGTATCACCATGTGGTCCGCCGATGACAAACTTACCGGTAGGATTGATATGGAATTTGATATCTTCTCCGAACAGCTTACGTACACGCAATGGGAGCAATTTCTTAACCCGTGGAAGGAGGACATTCAATACATCTTCCTTGATACGGGCCAGCATATTCTCTTCTGTATCGAAGTCATCATGCTGGGTAGAGATAACAATCGTTTCTACTTTTTCCGGTTTCCCTTTATCACTGTACTGAATGGTAACCTGTGATTTTGCATCGGGGCGGAGGTATTTCATTTTCTTGCCTTCCCGGCGTATAGCAGACAGTTCTTTCAGCAGAATATGAGAAAGTTCCAGTGGCAGGGGCATGAAATTGTCCGTTTCCCGACAGGCGAAACCAAACATCATACCCTGGTCGCCAGCACCCTGATCTTCATCTTTGGTACGTTCCACCCCCTGGTTGATATCCGAACTTTGTTCATGCAGGGCATTCAGAATGCCGCAGGAAACAGCATCGAACTGGTATTCCGATTTATTATAACCGATACGGTTGATGACATCCCGGGCTATCCTCTGCACATCCACCTTGGCTTTGGCAGTATCGTTGCATTTTATCTCCCCTCCGATAACAACCAGGCCGGTAGTGACAAATGTCTCACAAGCCACCTTGGCATTCGGATCATAGGTTAAAAATGCATCAATGATGGCATCCGAAATCTGGTCGGCTACCTTATCCGGATGTCCTTCAGACACCGATTCAGAAGTAAACAAGTATGACATGAGTTAGATTTTATTTTGGGAGGCTAAAATAGCATTAAATGACGAAATATCCACGATTTTAAAGAAATATTGAGGTCAGATCTTGTCTTTTGTCAGTTGTTTGAAGATATCTTCCAGTTTTTGTTCCTCTTTTTGCATGCCCAGCACAGTCAGGCCTTTTTCAACGGCAAAGCGGAATACGGAAGGGCGTATATCTTTATGAGATAATGTGGTCAGTTTCCAGACCAGGGGATGGGTGGTTTGCTCAGCCTGCTCCACCCCTTCAATCTCTATTAATGCTTGTTTATCAGTTGGTTTGTCAAATTCTACGGTAATTACATGTACAGACCCGCTACCCTGCTGTATAGTCTCTGTTGCCCCATCAGCCACAATTTGTCCTTTATTGATAATGATCACTCTGCTACAGACAGCCTCTACTTCCTGCATGATATGGGTACTCAGCATCACCGTTTTTTCCTTCCCTATTTCCATAATCAGGTGGCGGATTTCAGCCAGCTGATTCGGGTCAAGTCCGGTAGTGGGCTCATCCAGAATCAGTACACGGGGGTCGTGTATGAGCGCTTGTGCCAAACCTACACGCTGACGGTAGCCTTTGGAAAGGGCCCCTATCTTTTTCTTCTGCTCCAGGGTAAGTCCTGTCAGCTCAATCATCTTGCTGATACGGGCCGGTATCTTGTCCAGATGATGCAAACCACAGATAAATTCCAGGTATTCCTTTACATACATATCGTGGTAAAGCGGGTTATGTTCAGGCAGGTATCCTACATTTTTCCTGACTTCCATGCTTTGTTCTTCCACATCAAAGCCACATACAGATGCTTTGCCCGATGTCTGCGGAAGAAAACAGGTCAGGATTTTCATCAGGGTTGATTTTCCCGCTCCGTTAGGACCTAAAAAACCGACTATTTCCCCAGTACGGATCTCCAGGGTTACGGAATCCAGTGCTTTTTGCTTTCCGTATAATTTAGTGATTCCGTTGACGAGGATAGACATAGCTGAGCTTTGCACAAATATAAAGTATATTTATGGCATGAAGGGAACGGTATTAAAGTCGACAGGCAGCTGGTATCTTGTCCTTACCGAATCGGGTATACGTACGGAATGCCGTATCAAGGGTAAATTTCGCCTCGATGATAGTAAGAATACCAATCCTGTGGCAGTTGGCGATAAAGTGGTCATTGAATTGGAACAGAATTCGGAACAGGGAAGTATTATCACCATAGAGCCCCGGAAAAATTATATTATACGGCGTTCAATCAATCTTTCCCGCCAGACTCATATTCTGGCTGCTAATATTGACAGGGCATTTCTGCTTGTTACCCTCGCTATGCCGAGAACATCCCTGGGTTTTATAGACCGCTTTCTGATCACTGCTGAAGCCTACAGGATACCGGTGGATATTATTTTCAATAAGGCTGACCTCTATGATGAGAAAATGGTAGTGAAGGTGGAGAACCTGAAAACACTTTATGAAAGTCTGGGTTACCCCTGTCATATTCTTTCTGCTTTAAAAGAAGGGCCGGAAACGGAGTTCTTACGTAAACGTATGAAAGGGAATATCAATCTTTTTTCAGGACATAGCGGAACCGGCAAATCAACCCTCATCAATACTCTGGATCCTGCATTGAGGTTAAAGACAGGGGGACTGTCAGAAGCGCATGACAAAGGCGTACACACCACCACCTTCGCCGAAATGTTTGAGTTGACTGCCGGCGGTTTTATTATCGACTCACCTGGAATCAAGGAACTTGGTATTGTGGATATGGAGAAGGCTGAATTATCCCATTTTTTTCCGGAAATGAGAAGGATGCTCAATACCTGCCGTTTTAATAATTGCCAGCATCTTACCGAACCTAAATGTGCGGTGAGAGATGCTGTTAAAAACGGGGAGATTGCAGCCTCACGTTACGAAAGCTATATAGGAATCATGAGCGGTGAAGAGCTGGAGAAGGAGTACGAATGATTGAACCCCGAAGGGGTGAAACAATAATAAGATATGAGAATAGTTATACAACGTGTACAGAAAGTATCTGTAAGCATTGGCGGAGCCATAAAATCAGCTATCGGCCCCGGTATGCTTGTTCTTGTTGGGATAGAACAAGCAGATTCGGAAGAAGATCTGCAATGGCTTTCTCAGAAAACAGTTAACCTGCGCATATTCAATGATGAAGCTGGGGTGATGAATAAATCGGTTCTGGAGTCCGGAGGAGACATTCTCCTGATCTCTCAGTTCACTCTGCATGCCTTGACAAAGAAAGGGAATAGACCTTCCTATATCAAAGCAGCCAGACCGGAGCAGGCTATTCCTTTGTATGAAAAATTCATTGCCCGGTTGGAATCTGATTTGGGAAAAAAAATTCAAACGGGTACATTCGGAGCGGACATGCAGGTTTCCTTAGTTAATGACGGACCGGTAACGATTCTCATTGACTCTAAGAATAAGGAGTAAATAGAGCCAAGACACAAGACACAAGAATCAAGACCAATGAAAAGTAATCAGCTGAAAAAGTCGTTGTCGTTGGAAGATGCCCAAAAACAGGTTGACAGCTGGATCAAGACCTATGGTGTAAGGTATTTCAGCGAGCTGACGAATATGGCTATCCTAACCGAAGAAGTAGGGGAGGTGGCGCGAATCATTTCCAGGACATATGGTGAACAAAGTTTTCGGAAGAAGGATCTTTCCAAAAAGCTTTCGGAGGAGCTGGCAGATGTATTGTTTGTGCTGATCTGTCTTGCCAATCAGACCGGAACAGATCTGGGTAAGGCTTTGGAAGTTAATCTGGAAAAGAAAACCAAACGTGATTCAAAAAGGCATTTGAAGAACAAAAAGCTTATTTAACTCCCCTCATAAACATGAGAACTGCCAGCCAGTATTCATGGGCATTCTGATTCTCTTTCCAGAGGGCACGTGATCCATGTTCACCTTTGGAAGCCGGAATAAACTGTTGCTTGCCGGTGCAGGTGACATCATTCATGAGTTTGGTAAGGGCAGGCGCTTCTTCTTTGGAAGAAGTTACAAAAACAGGTACCGGAATGGTCTTGATATGATCTTTGAGGACCAGCGTTTTTCCGAAATATTCTCCCGGACTGAAGGCGATAACTGCTTTGACTTTTTCATTTTTGGAAGCGGCAATTTTAAGGGCAAGAGATGCGGAGTAAGAGCTTCCTATCAGGATCACCTTTTTCTTTGATTTGGCAAAGGCATAATCAATAGCAGCCAACATATCCTGTTCGGCATCCAGATAAGTGACGGGCTTGTTCTTTTCTTTGGCATGCTGTGCCGTTTCATTTTTAACATCATTGATTTCCCCTCCCGACCTCAGATCGATAGCCAGACAGTTATACTGGAATTTCATGAATTTGCGGGCTGTCTCCTCATATTCCCCACGGCTGTATCCCGCCTGATGGCAAAGAATCATATAGGGCATCGTGTCTTGTAAGATATAAACGGTGGCACTGATTTCTATTCCATCTTTGGAAGGGAATTCAATCTTCTTCTGTCCCTGTAAAGACAGGGATCCCAGAAATACCGCCAGAATAAAGAGGGGCAGCCTATTGACCATCATGTAAGACTCCGGTTTAGAATAATAAAAATACGAATTATACTGGATTATGCTCTTCGCTGCACAATATAGGAAATCTTATGAATATCAGAGCAGACTGAAAGGATTGTGCCGGAAACAAGGGCAGGTAATGAGGGGTGGTAAGCAGAACAGGGTATTATTCGGCAAGGATAATGACCTTATTGTCGAGCATTTCCACCACTCCGCCTTTGATTTCAAAGGTTTGTTTCTGTTCTTCCGCATCAACAATTTTGAGGGTGCCTGTCTTAAGGGAAGAGATTATTGGGGCATGTTTGTCAAGAATCCCGAATTTACCATCTGTACCAGGCAGCAAAATGGATTTGACTTCACCGCTGAAGAGTTTTTTATCGGGGGTAATGATTTCTAGAAACATGGAAATGTATTTATGAGTAGTCAGTATCCAGTAGCCAGAACCCAGTAGAATAATCGTATACTGACTACCGGATACTGACTACGGACTACCTTTATTTTGTTTCAGCTAACATCTTTTTGCCTTTCTCTATGGCATCTTCAATAGATCCGACCAGGTTGAAAGCAGCTTCAGGATATTCATCCACTTTGCCATCCATGATCATATTGAATCCTTTAATGGTATCTTCAATAGGAACCAACACTCCTTTAAGTCCTGTAAACTGCTCTGCCACATGGAAAGGCTGGGAGAGGAAACGCTGTACACGACGGGCACGGCCCACTGTCAGTTTATCTTCTTCAGAAAGTTCGTCCATACCCAGGATAGCGATAATATCCTGAAGTTCTTTGTAACGCTGCAGGATCATTTTTACGCGTTGAGCAGTATTGTAATGGGCATCACCCAGTACAGCAGGGCTCAGGATACGGGAAGTAGAGTCGAGCGGATCGACAGCAGGATAAATTCCCAGCTCGGCAATTTTACGGCTCAATACAGTTGTTGCGTCCAGGTGGGCGAAAGTTGTTGCAGGTGCAGGATCTGTCAAGTCATCGGCAGGCACATATACAGCCTGTACAGAAGTGATAGAACCGCGTTTGGTGGAAGAGATACGTTCCTGCATCAGACCCATCTCGGTCGACAGGGTAGGCTGGTAACCTACTGCAGAAGGCATACGCCCCAGCAGAGCGGATACTTCAGCTCCGGCCTGTGTAAAACGGAAGATATTGTCGATAAAGAACAGGATATCCCGTCCTCCGGATTCTCCATCCCCATCACGGAAATATTCAGCCATGGTGAGACCGGAAAGGGCTACACGGGCACGTGCTCCCGGAGGCTCATTCATCTGGCCGAACACCAGCGTTGCTTTGGAGTCAAGCAGGGCTTTTTGATCCACCTTGCTCAGATCCCATCCTCCTTTTTCCATACTGTGCTTGAATTCTTCTCCGTATTTAATTACGTCTGATTCAAGGAACTCACGCAGCAGGTCATTTCCTTCACGGGTACGTTCACCCACACCGGCAAATACCGACAATCCGGCATAAGCCTTGGCAATATTGTTTACCAGTTCCATGATCAGTACGGTTTTACCCACACCTGCACCACCGAACAGACCGATCTTTCCTCCCTTGGCATAAGGCTCCAGCAAGTCAATCACCTTGATACCGGTAAAGAGCACTTCGGTAGAAGTACTCAACTCCTCAAATTTTGGTGGGAAACGGTGAATAGGATAACCTCCTTTATTGCTCACTTCTCCGATGCCATCAATAGCTTCTCCGACTACATTGAACAGACGGCCTTTCACTTTATCTCCGGTTGGCATGGTGATAGGTGAGCCAGTTGAACTGACGGTCATTCCTCTTGACAGACCATCGGATGAATCCATTGCAATGGTACGGACTGTGTCTTCTCCAATGTGTTGCTGGGTTTCAAGTACAATTTTCTGACCATTGGTCTTCACTACTTCCAGGGCATCTAAAATGTTTGGAAGTTTGCCGCCATCAAAACTTACGTCGATAACCGGACCGATAACCTGGGTGATTTTACCTTTAATGACTTCTGACATGGGAGGTATAAATGAAGGGTTGTTTTTCGATTTTCAGGTGCGAAAGTACTATAAATCGTGCAATTTGGTATGGAATTGTTAATAAAATTAAAATATCTAATTTTAGACCGGGAAGCGTACAAAATGTCTGTTTATTCATGCATGCAAAGCAGTAATTCAGCGTTTGTTTAGCCCCGGTTATCGAATGGAGAAAAGGTGAAAATATACAGAGAGATAAGCAGCTTCAGGAATGTAAGCAAACCGGTTCTGACAACCGGAACCTTTGACGGGGTTCACCTGGGACATAAAAAAATCATTTCCCGTCTTCAGGAACTTGCCCAAACCAGCGGGGGGGAATCCGTCGTCCTCACTTTTGATCCGCATCCACGTATGATCCTGTATCCGGATGATGACGGACTCCGCCTTCTCAGTACCCTCGATGAGAAAATCGACCTGCTCGGAAAAGCCGGTGTTCAGCATCTGATTATCTGCCCTTTCACAAAAGAATTTTCCCGCCTGAGCTCCCTTGATTTTGTCAGGAATATACTTGTTAATCAGATTCATACCCATAAACTGGTAATCGGCTATAACCACCATTTCGGACGTAACAGGGAAGGCAGTTTTGAGCATCTGAAAGAGTTCGGCCCCCTGTATGGTTTTGATGTGGAAGAAATACCTGCCCAGGATGTCGATCATATTGAAGTGAGCTCAACCAAGATAAGGGCTGCCCTGCAACAGGGTGATGTGGATACAGCCAATGCCTATCTCGGCCATCTGTATTCACTCGAAGGGACTGTCGTAAAGGGCAGGCAATTGGGTCGTACCCTCGGATTTCCTACAGCCAACCTGGATACAGGCAACCATTTCAAGCTTGTTCCGTCTGATGGTATATATGCCGTCCTTACGGAATGGAAAGGGACTGTGTATCAGGGAATGATGAGTATCGGAATGAACCCGACAGTGTCAGGCAAACAAAGGACTATAGAGGTAAATATTCTTAACTTTGACAGGAATATTTACGGTGAAAAATTACGCATCTCTTTTGTTAAACGTATGAGGGATGAAGTCAAATTCGACGGTCTGGATGCATTGAAAAGGCAACTTGAAAAGGATAAGGAACAGGCACTTCGGATTTTTCATGACACAAGTCATTTACTTCCTACTTAATCGATCATATGATCAGCATCCGGCTCTTTTCCGCAATTCTTTATAGAAAGAATCTTTTGCTGCTGCTGCTGCTGTTTTCAGGCGGACTTCAGGCCCAAACCCCAGCTTTGCTTGACTCACTCTCACTCGATACACTCACTGCAATCACCGATCTGAAGGTGGCCATGCAGAATCCTGATCAGGTCATCAAACTTGTTTTGAGAAAACAAAAACTCAAGGAAGTGCCCAAGGAAATAGCCCGGTTTAAAAATCTCCAGTATCTGGATCTGAGTAAGAACAGTATAAAGGAGCTGCCTGAATTTCTGGGAGATCTGAACAGTCTGCAGTTTTTTGCCGCTTCCAAAAATAATATCGAAGGCTTTCCTCCTGAACTCGGTAAGTTGAAGAATCTTAAATCACTCAATCTGAACCAGAACGATATCATGCTCCTGCCCCCCCAGATAGGCAATCTCGGGAACCTCGAATACCTCGATTTATGGAGTAATAACCTGGATCATTTTCCGGAAGAGCTGAAAAATTTAAAGAAGCTGAAAATGATGGATCTGAGGGTGATTCTCATTACAGACGGAGAGCAAAGCCGTATTCAGGGCCTGCTGCCGAATACCAGGATTTACTTTTCGGCGAATTGCAATTGTAAGAACTGAGGGTGTATTATCCTAACAGGTCTCGGCTTCGCTCGACCTGACATTAGGTGCACATGTCACTTCGAGCGAAGTAGAGAAGTTTTTTATACCCAGTTCGGCTTCACTGTTTCCCTGCCTATAGAAGCATAATAAAATCCTAGCTGTTCCATCTGTTCAGTACTATAGAGATTACGCCCGTCGAAGATGACTTTCTTTTTCAGTAAGCCAGCCACCTTTTCAAAATCAGGGGTGCGGAAAAGGCTCCATTCTGTGGCGATGATCAATGCGTCGGCATCTTTTAGCGCTTCATACGGGTCAGGACTGAAGCCAATGGTATTACCAAGAAGCTTCTGAACATTGTTCATGGCTTCCGGATCGTGTGCCACCACTTCTGCCCCTGATTCGAGCAGGTGTCGGATGATGGTGAGTGCAGGGGCTTCGCGAATATCATCTGTATCGGGTTTAAACGCCAGTCCCCACAAAGCAAACTTCTTTCCTTTGACATCATTCTTGTAAAAATCCCTGACCTTGGTAAGGAGCACGGCCTTTTGTTTTTCATTCACATCCATAACCGCAGTGAGCAGACTGAATGGATAATTCACTTCCTGTGCCGACCGGGAAAGGGCCTGTACATCTTTTGGAAAACAGCTGCCTCCGTAACCGATACCCGGAAAGAGAAAACGTTTTCCTATACGCTCATCAGCGCCGATTCCGATCCGGATCATATCTACATCGGCACCCAATTTTTCGCAGAGGTTGGCAATTTCATTCATGAATGTGATCTTCGTAGCCAGAAATGCATTGGCCGCATACTTGGTCAGTTCGGCTGATTTTTCATCCATGAAGATTATTGGATTTCCCTGACGTACATAAGGTTTGTAAAGCTCCTCCATCGTTTTACGTGCTCTGGCCGAACTGGTTCCTATTACAACCCGGTCGGGTTTCAGAAAATCATCTACTGCAAAACCTTCGCGCAGGAATTCAGGATTGGAAACAACATCAAACTCGCAGGAGGCATGGGCTGCAACAGCCTTGCTTACTTTATCGGCAGTGCCAACGGGGACAGTGCTTTTATCAACGATAACCTTGTAATCCTTCATAATCTTACCCAGATCGTGGGCAACACCAAGTATATAACTCAGGTCTGCCGAGCCGTCCTCACCCGGAGGAGTGGGAAGGGCCAGGAAAATAATTTTCGCTTTTTCAATGGCTGCTTCCAGATTAGTTGTGAAACTAAGCCGGCCGGCCTTGATATTACGGTGGAAAAGGACATCAAGGTGGGGTTCGTAAATAGGTACAATACCGGCTTTCATCTGCTCCACCTTGGCAGTATTGATATCAACGCAGGTGACTGTGTTTCCTGTTTCTGCCAGACAGGTGCCTGTTACGAGGCCTACATAACCGGTTCCAACGACTGTAATATTCATTCAGGATTTAGGAATTAGGAATTAGGGTTTTTAGTTCTTGTTAAGAAATTCAAGGACGTGATCACAAATATACTGCTGGGTCTCTTCATCCAGTTCGGTATGAATAGGAAGTGAAATAACAGAAGCACACAAATGTTCAGTGACCGGGAAATCCCCTTTTTTATAACGCGGATCAAGGTATGCTTTCTGTAAATGCAAGGGAATAGGGTAATAGACCATTGCAGGAATTTCATGTGCAGAGAGAAACTCACGAAGTTTATTCCTGTCAGCGTCTTTCACCACGATCGTATACTGATGGAACACATGTGTTGAATTCTTAAACCGTTCAGGAATGCTGATTTTCGGATGCCCGCTCAGGACTTTATCATAATACCCCGCCGCTTTTCTGCGTGCTGTTTCATAGCTGTCAAGGTATTTAAGCTTTACCCGTAATACGGCAGCCTGTATACTGTCCAGGCGGGAATTGACTCCGATAGAATCATGTACATATTGAACACTTTGTCCATGATTCGCGATCATCCTGATTTTTTTGGCCAGCGCATCATCATTGGTAAAGATCGCTCCCCCATCGCCGAAGCATCCAAGATTTTTGGAAGGGAAAAAAGAGGTAGTTCCTATCTGGCCTATTGTTCCGGCTCTTTGCGTATGACCGTCAGAGAATGAATACATGGAGCCCAGTGCCTGGGCGGTATCTTCAATAACGATCAGGTTGTGTTTGGCAGCAAGTGCCATGATTGCTTCCATATCTGCACATTGTCCGAACAGATGTACAGGTACAATCGCCCTGGTATTGGGGCCTATAGCTTTTTCAAGGGCTTGAAGATTAATCGTAAATGTGCCGGGATATACATCAACCAGTACAGGTACAAGTCCCAGCAGCGCTATCACTTCAGCGGTAGCCACATAGGTAAAATCAGCTGTAATAACTTCATCTCCCGGCTTTAATCCGGCAGCCATCATGGCTATCTGCAGGGCATCTGTTCCGTTGGCACAGGGAATGACGTGCCTGACCTGAAGATAAGCTTCGAGCTCAGACTGGAATGCTTTCACCTCCGGACCGTTAATAAATGCAGCACCCGAAATAACCTGGCTCATGGCTGCATCAACCTCGGGCCGGATCTTTTCGTACTGGGTTTTCAGATCAACCATCTGAATCTTTTTCATCGCTTTTTGCATATAAAAGAGATTGAGGGACGAAGATAAGGATTTTTTTATCGGCCTGCCGGGCCCGGTACATGGTCATACTCTGTCTGTTTCAGCTCCGGAACTGGAAAAAAGTGTAACTTCGTGCTAACAATGAAACGCCTCTTTTTCTTACTTTTCCTGCTCCCTGGCTTATATAGTTCCGGGCAGATCAACATCAAAGATTCCTGTGTACATATTCCAATGTTGCAGTTTTCCTATGCCGGACAATTTCCGGGCGGAGATATGGCTCATCGTTTCGGATATAACTCCAATATATGTCTGAATTACAGCTTTAAAACATCCAAAAACTGGGTTTTCGGAGTTGACTTTGCCTATATCTTCGGCAATCAGGTGAGAGAATCTGTTCTCGACAGCATCAGTACCCGCAACCATTTTGTGATTGATGTGAACGGAGAGCTGGCAGAAATACATTTATGGGAAAGAGGGTTCTCCACAACAGCCTGGGCAGGTAAGCTGTTTCCGGTGTATGGCCCGAATCCCAACTGTGGTTTACAGACGAGTATAGGCCTTGGCTTTTTACAGCACCATATTAAGATAGAGGATATCGGTAACCGGTCTCCACAACTGGCAGGTGACCTGAAAAAAGGCTATGACAGGCTTACCAACGGACCTTCCGTATCCGAATACATCGGCTATACCTATCTGAGCAATAACCGTTTTGTTAATTTTTTCTTTGGAATTGAATTTACCCAGGCCTTTACCCAGGACAGGCGCAGCTGGGATTATGAAATGATGAAGGTGGATGATAAACAGCGGGTTGATTTGCTTTATGGACTCAGAGCCGGATGGATACTGCCCTTGTATAAAAAGAATGTAGCCATACATTATTACTACTGATTCCTGATGGGATTTTTCTACTCGGTATTTATATACCTCTATTTATTCCTGATCCGTATCGTTTCACTGGGTAATTCCAAGGCCCGTTTATGGCTCGATGGAAGAAAAAATCTTTTAGCCCGTGTAGAGCAAGCAACAGCCGGAATGAAAAATCCGGTGTGGATGCACTGCGCCTCTCTGGGAGAATTCGAACAAGGCCGGCCTTTGCTGGAAGCTCTGAAAGCCGCAAACCCAAACCAGGCCATTGTTCTGAGCTTTTACTCTCCTTCCGGTTATGAGATCCGTAAGGATTATGCATTTGCCGATTACGTCTGTTATCTGCCATTGGATACCATTTCCAATTCCAGACGCTTTCTGGATATTCTTAACCCATCGGCAGTTTATATTGTAAAATATGAATTCTGGTTCAACCTCCTGGAAGAAATAAGAACCAGGAATATCCCTGCTTATCTTGTTTCCGGCGTATTCCGTAAGGATCAGATTTTTTTCAGGTGGTATGGATCCTGGTTTATTGAAAAGCTCCGGGCATTCAAACGCTTTTATGTGCAGGATCAAACTTCAGCAGTTTTGCTTGCCGGGCTTGGTTTCAGCAATACCCTCGTAAGCGGGGATACACGTTTCGACCGGGTGCTCGAAATTGCTGCCCAGTATGCCGAAAATAAAACAGTGAAGGAGTTTGCAGGCGATAAAAAAGTAATCATTGCCGGCAGCAGCTGGGAGCCCGATGAAGCAATACTTGCTGCCCTGACCTGGAAAGAAGCAGGATACAAACTGATTATCACGCCTCATGAAACAGAACAGGAACATATTGCTGCTGTGCTGAACCTTTTTGAAGGTAAAGGCAACATAGTCTTATACTCCCGGGCCGGTTCTGCTGATCTGAAAGCGGCAGATATTCTTATTGTAGATGCAATAGGATTGCTCTCCGTTATTTATCGTTACGGAACTCTTGCTATGATTGGAGGAGGATTCGGGGAAGGAATACACAATATCCTGGAGCCGGCTGTGATGGGATTGCCTGTTATCTTTGGACCGGACCATGAAAAATTTCAGGAAGCTTCTGAGCTGATTGCCCTGGGCGGAGCATTTTGCATTCATAGTGCAGAAGAAATGCAGACTTTATTCAGCCGGCTGAACGATAACCCTGAATTGTTAAAAAAAGCCTCTGAAACGGCAAGGGAATATGTGAAGGGGAAAAGCGGGGCTGTAGATAAGATAATGAAGGATTTAAGAATTATGATTTAAGATTTACGATTTGTTTAGATTCATAAATCTTAAATTCAAATAACCATTCCTAACTGAATCAACGCCCCGGGTATTTTCAGATTATGCTGCTCAATCTCGGCCTTGTTGATATCGAATTTAAGCACATCATCTTCGAGGGTTACAAAGCTTAATGCTGCTCCTTTCTTTGCCAGGCCCTCCCGTTCTCCTACAATGAGCATGGCTTTGTTTTTGGAGAAATCTTTCATGGCTTTTATGCTTCCGCTTTTGGAAGAAGCAACATACAACAACTGACATTCGGTTACCTGCTCAGGGCTTGAAAATTTCTTGATCACAATGGTTTTTCCTTTCGCTTTCTTGGTAGCTGCAAGCTTTTCCAGATCTTTGATAATAGGCGAATCGCCCAGTACCCCAACCACAAAATCACCTCCGCTCTTATTCTCAGGCCATTCAATGTATTTGATGAAGTTATAGACAAAGAGTGAATAGGATTTATAATCCACATCCTGGGCCTTGCTGGTATGCGAAGCTCCTATCCCCAGCAGGAACAGGAGGAGGAATTTATACCCCGGCGCTTTATGAAAAATAGTTTTCATTGTGCTGGGGTGGTTTTAAATGGAATATCCCAGGAAATACGGAGAACAAATTCCCGGCCCGGAGCGGGTAAAGGGGCATGAGGCAGATTGACCTTGCTGGTGCTTTCTGCATAAGGCTGTATATAAACGAAACGCTGATCCAGAAAATCATAAATACCGATTCCCGCTGTGAGTCCTTTAACAGGAGTATGGTAACGCAGATATACATTCATGAGCAGTACTGGATCGAATTTCTTAAGTTGTGAAACGGTATCTGCAACTGTAACGGAATTGTAGCCCCAACGCTGACTGTACCAGGAAGCTGTCAGGTTAAGACTCAGGTTTTTTGTGAGGTGACACAAAGCGGTAAGATTTACCTTATGACTGGCAAACCCCAACAACATAGCCGAATCAGTCGCTACCCGGTAAGCAGGTGCTTTGGCCATACCCAGGGCAGTATAGAAGGAATAATTGGCCGCTATATAACCCCATTTGGCTTTAATCTTGTATTCGGCTTCCAGTCCCCGTGTACCGGTCTGCCCTTCATTGGTATAGGCATCCCGTTGTCCGACAGAATAATAAATAATGGCATTGTCGGTACGGATATCAAAGAAATTGATGGTGAAGATTGATTTATGGGTTAACTGATAGCCCAGTTCGAGTTCTGCTACCTGGGTTTTTTCAGGGTAGATTTTCTGATTTACACTGAAATCAATATTCTCCAGTGCAGGAGCCCGGAATGAATTACTGTAAAGGGCTTTGAAATGAAAGCGATTGTATTTCTTGGTCAGGCCTACACGGGGTACAAAAGCATCACCGTATATATTGTGTTTGTCATACCGTGCACCTATGATGAGGTTAACATACCTCGTTTTGAGCAGGCCCTGTACAAAGAAAGAATAGTTGTAAAAACTCAGTTCGCGCTTCCCGTTATAAAACGTATCTGCCGGCAGCTTGTCAAAAGCATGGTCCTGGTAATACTCTGTTCCGCCTAAAATATTGATGTATCGGGTCGGGTTATACGATGCAGTGATATTGGCTGTAGTGCGGTTGATTGCCCGGATGAACGGAGCATCCAGAGAATCCCCGACAGGGGTTTTCCAGGGCGTCTGGTTTTTGAAATTGAATTTAGGAGTGATACTTAATTTTTCACTCACCCTCCAGATGTATTTGGCTTCCAGATAAACGGAATTAAAATCTTCCGTTACAGCGCCCGGCATAACTCTGTCGTATCCGTCACGTATGGTGGTATGGAAATAATCCACGATACCCCTTGCACTGAATCCTTTGTATTTAAATCCAAGGTTGGCATAGAGGGGATCCAGTTCCGAATTGCCTGGCATATTGAAGGAGTGACCGTGTACATCTGTATACACCTGATCACTTCGCTGACCCTGACCGGCCATTCCGCTCAGGCTCCATTCCAGATCTCCTTTTTTAGTCCCTGCTGCCAGACTGATATCCCGGCGCATATAATCCTTTGCCGTTTGTCCGTATAATCCTGAAACACTCACACCATTTATGTCCCCTCCCTGGCGGGTAATGATATTGATGACACCATATTCGGCATACCCACCATAAATAGCAGAGCCAGGTCCGCGTATAATTTCTATTTTCTTGATCTGGTCAATCGGAAAATGGTTACCCAGCTGTGTTGTGGCATAAAGGCCTTCATTCATTTCCTGCCCGTCAAGCAGCATCAGGACCTTGCCTTCATGAGCCCAGTTACCCCTCATGCCAATGCCTACTACACCTTGTACATCCACCCCGAAATCTATGCCAGGAACCAGGCGCAATACATCGGTCAGATCACGTGCTCCGGACGCTTTAATATCTTCTTCTGTAACAAGAGTCAGAATACTGGGCGATTCACGGGTACTAAGGGGCTTTTTGGAAGCAACGGAAATGAGAGAGTTGACAAGGGCTTCGAGTTCAGATGGCAGATCATGACCTTTCACTTTCATTAGCTGCTCCAGGTTCATATCATAGTAATCCAGACTGTCTTTCTTATGCGGAACCGTTGTTGTGGTATCTTTTTGAGCATACAAAGCACCCTGAAAAAGAAGGAAAAGAACCGAAAAAAAGCAAAATAAAGGAGCTTTTAGCAGATGCATAGTGAAGGAGGATGTTTTCAAAAATAATTAATATCCCTAACTAAACAAAAAATCAAAATATGATCATGGGTATAGACTTGGTGTCAAATTACCCATTAATTTGTATATTGCCTCTTCTATGTATTTCCCGTACTATGGCTTTTAAGTTTCTTAGCACCGGTTTCCGTAAAGTAAGTATAGGATTCCTGTTCGTCGTGGGTATCGTAATACTCAATGTATTGGTCAGCTATCTCATTCTCAGGGAGAACAGTTCCACCATTGGGCGAATGACAGAAGTGGTGAACCCTTATATGGAAAAGATGGAGGAATTCAATCTCCTGGTTACCGAATCCAAAATGTATTCCACCAACTGGGTTTACCTGCAGAATAATACGGACGACAAGAAAAGTCTGGAAGATCTGCACAGCAACCGGTATCCTGCTCTGCGCAAAAAAATCAATGAATACCTGGTATTGCTGAATAAAAAGGCGGACAAAGACAGTATGGAAGCTATCTTCAGTGATTTTGATTCACTGCTGGTGGAGGAACAGAAAATCATGAAATCCCTGGTTTCCTTTGATGATTATGAGAATCCTAAGAAAAAATTCAAGGCCGAAGACCTCGTTGAGTCCGAAATACTTCCACGTACCGATGAAATAATGCATTCCCTGAAAGCGACGATAAGCCGTAACAGGGAAGAAGCAGTGCAGATACGGAATGATCTTGTCGCTTCATTCAATAAACTTCTGGTTATTTCCCTCTCCGTTTCAGTAGGACTTTGTTTACTCACTCTGCTGGCAGCGGCATTTATTTCAAGGGCTATACGAAGGCCGGTGCAGAGCATGAAGGAGATTGTTGTACAACTGGGCAAGGGGGAGCTTCCCGAAGGCAAGATACCGGTCACCAAAAATGTGATCGGTGAAATGGCCGAATCCGTAAACCGTCTGTCTGAAAGCTTTACCAAGACATCCATCTTTGCCAGTGAAATTGGAAAAGGGAATCTGAGTGTAGGCTATGAGCGTCTTGGCGAGAATGATATGCTGGGAAATGCACTCATAAAAATGAGAGACAGCCTGAGGGTGTATTCAGAAGAGATGGAAGAGAAAGTGAAGGAGAGGACTCAGGAGGTGGTGGAGAAGAATCAGAAGCTGGAGCTGGCCTACCGTGAAATACGCGACAGTATTCATTATGCAAAACGGATACAGCAGGCGCTGTTACCGGCAGATCAGGTCATTCATAAAGTGTTCGGTGATGCCTTTATCTTTTACCGGCCAAAGGATATTGTTTGCGGAGATTTTTACTGGTTTGCGCATAAGGGTGATGAAGTGATCATGGCAGCGATAGATTGTACCGGTCATGGAGTACCGGGAGCGCTGATGACGGTAATCGGAAATTCCATCCTGCATCAGATTGTGAACTTCTCCAATGTGACTGATCCGGCCAAGATCCTGAACCAGCTGGACCGTAAACTGCTTGAGACCATGCGTCAGCATCATGGAGGAACCATCACGAATGATGGTATGGATGTATCAATGTGCCGGTATAAGATATCCAAGAAAGAACTCACCTTTGCCGGGGCTAAACGTCCTTTGTATATGTTTAAGAACGGGGAGCTGCTCGAAATCAAAGGCAATAAATTCCCTATCGGCAGTTTTCAGTACGACACTGAAAAACTGTTTACCGAGCACCGAATCAATATCAAGGAAGGGGATACTATTTATATGTTCTCAGACGGTTATCAGGATCAGTTCGGTGGACCGGACGGGAAGAAATTCATGGTAAGCAGGTTCCGTAACATGCTTCAGGAAATCAATTCCATGCCAATGACTGAACAGAGCCAGCGGGTGGAGAAGGAGATTGTTGGCTGGCAGGGACATATGGATCAGACTGATGATGTGTTGCTGATGGGGGTCAGGTTTTAGAAACAAGACATTAGACACAAGAAGTCTGATATGGATTTTAAAGGATTTTAACCCCTTGAATGAGTTTTTTTCTTTGATTTTGGAAATATTTCCTAATTTTACGCCTCTTATCACAAAACAGAGTCTTGTTATCCGACTATATAAGGCTGAAAATCAAGGGTAAGTAGGTATAAAAGGACGTTCTTTTAATAGTACATGCGAAAGTAGCTCAGTTGGTAGAGCGCGACCTTGCCAAGGTCGAGGTCGCGGGTTCGAACCCCGTCTTTCGCTCCAATAGAATCAAGGCTTCCAGAGATGGAGGCCTTTTTTGTTTATTGAAAGTGCAAACATTTTGCATACATATTAATAAGCCATGAGTAAGCCCTTGTTGTTTTCCCTAAAATGATGAAAATCAGACAGGCTAATGAAATATTAGAATATGTCACCGTAAAATGCGAAATTCGCCCTCCATTAATTATTGCCTGGGTGGTGGAATGGTAGACACGAGGGACTTAAAATCCCTTGGCTTCACGGCTGTACGGGTTCGAGTCCCGTCCCGGGTACTTAACAAACCCCTGAATGACCTTCTAACAAAGGCTTTCAGGGGTTTTGATTTTAAAAGTAGTACGATTTTTAGACAACAAATAGATAAGATGGAATGGAAGGCCATGAAATGGGGTCCAAAAAACAATTGGTGGCAGACATAAATAATCACCAATAAAACCAAATATTTTATCTAGGGTAAGCGGTAAAAGCATTTATAGATTAAAACATGAGTAATTTTGAAGAACGACACATTTGATGTCAAACCCGGTGATAAATTATATAAGAAGCCGGAAGACAGGATTCATATCTGGTAGCTGAAAAACTAGCCATACATTGGCTTCAAGCCGAATAAAAGGATAAGGCTTTGTAAATGTGATTTTATATTTATTTTTGTGCAGGTAATTTTAAAAAAATAGATTCTAGGTAGTTGATTATGAATAAAGCAGATAAAAAGCGAGGTAAGCTTGTCCTGTTGATGCTGGTTATAGCCATTGCGGGCATGATAGCTTTGTTTATGACAGATAACAGGAAACCCAGCGAATTCAAGGAATCACGTCCATCCTCACATAAATAAATACACGCTTAAGAAGAATACAATGACTGGGTATTTCAAGGTTTGAAACCTGAACTGCTTTGTCGTAATTTATATTTAATTGCTTGATTGTCAATATGTAATCGTTGCGCTAATTATCATTTCCCTCCTTCTGACTTCCAATATTCTAAAAGAATTGAATTGAATGCCGCCTGGGCTTCGCTTAATTTTACACCGTACAGGATTACAGGTATTCACATCTGATTTGATTGAGCCTTCTGAGTCCTGAATCAGGTAGTTAAAATCCTGAGCTATTGATTACACTGGGTTTGAGGGGAAATTAGTGGATCATTACAGGGTTTGGATTAAAAATAAGGAGATTGAATTGGAACATTCTTTAATATATATGAAACGTTTCCGGTTTTGTACCGTTCAAGATATTAATCCAGCATTTCACATTTAAAATTCTGCTTATGAACCGACTGCAAATAAAAATTGTGGTAGTGATACCCGTTTAAAATCAGCATTATCATTGAGCTCCTGTTAATATTCCTGCCTTTATCCGGCTGAAGTATTTATGGAACTGATCATGTGGAACAGAAAGACAGATTCTTGCATGCTTATTTGTTTCCCTTGTTTTCTCCCTGGTAAAATAGTCCATGGATACACTGCCGATCCGGAAATGCAGCAACTCTTCTTCTGAGCGATTGACTACTGCAAAGATTCCCAGCGGATCCTTCCCTTTATACAAATCATCAGCCAGTAAATTGTTTTCCTTGAGAAAGACCACATTTTTCCGGATATCCATACGCGTCTTCAGTCGAAACTGATCCACAGCATTCCGGCCATTGGCTGTGGTAAGCAGGTGCAGGATTAATTCCTGGGCAAAGGCATTAACGCCATTCATACTGTACAATATACGTATACCCAGTTCAGAATTAAATTCTGCATTCATGGAGTGGATGAACCCTATTCTTTGTCCGCTTAACCCCATGGATTTACTAAAACTTTCTGTAATGATTACATTTTGTAGTTTGGCAAGCTGACTGAAAAGTGTATCTCCGGTTGTATTGAAAACATACCGGTAAGGACTGTCGAAAAGAACAATCACACCTTTTTCATCGAGCAGATTTATGCACGACAGCAGCTCTTCTTCATCCATTTTAACCCCGGTGGGATTATTGGGATCACAGATCAGGACTGCCGTTCGGGAAGTGAGCCGGTCGTGTTTAGCCAACAGGGTTAATTCATGAAGACTTGAATACGTATCGGTCTGCACTCCCCTGATTTTAGCTAGCTTGGCATAACTGCCCCAGAAATAATCTGCATGGTATAGGCGATCCAGTTGCAGACATTGAACAGAAAGGTCCAGTGCAGCCATGCCTCCCGGTACGATGGAAATATGTTCTATATCTGAATTCCCATGGAAGTAGTGTTCCTGAACAGCCTTCCTTAATTCAGGTAAACCCTGATTGGGAGGGTATACCTGGATGCGGGAAGAATTAAAATCTATAGCAGGTATTACCTGTGAAAGATCTATAGGACAAACAGCATTGACTCCACGATTCAGAAAGAGGTATTCCAGGCCCTCTTCCTCACTTTTTTTTTAAGTTTGGAGCCAATTCCAACGATGGATGAGAAGGTGGCTCCGCTTTTGTTGATGTTCATTTTGTGTTTCTAATGTATTAGTTCAAGGGGTGCATTGTGCAAAGCATTCGCCCTGCCGGAAGGATCAGGGTTATCCTGCCATACCGGGATCCATTTATGCACTGTCCTGGCACTGGACTCCTGCGGGAAGTGTTTGTGAAAAACAGTTCGGATGTAAAACGCTTCTTTTGTGGCAGGAGTGTTATACGGGAAATATTCCTGAGCTCTCGCAAATTCAGAATCACTCACTTCTTTTTCACAATGGCTGATCAGGCTGTCAATCCAGCTATACCCGACACCATCCGAAAACTGTTCCTTTTGCCTCCATAAAATACTGTCGGGCAGGTAAGGGTCGTGTTTGGAGTCAAAAGCCTTACGGAGAATATATTTCTCAATTCTGGCTTCCTGGCTCATTGTTCCGCGTAAAGCGCGTTTGAGTTTAGGTGCCAGCTTTATGACTTTTTCAAGCAGATCTTTGTCCAGCATAGGTTCCCGGGCTTCTATCCCGCATGCCATAGTCGATTTGTCAGCCCGGAGCACATCGGCTGTATGAAGCAATCTTACTCTGCGCTTTGTCTCCTCCTGGAAAGCTCTGTCACCGGGGGCATTATAGAAATACAGATAGCCTCCGAAGATTTCATCAGCACCTTCACCTGACAACACCATTTTTATACCTTTTGACGCAATAAATTTTGAAAGTAAATACATGGGTGTGCTTGCTCTTATTGTCGTTACATCATAGGATTCCAGATGCCAGATTAATTTGTCCAGAATGGAGATTCCTTCTTCAACACTGAATGTAACTGCATGATGTTCTGTACCCAGAAAACGTGCCACTTTAGCTGCAGCCTGCAGATCAGGGGCATCTTCATTCAACCCTATTGAAAAGGAATGCAGTTTTTGTCCTGTACCCCTGAGTTTGCGCTGTACGATGGATGCAATCAGGCTGGAATCCAGTCCACCGGATAACAATACACCAAACGGTACTTCTGATTTCATCCTTTTTTCAACGGCTGATTCCAGCAATTCCCTTATTCCTTCGGGATCCGTATCATCGGCTTCCTCTTTTTCCCATACGGGGTAGTCGTATTTTACCAGTCCTTTTTCAGGTGTATAATAATGTCCCGGAGGAAATGATTCGAATGAAACGCATACGTCACAAAGTGCTTTCAGCTCTGATGCGAACCAGAGATCCCCGGCATCATCCTTGCCATAATAGAGAGGCTTGATCCCGATCGGGTCTCTGGCAGCCATGAAAGTCTTTTTATCGTCATCGAACACAACGAAAGAGAAAATACCATCCAGCAAATGGCAAAAATCAGTGCCGAAGGATTCATACAGGTGAATGATAATTTCACTGTCAGAAGCTGTTCTTTTGACAAGCGTATCCTGAAATACCTCTTTTTCGAGTTTCAGGTAGTTATAGATTTCTCCGTTATGAACCACCCAGGTATTCCGGGTGCCTTGTATGGGTTGACGCCCGTATGCAGATCAACGATAGAAAGGCGCTCGTGGCTTAAAATGCCTGTTTGAGTAACGACAATGTCCCGCTCATCGGGGCCTCTGTGTCGCATCCGGGATGAGCGCTCCTGTATAAGAGCCAGCTCTTTTTTACCTGTTACTGCTAAGATTCCACACATGATAATTTTGTGTTATTTGAGTGTTTATATTGATACAAATGTAGATTGGATGCCAAATAAATACAAATAATATAAGTAATGTGAATAATAAATAGTAAATTGGCAATTGTCAAGTAAAAAAATATAAAAACAATAATTTACCATGCAAAAAACGACCCCGGATTTAGAAATTGATAAACTGGATAAACAGATTTTGTCTATCTTAATTGAAGATGCTACGGTTCCATATACGGATATCGCAAAAAAACTGCTCGTAAGCGGAGGTACAATCCATGTAAGGATGAAAAAGCTGCAGGAAATGGGTGTGGTAAGAGGTAATAATCTTACGATCAATCCTGCACGGGTGGGCTATGATGTATGTGCATTCCTGGGTATTTACCTGAACAAAGCATCCGAATACAGGGATGCGGTAAAAGAACTGGAAAAGATACCCGAGCTGGTCGAAATGCATTATACAACCGGAACCTATAGTATGTTTGCTAAAATTCTTTGCAGGGACACCAAACATCTGAGGGAGGTGCTGAACGAAAAAATTCAGGTGATAAGAGGTGTGCAAAGAACGGAGACATTTATATCGCTGGAAGAAAGTATAAAAAGGCAACTGAAAATCATTTGACTTTATTGGGTTGAAGAGTATCTTTAGAGCAATTAAACAAATCAAAAGGAATCTGTAAACGACAATCTGAATATATGGATCATCACGAAAAGCATTTTACAGGTTCAGAAATGGTAAGGGACATTGTTATTGGAATGTCAGACGGGTTAACTGTTCCATTTGCACTAACGGCAGGCCTAAGCGGGGCCGTCAGCTCCAATACCATTGTGATCACAGCCGGTATTGCGGAAATCATTGCAGGTTCTATTGCAATGGGTCTGGGTGGTTACCTTGCCGGGAAAACAGAATATGATCATTACTTTGCCGAACTTAAAAGGGAATATGATGAAGTGGAAGCTGTACCGGAGAAGGAAAAGAAAGAAGTAGAAGAGGTTTTGGAAGGGTATGGTATTTCTGAAAACATCAAAAGGAGTTTTGTCAATGAACTGGCTCTGGACAAGGATAAATGGGTAAGTTTTATGATGAAATTTGAGTTGGGTCTGGAAGAGCCGGGGAAAAACCGGGCGAGGAATTCTGCGCTCACTATTGCGTTGGCATATGTTGTTGGAGGACTTATTCCGCTTAGTTCCTATTTTTTCACAAGTCATCCCCTGAATGGTTTGTATGGGTCTATAGTCATTACGATGTTCGCCTTGATGATTTTCGGTTATTTCAAAAGCAAGGCAACGGATCAGAATCCTGTAAAGGGTGCTTTAAAAACAACCTTGATTGGTGCTCTTGCGGCAGCAGCGGCATATGGAATAGCGCGACTGGTTTCCGCTTAATTGTTATCCTTTTCTGAACAGAGATGAATATGCAACCGCAACCCTGCCTGCCGCCTCCGGCACTTTCAATTGCTGAGTCTGCTTTACAAAAAGCGGGAGCAGCGTTCATGCTTTACCGCAAGATAAAACCGGAAAGAAAGGCAGGCTTCCTCCGGGCCATTGCTTCCGGGATAGAATTGCTGGGAGATACCCTGATACTCCAATGTGTGAAAGAGTCGAATCTTCCCGCTCAGAGGCTTGAAAGTGAAAGAAGGCGGACCTGTGAGCAATTAAGATCTTTTGCTGCATTGGTTGAGGAAGGCTCATGGGTTGAAGCAACGGCAGATTTTGCACAACCCGACAAAAAACCCTTGCCTAAACCTGACCTGAGAAAAATGCTGATCCCGTTGGGTCCGGTTGTTATATTCGGGGCTGCCAATTTTCCGTTGGCCTATTCAACAGCCGGAGGAGATACTGCAAGTGCGCTGGCAGCAGGTTGTACGGTTGTTGTAAAAGCACATCCTGCGCATGTTCAGACTTCCGTAATGGTTGCGGAATGCATCCGAAAGGCCTCAATCTTATGGAAGATCCCGGAAGACGTATTCCAGCATATAGTGCAAAGTGATCTTGAAACAGGACAGGCATTGGTACTCCATCCCCTTACTGCAGCCGTCGGATTCACAGGTTCTTTTAAAGGAGGATATGCTTTGTTTCAGTTGGCGAATAATCGTCCCCGTCCCATTCCGGTTTTTGCAGAGATGAGCAGTGTGAATCCCATTTGTATCCTGCCGGGTATCTTGCAGGAACAGGCATCAGTCATTGCCGGAAAGATCGTAAACTCCGTGTTGAATAATATGGGGCAATTCTGCACCAAACCGGGATTGTTGTTCGTTATGGATGATGAGCATCTGCCCGGATTTGTATCTGAACTTCAGATCAAATGGAGAGACAGTATCCCGGAACCTATGTTGCACACAGGAATTTTGAATGCTTACATGGAAAGGAGGTCTGAGCTGCTTAAATTTGAGCCGGTACACATGGAAGCCTGTTCCCTGAAAGCTCCTGCCGGATCTGAAGGGTATCCGACTCTTGCCTCTGTGGCGGCAAATAAGTTTATAATGGAACCCCGCATGCATACAGAGGTATTCGGACCTTTCACTTTGCTGGTACTATGCCGTAATCAGGCTGAAATGATCACATCGCTGAACTGTCTTCAGGGGCAGCTTACAGGCAGTGTTTTCGGTACATTGCAGGAACTTAAGGAAAACCAGGCTTTGCTGGACTCATTGAGTTTACTTGCCGGCCGTATTATTATCAACGGGGTTCCGACAGGTGTAGAGGTTTGTAATTCGATGGTGCATGGAGGACCATTCCCTGCCAGTTCCGATTCCCGTTATTCTGCTGTCGGCGCTTCTGCCATTAAACGTTTTGTCAGGCCTCAATGCTATCAGAATTTTCCGGATGAATTACTTCCCGAAGAACTTAAAGATGAAAATTACAAGGAGGAGAAGCAAAGAAGTAATGGAATGCCCGGACAGAAGATGTGATTAACAGAATTAATAAAACAGATATGAAAGTAAAATCAGGAAAAAGCAAGATGAACAAAATAATGGCCGGGTATCATATGCTTATGATCCTGTCTCAGGTAGATGGATATTTTGCACCGGAAGAAGGACAGGTAATAGTGAAATATCTTCACGATACATTCCCTTACAGGCTGAACCTGGATCATGAGGCAGAATCACTTGGTAATTTGCAACCGGACGATTACCACAGTCATTTTATATCCTGCATGAATGATTTCTATGAAGATTCGACAGAACAGGAACGTATTCATTTTTTAAATTTCGCGGCTGCATTGGTTGGTGCCGATCATCAGGTTACGCCTGAAGAGAATCAATATCTGGCTGAATTATTTGACGCCTGGGATTCAGGTCATGCAGAGTAAGTTCCCGGCCCTACTTTCCGATAAGCTTCTTTATTTCATTCAGTTTCATCAATGCCTCTATCGGGGTAAGTGTGTTGATATCCGTTTTAACCAGTTCCTCTCTTATCTGCCCGAGTACCGGATCATCAAGCTGAAAGAAACTCAACTGAAGGTCTTTGTTTTTCAAGTTCGCAGCTGACCCCTGTCCGGATTCATTCCCCGGAGCATTCAGTCTGGCCCCGCTATGAGAACTCTCCAGTTGTTTAAGAATTTCATCTGCGCGGTTCAGGACTTTAACAGGCATACCGGCCATTTTTGCCACATGAATACCAAAACTGTGGGCACTTCCGCCCGGAACCAGCTTACGCATGAAGATGACTTTGTTTCCTGACTCTTTAACGGAGACATTGAAATTCTTAACCCGTTTCAAGGTTTCTGCCAGCGCATTCAGTTCATGATAGTGGGTTGCAAAAAGAGTTTTGGCACGAAGAACAGGATGCTGATGGAGATATTCTACAATAGCCCAGGCAATACTTATTCCATCATATGTACTGGTTCCCCTGCCTATTTCATCCAGCAGGATGAGACTCCGGTCGCTCAGATTATTCAGAATACTGGCTGTCTCATTCATCTCGACCATGAACGTCGATTCACCGGAAGAAATATTGTCAGAAGCTCCGACACGTGTAAATATTTTATCAACAAGACCAATTTCTGCATGTTTAGCGGGGACAAAAGATCCCATCTGAGCCATCAGAACAATCAGTGCCGTTTGACGAAGCAAGGCTGACTTACCTGACATATTCGGTCCCGTTATGATGATGATCTGCTGTGATTCCCTGTCCAGGTAAACATCATTGGCTATGTACAATTCACCCGGGGGGAGTTGTTGTTCAATAACAGGATGTCTTCCATCCTTTATATCGAGTTTGGCATCCTCGCTAAGATGTGGCCTTACATAATTATTCTTTAGTGCTGTGGAGGAGAAAGAAAGCAGACAATCGATTTTTGCAATCAGTCCGGCATTCAGCTGTACAGGAACAATAAAGTCACTGAGCCACAGAATCAGATTGTTAAAAATCCGCGTTTCAAGTGCCAGTATTTTTTCTTCAGCACCCAGTATTTTATCTTCATACTCCTTAAGTTCCGGAGTGATGTATCTTTCAGCGTTAGTAAGCGTTTGTTTGCGGTGCCATTCCGGCGGCACCTTATCTTTATGAGCATGGGTTACTTCCAGGTAGTAACCGAATACATTATTAAACGCTACCTTAAGTGAAGGGATCCCTGTTTTTTCCGATTCCCTTTGCTGAATCTTAAGCAGAAAATCACGCCCGTTGAATGCAATCTCTCTCAGTTCATCCAGATCCGGATCAACTCCTGTGGCAATGACATTTCCTTTCGCCATCAGAAAAGGAGGGTCCGCCTGTAGTTCTCTTTCCAGCCTTTCCACAATAAGAAGGCATGGGTTTATCTGTTCGGCAATAAGCCGGAGAGCAGGGTCACCGGTTTTTTCCAGCTCCGCCCGGATTGGAGCCATGGAAAGAAGGGCTCTTTTTAACTGAGCAGTTTCTTTCGGTGAGATTCTGTTTGTAGCTACTTTGGAAATCATCCTCTCCAGATCTCCGATTTGGCGTATTATAGAACGAAGATTTTCGGCCGGTTCGGGGTGTTTCAGGAAGTGATCTACACTGCTGAGACGTTCATCCAAAGGGGCTTTGTCTTTTAGAGGAAGTGCCATCCAGCGTTTGAGCAAACGGGAGCCCATGGGTGATACGGTATCATCAATAATCTGAATGAGGGTCTGGGCATTATCATTGGCCGAATGGAACAGCTCCAGATTCCGGATAGTGAAACGGTCGAGCCAGACATATTTTTCTTCTTCAATGCGGGAAAGTGCATTAATGTGTTTCACTTTATCATGTTGGGTGTCTGCCAGATAATGCAGTGCAGCCCCTGCAGCTATTATTCCTGACTCTAAACCATCTACTCCGAATCCTTTAAGCGACTGAGTACCGAAATGTCTCAGGAGGGATTCATGACCAAATTCCGGTGTAAATGCCCAGTCCTCCAGACCGAACATGTAAAACTTATCTCCGAAATATTCATGAAATAACTTTTTAGTCGATTTCTGAAACAACACTTCATTGGGACGAAAACTCTGGAGCAATTTATCAAGATAGTCGGGTTTGCCCTGGGCAACCAGAAACTCTCCGGTAGATACATCCAGAAAGCTGATACCGCATAAAGCCTGTTCTCCTTTGGCAAGAGCGGGTGAAAGGTGAATACTGGCCAGAAAATTATTACTTCGGTGATCAAGCGTTTTGTCATTATAAGAGACTCCGGGGGTAACCAATTCGGTGACACCTCTTTTTACAATTGTTTTGGTCAGCTTTGGATCTTCCAGCTGATCGCAAATGGCAACCCGGTGACCGGCTCTGACAAGGCGGGGGAGATATGTATCCAGGGAATGATAAGGGAATCCGGCCAGTTCAATAAAGGAGGCGGAACCATTCGCCCTCCGGGTGAGTACAATACCCAGGATAGAAGAAGCTTTTACTGCATCCTGACCAAAGGTTTCATAGAAATCCCCGACACGGAAAAGCAGCAAGGCATCCGGGTATCTGACTTTGATCTGATTGTATTGCTTCATCAGCGGTGTTTCCACCACAGCAGAAGATTCCTTTGTACTTGCCCTATTTTTTGACATTGCCGGGTAAAAATACAAAAACAGGCCAGATTCGATCCTATTCCGCCCTAAGAACTTGCTGACACGTGCATTCCGGCGGAGTTTCGATGAGCATGGGATTTGCTTCTGCCAGCCTGCAAATAGAAGCCTCCGAAATATATCACCTAAAGTGCTTTATTAATTAAACGTTTGTTTAATTTTGGCGCCAGATATTATCGGAACATGGGTGAAGACAAAAGAGAACATATACTCGATGTGGCTGAAGAGTTATTCGGGCATCATGGTTTTGAAGGGACATCCGTTCGTCTCCTTGCAAAAAATGCGGGTGTTAACATCGCAATGGTTTCCTATTATTTCGGATCCAAGGAAAAATTGTTCCAGGCTATGGTCAGGCGCAGGGCCGGTGTTTCTCTGAAAGTATTGAAGCAGATAAATACTCAGGAGCAGGATCCCTGGAAAAAGATGGAGAAGGCAATCAACCATTATGTGGACAAGATATTTGCAAATATTGCTTTCCAGCGCATCATGTACCGGGAATTATCCCTTGACCAGCGCTCCTGGATTTCAGAAGCATTGTCCGACATCGTGTATCAGAATACTCAGGAAATGGTCAGTATAATTGAGGAAGGGCGTAAAAAAAAGATATTCCGGAAAGTGGATGCAGAGCTTACCGTAGTGACCATTGTCGGCACCATAGCCAAGGTTACGTTATCCACTTTGTTATCCTGCAGAATACTGGGGGAGGAAGCAGGCAAGGATATTACGGATGATGTGCACAGGAAAAGAGTAAAGAAACATTTGCATGACCTTATAAAAGCCCACCTCCGTCCGGAGAAGGCTTAATTGAAATAATGATTTGAAACTATTTATTAACGTATGAGAACTAACTATTTGTTTTTCCTGTTCCTGTTCCTGTTACCGTTTTCCGGTTTTACCCAGGGCAGCAAAAAAATAAAGCTGGAAGAGGCAATAAAAATGGGTCTGGAGCAGAGCAGGAGCCTGAAAATAGCTGAAAGTAAAGTGACGATAGCCGGTTCTAAATTCGTTGAACTGAAAGATATGGTTTTACCGAGCGTTGGTGTGTCGGCAGGATATGCCCGACTGAGCGATATTCCTGCATTCACATTTCAGCTCAACCCTTCATCACCTCCCGTCACTTTATTTCCGGTTATCCTGAATAATTATTCCACGAGGGCTTCTGTCAACGAATCTGTATTTAACGGCTTCAGGCTTAAGAATGGAATTGCCAGTCAGCAGTACCTTCTTGAAGCAACCAAACTGGATTATGAAAAAGACAAGGAGGATATTAAGTTCAATATTGTGAACGCTTATTTCAATCTCTATAAAGTTCAGATTTCCAAGGGGATCATAGAGAAAAGCCTGGCACAGGCCGATCAGAGACTTAAGGAAATCAGAACAATGGAGCAGCAGGGTCTGGTCTTGCATAATGAAGAACTCCGGGCTGAATTGCAACGTTCGAATATGGAGCTTACGGAGCTGGATATCAATAATAACCTTCAGGTTGCAAACTATAATTTCGGAGTTCTGATCGGATTGCCCGAAGGCGCTGAAGTTGAAATTGATTCAGCCGAGCTTTTTCAGAAAAATGATTTCAAGGCTTTTCAGGAGTATATGCAAACGTCTTTGAGTAAGCGAAGTGATTTAAAAGCGGCTGATCTAAGAAAAAAAGCTTCAGAGCTCAATCTGAAAGTGGTAAGAGGGAATATGTTTCCAAATCTGAATATAGGAGCCAATTATTATTATGCAGACCCGAACCAGCGTTATATACCACCTGTAGCTGAATTTCATAATACCTGGGATATCGGTATCAATCTGAACTGGAATCTCACAGCGTTATACACGAATAAACATCAGCGGGATGAAGCCCAGTCTCAAATCCTGCAGAGCTCCGCATTTCGTGATCAGATAGCCGATGCGGTTCATATGGAAGTGAATCAGGATTTTATCGGCTTTCAGCAAAGCATAAAAAAGACGGAAGTGGCAGCCCGGTCAGTCAAACTGGCGCAAGATAACTACCGGAATACACTCAGCCGTTACTCAAACCATGTTGCATTGCTGAGTGATCTGCTCGATGCGGAAGTATTGCTTTTACAGGCTAACCTCAATCTGGCCTATTCAAAAGCAGATACACAGATAGCCTACCATCATTTACTTAAATCAACAGGATCAAACTGAACGATTCAGAAAACACGTTATGAAGACAGACAACGAACCAAAAAAGAAAGCCAAAGTTCTCCCTATCATCCTGCTTCTGGTAGTAGGCATAGGAGGATTTTTCGGAGTAAAAACATATCTCTACGGACTACATCATATAGAAACAGAAGATGCACAGCTGGAAGCGAATATAGGCCCCGTGCTTCCCCGGATTTCCGGTTATGTAACCGACATCAGGTTTGAAGACAATCAGCGGGTAAAAAAAGGAGAATTACTCATTACCCTTGATGACAGGGATCTCAGGATAAAAGTGGACCAGGCTACAGAAGCGATAGACAATGCAAAGGCAGCTGTTCTGGTGGCAAAAGCCAATCATGCCTCCGCCCTTGCTTCCTATGAAGCTGTAAAAGCCAATATGGAATCTGCCAATATCAGGGTGTGGAAGGCCAGCCAGGATTTTAGCAGGTATGAGAAGCTCCTTTCAGAGCATTCTGTAACACAACAAACATATGATGCAGCTAAAGCGGAAAAAGAAACGGCCGAAGCTCAGCTGGAGCAGATCAAAAAGCAAGCGGATGCTGCCACAACCCAGGCAGAAGCCCTGAACCAACAGGTTAGTCTGACCGAAGTTTCTGTAAAACAGAGGCAAAGTGACCTCGATTTTGCCAACCTGCAGTTATCCTATGCTTCTGTTTCCAGTCCCCAGGACGGGATCGTGTCCAAAAAGAATGTTCAGCCGGGCCAGTTTGTACAGGCAGGTCAGGCTTTGTTCACGGTTGTAAATGACTCGGATATGTGGGTTGTGGCCAATTTTAAGGAAACACAGGTAGCGAGTATGAAAATAGGGACTGCAGTAGATGTCAGTGTGGATGCCTTCAGGGATAAACCTTTGAAAGCCTATATCAGCTCTTTCTCTCCTGCAACAGGAGCCCGTTTTTCACTGCTTCCTCCTGATAATGCCACGGGTAATTTTGTCAAAGTCGTGCAGCGGGTACCGGTAAAAATCCGCTTCAAGGGAGTGGATGCGGAAGTTATGAAAAAGCTAAGGCCCGGCCTGAGTGTCAGCGTTACCGTAAATATTGATGAAATGACAGACACAAAGATTACCAGGCCATGACGGAGATGTTGGCCGACAGACCTACCGGGTTCAAGAAATGGATTATTGTTATCACAGTGGTGCTGGCATCTCTGCTGGAGATGATCGACTCGACTGTTGTCAACGTTTCCCTTCCCGAAATAATGGGTAATCTGGGAGCTACCCTGGAAGATGTTGCCTGGATCATTACAGCCTATGCCGTTGCGAATGTGATTATATTACCGATGACAGGATGGCTCAGTTCCAAATTCGGAAGACGGAATTATTTTGTGGTTTCTATTATCATCTTCACTGTGGCTTCCTTTTTTTGCGGAAATGCACATAATATATGGGAACTCGTCGTTTTCCGTTTTATCCAGGGTATTGGGGGCGGGGCTTTACTCTCTACATCACAGTCTATACTCTTTGAAACCTTTAAGCCGGAGGAAAGAGGAATGGCAACCGCTATCTTTGGCCTTGGCGTAGTAATAGGACCCACTTTTGGCCCTACAATAGGAGGGTTTATTACGGATCATTATTCCTGGCCCTGGATATTCTATGTCAATCTGCCTTTAGGAGTCATCGCAGCGATGTTGTCCCTTACCTATATCAGTGAGGCTGTTGACCGGAGGCAGATTGACAAAGTGGATTGGTGGGGTATTCTTTTGCTTATCGTCGGTATCGGTGCCTTGCAGGTTGTTCTGGAGCGTGGGCAAACGGAAGACTGGTTCGATACAGGGTATATAGTTGTGCTTTCTGTGGTCTCACTTTTTGCCATGGTTTTTTTCGTCTGGAGGGAGCTGAAAATCGATTATCCGGTTGTTGATTTCAGGATAATGAAGGACCGGTCCTTTTCTTTCGGTCTGGTATTTTCATTTGTACTTGGATTTGGTTTATATGCCTCGGTGTTTGTCTTTCCTGTATTTTGCCAGAACCTCTTAGGCTTTACTGCCCAGCAAACCGGAGAGCTGATGATCCCATCCGGACTTGTCACCATCATTGTGATGCCCCTGGTCGGTAATCTGCTTAAGAAAAGGGTGCCTCCTCAGTTGATGGCTGTAATAGGGTTTACTATTTTTTTCATCTTCACCAAACTTTTCAGCTCTTCCACACTCGCCTCAGGTGCAGGTGACTTTTACGTTCCTTTGCTGTTAAGGGGAGTAGGGATGGGTTGTCTTTTTGTTCCGCTTACTGCCATGGGATTATCGGGACTAAAAGGAAAGGATATGGCCCAGGGGGTTGGAATTAATAATATGATCAGACAGTTGGGCGGGTCGTTTGGAGTGGCTCTCATGACCACCTTTATTCATAACCGCCTGGCTATACACAGGCAAAATCTGATCTCCCATGTAACCGCTTTTGATACTGCCGTACAGGATCAATTGTCAGGATATACCCAGGCTTTTCAGGGGCGTGGATTCAGTCTTACTCAGGCACAGGCTATGGCTCATGCTGCTCTTGAAGGCAAGGTGGTAAAGCAAAGTATGCTTATGTCTTACATGGATTGCTTCTGGATCATTGGTGTGTTTTTCCTTTTTTGCATTCCCCTGGTTATTTTTCAACGGCGCAGCCGTACCGAACCTGTCTCTATGGAAGGAGTTCATTGATTTCAGGGTTACTTCCTCCTCTTTCATTTCCATATAGCGAACACAATAAAAACTACTTTTGTGAAGTTAAATAAAAGAATTATGAAAATAACAATCGTCGGTTGCGGAAATATGGGTCTTGTATATGCAAGAGCTTTTATCAGATATAATATTGTCAAACCGGAAGATCTTCTCCTGGTTGAGAAAAGTGAGGCGAGAAAGGAAGAGTTAAAACAACTGAATATAGGAGTTGTTGTCACTCCAACTGATCCGAAAGTATCAGAGAGTGATATGTTGATTCTAGCTGTCAAACCTCAGGATTTCAAAGATCTTGCTCCGGTTCTCAGGCATATGCTGCATAAGAAGGCAATCGTGCTGAGTATCATGGCAGGGATAAGGATTTCCCAGCTGGAAGAATTACTCGGGCATCCTAATATTGCAAGGGCGATGCCAAATTCGCCAGTTGAAATAGGGATGGGGATCACAGGGTTTAGTACAAGCAGGCATCTGGAAATGGATCAGGTACGAAAAGTTGAAAATCTGCTGTCCACAACCGGGCGCACCGTATTTTTTGAAAGAGAAGAAATGCTTGATGCGGTTACTGCATTAAGCGGAAGCGGCCCGGCCTATTTTTTCTACATTGTCAAGGCTATGATCGAAGCCGGAATAGCCATGGGTATGGAGGAACCTGTTGCGGGCATGCTGGTGAAACAAACGATGCTGGGAGCTTTTCATCTGGTAAATAATGCCAATAAATCACTGGATGAACTGATCAAAACAGTTGCTTCAAAAGGTGGAACGACAGAAGCTGCCTTTTCGGTTTTTAATGCAAAACAGGTTGGAGAGCATATTGTTGAAGGAATAGTGGCAGCGGAAAAACGTGCCCGTGAATTATCCTCCTGATAAATCCGGTTTGCCCTTATTGAAAATAACAGTATATTATTTCGAATACTAACA
>JBIOHC010000040.1:0-40437 GCA_044448685.1 Bacteroidia bacterium
GTAGATAATCAATATAATATCATTACGGGTAACTATATCAAATCCAGAAATGTGTCCGGACTTAAAAACCGTCTTGACGAAATCAATAAATTAAGCAAGGAAGAGTTGAAGGATTACTACAAAATGGTATTAAATAACGGAGAAATGTCGGATAAGGGTGGAGGAGGATTGGGCATGATCGATATTGCAAGAAAGACAGGGGAGAAGCTCAATTACAATTTTATGCCTGTTGACGACAGTTACTCTTTTTTCAGTTTAAACATAAAAATCTCTCAATAAAAACAACGTTTATGGAAAAAATCACCATTGAAGGAACACCGAAGACACCGACCATCAACTTCGATATGGAAAAGGGGGCCCTGGAAATTAAAGGAAGATCGATTCCTGAGAATTCAATCGAATTCTACAAACCGCTTGTTGAATGGCTGGAAAAATATGGTTCCAAACCCAAATCATCAACCAGTGTAAATATTCAGCTGGAGTATTTCAACACCAGCTCTTCAAAATGCATCCTGGATGTGTTCAAGAAGCTGGAAGCTATCCACAAAAACGGAAGCGAAATCATCATCAACTGGTATTATGAACAGGATGACGAAGATATGCTCGAAGCCGGTGAAGACTACCAGGCCATCATCAATGTGCCTTTTAAAATGATTGAAGTACAGGAGTAATTGCCTGTTTCACATAGTAAAACACTGCCCGGAAGGGTGGTGTTTTTTTTGTCCCGCCTTTTTTTGTATTAAATTTGTTAAGTAATAAATGTTAAACTGATTTCGTGAGCACTGTCAAGAAGATAGAAAAGCAAGTGTTATCTTGTCTTTCCCGTATGTCCGAAAAGAACCGGAAGGTTGTTTTGGATGTTGCGTTGGCATTAGCTGAAGAGGAAGATCGATCTGATCTAAGCCATGATCAGGTGAAGGAGCTGAATAGGAGATGGAATACATATAAAACCGGGAAAGCCAGGCTTTATACGGTTGAGGATGTTAAGCAAGAAGCCTATAAGAGGATAAAAAAAACTAAAAAATAATCCTGCCTTGAATTATCGCCTCCGTTTTCTGGAAGAGGCACGTTCTGAATTGATGGATGCAGTTTCCTGGTATGAGCTGCAAGTTGAAGGATTAGGAGAACGGTTTCTTGGAAATGCACTGAAATTAACTGAACTTATTGTTTCCCAACCTGAGCTTTTTCAAGTAAAGCAAAGCGGTTATAGGGAAGCCAAAGTCACTCATTTCCCGTTTCTGCTTATTTATAGGATTGAATTGGATGAACAAATGGTAATTATTGTGGCTGTTTTTCATACAAAAAGAGACCCTGAAGGGAAATATGAGAGAGAGGCATAGCTCAGGAATCTCGTATTAGCAGCAGGGCCGGGAGTAGCTTGTTTCTTATATTTTATGTTTCATAATGGCAATAATTCAGTGTAAAAGCTGTTGTTAATGTGTAACTGTTCCACATGCTTATTCTGAATCGTTTTCTGTATTTCATAGTAATCTGTTGTTTTTGTTTGCCTTTTGCACGTTGTTCAAATGAGCCGCAGGCAGCAGAGAAGGCTGAAAAATTAATTTACGATAGTACCCGGCTCGCTGATTCAGTATTGAATTTTGGAAAAGCAGAGGTAAAGCAAACGGAAATTCATTGTGACAGTCAGAAAATATTGGTTAACCCACCTGCATCACAGGAGATCAATACGATTGAAAGAATTGAGAAAGAGGAACCGTTATATAAAAGAGTATTTTACTCACTGGTACTGCCAGAAGGAAATTATTCCGGTCTGGCATTTGCTATATCCGCTGTTGAAGCCATTATTAAACGGGAAGATCACATTATTACCACTCTCCCTCCTCTCATTGCTTATTTGGCAGCTCTCTTGGTTTTTGTTTTTAGCCTTTTGAATATAAGGAGGTACTGGAAGAAGATACTGGTTCTTTCCATAACAGGTCTGATCGGGGTATTCTACATTCTGATTTGTGTCGGGAAGGATTGGATGTATGGCATTCCGGTGACATTAACTGTTTGGACTATAAATTTGATCCTGAGCTGGAGAATCTATAAGCTCACCCTTCCGTCCCCCAAGCCCACCCTTGCAGATTCTTCGCCCGACCTATTAACCTGACGCTTCGCTCTGAATGACACGCATGGGTTCCTGCTAACCACCCCGTTGTCTTGTCTCTTATGTCTTGCTTCTTGTGTCTATTTCTTCCCTTTCCCTATAATCTCAAACTCCTCCGAAACCGTTTCCCCATTCTCATCCACAAGTGTAAGTGTATGCCGGCCTTCTGAAGGTGCAAATGCCATTTGGTGGAAGCTGGTGGTCATCCCTATATAATTGTCGTCCAGATGCCAGTAAATGATGCTTCCTGCTTTACGGTGTGCGGCTTCGAAAACAGTCCTTCCAAGTTGACCGTTTAACTCAACAGGTACATATATCTTACTGCCTGATTTGGGATATACGAGCTCCAGGGAATGTAGTGAGGATGTTCCCTTGCAACCTGCTTTTAAAGGAGGAATAGTCTGATATGAGGCATGTTTGCGTTTGAAATATACTTCCATGGCCGGGGGAAGGATAAACCAGGGGATATGGCGTATATGATTCAGTTCTTCACAATCACTGTTCACCCTGAATTTTCCGCTTTCATCGACATGAATAAGTTTATGGTAAGGACAGGGCAGGGAACGCATACCGGATTTCTGAATCCAGGCCATTTCTTTTTCGCAATAATCACCGGCCTTGCATCCGCTTTCTTTGCATATTGCAATACGTACCATTTCTGCTTCCGGTTTTTTAAACCATGGAACGGCAGGAAGCTGTCCGAATACTTCAAATAGGATAGGAGCGGCAGTTTGTACACCTACAAGTCCAGGTCTGCCTTCTCCGCTCGAATTACCGGTCCATACCGCCACTACATACCCTGGATTAAGACCAATGGCCCATCCATCGCGGAAACCGAAGCTGGTGCCTGTTTTCCAGGCAATCTTTCCGGAAGAGAGATAATCCCTCCATGCAGCATCTTCATCCGGGCGATTTACCTCTACCATGGCTTCAAAAGTAATCCAGGTTGATGCGGCATCGAAAAAAGAAGAGCCTGATTCTTCCCGTTTGCCATTATATTTAGAACTGTCTTGCTGCATGAACCAGGCCGGATGAAAATCATTCCGGGAATAAGATGCATGCAGGTTATACTGATTCAGTGTCCTGGCCATGGAAGCATAAGCTCCTGCCAGATCCCATAGCCTGACTTCAGCTCCCCCCAGGATCAGGGTAAGTCCGTAGTTATCTGCGGTACGCGTAATGGTGGTGAGGCCAACTTCTTTCAGCAATTCATGAAAACGCTCTATATGGTATTGCTGGAGCAGTTTTACAGCCGGTACATTCAGGGACCGGGCCAGGGCACGTTTGGCAGGCACAGCTCCGTCATAAGTCTCAGAATAATTCTGAGGAGCATAATTGCCAAACTGCATAGGTATATCCGGTATGAGAGTGGAAGGAAGAATCTGTCCATCGGTAAGCATACCTGCATAGAGGAAAGGTTTCAGGATACTTCCTGAACTTCTGTTGGCCATGACCACATCCACATCATTTCCCCAGTCTTTTCCTGTTTCCTGTTCTGTATTACCTATATAGGCAATGGTTTTTCCTGTTTCCACTTCAAGAACGACAACTGCAGCATTGTGAATTTCATTTGCGAGGAGAGCCTTGTGGTGTTTTTCTATAATGTTTTTTATTCTCTCCTGCAGACCGGCATCCAGTGTACTTATTATTCTTTTCCCTTTCTGTCCTTTAAAGGCTGATGCCCTGTCAAGCAGATGGGGAGCTTCATCCGGCAGGGTATGGGGTTTGTCGGGCAGGGGTTCCTGCTTGGCCAGTTCGCAGGTTTGTTGATCCATTTCTCCTCTTGTGCATAGCTGTTCCAGGAGCTGATCTCTTTTTTTCTTCAGCTTTTCCTGATGTTTACCGGGGTAGATGAGGGAAGGAGCATTGGGCAGGATAGCCAGTGTTGCCGCTTCGGCCCAGCTGAGCTTATCCGGACTCCGGCCGAAATAACGCCAGGAGGCAGCATCCAGACCCACCACATTGCTTCCAAAAGGAGCATGGGAAGCATAGAGTGCCAGAATTTCTTTTTTGCTGTAACGCAGCTCCAGGCGGGTAGCCAGAATAAGTTCCACCATTTTCTGATACAGATTCCGGGACTTGCCTTTACGGCTCATGCGTATGATCTGCATGCTCAGGGTGCTTCCTCCGCTTACTATTTTCCGGCGCCGTATATCCTGTACCAGTGCCCTCCAGAGTGATACGGGGTTAAAGCCCGGATGCGTGTAGAAATGTTTATCCTCGTAACAAACAAGGGCTTTGGCAAATTTGTCAGGTACATACGTATTGTCTGGAAAACGCCATTGCCCGTCAGAAGCGATACGGGCACCGAGCAAGGCACCATGTGCATCCTCAAGAACAGTACTGCAAGGGTCCAGGAACAGACGGGAAGGAAGGGAGAATGAATACCAAATCAACAACACCAGCAAGACCACACTGGATTTACCCTTTCGGGTTTTCAGGAAGGTAATAAGGCGGTCTTTATTATTGTTTTTCAAATTGAATCTGTCCGGTACCGTCCGGGGTGGAAGCTTTTAAAAGATAATTACCTGCCGGGAAGGTACTCAGATCAAGTGTGAAATCATTCTTTCCATTTTGCCCGTTCTGCATGAAGCTTTTTACCAATGCCCATTTCAGGTCATAAATTTCAACCTTTACCTTTTGAGCTTCCGGGAGGTTCAGGACAAGATGCACATGCCCGTCGCCGGGGTTTGGAAAGCAATGAAGCTGGATCGTGTTTTTCTTGTTTTCAACTATGCCGTCACCACAGGCTGCATAAATAATCTTATTGTTGACAAAGATTTCGGTGTTCCCGGTACGATAGTCGGACCAGTCGACCCAGAAAAAAGGTGAATTGGGAGAAACACCCAGACCGATAAAATCATTTCCCCTCCTCAGATTGATGGATGGAGAAGAAGGGCTTCCACTCATTGGATGATTGGGACAGAAAGTGCTCCCGTTATCCATTGACCCCGAATAGTAAATCTCGAAATTAGATGTGGAGGTGGTCCCGCCATTGCGACGGTCTCTCCATGCTATGTAATAATAAGTCGAGGAAAATCCAGCCCAGCACATATCCTGGCCTGCACCGTTGCCAACAGGATCATCATTTATTCTTACCGGTGTGGAATTCCAGGTATGTGCTGTATCACTTGTGTTGTATGACATGACATCCGGATCTCCGTTCCTTGCATCGATACAACTCAGAATCAGATTTCCGGGTTTGGTGGGATTCGCAGAGATTACGTAGGCAGCATGATACAAGGTGTCATTCACAGCTGAATTGCCTGCAAAATTGGCAATAGGGTAAGGAGTAAAATGAGCCCCTCCGTCTGTTGAACGGGAACAGATCATACGGGCATACACACTTGAAGCAGTATGATAGGATGCATAGGCAATAAATATATTGCCATTGCTGCCTACACAGATGGCTCCCATTGAATTTGTGACCTGATCAGCCGGGATACTGTCGTCAATACGTTTGACAGGCGACCAGGTATTGCCTCCGTCAGCAGAGGATTTCATCCATACAAAATGAGGCAAAGGGGCAGCATAATAACTCTTGCTGGTAACATATATCCGGCCTCCATATGTCCCGCTGCTGTTATCGATGGCTATCCAGGGCCTGTCTACCGGCATGTCTGAACTTTCCCTGGCACTGGTGACCGCAACAGGTGTACTCCAGGTCTGACCGCCGTTGATAGAATTGGCCACCATAACATAACCTGAATCCACACTCACTTTCGAATCAATAAAACAGATATAAGCCGTTCCTGCTGCATTAAAAGCCAGACTCACATCTGCATGGGTAAAAGTTGAAGTAAGATGCGGCAACAAGGCAGGAGTGCTCCACGTATTACCACCGTTGTTCGTGTAAGCAGAAGCTATGGTAATTTGTCCGGCTGCGGTAGACTTCATCCATGCAGCAACAATATTATTCGGATTGGCCGGATTAACAGCTATCGTTGGTTCTGCATCGAAATAAGTATAGTTGGAGATATTGGTTTGTGCCTGTATTGTGACCAGTGAACAGGTGAATAAAATGAGAAGGGCTCTTTTCATTAACATTTTACAGTTTTTTTCTTTTTCGTAAGCGAACCCCGCTTCTTCATGTTCTCAATATACTCCGGTCCGAAAGGAACTTTGCAGGCCGTATCTCCCAGGTTGACTTCAACCTTCCCGATCTTTTTGGAGGCGGCAATTGCATAATTGCTCAGTGAAGGGCAGTAGCCACCCACACAGATAATAAAGTTGTTCATCGTATATCTCACCCGGTTTGGAGCTTTGTGAATCCCTTTTTCAATCCGGTCCACAAATGCCTTGACTTCTTTCAGATCAAGATCTTTGTCTGCTTTCAGGGCAAGCAGACATCCGTATGTAACCCAGCCTGCAGAGGCCGTTTTTTCGTCTTTGGATGCAATCCATTCCAGGGCCAGTTCGTGGCCATGCGGGCTTCCGGCAGCCACCCAGGGGACAGTATACTCACTGAGCATATACCAGTTAGCTTTCTTAATCCAGTCGTTTAGGTGCTTCTTTGTCATTTTTGCATCATCCGCTATCAGGCCTGCCAGATACATAGCATCGGAAATGCCGGAGTCATAGAGTTTCAGAGCCAGTTCATGATTGACCTTCACTTTCTTAACTATGGTTTTCATATCACCTACCCTTACCCCGTAAAAAGGCTCTTTGGCTCCGTGTTTAACAAGCACTTTTTTAATTGACTCGCTGCCCATGGCTTTGAGTTGGGTGATGATTTCTTTGGAGGTCATGGATTAATGATTTACGAAAACTAAAATACAAAAAAAGCCCCGACAAATAGTCAGGGCTTTTAAATGGTATTGTAAAAATTACATAGTCTTCAGCTCCGCCACCAGCTCAGTAAGAGCTTTCTTTGCATCACCAAAGAACATGGATGATTTAGGGTCGTAGAACAGCAGGTTGTCGATACCCGCATAACCTGCATTCATAGAACGTTTATTGATGATAATGTTTTTAGCCTTGTTTACTTCCAGGATAGGCATTCCATAGATAGGTGAAGAGGGATCTGTCTTGGCAGCCGGATTTACAACGTCATTGGCACCAACGACTAGTACTACATCAGTCTGCTCAAATTCTGGATTGATGTCATCCATCTCTACCAGTTTCTCATAAGCCACATTGGATTCTGCCAGCAATACGTTCATATGCCCTGGCATACGGCCGGCTACCGGGTGAATGGCATATTTTACTTCCACACCCCGTTCTTCAAGGAGCAGTTCAAGTTCGTGAATCACGTGCTGGGCCTGAGCTACGGCAAGTCCGTAACCCGGTACGATAACCACCTTTTTACTGTAGTTCATCAGAACAGCCAGGTCGGAAACGCTCACGTCTTTTATATTGCCTTTTTCACTGTTTCCTGTAGCAGCAGCAGCACCACCGCCTCCGAATGCTCCGAAAATAACATTGCTGAGGGGGCGGTTCATGGCTTTACACATAACCAATGTCAGGAGTGTACCGGCAGATCCGACGAGGATACCACCTGTAAGCATTACTTTATTGTCGTAGAGGAAGCCGCCAAAAGCTGCTGCCAGACCGGTAAAGGAGTTAAGTAATGAAATAACCACCGGCATATCTGCACCGCCTATAGGAACGGTGAACAGAACACCGTAAATAAGGGCACAGGCGAACAGGGTATAGAGAATTGCAATACTGTCGATCTGATTGAAAACGATATAACCACCGAATGCAAAAACAGAAATCATCACAACTGTGTTGATGATGTTATAAGCTGGAAGACGAATAGGTTGATTCATCGTTCCGTTCAGTTTCAGAAAGGCGATAACAGAACCGGAGAAGGAAATAGATCCGATAATAACTCCGAGAATGATAGCAATACTGGCACCGGTATGACCGATGTTATGATGATATTCCATCAGTCCGATGAGGGCGGCACAGGCTCCACCCATTCCATTGAACATCGAAACCAGTTCGGGCATCTTTGTCATCTGTACCTTTTTGGCTGTCATCCAGCCAATGATGGTACCAAGCAGGATGGCTCCTCCTATGAGGCCATATATAAGTGAGGGAACATGATAGTCTATATCAACGATATTGCCTTCTTTCTTCTGAAAGAGCACAACCGTGCCGATGATAGCAATAATCATACCTGCAGCGCCAATAAGATTTCCTTTACGGGCTGTTTTGGCATTTCCCATCATTTTCAAGCCCAGTATAAAGGTGATGGATCCGATAAGGTAACAGACTTCCAGCAAATTGGTTTTCATAAACTGTCAGTTAAAGCTTTGAATAAATGTTTTTCTAATGCCTGATTATTTCTTCTTGAACATTTCCAGCATACGATCGGTAACGACAAAACCACCAACCACGTTCAGGGTTCCGAGCAATACCGCCAGGAAGCCGAGGATAAGTGCCAATGTATCATCTGTTTTTACATTAAGCATGACATAAATGGCGCCGACAATGACGACTCCATGAATGGCATTGGCTCCGCTCATGAGCGGGGTATGAAGCACGGTAGGCACTCCGCCTATGACCTCAATACCTACAAATACGGATAATACGATGAAATAAAACATTTCCCGATGTGCTCCGAAAAAATGAAATGCGTGACGAATAAATTCCATACTGTTCCGTTTTTAGTTAATGCTGTTGATTAATGAATTTCTTTAACTCAGGCAGAAACACTTTTCTTTACACTGGGGTGAACGGCTTCGCCTTTCAATACAATAAGGGATCCTTTGGTTATTTCCTCTTCCATCTCCCATTTGAATTTATCCTTATCTGCAAGGTGAAGGAGGAAGGTCTGTATGTTTTTGGCATACAAAGCACTTGCATTCATAGGCAGGAGGGAAGGTATATTGCCTTCTCCGATTATGGTAACACCATGCTTCTGAACAGTTTTGTTGAGTTCGCTTCCAACCACATTTCCGCCTTGTTCAACAGCCATGTCCAGAATGACAGATCCGAAACGCATGCTCTTCACCATCTCTTCGGTCACAAGCAGGGGTGCTTTCCGGCCCGGTATCAGAGCAGTAGTGATGACAATATCCGCTTCTTTTACATGCTTACCCACAAGCTCCTGCTGCATTTTAAGAAATTCTTCTGAAACACCTTTTACATAACCGCCTTCAATTTTGACAGAGGTGTCACCTTTCACTTCAATAAATTTTCCGCCCAGTGACTGAACCTGTTCCTTGGTTTCAGGACGTATATCGGTCACTTCCACCACTGCACCCAGCCTTTTGGCAGTGGCAATAGCCTGGAGGCCTGCCACACCGGCACCGAAAATAACAACTTTTGAGGGACGTATAGTTCCGGCAGCAGTGGTCATCATCGGAAGTATTTTACCGATGGTGTCAGCAGCCATGAGAACGGCTTTATATCCTGCCAGATTAGCCTGGGAAGAAAGTGCATCCATTTTCTGGGCACGTGAAATACGGGGTATGGCATCCATCGAGAAGGCCGTGATCCCTGCTTTTTCACAGGCTGCAATAGTCTCCGGACTGGTTCCTGCAAACAGGAAGGAAATAAGAATGGCTTCTTTTTTCATCCGGGCTATGTCTTCACCGGCCGGGGCATTCACTTTCAGCACGACATCCGCATCGGCATAGATCCTGCCTTTGTCAGGGATGATCTGAGCACCTGCTGCTGAATAACTCTCATCGGAAAAAAAAGAGTTTATTCCGGCACCACTCTCTACCAGCACTTCAAAACCGGCTTTGACCAGCTCTTTTACTACATCGGGAGTTAAGGCAACACGATTCTCTTTCAGTTTCGTTTCTTTTGGAACAGCAAGTTTCATGTGACATTGATTTTTAGACGTACGAAAGTAGTAAAAAAAATGATTTCGGTCAGGTCTCCTTAAAGTTCATTCTGCAAGCCTCTTCTTACCCCCGAATTTCCTGCCTATTATGAGCTTAATAAGATCCTGTTCCACACTGCTGGTAAGCCCTCTGACATAGCCAATATTGATTTCCCAGATTGGTGATACATCAAGGTCGAAAGCCAGAGCCAACTGATGAGGCTGATGATTCCATTCGTCGAAGCGGGAGAAAGGTCCCATCGAATTATAATACTCCAGTCCGGCTTTTACTTTGGATGAAAACGCCCAGCTGCATTTGAATGACGGTGCGAAAACGGCACCGGACTTATGATTCAAACCGGAAAGGGAATAGTCAATAACAGGATTCAATGACAGGTAGAGCCTGCCAATGGTTTTGTCAATAATGGGCCTGATTTCGAGGGTCCAGGTATCCGCTGCATAAGAAGGAACCTGGTATCCTATTTCTGCAGACAGACTCAAACCTACCGGCCATTTGAACTTTTCAGGAACAGTAATTCTCGGGCGTATGTGATTGCCTACATAAGCCGGGGTCATGCCCGCGTTCCAAGCTGTAAACTGGTAAAAGCCAATCTCCAGCCAGGAAGTAAAACCATGTGTCAGCTCAATAGTTTCATGCAAAGCATGATGTGTAGGCAATACACCTCCGATTGTATCGTGCAATCCATTCACTGCATAATTGCTGTGAAGCTCGACCTGCGTCACTCCTTTTTCAAGGAGCTTTGACTCATAAACCTGGATCTCATAATTATCCTGTGAAAGGCCCGGGTGGGGGGTGGACAGGAACAGGAAAACACTCAGAAAAAAAGTATAACTCTTATCTGATTGAAAGCCTTTCATCACAAATTTTCGAGCGGAGTACAAACCCCGCCGGCATACCTGTAGCATTGCAGCTTATCCTTGAATACCGATGATTTGTAAATGGGTTTGCCCAGTAACATTCTGGCACATTCCTGTACGCCTTCCGTAATACTAGGATGAGGATGCATCATATTACCCAGTTCCTGAATGCCCTTGTTCATATGAATCAGCAAAGCTACCGCTTGAATTGCACTTGAAGCATGTTCACCGACAGCTCTCATACCGAGGACTCTCATTTCGTCATCGTCTGTGACCATAAGTTTGAAAAAACCATTTGTCTTTCGCATGGCAATAGCTCTCGGAATACAGGAATAATCTATTTTGGCCAGACGGTAACTGATATGCTGAGCCCGGGCATCCTGTTCATTCATGCCTACAGCTGCCACTTCGGGATTGAGGAACATGATGGTAGAAATATTCCTGTAAACGAGGGGCTTGACCGGTGGCCCGAACATTTTTACAACAGCATGCCTGCCCTCCCTTTCAGCAACATTGACAAGGGCTATATTGGCTGTAATATCACCTGCAGCATAAATATGCGGAACACTGCTTTGTGTATCCTCCTCTTTGATATAACCCCTTTCGTCCTTTGCAACACCTGCAGCGTCCAAACCAATATTTTCCGTATTGGGTATGCGGCCTATGGAAAGCAGGGCTTTCTCGACGGTTCTTACTTCCCTGGTTCCATCTTTATAACTGAGTTCGTATTCCACCTTTCCATCCCTGATTTCCATCCTTGCAAGTGAAGAATTACGGTGTATTACGACTCCGTTTTTTTCCAGATTGTCGGCTACAATACCTGCCAGATCCTCATCTTCAAACGGTAGAATACGGTCGGCCTTGTCAATGAGGAAGATTTTTGTTTTGCCAAAATTCGAGAATATGGTAGCATATTCACAACCAATCACACCGGCTCCTACAATAACCATACTTTCCGGGAAGTCGGACAGGCTTTCAATTCCGTCACTCGTGAAGATTATCTTTTCATCAGCCGGGATAGACGGGAGTTGACGGGGTCTGCTTCCGGTGGCTATAAGAATCTGACCGGCCTGGATGATTTTTGTACCTGTCTTCTTTACTATTTGCACATCCCTGTCATTCAGCAAAGTTGCTGTCCCTTTTTCGAGTTTAAGGAGCTTGGTATGGGTAGCTTTCTGAAGGAGCTTGAGATGTACATTAAGCTGAAATTTTCGTTCAAAAACAGCCGATTCAACAGCTTTCTTCGCATCTGAAAAATGAATGGAATAATTCAAGCCCTGCTGTGCAACATCCTTGCGGGCTGTAGCATACCGGGTGGAGTATTCCCACAGTGCCTTTGAGGAAAGGGCTCCGTTAAAAAGACCTGCTCCTCCGACCCTGTCTTTTTCAATCAGTACCACTGTTTTTCCAAAATCGATAGCCCGCATGGCTGCCGCATATCCTGCAGGCCCTCCTCCGATTATACAGAGGTCGTAATGCTCTTTGTTCATATGGAAGCGGTAAGGTAAATATTATCTGCCTACTAAATCAGTAATATCTGCTTATTTTTGTGGTATGGATCTTGAAAAATTCAAAAAGGAATGCCGGACTTCAGAGGGAGAAAACAAAAAGCTTTATGACAAGCTTAAACGGAAGAAACCAAATGACCTGGATACAGTCTTCTCCGAATTGCATGAGGATGCATTCAGCCGTATAGATTGCCTGGAATGTGCCAACTGTTGTAAAACAACAAGCCCGATCTTCTATGAAAAGGATATTGAAAGGGCTGCGAAAAGCATGCACCTGAAACCCGGCCAGTTTATAGAAAAGTATCTGCATATTGACGAGGATAAGGATTATGTACTCAATAGCGCACCCTGCCCGTTTCTGGATGGAGACAATTATTGTCTTATTTATTCTGACCGGCCTGCAGCATGCAGGGAGTACCCTCATACCAACCGCAAAAGAATGTATCAGGTACTGGATCTGGCCTTTAAGAATACGATGGTTTGCCCTGCCGTGCTCGACATGACAAAAGCTCTTCAGAAAATATATTCCTGAGTATTTTGTCTGCCTTAATCCTGCCTTTTTTTTATTAGATTTGAATGCACGATATACTTTATCCAATATGAAAAATAGTACGCTCCTGGCAACAACTGTTGCCTTAACTGTTATAGTTGTCGCCGGTGCCCGCCTGATCGGTATGCAGACAACTCCTGAACAACCGAAAGCGAGTTGGGGAGCCGGGATGGGCAATGATGCAGAAGACAGGCTCAATTGGGAACTACGCAGACTGGCAGCTCCGGACGGAAAAATTCCGGATAATATAAGAGCCAAAGAATTGGCTTATGCCTCTACTTTACCTGTTAACAACAGTAATCCGATGAACAGAAGCTCCTTCACCGGATGGGTCAACAGGGGGCCTGGCAATGTAGGAGGACGAACCAGAGCCTTCGGAGTGGATAAACTCAATGAAAATAATCTCCTGGCGGGAACCTGCTCAGGGGGTATCTGGAGGTCAGCCGACAAAGGAAATACCTGGACAATGGTAACGCCAAGCAGCAGCTACCATGGAGTAACCTGTATGCAACAGGATCAGCGAAGCGGACATGAAACTACCTGGTATGCCGGTTCAGGCGAAGCTTATGGGGCATCTGCAAGCGGAGGAGGGGCTTATTACCTGGGTAATGGAATGGTAAAGTCTACCGATAACGGACTAACCTGGTCACCCATAGCCTCCACAAACCTTGGTCAGGCATCCAGCTTTACATCCAGCTGGCAGATAATCTGGAATATTGCTCTGGATAAACATAATAAGAGTCAGGATGTGGTTTATGCTGCCTTGTATGGAGCCGTACTGAAAAGTGTAAATGGGGGGACCAGCTGGACGACCTTCAAGGCTACCAATGCTTATTTCACCGATGTTGCCGTAAATGATTCCGGTGCTGTGTATGCTACTTTTGACTCTACAGCATCAACTTCCTTAAGAGGGATATGGAGATCACCGGATGGGGTTTCGCCATCCGCAAACATTACTCCTGTCAATTTTCCCAAGGGATACAACCGTATTGTCATGGGTTTCAATCCGAAAAATATCAATGAAGTTTATTTCCTTGCCAATACACCTCATCATGGTATGCGAACGGTGAATTTTCTGGGTGATCCCGAATGGAACAGCCTGTGGAAGTATACCTATGTGAGTGGAAACGGAACGGGCTCAGGAGGAGTTTGGAAAGACCTTACGGCTAACCTTCCTGACCGTGGTACCTATTTTGATACGTGGTGTGTACAGGGATCCTATGACATGATCGTACGTGTAAAACCCGATGATAGTAACACCGTTTACATTGGAGGCACGAATCTTTATCGCTCCACTTCGGCTTTTTCCGACTCCACACATACAACAAAAATCGGAGGGTACGCAGTCGGAGGCCTTCTGCCGGTAATCAATTCTTATCCCGGCCATCATCCGGATCAGCATGTACTGGCTTTTTCTCCTTCCAATCCCGGTGTGATGTATTCGTGTAATGACGGAGGTATTTTCAGAACAAATGATGACATGGCTTCTACCGTTTCCTGGTCCGTGCTTAATTATAGTTATGTAACCTCCATGTTTTATACGGTGGCTCTTGATCATGCTGTTCAAGGCAACAATATACTGATAGGCGGTGCTCAGGATAACGGTTCCTGGTATACCAACACCACAAATCCGTCCATGCCCTGGGCTAAGCCGGGTGGGGGAGATGGCTCCTATTGTGCCGTTGCTGACAGCCAGAAAGCATATTATTTTTCTATTCAGAATGGGAAAATGATCAAAGCACTGCTTGATGGAAATGGATCGGTCACGTCTTTCAAACGTATCGATCCGATTGGAGGCAAGGGGTATCAGTTTATCAATCCATTTATTCTTGATCCGAATAATAACAATATCATGTATCTGGCAGGGGGAAAGAATATTTGGAGAAATGACAACCTTGCCGGAATCCCCTTGACCAATACCTGGGATTCGATTTCAACCAACTGGGTTAAATTTCCGGATACCGTGGCCACAAGCAAGTCGACCATTACCGCTCTGGCTGTTTCCAAAACACCGGCTAACAGGTTGTATTATGGAACAGATAAGCAAAAAGTGTACAGACTGGATAATGCGAATACGGGCGTTCCTTCTCCTCCGACGGATATTACAGGATCCATGTTCCCTGCTTCCGGTTTTGTCAGCTGTATTGCAGTGGATCCTGCCAGTGCAGACCATCTTCTTGTAACGTTTTCAAATTACGGAGTCTATTCTGTTTTTCAGAGCACAAACGGGGGCACTTCCTGGACTAAGCAGGGTGGAAATCTGGAACAGGATAGTGTAGGCTCTGGTAACGGGCCTTCTGTCAGATGGGCCAGCATTATGCCGGTAAGTGATGGATATGTATATCTGGTTGGCACATCTACAGGTATTTATGCCACGGACTCCCTGAAAGGTCTCAATACGGTATGGATACAGCAGGGAGCTGCCTGGGGCCCTTCCGGATCAATCAGTATCGGGAATAGTGTATGTGATATGATTGACTTCCGGAGTTCCGATGGGTTGGTTGCAGTAGCAACGCATGCCAATGGTATCTTCTCCGCTAATATCACCAGTACCGGGGCTGTTTCCGGGCTTAAAAATCAATTGGTCGTAAAACTCGGTCTGAATACCTACCCAAATCCATTCCATGACCGGTTTACTGCAGCATTTAATTTGACGGAAGAAGTTCCGGTGAAGCTCAGCCTCTATGATGAACAGGGCAGGGTATGCCGTGTGCTGGATCAGGGAAGGTTAGCTCAGGGATTTCACAGCCTTCTTATTTCCCGTGATAATCTTCCTCCGGGTATGTATTATTTGGGACTTCAGGCTGGTCAGGCTATTGAAACGAGAAAGATGCTCATTCTGGATTAAGGAATTAGGATTTTACTATGTTGACTATAGTTGCTTTGATTATCCTAAATCCTAAATCCCAAATCCCAAATCAGAAAGGATATCCAATTCCGAAGTTCAGATTTGTTTTCAGGAAGGGTTGTTTGTCAAACATCCATCTCTTTCCATCGGCATAGCTGGGGTCTCTCAGGGGTACACCTGCATCAAGACGCAGGATGAAGAAGTCGAAATCCAGCCTCACTCCGACACCCGTTCCAATGGCAAATTCTTTGTAGAAACGATTCAGGTCAAAATTTCCTCCGGTTCTTAAGGGATCATTCTTCAGTAACCAAATATTTCCTGCATCCACAAAGAACGCCGCATTCAGCATTTTGAAAATTTTATACCTGTATTCCAGGTTAGCCTCCATTTGCATGTCACCGAGCTGATAAACTGAACCATCGGCATGATTGTAAGAACCCGGTCCCAGAGAACGGGCCTGGAATGCTCTGACATCGTTCGGGCCTCCGGCATAATAGCTCTTTTCAAATGGCAGGGTGCTCAGGTTATGAAATGGCACCCCGAGCCCTGCAAAGGTCCGGAAAATAACCCTGTTGTATTCTGTCAGTAATTTATACAGGCGCAGGTCATAACCTCCTTTGATATATTGAGAAAACTTGATCTGTTCAATACGATAACTTCCATCAGCATCCTTGGGAATCTGGATCAGATTTAAGCTGTTGCTGAGTTCAGCCAGTGACCTTAGCAATGTCCCGGACGATTCCAGATCGAAACGGAAGAAGATATAATCCTTTTTTTTCTTGATTTCCTGGTTCGTGAAGGTGTAAGTCCAGCGAGTATCGGTTGTTACGTGATTCTGGTACCGGCTCTGGAGATAAAAGTCGTGATAGGAATTCAGATAGGTCTGGAAGGCAGGATCGATCTTGAGCAGCTTAACAAGGTTCACCTCGAAGGGAAGAATTGTGTGTTTCTTGTATTTACCTTCCCTCCATTCATAAGCATAACCCATATTGAAAATGGATCGTGTATAATCGGGTCTTTGCTGGAAATTGTAATAGCTGGTAAACGTGGTTTTAGGATTGGCAGATTTACCAATGAAAAATAAGTTAAAAGGGAATAAAGCCCGTGGGACATAGAGGTTAAATTCAGGACCTAACTCAATTGTATTGAATGGAAGCAACCCTTTCTTAGCCTGTTCAGATCCTATATTAACCACCAGTTTTTGAAGTTCTAATGCGCCCTTAGCTTTCAATTCGAAAACTTCAGCACCTTTCAGTACGTTTTTATTCTGGTAAACAATGCTTCCGTTTATACCCAGGTTACCTCCTGTGTTGGTTGCTTCTCCGCCTGTCGAAATACTTTGTTTGTAAACAGGTGTAAGCCTGATAAAACAATCCAGCTCTCCCGGAGGGCTTGATTTGGAGGGGATATATTCAATCTGGACCTGCTTAAATGCTTTGAGCTGCACAAGGCGTTTGTAGGTATCATCGTTTTTCTGATCCTGATACAGCTCACCTTCGTGAAAGTAAATGGCATCAGAGATGATTTTTGTCTTGTAATGCAGTTTATTGGCATACAGAAATGAATAGCCTTCTTTTGTTTTCAATGTATCACGTGTAAGGGTATCCGCTCCTTTACTGGAATAATCTGTGAGTATATAAATATGCTCAATTGTATACCTTAAATGGTTTACTTCAGTCATGGAATCAGTTCCACTCCCCGGTCTGGACATCTTTTTTAGTCCAATGGTAATATCCGCCTGACGGGTATGCAAGGCGGAATCAAGGGTGTAATAAATATATTCCTTTGAAAAATAAAAGTAGCCCTCGTTTTTCAGCACTTTGGTAATGCGGTCCCGCTCTTTCTGAAGAACATCAGAATCCACATTCTGTCCTGGTTTAAGAAGGCAGTTCGAGGAATCAGCAAGGACATAGTAGGCCGCTTCCGGGTCATCCAGATCATATTTTATTTTGCGTATTTTATAGGCTTTGGGTGTTTTGATAAGATAATAGACTTTGGCTTTGTTGTTCCGGATGACAATAGAATCCCTGACGGTATTGTTGAAATACCCTTTATTATTAAGGTAAAGACTGATTTGCCTGGCCGACCTATTGGCAAGGGTTGAGTCAAATAAAGTGGGTTCTTCCCCAATATTCACAAGCCATTCACGGAAAGTAAGCCTGTCCTTGCTTTTGAGGTGAAGGGGTTTTTCCGGTTTGTTCCGGCTTCTGCGCTTCTCATTGATATTCTGGTTCCTGATTCTTCTTCTTTCATTCACCAGTTCAATACGGTCATCCCGTCTTTGTTTGTGTTTTTTCAGCTTATCCTGATTGACCAGGTTGTAGATTTCAAGATAAAAAGGATAAAAGAAGAATAGTTTTCGGTTGGGTTTCTGACGTATATAGGTATTAATTTCATCTCTGTTCAGGTCCCGATTGGATGCATGTACGATGTTACGCTTCAGCAGGAGCTCATTGTCTTTCAGTTTGCGGGCACTGCCGCAACCAAAACACAGTATAGCGATGAGTAAGGAAGAGGAGACAAGCGGGTATTTCCAGGCTTTGCGCAAAATTTGTTTGCGTTAATGGATGTTTTGATACTTTTGTAAAAGTACGAAAATTCAGGCTGCCTCTTTCCAATGCTTTCAAAAAACCAGGTCAAATTTATTAATGCTCTGAAGCTTAAAAAAAACAGGGAGTCTGAAGGCCTGTTTGTGGCAGAAGGAGTCAAAATTGTGAACGAACTGCTGCATTCAGGCATTAAAGTCAGGCAGATCTATTCCAGCCGGAATTACCAGTTATCGATCTTTAACTACCATATAGAGGTAGTCCGCATCAAGGAAAGTGAATTGAAACGGATCTCTTCCCTGCATTCTCCCAATGAAGTACTGGCCATTTGCGAAATACCTGTTCATACACTGGATATAGTTTTACTTAGAAATAAGCTCTGTCTGTTGCTGGACACTATCCAGGATCCGGGTAATCTTGGCACCATGATCCGTATTGCCGACTGGTTTGGAATCGAGCACATAATCTGTTCTCCTGATACAGTGGAAGTATATAATCCTAAGGTGGTTCAGGCAACGATGGGGAGTATTTCAAGAGTTCAGGTTCATTATACACCACTGGAACCTTTCCTGGAAGGGGTGTGTAAACAACCTGGGACCCGGGTTTACGGAGCACTGCTCGAAGGTGAAGAGTTATACAAAGCCGAACTGTCTGATGAGGGTTTTATACTCATTGGGAATGAATCCAAAGGCATTTCATCCGAGTTCCTGCCCTATATAACGGATAAAATACGTATCCCTTTGTTCAGCCCTGCCGGTAGAGAAGTTTCCGGTCAATTGAATGCAGCGGAGTCACTCAATGCAGCCATTGCCACATCGGTAATCTGTGCTGAATTCAGGCGCCGTACTTCTGCCAAATCCTGAATCCGATCAGTCTTTTTGTAAGAAGGGGTATTTGTAGTCCATAGCCGGAACAAATGTTTCCTTGATTGTGCGCGGTGATACCCAACGAAGCAAATTGATTTTAGCTCCAGCCTTGTCATTTGTACCCGATCCTCTTGCACCGCCAAAAGGTTGCTGGCCTACAACAGCACCTGTAGGTTTGTCGTTGATATAGAAATTTCCGGCGCTGTTCACAAGTTTTTCTGCAGCATGTTCAATTGCATAACGGTCCTGGGCCAGTATAGCCCCTGTCAGTGCATAATTGGATGTGGTATCCACAACTTTCAGAATGTCATCAAATTTATCCGCCTCATAAACATGTAAAGTAAGCACCGGTCCGAAAAGTTCTTCGCACATAGTGACATACTTCGGATCTTTAACCAGAATGATGGTTGGTTCAATAAAGTAACCTTTGGATTTGTTGTAATTACCTCCGGCAATGATGCTGACACCCTTATCTTTTTTGGCACGTTCTATGAACCCAACCAGTTTATCGAATGATTTTTCATCAATCACAGCATTGATGAAATTGGTGAAATCTTCCACCGGCCCCATCTTCATGCTGCTCAGATCAGCAAGCACATGTGCCTTTACTTCTTTCCAGATATTGGATGGGATATAAGCACGGGAAGCGGCAGAACATTTCTGTCCCTGATATTCGAATGCCCCTCTTGAAATAGCCGTTGAGACAGCTTTCGGGTCGGCGCTCGAATGAGCCAGGATGAAGTCTTTTCCTCCTGTTTCCCCTACAATCCTGGGATAAGAGCGGTATGTATGAATATTGTTTCCGATTGTTTTCCAGATGGACTGGAATACTTCCGTTGATCCGGTAAAATGTATGCCGGCAAAATCACGATGAGAAAAGATGACATCTGCCGCATCAGGACCGGAAGGGTAGATCAGGTTGATAACACCGTCAGGTACACCGGCCTTACGGAATATTTCCATCAGCACATTCGCTGCATAGACCTGTGTGTTGCTGGGTTTCCAGACAACCACATTGCCCATCATGGCACAGGAAGAAGGCAGGTTACCTGCAATAGCAGTAAAGTTAAAAGGAGTAAGGGCATAAATGAATCCTTCAAGTGGTCTCCATTCCAGTCGGTTCCAGATGCCAGGTGCAGAAGCAGGCTGCTCGGCATAGATTTCGGTCATGTACTGTACATTGAAACGCAGGAAATCGATTATTTCACAAGCTGAATCAATTTCAGCCTGGAACGCATTTTTGCTTTGACCAAGCATGGTAGCTGCGTTAAGCTTAGCACGGTACGGACCGGCAATAAGTTCTGCTGCTTTCAGAAAAATGCTGGCTCTGTGTTCCCAGGCCATGGCAGCCCATTTCTTTTTCGCTGACAAAGCGGCAGTAATCGCTTGCTGAATATGTTTTTTATCGCTTTTATGAAAATGTCCAAGTGTGTGTTTGTGATCGTGTGGAGGAGCCAGGCGTATCTTGTTCCCGCTTCGTACTTCTTTTCCTCCTATGTACATAGGAATATCGAGCTGTGTTGCACGAAGCTCTTTCAGCATACGCTGCAATTCGGCTCTTTCAGGGCTGCCCGGTGCATAGCTTTTTACCGGTTCGTTATGTGCTACGGGTACTTTAAAGATTCCTTTAGGCATAAACTAGGATTTATGAATTAAGATTTAAGATTTGGGTTCGGTATGAAGTGCTTTGTGACGGAAACTTACTTCCAGGTTATGAAGTTCTATCAGGGGTTTCAGGAATTCTTCAAGATCATATACACAGAGCTGGGACGCAGCATCGCAAAGTGCTTTTGCCGGTTCAGGATGGGTTTCAATAAATACTCCGTCAACACCGGCAGCTACTCCTGCCCTTGATAAAACGGGAAGAAATTCACGTGCCCCGCCTTTTGCATCTGCACTGGGGATTCCATATTTGCGAATGCTGTGGGTAATATCGAATACAACAGGATAACCAATACGGTTCAGATGATAAAAAGCACGGGGGTCTACAATCAGGTCATTGTAACCAAATGTATATCCCCGCTCGGTTAGAATAATCTGATCATTTCCTGAATCCACGCATTTGGAAACGGGGTTCTTCATGTTTTCAGGAGACAAAAACTGCCCATGTTTTATATTCACAACCTTTCCTGTTTTGGCTGCCGCTTTCAGCAATTCACTTTGCATACAGAGGTAGGCCGGAATCTGAAGTACATCGCAGACTTCTCCTGCTGCCGCCGCCTGATCTCGGTAATGAATATCGGTAAGGACAGGGAACCCGAAATCCTTCTTCACCTTAGCAAGTATTTTCAGGCCTTTATCAAGACCCGGCCCATCGTAAAACTGAAGATTACTTCGGTTGTCCTTTTGGAATGAAGACTTGTAAATGATTTTGATTTTCAGTTTTTCAGAAACCTGTTTCAGTTTTTCAGCGGTCTTCATCATGATACTTTCTTCTTCTATCACACAAGGGCCTGAAATCAGAAACAGTTCATCCGATCCGCAATGAATATCACCGACTTTAACTATTTTCTTTTTCATGATTATTTTTTAAATCCTAAATCCTAATTCGCAAATCATTAATCACATACGCTTGTAAAGACCTTTAATCAAATCAATGGTTATTGTTTTTTTCCAATCCGCCCCAATCGCATGGATCCACATATGGGGAAGATTATAAGCCACTTCGGCCATATGCGTGATCTGTTGTTCTGTCCACTCTTTAGAAAGGTTTTTAGGCAGATCAATCTTATGTTTCTGAATCATAGTCCGGAACTCTTTCACACCTTCCGGGTAGTAATCTTCCAGATGGTCAAAGGCTACGCAATTGGCATAGCAATGCCGTGTGCCGAGAATTTTTGATAGCCCGTATGACAGGGCATGACAAACCCCAACTTCTGAATAGGTAAGGCTGAGCCCGCCCATGAGGGAAGCTACCATCAGTTTTTCGTCATTGCCCGGTGTCTGGCCGCTTCCTTCATTTACAAATACCTCTCTGCATAATTTGAGAGCCTGTTCGGCATAGGAATGGCTGTAAGTATTGTTAAGTGTCCCGTTTTCGGATTCGATACAATGTATAAAAGTATCCATTCCCGTATAGAACCACCAGTTGCGGGGAACAGTAGCAATCAGATCAGGATCCATAATAAGCTGGTTGAAGACAGTCCAGTCGCATTTAAGGCCGAGTTTCTTTTCAGGTCCGGTAAGGACAGCGGTCATGGAACATTCTGCACCCGTGCCTGAAATGGTTGGTACCCCCAGGTGATAAATACCAGGATTCTTAATCAGATTTAGTCCCTGGTAAAGGGTAGATGAACCTTCGTTGGTGAACATCAGGGAAGAAGCCTTGGCGATATCCATAATGCTTCCGCCTCCTATTCCGATTATTCCGGCCGGGATACCATGTGAAGTTTTGACACTGTTTCTGATTTGGTCTATCTGATCGGTAGTGGGTTCATGAACATCCACATCAATGAACAGGATTACATCTTCTTTTTTTACGGGGATTCTCTTTTCAAGCGGTTTCCCTTTGAAATACTGATCCACAATAAAGAGCATGAATTTATCCTGTTCCTGTCTTTTTTCTGCCAGTATAGCATTCATCTGATCGAAACTGCCCCGGCCGAAAACGGTTTTATCAATATTTTTGAAATTCTTATGCATGAACAGAAGAAAGGGCTTTGTTGACACAGGTACTGATTCCGGAAGCAAGTGCGAGCATTTCAGCTTCTGTCCAGGTACAGCGTATACCGAAAGAGATCAGCCGGCCAATGACTTCCTGTGATTTGGGTAAAGAAAGCTTATTATAGTCCTGAGGAGCCCCTGTGATTTGTATTGGTAAACGGGAGGCTGTACGCATATCTTTCAGATGATCCCACTGATTAATGAAGTGATACATGTTCAAAAACCAGTAATTGAATCCTGCCACACCTGCTTTATTCATTTCCTCTACAGTTCGCTGAGCAGCTGCAGTATCCGGTAAGAAGATGTTCAGGAATGTTGCGGAGTCGCCAGCTGAGTCACATACTTTAGCAAATTCAATACCCTTGGTTTTTGAAAGCATACCGGTAAGAAATTGTTTGTGCTCCTGATTTTTCTTCCGTATGAAAGGTACTTTACGGGTCTGGGCAAGTCCTACTGCAGCATGAAGCTCACTGATACGGTAGTTAAAACCGAGCAGAGGATGCTTTTCCATACCCCTGTTGGTACCTATATGATCATGTCCGTGATCGGAATATACATCCGCTATTTTATAGATAGCTTCATCATTGGTAATAATTACACCACCTTCACCTGCAGTAGCAATCTTAAAAAAGTCAAATGAGAAACTTCCTGCTTTTCCGAAAAGTCCAACAGAAGTTCCTTTGTACGAAGAACCATATGCCTGTCCGGCATCTTCAACAAGAATGAGTTTGTGATCCTGTATCACTTTCAATACAGGATCCATATCTGCCATCCCACCGCACATATGGACCAGGCAAACAGCCTTGGTTTTTGGAGAAAGGGCTTTTTTAATGCCTTCAGCACTGAGACAAAGTGTTTCATCCAGTTCGGCAAAAACCGGCAGAGCACCTACGAAAAGGACAGCTTCTATGGTTGCTATAAAGGTAAAGGGAGGTACGATTACTTCATCACCGGCTCCAATACCTGCTGCGGCAAGTGCTGTGGCAACAGCTGTTGATCCGCTTGAAACAGCATGCGCATATCTGGCTCCGGTCTGTTTGCAGACTTCGGCTTCAAAATCCCTGGCCTTAAAATGGTTATTACGGAGATGGTCGTTGGTATAACGTATCATGATGCCTGTTTCAAGTACATCATTTACTTCCTTGCGCTCTTCGGCGCCAAAGAGTTCTGTTCCGGGCATAGCTTATTTTTTGGTGGTGCAAATATACGCTTTATTGATGAACACAACACGATTTGGGGCCTGCCTGATACGATAGCATCTATTGATTGTCAGTTGTTTATACGCTGGTCCTTGGAAAATGCGGTAACTTGTTAGCATTCGGACTGATGTTTTTTTCCTGTATCAATATTGTACTATATTTATCACACAAACACCCTTATCACCCTTCAAGCTTTTTTTCCTATGAAATCATTTCCGAGTGTTATGATGTTCCTGTTGTCCAGTCTTTGGTCCGGGTATTCCTTTTCCCAGAACAGTAACCAGAAAACAGCCTATTCAGATGAGCAACTCCTGAAGATACTGGATAAAAAATCCTATCCTCATTATGCCGAAGACCAGGAAGCACTTAAAAAGATGAAGTCTGTCTTCATCCATGATGGCAATAGTTACAATCCGAAAACGGATGTGGAAAAACTCGGCATCCTTAAATGGACGAAAGCCAAGCTGGACAGTATTGCCTCCACCTATGCAGAATACTGGAGAATATACGAGGAACAGATGAAGAAGAAAGAGGATCTTGACTATCAATATTCCCGTCTAAAAAAGGAGATCAAAGAATTTGAAACGCATCTTGGGGCTATGGAGCAAGGAGGTGAAAATGCGGTTGTTGCCGGATCCCAGACCTTGGACAAAGCTCTGGAAAAGGCAAAAACGAAGGCGGACATCCTGACTACCGACAACTATAAAAAACTAAAGTACTCAGAGAAGGAGGACTATGTACGATCGCAATGGGACAGGGTAGAGGATGAGCTGGAGACGGTGCGGTTCCGTATCGCACTTCTTACTTATCGCAAAGGGGGGAATGACGGCGGGGTGGGGATACTGACAAAAAAGATGCAAGAAGCAGAAACAGAGATTCAGGCTGTAAGAAAGGACTTTGATACGAAAATGCTTGAGACGTGTAAGGCAGATCTGGACAAGGTTAAGCTGCCAGCCGAAGTATATGCCGGAGCCGATAAGGAGAAACTCAGAACTTATCTTAAAACGGAATGGTCAAAATCCGTTCAGTGCAAGGAATGTAAACTGATGAAAGTTGTTTTCAATCATCCGGCATGGGAACAAAAAAAGGGAAGGGAATACAAGAAACACAATGATCAGGTCACCGGTACCGATATCAATTATTCCTTTCTGGAGGTGACGGTAGTTTTTCAACGTTCAGGCGATATTCCGGAAGTGCTGAGTATGTTTGAAGCTGAGATCAGTAAAGACAATATCAATAAGACAATGGAAGCAGGATTCATTTGCGGGGATCCGCGATCCTTCAAAAAAATACTCGCTAAGAACGTAAAATAACAGTGTGGATTTACAATCCTCCCAGTTCGAGTACACGCTCAAATTGCACTTTCGTAACGGTTCCAACAGATAACCGGCTCAATCGTACCAAATCCATGTCTTTCAGGATCTTATCAGCCTTTATCTGTTCAAGCGTAATGCTCTTTTTGAGTTTTTTATAGGGCTGAAAATCCACTGCCAGCCAGGCTGTTTCTGTAGTCGTAGGATCCTGATAGGATTCTTTCACCACCCTGGCAATGCCAACAATATCCTTTCCTTCATTGCTGTGATAGAATAAAGCCAGATCACCCTTTTTCATGGAACGCAGGTTGTTCCGGGCTGCATAATTCCGTACCCCGTCCCAGGAAGCACTGCCTTCCTTAACGAATTTATCCCAGCTAAAGACAGAAGGCTCGGATTTGATTAACCAGTAGTTCATATTAATGCAATATTTTAAAAGTCAGTTCCTTCATAAGCTCTCCATGACCGGCAGAGCCGTTATCCACACCCTTGCTTTTCAAATCATATTCATGAAGATAACCGAAAATCATTTTCAGCTTACCCAGGGGGTAATTACCTGCAGCTTTGATATAATCTCCGGCTATGAAAGGGTGTACTCCTATTGCTTTTGCTGCGGCATCCTTGCTTTTGTCGGGAAGGAAATGAATGAGGAGCAGTTTCTGGAAATAGTTGTACAAAGCCGATAAGGTCATCACCATCGGATGTTCCTTTTCGTTCGAACCGAAATAATTGATAATGCGATTAGCCTTCAATACATCTTTCTTGCCAAGGGCTTCATTCAGCTCAAAACTGTTGTATTCCTTGCTGATACCGATATTATTCTGAATGATCTCAGGAGTTATTTCCGAGCCGGCTTTAAGGCTGATCATCAGCTTATCGATCTCATTAACAATCTTGCTCAGATCTGTACCCAGGTATTCGGCAAGCATCATAAGGGCTTTAGGCCCAATATTGAAGTTCTTTGCCTTCATATAATTGGTAATCCATTCCTGGATTTTGTAATCCCGTATTTTCTCCGAATGAAAAAGAACAGCATGCTTAGCCAAAGCTTTCGCAAAACTTGTGCGTTTATCTACCGTTTTGTACTTACAACAGAAAACAAGAATCGTACTCGGTTGAGGCTGCTCAAGATAAGCCACCAGGGGATGCTTCTTTTCCTTCTCCTTATCTTTTTTACTGGTTTCCCCTTCTTCATCCACCTCTTCTTTCTCAATTAATCCCCGTATGTTCTGAGCTTCTTTGATGATGACCACTTTCCGGTCGCCCATCATCGGAAACCCTTTGGCTTCACTGATAATAGCCTGCAGATTCACATCCTGACCGTACAGAATGGTCATATTGAACTCCCGTTCCGATTCATCCGTGATGATATCCTTCTCAAGAATGTCACTGATCTGATCAATAAAATAAGGCTCTTCACCCATCAGGAAATAGACGGGTTTGTAATTCTTTTTTTTGAGATCGGAAACGATTGACTGAAAGTCTGACAAGGCTCTTTGTTTTAGTCAGGCATTGGATTGCCTTCCTGCGAAATTAGGAATCAATATGGAATTGAGAAGAGAAAAATATCAACATTCTAGTACCTTTACCCCATGTCGCGTATTACCCTTTTTGTGGATGTCATTTTGCCATTACCGGTGCCTAAACTGTATACGTACAGGGTTCCGGTCGACTGGAACGAGCAGGTGCTTCCCGGGCAAAGGGTCATTGTTCAGTTTGGAAAAAACAAGCTGTATACGGGGCTGATCCGCCGCATTCATGAAAAAGCCCCGGCCGACTATACTGCCAAATACCTGGATTCACTGCTGGATCATGAGCCATTGGTGGTAGAGCAGCAATTCCTGCTTTGGGAACAGATGAGCAGGTATTATATGTGTTATCCGGGAGATGTACTGAATGCAGCTTTGCCTGCCGGACTGAAACTTTCAAGTGAAACAAAGATAACCCTGAATCCTGACTATACCGGTAACAGGGAAGAGTTGCTGGAAAGGGAATACCTTCTTGCCGAAGCACTCGATGTGAGGCAGGTGCTTAGCATGGATGAGGTTTCTGAAATCCTTTCCCTTAAAATCGTTCAGCCTGTTCTAAAATCAATGCTTGAAAAGGGCCTTATCCTGATCCGGGAAGAAGTCAGGGAGCGTTATACACCAAAGAGGGAAACCTTTGTTCAGCTTGCTGACGAATTTAAGGATGAGGAGAAGCTGAAAGGATTGTTTGAAAAACTGGAAAAGAAAGCTCCTAAACAGTTACAGGCACTCATTGCCTGGATTAAATATTCAGATCGTTATGCACCGGAACAAAAACCGGTAAAAAAATCCGACCTCGTCAAGGAAAGTGACACAGGGGCTGTTGTGGCTCTCATCAAGAAAGGAGCTTTCATTGCTTATGAAGAAGAAGTGGGCCGCATACGGCATATGGAAGGAGGGATGGCAACGGAAAAAGCCCTGAATGAGGAGCAGACTGCTGCATATACACAATTGAAAACAGATTTTGAGACGAAGGATATTGCCTTGTTGCATGGAGTCACCTCAAGCGGTAAAACAGAGCTGTATCTGAAGCTCATGAAGGAGACAATTGAGTCGGGAAGACAAGTATTGTATTTACTGCCCGAAATAGCCCTTACCACTCAAATCATTACCCGGCTTCAGAACTATTTCGGAGAAAGTATCAGCGTTTACCATAGCCGCTTCAATGAGCAGGAGCGGGTGGAAGTTTGGAAAACCATTTTAGGGCAGGGGCCGAACAGTAACAAAAGTGTCCTGTCGGTCAGTCTGGTCCTGGGAGCGCGCTCATCTGTATTCCTGCCTTTTAAAAATCTGGGATTGATCATTGTGGATGAAGAACATGATTCTTCCTACAAACAATATGATCCGGCTCCCCGTTACCATGCACGTGAGACAGCTATTTTCCTGGCTTCCCTGCATAAGGCAAAGGTTCTGCTGGGTTCGGCTACACCTTCACTGGAAACAACATTTAATGCACAAAACGGGAAGTATGGCTTTGCATCTATGGCCGGGCGTTTCGGAGGCATGCAGATGCCCGAAATAGAAGTTGTGGACATCAAGGATCTGTCCAAACGTAAAATGATGAAATCTCATTTCTCACCCTTGTTGCTGGATAAAATTGAAGAAGTACTGAAAAATAAGGAACAAGTTATCCTGTTTCAGAACCGTCGTGGTTTTGCCCCTATGATTGAATGCGGAAGTTGTGCCTGGACTCCGCGTTGCACCCAGTGCGATGTAAGCCTGACCTATCATAAACAGGTAAATCAGCTCCGCTGTCATTACTGCGGGTATTCTATCAAGCCCCCTGCCACCTGTCCGGCTTGCGGTGATACGAACTTAAAGACAAAAGGCTTTGGGACGGAAAAGATTGAAGACGAACTCTCGATATTCTTCCCCCAGGCTAAAATAGCGCGAATGGATCTGGATACGACCCGTGCAAAGTTCGCTCACCGCCAGCTTATAAGTGATTTTGAGGAAAGAAGGATTGATATACTCGTAGGTACGCAGATGGTTACCAAAGGACTTGACTTCGACCATGTTTCCCTTGTAGGCATTCTGAATGCGGACAGCATGCTGAACTTCCCTGATTTCAGGGCTTTTGAACGGAGTTTCCAACTCATGGCACAGGTATCGGGCAGAGCAGGGAGGAAGAATAAAAGAGGAAAAGTTATAATACAATCATTCAACCCCGAACACCCTATATTGAATTTTGTGGTGAAGAATAATTACGAGGGCATGTTTGTTTCAGAACTCAGTGAACGTAAACAGTTTCATTATCCTCCTTATTACCGTCTTATTCAGTTCACGCTAAGACATAAAGATCAGGATGTGATCAATGCAGGAGCACAGATCTTTGCCGATAAGCTTAGGACACATTTTGGAAGCCGGGTATTAGGGCCTGAATTTCCAGTTGTTTCCAGAATACGCAATGAGTATCATAAAAATATTCTCCTTAAGTTCGAAAGAGAAGCAGGAATGAATAGGGTAAGGGAAATCCTGCTGGCAGAAATCGATTTGTTTAAGTTACAGCCCGAATTCAAAAGTGTAAGAGTGGTGACCGATGTGGATCCGGTTTAATCAATCTTCCGTATCATCAATGTGAAAACGATGCATGGCTCTGTGTACTGCCGGTCCGAGCAATACAGCAATGGAAGTCAGAAAGGTTACTCCGCTGAACATTGCATAAGCAGAAGCAAATATTTTAGCCGCATTGCTAGGCATTGGATTCACCGGTCCCATACCGGTTAAAATCATAGAGGCATTCAGCAAGGAATCAACCCAACCCAGGTCGCATATATAGTGGTAGCCAAGCATACCCACAAAGAGAGAGAGGAATACGGTTACGGAGGCAATCAGTAAGCCTTTCAATATCCGGGCCCGGAATTTCGCTTTTGACGCCAGCTGGTTCTTCTTTACCCTTACCGGAAAATGACGGTTTTTATCAGCATGGGATTCATTGTGGTGTTCGGTATGGGTTGTCATACTTGATTATTAAGGTGTGCTTACGATTGCAATTTTCTTTCCGTCGGGACTGATGGCTATTCGTCCAATGTTTTTAATACCGTTGCCTGATAAATCGGCAACAAGCTTCCAGTGATCGGCTCCAACGGGTTTGATTAACGCTGCATTGGTTACGGTGTATTTATACAGCAAGTGGCCATTGCCCATAAAATAGTTGAATTCATAAACAACATGGGAGTCGGGGTTGTTTAGAGGAGTGTCTTTACGGATAAGTGTAATATGGGAAGTCATTGCATAATCTTCACGGCCTTTGATCGTTTCAATGATAGGTGAAAACAAAGGTGTTGTTGGAGATTCCGGCCCATCCAGGTAGTGAGAGATGTACCAATGAACACTATCTTGTTTTGAAACAATTTCATAAGGATGCAAACTTCGGCCTCCCTTGGTCATTCTTATTAATTCTTTCTTTTTTGAATCTGCTTTGGTGCTAACTTCAATAACCCGTTCCGGGTTTCCCAGTATGAACAAATAAAGCCCCGACTCATTCAGCCAGCAATAATATCCAATTGAATCTAAATTCTTAAACACGAGCACAGGAGGCCCGCCTTTTAAGGGAAACTTCCACAGCCTCTGTGCCGAATCCTTCTCTACACTTACAACAGAAACGAAATTCCCATCCGGAGTTACGTTAGGGGAGTACTCACTTTCCGGCGTTGCCGTGAATTGTTTGGTGGTTTTGGAAGGAATATCGTAGCGGTATATATCCGACTGTCCGTCCCAGTAGCTGGTATAGTAAATGGATTTGTTATCGGGTGAAAAGGAAGGCTGGTTGTCGTATCCGGGGCGATTGGTGAAGTTGATGCCGTTACCAAGCTTGAAAGAGTCTCCTTTTTGTTGCAGATCGAAGAGCCAGATATCGGTATCGGGCATTTGGGCCATCATGCTTTTGCAGAGTAACAGAAGAAAGAAGAAGGAGAAGATTTGCTTCATGCTGTAAATGTAAGACGAAATAGATTCTTCACCACTAGCTTACACACCAACCAGCCTAAAGTGGCTCTGAATGACAATATCGTATTAACCGGAGGTCTTGGCATCCAAGGTACCCCGTTTCCCACTTACATGCTTTTTCCACAAGCGGTTCAGGGCCGGCGCATCAAAACGGTACCCTATATAGAATTTAGCATTCCCAACCGTATAGGCTACATTGGATTTGGAGACCGTTTCATCCTGATAAAAGGTATCGCCTGCAAAAGCGACCCCTGCATACCATTTGGGGCTGTTATAACCGATGGCAATACGACTCTGAATACGTAAACCCAGGTTGGCAACCACATTGACCCTATACGTACTGTCCTTACTACCCGCAAGGGTGTCTTTAGGCCCGGAAGCATGACTTTGATAATGCAGGTATGAAAGCCCGGGATTGAATGAGTAGGTGATATACCAGTGATGACGTATAGTGAGGGTGTAGATGTAACCGATACTCAGACCGGCATTAAAGGTGTTGGAATAATTGATATTGGAATAGCCGGTAAGGTAATGCTTGTATTTGCCTGTAACCAGGCCTGAATCAGAGTTCAGGCTGAAGCTTGAAAGGTATACCCCATAAAGCCAGGAACCGCAGCGTTTGAGCTGTTGTTCGGAATTGGAAAAAGCAGCCTGATAGGAGAAATGATTCCAGTTACGGATATAGTTAATGCTGATACCTGTACTCTGAGCCCTCATGTCCGATCGCTGAGGGTAAAGCTTCGATGTATCGGCTGGGGAGGATTTGGGATAAGAACCATAATTATTCAGGTAAAATCCCTTAAAATCTTCATGGTACAGATCTACCACAAAGCGGTGGCTGCTGAAACTGAAGGAGAGGTCGCTGTAATCAGTTTTGCCGTAAACCTTATCACTGGAGTGGGAGACTCCTGTATTGACGGAATATCCCAATCCTACGACCTTATACCCCAGCTCCAGGCCGGCAGTCATGTCTGAATGAGGTTTGAAGTTCAGAACTTTGTTTGTTTTCTTATCAGTCAGGTCCACATTCAGGTAAGAAGAGGCAAGGGGCAGGTCCACACTCAGGAAATCGGAATAATCGCGGACATAATTGGTATCGGGATGTACACTGAATTGAAATTTATGCTTTTTGACCACTGCGGAATCCTGGGCTGTTGACTGAGCACTAAAAAGGGAAAGGATCAGTCCGCAGAGGATGATCCTTAAACCCAATGGATATGTGCTTAGCTTAGAAACAGTATTTGTTTTCTTTAATCAGTTTGGCAGCTACAGTGCGTCGTCCCTCCTTGCTGTTGAAAGGTTCTGTCTTTGTAAAGCGTTTCAGGCCCATGAGCATAATGCGTTGTTCGTCACCTTCTGCAAAAGAATTGATGGCTTCCTTACCGTTTTTGTTGATACGGTCGGCAGCATCATTCAGGTACACACGGAGCATGGCGAGTTGTTCCTTGCACGCTGCTTCACCGCGTATGCTTACGAGTTTCTCTACACGCAGCATAAGGCTCTCGGTAACATATACATCCGTAATCATATCAGCAATATTCATCAGAACTTCCTGTTCTTTGGCCAGTTCCATCATGAGTTTCTGAGCGGCAGCGCCTGCTGTCATCAGCACAGCTTTCTTGAAATTGGCTACATATTTCTTCTCCGGAGCAAAGAGGGCGGAGTCGTCCCCACCCATATCCGGAACGCTCATCAGTTCAGAACTGATTTTCATAGCAGGACCCATCAGATCCAGTTCACCTTTCATGGCACGTTTCAAAAGCATATCGACGGTAAGAAGACGGTTGATTTCGTTGGTGCCTTCAAAAATGCGGTTGATACGGGAATCGCGGTAAGCACGTTCCATGGGTGCATCGGCTGAATAGCCCATTCCTCCGTAAATCTGAACACCTTCGTCAACGGTATAATCAAGGGCTTCCGAGCCGGCTACTTTCAGGATAGCTGCTTCGGCAGCAAATTGTTCCACTCCTTTGAGCATGGCTTTTCCATGTTCCATACCACCTGCCACGAGGGAATGGATTGAATCTTCCACATTTTGTGTACAGCGGTAAAGTGCTGATTCAACGGCATAGATGCGAATGGCTTGTTCGGCAATCTTATAACGAATAGCACCGTATTTGGACAGGGAACGTCCGAATTGCTGGCGTTCATTGGCATAGTTAATTGCTTTGGAAGCCACTTCCTTGGAGGCTCCAAGGGCTGCAGCAGCCAGCTTGATACGACCCAGGTTCAGGATATTAACGGCTATCTTGAAACCGTTCTGACGGTCAGAAAGGAGGTTCTCAACAGGAACCTTACAGTCGTTAAAGAATACCTGACGGGTAGAACTGCCTTTGATACCCATTTTATGTTCTTCCGGATTCAGGGTTATACCTCCGAAACCTTTTTCAACGATAAAAGCGCTCAGGTTTTCATCGTTGTCAATTTTGGCAAATACTGTGAAAATATCAGCGAAACCACCATTGGTGATCCACATCTTCTGGCCATTCAGGATATAATGTTTGCCATCTGCACTTAATACAGCTTTTGTTTTTCCTGAGTTCGCATCCGAACCTGCTGATGGTTCGGTAAGGCAATAACAGGCTTTCCATTCACCATTGGCAAGTTTAGGAATGTATTTGGCTTTTTGTGCTTCGTTACCATAATAGAGGATTGGCAAAGTGCCTATTCCGGTGTGGGCTGAAATAGAAACGGCAAAGGAATGAGCCGCTCCAAGCACTTCCGTGGCCAGCATGCCTGTTACAAAATCCTTTTCAAATCCTCCGAGTGATTCCGGTACGCTGAGTCCGAGCAGTCCCAGTTCAGCAGCTTTATCCAGCAATTTTACGGTAAGACCCTCTTCCTGGGCATCGATACGGTCCAGGTTAGGATAGATTTCCTGTGCAATAAAATCCTTGCAGCTCTGGGCTATCATGCGTTGCTCTTCATTCCATTCTTCCGGAATAAAGATGTCATTGGCTTCCGTTTCACGGATCAGGAATTCTCCGCCCTTGATTGCTTTTTTTGAAGTGGTTTCCATAGGTATAGTTTTTTATTGCTTTTAGTTCATCATCTCAAATATGCCTGCCGCACCTTGCCCTGTACCCACACACATGGATACGATTCCGTATTTCTGTTTACGGCGGGTAAGCTCATTAAAGAGCTGTACGCTCAGTTTGGCTCCTGAGCATCCGAGGGGGTGACCCAGAGCAATAGCTCCTCCGTTTACATTGACAATAGCGGGATCCAGTTTCAGCTCCCGAACAACAGCGAGTGACTGGGAAGCGAAAGCTTCATTCAGCTCTACCAGGTTAATCTGGTTCTGGTTCATGCCGGCCAGCTTAAGCGCTTTGGGAATTGCAGCAACAGGTCCGATACCCATGATACGGGGAGGAACACCGGCTGCAGCATAGGATACCAGGCGGGCAATAGGAGTAAGGTTATTTGCTTTCATAAAGCGCTCACTCACAATCATGACAAAGGCAGCTCCGTCAGATGTCTGAGAAGAGTTACCGGCAGTCACTACTCCGTTTGCATCGAATACGGGTTTGAGTTTGTTCAGGGCTTCAATGGTAGAATCGGCACGTGGACCTTCATCTGTATCTACTATAAATTCACGGGTTTTTCTTTTCTCGTTTTCATCCAGGTAATTTTCCTTTACGGTGATGGGTACTATTTCCTGTTTGAACTTACCGGCCTTGATGGCTTCAATGGCTTTTTTATGAGAAGCCAGTGCAAAAACATCCTGGTCTTCACGGCTTACTTTGAAATCCCTGGCTACAGCTTCGGCTGTAAGTCCCATCCCCCAATAGTAATCCGAATGTTCTTTTGTCACTTCAAAATTTGGTACGATACGCCATCCTCCCATTGGGATCATGCTCATTGATTCTGCACCTCCGGCTATGATACAGTCAGCCATACCTGAATGTATACGGGTTGATGCGATGGCAATTGTTTCCAGGCCGGAAGAGCAATACCGGTTAACTGTCATACCGGGCACTTTATCGGTATTGAAAGCCATAAGGGAAATAAAACGGGCGAAATTCAGACCTTGTTCCGCTTCGGGCATGGCATTACCTACAATCAGATCATCGACCTGTTCGGCAGCCACATTCGGAACTGCTTTCATAAGGTGTTTGATTACATCAGCTGCCAGATCATCGGGACGTGTAAAACGAAATCCTCCCCGGGTGGCTTTGCCGACTGCACTTCTGTAACCTGCTACAATATATGCGTTCATATATTTATCGTTTAAGTACTGTTTTTTGTCTTGATTCTTGTGTCTTGCTTCTTGTGTCTAGTTTCTGAGTACTTTACCACCGGTGAGGATGCTCTGAATGCGTTCTAAGGTTTTCTTTTCACCACAAAGGGAAAGAAAGGCTTCTCTTTCGAGGTCCAGGAGGTATTGCTCGCTTACCAGTGTCGGTGCAGATAACTCCCCGCCGCATAAAACATAAGCAAGCTTGCGGGAAATTTTCACATCGTGTTCAGAAATATAATGTCCGTCGAGCATGGAGGCCGCACCGAGGTAAGCCCAGGGCTTGTTTGCCAAGAACACGAATATCTTTTCTTCGGGCCGGCATGGTATAGCCTGCCTGAACTATTTCCAGGCATTCCGCTTTTGCTTCGGCCAGAAGTCTGGCGCGGGAAACAACAACCACATCACGCCCCGGCCTGAGGTAACCCAGGTCAAAAGCTTCCTGAGCAGAAGTGCTGACCTGAGCCTGACCGATGGTGAGGAAACGTTTACGGAATGCATTCAGTTCTACGTCTCCTTCATTGAGTTCGTCAGATAAGCGTAAGGCAAATTCTTTTGTTCCACCGCCTCCTGGTATGAGTCCGACTCCGAATTCAACCAGTCCCATATAGGTTTCTGCATGAGCTACAACCTTGTCGGAATGCATACTCATTTCGCAGGCACCGCCCAGAGCCATATTGTGAGGAGCCAGTACCACCGGAATGGAAGAGTAGCGTACCCGCATCATGGTATTCTGGAAGGCTTTTATGGCAAAATTAAGTTCATCGTATTCCTGTTCCACAGCCATCATGAATATCATGCCCACATTGGCTCCGGCTGAGAAGTTGGCACCTTCATTGGAAATTACGAGTCCGCCGAATTCTTTTTCAGCCTTATCAATGGCTGTGTTGATGCCGGCAATGACTTCTCCTCCAATTGAATTCATCTTGCTGTGGAATTCCAGGTTCAGGATTCCATCACCTATATCAGTAAGCGTAGCACCTGCATTTTTCCATACTGTTTTGGAATCACGGATATTATCGAGCAGGATGAAGTGTTCTGTGCCTGGAATGGTTTTATAGGATTTGGAAGGTATATCATAGTATTTACGAACTCCGTTCTCCAACTTATAAAATGATTTAGCTCCGCTTGCAATCATATCATACACCCACTGAGCCGGTTTGGCACCGGTAGCTTCTATAGCTTTCACACTGGCTTCCACACCCAGTGCATCCCATGATTCGAATGGGCCAAGCTCCCATGCAAAGCCTGCATTCATAGCTGCATCGATCTTGTAGAGCTGATCTGTTATTTCCGGAATGCGGTTGGAAACGTAGACGAATAATCCGTAGAAGGTAGCCCGGTAAAAATCACCGGCTTTATCTTTGCCGGCGACGAGCATTTTCATCCTGTCGCGCAGGTTGTCAATAGGTTTGGTGGCCTCCAGCGTGGCGAATTTAACTTTCTGTGATGGTTTATATTCCAGTGTTTTAAGATCGAGTACCTGTATATCCGATTTACCGTTTCCTCCTTTTTGTTTTTTGAAGAAGCCTTGTTCGGTTTTAGATCCCAGCCATTTGTTATCAATCATTTTGCTGAGATAGGGAGGTATTTTGAATACATCCAGTTTCTCATCTTTCGGGCAGCTGGAGGCAACTCCGTTGGCAACATGAACCAGGGTATCCAGTCCAACCACATCTGCCGTACGGAAGGTTGCTGATTTAGGACGGCCTAATACCGGCCCTGTAAGTTTATCAACCTCTTCAACAGAAAGGTTCATTTGCTCCACGATATGGAAGAGGCTCATGATACCGAATACGCCTATACGGTTGGCGATAAAGGCAGGGGTATCTTTGCAGAGTACAGTTGTTTTACCCAGGAACTTTTCTCCGTATTCCATCAGGAAATCAATGACTCCAGGATCTGTTTTGGGAGTAGGGATGATCTCCAGCAATTTGAGGTAACGGGGCGGATTGAAAAAATGTGTGCCGCAAAAATGTTTCTGGAAATCCTCGCTCCGTCCTTCTGTCATCAGGTGAATAGGAATACCGGAAGTGTTGGAGGAAATAAGCGTTCCCGGGCGGCGGAATTTCTCCACCTGGGTAAATACCTGTTGTTTGATATCCAGACGCTCGATGACGACTTCTATGATCCAGTCGGCCGAGGCAATATCTTTCATATTGTCTTCGAAATTTCCGGTCTTGATACGGTTGGCGAAAGACTTTTTATAGATAGGAGAAGGATTGGATTTAAGCGCAAATGCCAGGGCATCATTCACAATCTTATTGCGCAGCTTTGGATCTGTGCCGGCATCCTTTGGTACGATATCGAGTAACAGAACTTCCAGGCCGATATTGGCGAAATGGCAGGCAATGCGGGATCCCATAACTCCGGAACCAAGTACTGCAATTTTTTTAATGTCACGTTTGTTCATAAAAAGGCAGGTGTTTTTATCTCCTCAAATATAGGAGAAAAAACAAATGCGGAACGTGATTTGGGTGAAATTATTATGCGTGCATAATAATTAACTGAGCTGCAATCCGGTATCTTCCCTTCCGAAATGCTTCAGGATGGATACATGGGAAGCAACCGCCTCCCAAAAACCGGAATATTGAAGGTAAGGAACACCGAATTCCCTGGCTGTTTTTTCGACGATATCGGAAATAGCCTTATAATGCACATGACAGATATTCGGGAAGAGGTGGTGTTCAACCTGGAAATTCAATCCGCCTACATACCAATTCACAAGGGCATTGTTTTTGGAAAAATTGGACGTGGTATTCATCTGGTGTATAGCCCAGTCATTCTCGATTTCATTCTTGTCATTGGGTTCCGGAAAGGAAGTTCCTTCAACGGTATGAGCCAGCTGGAATACAACACTGAGAATCAGTCCGCATGTTACGTGCAGCATGATAAAAGCCGGGATAATGACTCCCAGGCTGTAATGGAAGTAATAAACCGGAATAAACATCATATAGAAGTAGTAAAAAGTCTTTATTCCCACCAGACTAAGAAGCTGACGGTAAAAGCCGGCTTTGCTTTCCTTATTCACACCTTTTTTATGGTAGGTAAAATGCTGGAGGAAGTCCTTCCCTGTAACCCAATGCAAGCTTAGTATGGAATAGAAAAAGAAGGCATAGATATGCTGGAAACGGAATATTTTGCGGTATTTACGGTGTGGGGAAAAGCGCATCATATTGGCTCCGTCAATATCATCATCCATTTCATTGATATTGGTATAGGTATGATGGAGTACATTGTGCTGGAGTTTCCAGTTGAATACAGCGCCACCCATGAGATTAAGTGTATACCCTACCCATTTGTTCACATTCGGTTTGGAGGAATAGGCATTGTGGTTGGCATCATGCATTACCGACATGCCTATGCCGGCCATTCCCATGCCCATGAGAATGAATACCCCAAAGAGGAGCAGGGCAGGAAGATGAAATGACAGCATCAGGGAATAGGGTACATAGTACAAAGCCAGCATACAGACTGTTTTCCAGATCATATGCGCATTGGCATGCCGGGAAAGGTTATTGCTGGTAAAGTACTGGTCTACATTTTGTCTTAAAGTGCTGAAAAATTTGGACCTGTCCTTGTTGGTAAACTTCACTTTGGCTATCTGACTCATTACTGAATTATGTGTGAAAATATCTGAACAACATGTGCGGGATCATACCCTGTGTCGGGGGATTAAATACAAAGATACGCATGCTTTTGCTCAGATGGAATAAATCTTTGCTAACAAATGCTTATTCTCCTCGAGGATTACTTTACGCTTAAGGCTGAGTTTGGGGCTCAGCTGTCCTTTATCAACACTCCATTCTTCAGGAAGGAGTTCTATTTTCTTGATTGTTTCGTAATTGGCAAGGGTATTGTTGATTTGTTCAACAGATTTCATTATTCTGGCCTGAATAACCTCATTTTTGATCATTTCCCCGTTGGTTGTATAGGGAATATGCTTCAATTCACAGTATTCTCTTAAAAATTTGAAAGAAGGAACGATGAGGGCTGCTGCAAATTTCTGGTTTTCACCGATAACCATGGATTGTTCAATGAAGCGGCTTTCTTTAAGTTTATTCTCAATCATCTGAGGGGCAATATATTTACCTCCTGAAGTCTTGAATATTTCTTTCTTGCGGTCAGTGATTTTCAGGAATCTATCATCTACCAGGGTGCCTATATCACCTGTATGGAACCATCCTTCCGAATCAATTGCTTCAGCCGTGGCATCCGGGCGGTTGTAATAACCCAGCATGACATTGGGGCCTTTGACAAGGATTTCCCCATCGGGAGCAAATTTAACTGTTACACCCTCAATGATTCTTCCAACTGTACCGAAGCATGCGGAGTCAGGCTGCAGGAAATTAACTGCAATAACCGGAGATGTTTCTGTCAGACCATATCCTTCCAGCACATTCACACCTGCCGCCCAGAAAATACGGGCTAATTTTGGGTTCAATGCAGCTCCGCCAGAAACCGTGCAACGTATATTTCCACCCAGGGCTTCTTTCCATTTGCTGAAAATAAGCTTACGGGCAATTTTTAGCCTGAATTCATACCAGGGACCGTTGGCGCCGTTCATCTCATATTTTTCGGCCAGGCCTACAGCCCAGAAAAAGAGTGTCTTCTTGATAAAGCTGAGTTTCTCGCCGGTGGACAGAATTTTATCATACACCTTTTCGAGTAAGCGGGGCACAGATGAGAATACTTCAGGTTTGATTTCTTTCAGGTTATCACTGATCGTATCAATACTCTCGGCATAGTAGATGGAAACGCCAAGATACATATACAGGTACGTAAGCATACGCTCGTAAATATGATTCAAAGGAAGAAAGCTCAGGGCTTTGCAACCCTGATCAACCGGAGCAAGTTTACGCGAGGCATATACATTACTGAACAGGTTGCGGTGGCTGAGCATAACCCCTTTGGGAGTGCCTGTAGTACCCGATGTATACAGCATGGTAGCCAGCTCTGTATCCTTAATCGATGCCATAACCTGATTAAGTCTGTTGAAATCTTTGTGTTTCTTACCCAGGCTCAGTACTTCCGACCAATGCGGAATTCCTTCCACAGGATTGAAAGTGTAGATGCCTTTAAAATGTGTAAGCCCTTCCGTGCAAGCCTTAACCCGGTCGTAATGAATTTTGTTTGATACGAACATATAACTCATCTGGGCATCCTGAATAATAAACTTCAGGTCATGATCGCTGATGGTAGGATAAATGGGAACATCCACTCCTCCGGCCTGGAGTACGCCGAGGTCGGTCATATTCCATTCCGGTCTGTTATTCGAAATAATTCCGATACGCTCACCTTTCTGAAGACCCATAGCCAGCAAACCGAAACTCAGGTTATTGGCATAATCAATGAAATCAGCCGTGCTGTATTTTACCCATTTCCCGTTTTCCTTCCCGGCCAAAGCATCATCCTTGGGGAAATGTTCTGCACAATGCGGAAGAAGGTCGAATAATCTGGAAAC
>JBIOHC010000041.1:0-40071 GCA_044448685.1 Bacteroidia bacterium
AAGATAACTATTTTAGAAAGTATGCGTTAAACTTATCCAGTTACTGCCACAAGATACCAGACTTCATTCTCAATTACATGACTGCAAGGAGGAAAAACAGCACGATTTCTGTACTGGATGTCAATTTGTTCAAATCCATCACCGAGTCGCTCCGCAAAGGAGTAATAGTCGTTGACAATGAAGATACCATCCTCTATATAAATCGTCCTCTCACCAAACTGCTGGGATATAAAACGGGAGAGCTGACGGGAAAAAATGCGTCAGAAGTTATTCTGGGAAATAAAAATCACAAACTGGTCCGTTCTAAAATAAAGGCCAGGAAAACAGGCCTTTCGGAAGAGTATGAAATGGAAGCCCTGACAAAATCAGGAAAACGGGTTTTACTCAATATTTATGGCACTCCATTGTATGACGGGAAAGGCAATGTTATAGGTTCTATCGGGTACCACAGGGATATAACGGTAGAGAAAAAATATCAGAAAGAACTGGAACTTGCCCTGAACCAGCGGAATGAGCTGATACAGAAAATCAGGGAAGCATTCTTCTCGGTTGATATGGTAACAGGAAAGCAGCTTGTAATGGCCGATGCCCATGAAGAAATTTATGGATATTCCCTGAAGGAGTTTAATAAGAACCCGAATCTCTGGTTTGAAGTCATTCATCCGGATGATCAGGGCAGAGTAAAGGAAGGCATGGCAAAGCTGGCAAAAGGTGAAACTACTTATGATGAACACCGGATAATCCGGAAAAACGGAGAAGTGATTTGGGTGGAAGGAAAGGTTGTGCCCACTCTGAATAAAGCTGGTGAGCTCATACGGCTAGACGGAGTGGTGTCGGATATATCAAAAAGAAAAAAAGCAGAACAGCTCTTACAGGAAAAGATCAGCGACTTAAATGCCTTTATCTATAAAGCCAGTCATGACCTTGGAGGCCCCCTGGCTTCTATGATGGGGCTGATTTACCTGTCGGAAGACAAAAACAGGGATCCGGATATCAAACAGTATCTGAGTTTGATACGCCTGAGTCTGGATAAGATGAATGGCTTGTTAAGAGATCTGGTAAGTACAGTAAGCATAACCAATGAAAACTTAAGTATCGGAAAAGTGGATCTGCGATCAATGGTTGAACATATCCTGGACAGTCAGCATTATACAAGCGGTTTTGAGAGTGTTGAGTTCCGGCTGAGGATCCGTAAAGGGATACAATTCAGAACCGATAAGCGCTTTGTATATCCTATTCTTTCCAATCTGATTATCAATGCCATGAAATACAGAAAGCCTCTGCGTGGTGCTTATGTGGACGTATCGGTTGTGAAATATAAAAAAGGAATCATGCTGAAGGTTAAAGACAATGGCATTGGTATTCCCAAACCTATTCAGGATAAGGTGTTCGAAATGTTTTACAGGGGAACCAGCCATTCTACCGGTTCGGGTCTGGGATTGTATATTGTCAAAACATCTGTCCAGAAACTGTCGGGAACCATTCACGTGCAGAGCATACCTAAAAAGGGCTCGGTATTCAGTGTATATCTGCCGAATCTGTGAGACACACCCCTTTTATACACGTTTACATGTTCATAAAAGCCCCCTAATATTACGCAGAATCAGGATTTTAGCTTAAATTTGTTCTATATCCTGAAACATGATAAGACGAATACCCGGCTGCCTTCTATTCGCCTGTCTGCTGGTTTTTTCGTTCTCCGGCCTAAAGGCATCTGTTGTAGCCAATTTTTCGTCCGATGTTACTTCCGGCTGTAGTCCGCTTACGGTCAGTTTCACGGATCTTTCAACGGGAACTCCAACCACCTGGAGCTGGAATTTCGGGAATGGAAATGCTTCCTCCCTGCAAAATCCAAGTGCTATTTACAATACCCCCGGAACGTATACCGTTACACTCACTGCTTCCAATGGATCTTCTTCCTCTTCCAAGACTTCGGTTATTACTGTTTTTGCAAGTCCGACTGCTGCCTTCACCACCACACCCTCATCAACATGTGCAGGGCAGCTGGTAACTTTTCATGATGGCTCTGTTGCAGGTACCGGACCTATTGTTTCCTGGCATTGGGATTTTGGAGACGGGAATACAGCCACCACCGCATCAACTGCCACCCATACATATTCAGGCCCTGGTGTATTTCCGGCCAGTCTGATTGTCAGTGATGCCAATGGATGTTCATCCAGCATTGTTGTACAGGTAACTGTAAACCCTGTGCCTGTACCTGCATTTACGGCAAGTCCTTTATCAGCATGTGCGGCTCCTGTACTGGTTACTTTCAGCAATACATCAACGGCATCTTCTTCCGCAGTTTACACCTGGTATTTTGGCGATGGCGGCACATCGGCTCTTGCCAACCCCACACATACGTATGCTTCTACAGGGTCTTACAGTGTCAAGCTTGTTATCTCCCAGCTGGGCTGTTCAGATTCTGTTCTGAAGACCAACTATATCGTGATCCGAAACATCAATACGGATTTCAAAGCAGATACAACCGGTATCTGCGTAGGGCAATCGATCACATTCACCGATCTTTCAGCTCCGGGAAGCGCATCACGCACCTGGAATTTCGGAGATGGAACGAATTCAACTCTGGCAAATCCTGCCCATATATATGCTTCTGCCGGAACCTATACGGTATCCCTGCAAAGCACGGATACCGCAGGTTGTACAGGGAATAAGATCCGGAATAATTACATCACTGTTTACAGCAAGCCCGTAGCTGCCTTTACCAATACACCGTCTGTTGGCTGCTCTGTTCCATTTCCGGTTACCTTTACCGATGCTTCAACAGGAGCTGCATCCTGGAACTGGAGTTTCGGCGACGGCACCAACTCCAATACCCAGAACCCTGTACATGTCTATAATACAACCGGAGTGTACAGTGTTAAGCTCATCATTAAAAATGCCAACGGCTGTTCAGATTCCATAATCAAGACAAACCTGGTATCGATTCAAAATCCACCTGTGTCTTTTAAAGCTACTCCGCTTGGAGGTTGCAGTCCTCTTACCGTGAACTTTACAGATACCGCCACGGGTAGCGTGTTCCCGGTAGCAACTTATACCTGGAATTACGGGAACGGTACAACAGCTACAACCACTGTTCCAACGTCAACGTATACCTATCCTGTAAATGGTGTGTACGATGTAAAGCTTACCATTACAACAACGAATGGGTGTGCCGACAGCCTCACCAAAATTGCCTATATCCATTCCGGGTCCACTCCTCTTGCCGGATTCAAATGGAACAAAGACACCATATGTTATGGTCAGACGATTCAGTTTACCGATACCAGTATTGCAGCTAATGGACAGAAATGGTTTTTCGGAGATGGTGGTACAGATACAATCCCTAATCCCAATCACCTCTATGCTGATACAGGTACATTCACCGTGAAGTTCATTGCACTTAGCAACGGTTGTCCGGATACGATTACTAAACTCAATATCATTACCGTACTTCCTCCCAAACCCAATTTTACCATACAACGGAGTTGTACCGCTTACTTTACTGTGTCCTTTACCAATACATCCGAAAAGGCTGATTCTGTTACCTGGGCATTTGGTGACGGGACTTTTGACAACAGCAATAACAACAATCCAACGCATACCTATGCAGGCCTGGGACCTGAAACAGTGACACTGACAGCATTCAATAAAAAGACGGGCTGCTCATTTCCTATGACCCAGAACCTGATCATAGCCCAGCCAATAGCCAGTTTCACAACTATTCCTGTTCCTCCCAACGGTTGTATACCTCTCAATGTGAAGTTTACAAATACTTCACAGGATGCTGCCAAACTGGCGTGGTCTTTTGGTAACGGAATAGATTCAGTTACCACTGCTACATATAACCCACTGACCCCTTCAACCACCTATACGGCTAAAGGTGCATATACGGTTAAACTAATCATCACCGATGTAAACGGTTGTAAGGACAGTATCATCAAGACCAATCTTGTACATGCATTTACAATTAATTCAGTTGCTTTCAGGGCCACACCTCAGCTTGGTTGTGCTCCGCTGTATGTTACTTTCAAGGATTCTTCTTCTGCCGATTCCACACTTGTAAAATGGGTATGGAATTTCGGTGACGGAACACCGGCTGTCAGTGCCGGACCGAATCCGACGCATGAATATATGCTGAGGGGCACTTACAATGTAAGTCTGACCGTTACCGATACCAACGGTTGTACTGCAACTTTAAACAAAGTGAACTATATCACAGCTACCAAACCGTATCCTGCTTTTACGGTTGATACCTTCAGCTGCAAGGGGAACATACTCCTGTTCGATGCATCGGCCACCACCGTAACAGGCCCAGCCACTTATTCCTGGAACTTTGGAGATGGAACCAATGCAACTACCGCTACCAATACAACCACGCACGCTTATCCTTCAGATAATGTGTACACCGTAACATTGAAGGTATCGGATGTGAATGGATGCGACAGCTCCGTTACCAAACGGGTCCTTATCCTGGAGCCTGTAGCCTCTTTCCGTGACTCAACACTTAATTACGGTTGCGGAACCAAGCAAATCAAATTCATTAATCAGAGCACCGGCTTTGTCACCTCATGGGCATGGAATTTCGGTAACGGTGCCACTTCCACCTTACAGAATCCTGTTTATACCTATACTACTCCCGGTATTTATAAAGTGAAGCTGGTGGTAAGGAATATCGGCGGATGCCTGGATTCCATCACCCGCGATAGTATTGTAGTTGTTCCCGGCCCCATTGGATCATTCACCTTTCACCCCAAGACAGGCTGTGTGCCGCTTACCGTTTACTTTACTGCTGTTTCAGGCAATACAGCTTTCTGGACCTGGGATTTCGGCGACGGAAATGTGATTGCCAATACAACCCTCAGCACCCTGCAGCATACCTATCTGCATCCTATTACTGTTACCCCTATTGTACTGATGACAGATACATTACCAAACGGAGCCTTGTGCCAGCTGCCGGCAACCAATCTTACAGGCAGTGTCACGGCAACACAATACATTAATCTGGGTATTCTTCCAGGAGGAACATTGACCATCAGTGATGATCAGCTTGTAGGCCTCACCACATCCGTTACCGGTACTGTAAGCAATAATATTACCTATTCCTGGACACCTTCTGACGGATTGAATTGTGTCACCTGTGCGGATCCTGTTGTTTCGGGTACAGGGCAGGATATTACCTATTATGTAACCGTGGTCGATATTGGTATGGGTGGTTGTACGAACAGCGATTCCGTTAAAGTAATGTTTGTGCCCTGTGATGGTAAACCTGCTGTACCCAATGTATTCACACCCAATGGTGACGGACTGAATGATATCCTCTCCGTATCGGGTTTATGCATACGCAACAATTATAAGTTCGAAGTCTTTGACCGCTGGGGAGTACTTATGTTCACTACCCAGGTACGACATAACGGCTGGGACGGACGTACCCTGGCCGGGCAGCTTGCTCAGGATGGCACTTACTACTACATCGTTACTGTAGATGGTAAAGTCTATAAGGGTTTTGTTGAGCTATTGCGTTGACAGTAAACGGTTTTATTTTTTTCTCTCCTTCCACATCTTATGCATATTGCCCCATCCGGGATTGATACTGTCCTATATCGGATGATGACTATCCCGAACCGGACTGATACTATCCTATCTTGGATGATCCCTGCCCCGAACCAGGTCGATGCTGTCCTATATCGGATTAATATTGTCCCGAATTGGATGGATACTGTCCCATATCGGTTGATGACAGTTCTGAACAGGATGGATACTGTCCCATATCTGATTGATATTGTCCCGAGCCGGATTGATACTGTCCTGTATAGGATTGATTTTGTCCCGAATTGGATTGATGTTGTCCTATATCGAATGAGGGCTGTCCCGAACCGGATTGATCGGATCCTTCATCGGATGATCTCTGTCCCAATTCGGATGATGCTTTCTTTAAGTGGAACGTCTCTTCCTTTTCATGAACACTATCTTTCCCTTAACCGGAAGTTACTTTCCTTTTATCGCAAGTATTTAACTTGAAAGGAAAGTATCTTCCATTTACATGAAAAGTATCCTCCCCTTTAGCAGATGTTACTTTCCTTGAATGAAAAGTATCTCCTCCTGAAAGGAAAGACTCGTTCCCTTTAATGACTGGTGCTTTCCATGTCACGAACGAATCTTCCTTTGCAATATTTGTTCGACAAACTTATTTCCTGTCTTTATGAGCTATAAAATTTTCTTTTTAAACAAAAAAAACCGCAACCCTCAGGTTACGATTTTTTTGTTTCAATGAATAAGAGAAGTCTTTACCGCACTATAGACACATGCCCCAGATAATGGTGAGGCTGATCGAATACATCGGTGATATTCACTTTCCAGATATAGACATCTTCCTGGCAGACAATGCTGCTGCCCTGTACTTTTCCATCCCATCCTGCAGTGGTATCATGCGTGGTGAAGAGGAGGTTGCCCCAGCGGTCTACAATGATGAGTTCGTACTTAGCCCAGCCGACTCCATAGGTATAGAAGAAGTCATTCTTCCCGTCATCATTAGGGGTAAAGCAGTTCGGGGCAAAGAAGGTATAGATAGGACCTACGATTACCGGTTTTACAATGGTATCGGTGCAGCCGTGCACACTGGTTACAATCAGTTGTACATTATAGGAACCCGGGTTTTCCCCATTGTATATATGCGTGGGGTTCTGAGTGCTTCTTCCGGTGGTATCACCTGCATCACCGAAATTCCAGCTCCAGCTGTTTGCCAGACTACTCTCATCGGTAAAATTAACTGTAGGGTCGAGTATATTGGTTGGCTGCGGAGAAGCGCTAAAGGCTGCTTCGGGCAAGGGCCAGGTGGTGATATAACTTGGTTTGTTGAGTGTGGATACACAGCCTTCATTGGACGTGACGGTGAGTGTGACTCCATAGGTTCCGGCATTGAGGTAACAATGTGTTTCTGTACCGTATGTTGTTTGCGTAACAGCAGGAGATCCATCACCGAAATTCCAGGTCCATTTGCTAAGTGTACCTCCGTTTACTTTGGAAGAGTCGGTAAAGTTTACGCACCATGGCATACAGTGCGTGAGCGAGTCGCCCAGAAATTTAGGCACTGGAAGGGAATAAACAGTAATTGCATGTTTTACTGAATCTATACAGCCACCGTTGGTGACAGCAACGAGTGTGGTGGTAAAAGTACCGGGAGTGGTATAGGTATGTGTCGGGTTCTGAGTTGTACCGGTTGTTCCATCGCCGAAATTCCAAGCCCAGCTATTGATGGTGCCCGGTGCAACTGTTGATCCGTCTGTAAATACAGTTGCTGCATTCAGACAGACACTGGTATTGGTGTAGGCTACAACAGGCGGTGGATTGACAACTACCGGTACACTTGCCGTATTGGTACATCCTCCTGTTCCGGCAACGGTTAATGTAGCCGTGAATGTTCCTGCAGTGGCGTATACGTGTGTCGGGCTCGGTGCAGTACTGGTAGTGGCATCACCGAAACTCCAGGTCTGGGAATTGGATCCGGTTGACGTATTATTAAACACGCTTGTTCCGTTCAGGCATACCGGTGGCACACTGAATGCCGCTACCGGAGCCGGATTTACAATTACAGGTTGCTGTATGATACCTGTACAACACCTGTAGTGGTGACTGTCAGTGTAGCTGTATAGGTACCTGCTGCAGGATAGGTATGGGTTGGATCCTGTGAGGAAGCGGTAGTGGCGTCACCAAAAGCCCAGGAATATGCAGTACCGGTAGTGGTTGTAATGAATACGCTCGATGTGCCTGCACAAACAGGCTGGGCCGTAAAGGACGGAACCGGTGCAGGGCTTACCGTCACATTGATAATGGTATCATGTGTACAGGGTGGCCATGTAATAGTGAGGTGTACAGGGTATGTGCCTGCAGCAGGGAAAGTATAGGTCGGGTTTTGAACGGTCGAAGTATTTCCTCCTCCGAAATCCCAGAGCCAGGTTGTAATACCACCGGCAGGTTTACTTTGATCTGTAAACTGCATCGGTGTTCCTGCACAAACAGGGACGCTGGTAAAATTGGCAAGGGGGCTGGAAGGATTGCCCGGTACAGTAATGTTCAGGGTAGTGGTACAGCCACCCATGGAAGAAGTCATGACAACAGTATAGGTACCGGCAACATTGACACTGATAGTTTGTGTGTTGTTGGCTCCAACAATTCCGGGGCCTGTCCATGCATAAGCTGAAGCGCCCGGAGGTGCCGTCAGAGTGATTGTACTGGAACCGCAGATGGCAGGGGAGGAGGTTACAATCTGAGCAGGAGCGCAGGAAGCATCCACATAAGCATATCCATAGTGTCCGCCTTGTGTACAGTCGCGGCAAACATAGGTCATGGTAACGCACTGACCTATATAAGGAGTCAGGTCACAAAAAACAGAAGTCCAGTTTCTGTACCAGATCTGACTGCCGGGAGATGTTTCGGTGAAATTAGGGATGCTGGGTCCGGCAATAACAGAATAGGCTCCACAGGGTAGTATATTACCGCTTTGATCAGTAAGGGTAAGGAAGAAGTATGGCTGATCGGATGTGGCATGACCGGGATCCTGCAATACTACGGCATAGTCATAGGTAAAATTCGTTGTTGTTGCACTTACAGTGAATGAAGTGGAAAGAGATCCTGCCAGTGCTCCTACATTCGGGCCATCTCCGATCATAGCCGAATGCGTGCCTCCACCCGGAAAAACCTGGTTAAGTGCAGCTCCAACAACAGGGTCGGGCCCAGGGCTGGTAATGGATGTCTGAGTGGTACCGGGCGACAGAACCACACCTGCCATACCGCTTCCGCTTACAGAAGTACCATCCTGCTGAATCCAGGCAGTAAAGTCATTGGTTTCATAACCCGGGTTTGTACAAGGTGATCCGCAGGCCAGCACGCCTGGAAGTGAACTGTTGCCTCCCATTCTTCGAAGTGTGGTGACCTGTTTCATGCTATCCTGATACAGGAGAAATGCAGGATAATAACCGTAGTATTTGTTTTTTAAGTTGTCAAAAAAAGCATTTATGTTCAGGGGGTTGATCACTCCCTGTTGTGCACGCTTAAAAAAATCAGCCTGGTCGGTCCATGTTTTTTTAACCAGGATGAGGTATTTCTGGAAAGCATCATAATCAGCCGCATTAAGCCCTAATGCGTTTTGCAGGTCTCTGTGAAAAGCAGTATGGTCATAACTGGCCCACAAGGCTTCAGTGTTGAAACCCTGTCGTGCTATATTTTGCTGTGCTGGTAAAGGAAGAAGACCACAAAGCAACAGGAATGTTGCAATGATTCCTTTGGAAGGGGAAAAACAGGAAAATTTCATGGGTCTTTTGTTAGTAAAAATTTTTCAAATCAAAGGCTGTTCTATATAAGAAATGAGTGTTTTTTTCTTTTGTTAATGCAATATAACCCAAATAACTAGTATCCACAATGATTTAGCCCGGCAATTTCTTACAAATTAGATAGTATTATTGGTAGTCTGAAAGAGGGGGTGGCACTAAAACATCTCTCCAAGGCCAAAAAAGATGCCTTGTGAACCTTCAATTCCGAAGCCATAATCGATACACATATTGGTATTGGAATGCTTGTTCATCTTGATCCTGAGCCCCGTACCCATGCCCGGAAGAAGGCGGTCGAAGCGGTTGGAAGGCCATTCAGAGACACTTTGCACATTGACAAATACCACCCCGCCCAGCAGGCCGTTGGGGGTAATCCGGAACCTGTATTCAGATTCCAGATAAAGCAGATTATTGCCCCTGAAACGGCTTTGAATATATCCCCTGCCAACATTATTATATTCATCCCAGGCTGTGCTGGGCAAGTCTGTATAAGGAGGCTTTCCACTCAATGTCAGCCAGTTATAGCTCCAAAAGGCAAGAATATTGCTTGAATTTCCGGGTAAAAAGAAGTATTTGCGAAGGTCTATCAGCAGGCTTTGCCAGTTATTATCACTTCCAAGAAAGGTGAAATTAGGACGATAAACGATATGACCGTAATAACCAGCCCTTGGATTGATTGGATTTCGACGTTCATCATACAGCAGGTTTAAGGTTATACCGGAAGAGCTTGTTGTGGCTGCCGGTCCGTAACTGTCATATCCCAATGCCCCGTTACCCTGGGTGGAGAGTTTGGAAATATTCCAGTGATAATCCAGGCTATAACCTAATCCGGCAAAGAAATCAGGTCGTATACTTTTAAGCAATGTTTCACGTATGGTGATATAGGAAAAGTTAAGCAAAAAGGCATCGGCAGTATGGGTATTTGCACCTAATCCATAGGTGTATTGAGGGTATTGGTAAAATCTCCAGTCACCCAGCAAATTGTATTTGTTTTCCTTTGTCCAGATGGTTGTATGAATCGGAAAAATGATTTGTTTGTTTTGTGTATAAGCCAGACTTGTATTGATTAAACTCAGGTTGGCATCTTTTTTTTCATCGGTATAAAAAGCGCCGTTTGCTGCCAATACAACAGCCCACCGGGTTACAAGCGTATAAGCTGCAGCCGGAACAACAGAAATATGCAGACGCCCTGTTTTCTGACAAATCGTATCACGGGAGGTAAAGCGGTCGCTCTTCAGTGTATGATGAAGTACATCCAGAATATCTTTTCCGGGAACTGAAACACAGGAAGAGTCACCCGATTGGCAGAATCCGGCATTAAAAAGGAGCAGCCCGTAAAGCATAAGCAGAAAATGCTTTTGGTAATTGCAATACGGTTGATTCATACAGGGAATGTCTTGTGAAAAAAGGGCTAAGACAAGATAGAAAAAAATACCGGAAAAATATTTATTCCTTTTTTTGTACCCTTTACAGGGGGAGCATCTCCGGGATAATAATTCCGGCAATGCTGGGCCCTTTTGTTTCCACCAATAATTCCCTTACATCCACATCCAGCACTTTGGCAATCTTACGGAGTATATAAATACTGGGCTGGGTTTTATTATTGCAATAGTTAGTAGTAACAACATAACTCCTTCCTATCTGCTCAGATAACCAGGCTTGTGACCGCCCTTGTGCTTTCAGAATATCCTTGATACAGTTCATTGTTTTTCTTTTTAAACAACATGCTATAAAGGCTATTAAATTTACGAATTTTCTGAAAATTTATCAAGTAAAATAAATTTTTATATAACTTTGCCCCGCATCCCGCTCAGGGGGCAAGAAAATAAATGATCAAAACGCTTACAAACACATTGATTGATAACGGTTCCTTCCTCAGGATCCGAATGTGTTGTTGTTGCATGTGCTGATCAACCTTTCATTCCACTTTTATCTTCCAATTAACTGCTTCGGTTATTTCTATGCCGGACAATCACTTCAACTGAACATGAAAACGTCATACATATATTCTATCATTGGTCTTTTTTCAGCTAATTTTCTTACTGCACAGGATAGCCTGCATACTCCGTCAACTTTCAAACCGGAAGGCAAACTATGGGGCCTTGCATTCGGTGATTATGCCTTCAAAACCCATAATGACACACTCGGCAGGGGCGGAGGAAATGTGCAGTACAAGGGTACCAATGCACTCAACAGCAATAACGTGGTATCGGGCACTAATCCGGTGCCAGCCAATGTTCAAAGTAATGCTTTTCAGATCAGGAGGGCTTACGTGGGCTATGATTATAACATCAGCAGGAGACTCTCCGCTTATGTCGTATTGGCGAATGAGCAAACCTTGCTTCCGAATAATCAAAATACCGTTTATCTGAAATATGCGTACCTGAAATGGAGTAATCTCTGGAAAGGAACAGATCTGGTTTTCGGACAGTTTCAGACCGCATCCTATTCGGCAGATTTTGGTGTTTCTCCCTTATGGGGTTATCGCTCCGTGGAAAGAACAATCCTGGATTTTCACAATATAGACGCATCCACCGATCTGGGTGTTTCTTTGCAAGGAAAAATCTGGCAGAAAAAGAGTTCTCCGGATTCTGTTCCGGGCAGTTTCCTGGGTTATTACCTCCAGTTGGGCAATGGAAATAGTGCAACTCCGGAGTCCGATCCGTACAAAAAAGTGAGGGTGAGCTTGTATGCTTCTTTGTTCAAGCAAAAGCTTGTGCTGGGGGTGTATGGCGATTATTCCAATCAGCAGTATTCTCCTTATCATACTTCCAATACCACCATCAATGCCTATGTATCGTATCGTGGCCCTATATTCCATATCGGAGTTGAAGTATTCGGACAAAGAAACCAGAACTCGGATATTTACAAAGTATATGACCCGGAAACGAAGAAACTAAGCGCAACGAATGATACGGCTACTGGTATACAAATTGGTTTCTCCTTATTCGGATCGGCCCGGATCATCAAAAATAAATTGAATGTGTTTGCCCGCTACGATTCATATAATCCGGATATCAGCTGGAATACCAATAATGTTTACTCCAAAGCCAATGCGGGAATTACCGGCAGTAATCTGAACTCCGCTACATTCTATACCCAATCCTTTGTAACCACCGGATTGGACTGGACTCCGGATAAACGCTTCCATATCATGCCTAATTTCTGGTGGAATGGCAATAACGCCATGATGAGCTCTGCCGGACCTAGTGGAACAGGTAAACTCTTCGGATCCAGAACGGTGAAGGATGAAGATGTTGTTTTTCGTGTAACATTTTTCTACATCTTCAATTCTTCAAAAGAAATAAGTGGGAACGGATTTTATTAAGTTAAATAAATAATTACCAGTAGCGATTCAATGAGATGCTGGTTTATTCATTTCAATTATACAGTTTAGTTTCAATACGTTATAATAAAAAACAGGAAGGAATACAGCTGCCCGAATGCTTATTCCTTCCTTTCTTTTGTTTTGACCCGTTAGGTTGATTAAAATACATTTGCTTCGAATTTCAGTAATATGCAAACTGTCAGGCAACATATCTCTTCTTCTTTCACTGCCACAGGCATTATTACTTCCATCGTGACAACCCCTGGGGTTGCCCGATCCTGATACCCCCCAGCCGGCTTGAACGCCCATTGAAGATAAAGAAGCGAGGCTTCCTTATCGGACAAAATTCCATTCAGCATTCAATATTTATTTCTCATACCATGCAGGTTTTAAAATTCGGAGGAAGTTCTGTAGCTACGGCAGAAAATATCCGCAAAGTACAATCCATCGTAAAGGCAGAAAACGTTAAACAGCAACTCATCGTGGTGGTTTCGGCTTTGGGAGGAACGACGGATCTGCTTCTGGAAATAGCCGGACAGGCTGCGCAAGGGGATGAAAGGTATCTGGAAAAAATAAAAATTGTTGAGCAGAGGCATTTGGAATTAGTCCGCAGCCTGCTTCCTTTCCAGGCTCAGAGCGCTTTGCTCAGCCGTGTTAAAAAGATGATAAATGAACTGGAGAAAACCTGTGAAGGAATATTCCTGCTGCGTGAACTGACCCTCCGGGCCAAAGACCTTGTAGCGGGTTTTGGAGAGCTGTTGTCATCCCGTATCATTTCCGCTTATCTGGGGGAAGAAGGCATGGACCAGCTCTGGATAGACAGCAGGGAACTGATCCGTACAGACTCCAATTTCGGAATGGGGGAAGTAAATTACACCACTACGAACATGCTTATCCGGAAAGCTTTCGAAGTCGACAGACACCGGGTTTATATCTTGCCGGGTTTCATTGCTTCGGATGCTGAAGGTACTCCGACAACACTGGGCCGCGGAGGATCCGATTATTCGGCGGCAATCCTGGCTTCGGCATTGAAAGCCGGGCTGTTGGAAATATGGACTGATGTGGATGGGCTTATGACTGCTGACCCCCGACTGGTAAAGGATGCAAGGTCTATCTCCTGTATCACCTATCCGGAAGCTATGGAGCTGTCACATTTCGGAGCAAGGGTTATTTATCCGCCTACCCTGAAACCGGTAATGGATGCAAACATTCCGGTACGCATCCGGAATACCTTCAGCCCTGAAAAAGACGGAACACTGATTTCAGATGTTGGGGAATTGCCCGAATCGATATTCCGCGGAATATCCAGTATCAGCAAGGTTGCTCTTCTGACACTGAAAGGAAGTGGTATGGTTGGGGTTCATGGTATATCAGCACGGCTATTTCAGGCGCTTTCCGATACCGGTGTGAATGCAATTTTTATCACCCAGTGCTCCTCCGAACAGTCTATAACCGTAGCGATCGACTCGGAACATTCAGCAGATGCAAAAAAAGCCGTTGATGAGATGTTCCGTTTCGAACGAAGCAATGGAAAAGTGGATGCGGTACTGCTGGATCATGGTCTCGCCATCATAGCATTGGTTGGGGATAAGATGAAGGATCATCCGGGAATATCCGGGCGTATGTTCAGTATGCTGGGCAGGAACGGAATTAATATCTGCGCCATAGCACAGGGATCATCGGAACGGAATATCACCGCTATCATAAGCCAGGAAGACCTGAAAAATGCCCTGAATGTATTGCATGAAGAATTTTTTGAGAATAAGCGCCGCCAGATCAATCTGTTTATTGCCGGATTGGGTAATGTAGGCAGCAGGCTGATGGATCAGCTTGGCAAGCAACAGCAGCATCTCCGTGAACAGCTGAATATAGACCTGAGAATACGGGGTTTGATCAACAGCCGTCAGATGATCATTCAGGATGAAGACATAGAGCCTTCTTGCTGGAAGGAGGAATTGGCTAAGGGGCAGGCTGCAGATCTTAATGTGTTTCTGAATTCAGTGAGGGCCAGGCGACTCCGGAATACAGTTTTCATAGATATCACAGCAAGTGCTCAGGTTGCCGAATGTTATGAATCATTGCTTAAACACAGTATTTCTGTTGTGGCATGTAATAAAATAGCCTGCTCATCACTCTATCAGCGTTACCGGGCTCTGAAAGAAACTGCGAGGAACTACCAGGTATCCTTCTTATATGAAACCAATGTAGGTGCAGGCTTGCCGGTAATAGGAACGCTGAACGACCTTATCCGGAGCGGGGATAGTGTGAATAAAATGGAAGCCGTTCTTTCAGGCACCCTTAATTTTGTTTTCAATACCTATGATACCACCCGTTCTTTTGCAAGTGTTGTCAGACAGGCTCAGCAGGAAGGATATACTGAGCCGGATCCGAGAACAGACCTTACTGGTCTGGATGTCATGCGTAAAATTCTGATCCTTGTCAGGGAATCCGGGCAGGCTATGGAACAGCAACAGATACAGAATACTACCTTTCTGCCGGCTTCCTGTCTGAAAGGGGACGTGGAGAATTTTTATAGGGAACTTGAAAAAGAAGAAACCTGGTTCAGGGAATTATACCACAGTGCCTCTGAAAAAAAATGCAAACTCCGCTTTGTTGCCTGTTTTGAAAGCGGAAAAGCATCGGTTGGGTTACAGCAGGTTACAGCAGATAATGACCTCTACCATTTAAACGGAAAGGATAATGTGGTGGTTTTCCGTACCAGCCGTTACCATTTCCAACCTCTTGTAATTAAAGGAGCAGGAGCAGGGGCAGAAGTGACAGCATCCGGAATTTTCGGCGATATAATCCGGGCCGGTAATATGCAATAAAAAAACTCATGAAAAAGAAAAGCATTGTTGTCCATTCTCCTGCTACTGTTGCCAACCTGGTATGTGGTTTTGATATACTCGGTCTGGCACTGAACCATCCTTTTGACAGAATCAAGTTATCCTTGCGGGATGATTCTCTGATTCAAATCGCTCATAAAGATGGTTTCGGTTTGCCTGAAGATGCGAAACAAAATGTCATTGGTGTTGCCCTGGCAGCCCTTCAGAAAGCAGTACCCGGAATGCCGGGCTTTGATGTGGAGTGTCATAAAGGTATCATGCCCGGAAGCGGAATAGGATCGAGCGCGGCAAGTGCTGCAGGAGCTGTGGCAGGGGCTAATTTACTGCTGGGAAACATCTTCACGGGAAAGGAACTGATAAGGTTTGCCATGGAAGGTGAATATATAGCTTCAGGGAGCCGCCATGCCGATAATGTGGCTCCAGCTCTCTTTGGAGGTATCACCCTCATTCGTTGTACGCAGGATCTGGATATCATAAAAATTCCGGCACCTGAACTGTTCATCACTATCATACATCCTCAGATTGAAGTTAAGACTTCGGATGCAAGACAGATTCTGAAAACACGTATTGAATTAAAAGATGCTATCAGGCAATGGGGAAATGTAGCCGGATTGATAGCCGGATTGATGGGCAACGATTACGGCCTCATAAGCCGCTCACTTCATGATGATATCATTGAACCCCAACGTTCCATCCTGATCCCGGGATTTAAGGAACTGAAAGAGGCAAGCCTCCATGCCGGTGCTTTGGGAGGTGGTATTTCAGGATCAGGACCTTCTGTATTTATGTTAAGTAAGCATCTGCATATTGCCGAAAAAGTGGAACAAAGGGCTCTTGCCATTTATCAAAATATGGGGCTGGATGTTAAATGCCATATCAGTACCATTAACCTTTATGGGGTGAAGGAGGAAATTCCATCGGAGCCGGCGCATCAATAATAAAATATACAAATGATGAATTACTTCAGTTTGAATGGAATAAGTCCCCCAGTTGACTTTAAGCAGGCTTTATACAATGGCATGGCTCCAGACGGAAGTCTGTATTTCCCGGATAAAATTCCCAGGCTTAGTCCTTCATGGCTGAAAACGTATAAGGGTATGGAAAAAGCACAGATTGCTTTTGATGTAATGCTTCCATTCACAGGATCAGCTATACCTGAAGAGGAATTATACCGGATTTGTGAGGAGACCTGCTCGTTTGACTTTCCCTTACATCCTGTTCAGGATTCAATCAGTAGTCTGGAATTGTATCATGGGCCAACTATGGCATTTAAAGATGTAGGAGCCCGGTTTATGAGCCGCTGCCTTTCATGGTTTGTAAGGCAGGAGAACAGAAGAGTGACTGTGCTGGTAGCCACTTCTGGTGATACAGGGGCTGCGGTAGCAAATGGTTTTGCGGGTATGGATGGTATTGATGTGGTTGTGCTGTATCCTTCGGGTAAGGTAAGCCGTTTTCAGGAGCTGCAAATGGCATGCGGACTGAAGAATGTTCATGCACTCGAAGTGAATGGTAATTTTGACGACTGTCAGCGTATGGTTAAAGAAGCTTTTGCGGATACCGACCTAAGAAGCAGAAAATTCATTACATCCGCCAATTCCATCAATATTGCCAGGTGGTTGCCCCAGCAAATCTATTATTTCCTCGCTTTGAAAGCATGGCCCTTTGCTGATAGCCCTGTGATTTCGGTACCAAGCGGTAATTTCGGAAACCTCTGTGCAGGACTGATGGCTCAGGTTTCCGGACTTCCGGTAAGGCATTTTATTGCTGCATGTAACAGCAATAAAGTGTTCACTCATTATCTGGAAAGCGGAAACTATAGTCCGGCACCGGCCGTGAATACAATTTCCAGCGCAATGGATGTGGGAGATCCAAGTAACTTCAGCCGAATTCTGGAGCTTTTTCAAAAGAGCCATGAAAGGTTATGTGAAAAAATAAGCAGCATCAGTGTGAATGATCATACAACGGCTGAAACACTGTGGGCTGTAAATAAGAATTCGGACTATTTGATGGATCCTCATGGAGCCGTTGCCTTCTTTGCCCTGAAGATGTACCTGGATGAACATCCGGGAGAAAAGGGTATTTTTCTGGAAACAGCCCATCCGGCCAAGTTCGGAGAGGTAATGGAATGTATCACAGGTATTCCGGTAGTATTACCTGAAAGGATGAAAAAAATAATGGCAGGAGAGAAACAAAGTATTTTCATACAGCCTGTTTATAAATCACTAAAGGATTTTCTGCTGGGTGGTTTTTGAGGGGATCCGGGGAAATGAAATTAATTTTCTCCGTAAGCTAAAAAATGGTTGATCCAGTGCACAAGTTCATCCAGGGCTATTGGTTTTTCAATGAAATGATATCCTTCCAGCTTATACCCACCATCCTGAACTTCCTGCTGCCCAAGTGAGGATATGATAATAACGGGGATAGCCTTCTCTAAGGGATATTTTTCCCGGATGAGATGCAGAAATTCGACTCCGGAAATATAGGGCATCATCAGATCCAGTAAGATGAGATCGGGATGTTGTTGTTTTTCATTAATAAGCTCTATTGCCTGTCCTCCATCGGAAGCAGAAAGCACAGAAAAGCCCTCTTCCTTCAGGCGGTAGCTGATGGCATAACGCATAAAATCATCATCATCCACAATGAGTATCTTCTTTCCGGCTGCTGCATGGCTGGAAGTCCTGGTTTTTTCGAGCAGGGGTTCTTTATTCATGCTGTGTAAATTAACAAGCAATTACACCGGCTGCTACGGCAAGAAGGATTGCCGTAGAAAAGCTCAGAATAATCTTTGTTTGAATGCTTTTTATCAACATGTATTAACACGCGCGAATTGCATGCCAGGAAGTTATTTTTACCGGTATCTCATTCAGGTAATTGTAAACCAGGAAGATTGATTTATAACATTGAAAAAGCCAGATGCCTGGAACTCCCGGCTATTCTACAAAATGGAAATTATTCCAAAAGAAAGAAAATAAAAAGCTCCAAGGTTTTTACAACCTTGGAGCTTCGAATCAAGGGTTAAGATTACTATCCGTTCAATGCCTCTGCGCCACCTACAATTTCAAGAATTTCGTTGGTAATGGAAGCCTGACGTGCCTTGTTGTAAGACAGTTTCAGATCTCTGAGCAAATCTTTGGCATTATCGGTGGCTTTATGCATGGCAGTCATGCGGGCTCCGTGTTCTGAAGCAAAGGAATCAAGTAATGCTTTATAAACCTGTGTTTTGAGTGAACGGGGAATCAGGTCTTTGACAATTTCTTCCTTGGATGGCTCAAAAATATAATCTGTTTTGGATGTTTTACCTGCTGTCTTGGTAGGGACAACCGGCAGGAAACGTTCAGCTGTAGGAAGCTGTACGGCAGCATTCTTGAACTGGTTGTAAATGATATCTATACGGTCAAATTCACCTTTTGCATAGGCATCCATGATAAATTCCGTAACAGGAGCTACATTGGTATAGTTCAGTTTATCAAACAGTTCATTCAGTTTAAGCTCTGAACCGTAAGCTTTGTATTCTGTCCGGCGGAAATAATCATTCCCTTTTTTACCGATACAGATTACACTTACCTGCTGGTCTTTGTATTCATTCCTGGCCAGGGCAAGGGCCTTCTTCACGATATTCATATTGAAAGCTCCGGCAAGGCCTCTGTTGGAAGTAACTACAATCAGGAGCACATTTTTCAAAGGACGTTCTTTGGAAAAGGTGCTGTCATTGCTGTCGAGCCCTGCACTGATATTCTCCAGAATATCCCTTAATTTTTTGGCATAGGGCCTCATCTGGGTAACGGCTTCCTGAGCCCTTCTCAGCTTGGCTGCGCTCACCATTTTCATGGCGCTCGTAATCTGCTGGGTAGAGCTGATAGAGGTAATGCGGTTACGTACTTCTTTTAAACTGGCCATGCTCTGAACTATTTATATCTCGCTGCGAGATCTTTTCCTACTGATTCCAGGGTATTGGTGATATCATCTGTAAGCTGACCGGCTTTCAAGCCATTCAGGATATTGGTATGCTTGGCTTCCAGATACTGCAGGAATTCAGCTTCGAATTCACGGACCTTATTGACAGGTACATCACGAAGCAGACCTTTTGTTCCGAGATAAATAATTGCAATCTGCTGTTCAACACGCAGTGGACTGAACTGACCTTGTTTCAGGATTTCAACGTTACGTGCTCCTTTGTCAAGAACAGCCTTGGTTGCAGCATCCAGATCGGAACCGAATTTGGAGAATGCCTCCAGTTCGCGGTACTGAGCCTGGTCGAGCTTAAGGGTACCTGCAACTTTCTTCATGGATTTGATCTGGGCATTACCACCTACACGTGAGACGGAGATACCTACGTTAATAGCAGGACGAACACCTGAGTTAAATAAGTTGGACTCCAGGAAGATCTGACCGTCTGTAATGGAAATTACGTTGGTAGGGATATAAGCAGATACGTCACCTGCTTGTGTTTCAATGATTGGCAATGCTGTCAGTGATCCTCCGCCTTTCACAAGCGGGCGTATGCTTTCAGGCAAATCATTCATGCCCTGTGCAATACTGTCTGTCTTGTTGATTTTCGCGGCACGTTCCAGCAAACGGCTGTGAAGGTAGAACACGTCACCGGGATATGCTTCCCGTCCCGGAGGACGACGCAGGAGCAGGGATACTTCTCGGTAAGCTACAGCCTGTTTGGAAAGGTCATCGTATACAACGAGGGCAGGGCGGCCGGTATCGCGGAAGAATTCTCCGATGGCAGCTCCGGCCATAGGAGCGTAGAACTGCATTGGTGCAGGGTCGGAAGCAGTGGCGGTAACGATACAGGTATAAGCCATGGCTCCGTTCTCTTCAAGCACACGTACAATATTGGCAACTGTAGAACCTTTCTGACCAATGGCTACATAGATACAGAAAACAGGCTCTCCTTTTTCATAAAATTCTTTCTGGTTGATGATGGTGTCGATACAAACGGCAGTCTTACCAGTCTGACGGTCACCGATCACCAATTCCCGCTGTCCGCGTCCGATTGGAATCATCGCATCAATCGCTTTGATACCTGTCTGAAGGGGTTCGTTAACAGGCTGACGGTAAATAACACCCGGGGCTTTACGCTCCAGAGGCATTTCATACAGCTGGCCTTTGATAGGTCCTTTGCCGTCGATGGCATTACCAAGGGTATCCACTACACGTCCGAGCAGGCCTTCACCAACCTGGATAGAGGCGATTTTACGGGTCCGTTTTACGGAATCACCTTCTTTGATATTGTTTGAAGAACCGAGGAGTACAGCTCCTACGTTATCTTCTTCCAGGTTCAGTACGATTCCTTTGAGTCCGTTATCGAATTCAATCAGCTCACCCGATTGAACATTGGACAGTCCGTATATACGTGCAATACCGTCACCCACCTGGAGTACGGTTCCCACTTCTTCAAGTTCTGTTGCCGATTTCACACCGGCAAGCTGTTGGCGGAGGATTGCGGATACTTCGGAAGGTTTAATTTCAGCCATTGGTAATTTAGGATTTAATAATTAAAGCTTTCTAAAGGCTTATTAGATAGACCGCAGATCAGTATGATTAGTATGATTAATTATGATTGATCCGTTAAATCATAAGAATCATACTGATCTGCGTTCTATCCTTGAGTATTCATTAATTCAAATTATTCTCTTTAAATGTACGTTCCAGCAAACGGATTTTCCCGAGTATGCTCGCATCGTTCTGTTTATCACCTACACGAAGTACAAATCCCCCTATCAGCTCATTGTTTACTTTCTCCACCAGTTCCACTTCGGAAGCTGTCTGCTTCTTTATCAGTTCTTTTACGCTCTTGCGTGTTTCTTCATCCAGGCCTTGAGCGGTGGTGATGACAGCCGTCAGTATATTTTTATTGTGTTTGTATTTACGTACAAACTCTTCCATAGCCATTTCTAAATACTCTTCTCTTTTCTCCTCGCTGATCAGTTGCAGAAAATGGGAGGTAAGCGGACTGACAGAAGCAGAGAAAATAGCATTCAGTATGCTTTTCTTCTTTTCGGTTTTAATCACCGGACTACGGAGCATGGCGGCCAGCTCCCGGTTTTCTTTGATGGTATGAATGATAAGCTGTACATCAGCATAGACTTTTTCAAGCTCTCCTTTTTCAAGGGCCTGGTCAAGCAATGCCTTGGCATAACGTACAGAAGCGCGTGTTCCCTTCATGTTCAGTTCAGGTTGACTTCGTTCAACAGGGTTTTAACAAGTGTTTTCTGTTTCTCGCTGGATGACAGTTCTTCCTTCAGTATTTTTTCTGCAATCTGTATAGACAGGGAAGCTACCTGGCTTTTCATTTCGGCAATAGCGGCATTCTTTTCACTTTGAATGCTTTCACGTGCACCCTTCATCAGCTTATCGGCTTCTTTCTGTGCAGCTCCTTTGGCATCATGGATCATTTGTTCACGTATTTCACGTGCTTCTTTCAGCATAATATCCCGCTGGTTACGTGCTTCTGCCAGCAGTTTTTCATTATTGCTTTGCAGGGCTTCCATTTCCTTCTTGGCTTTCTCAGCCGAGTTGAGGGCTTCTGAAATACTGTCTTCCCGTTCTTTCAGCATGCCGAGAATAGGCTTCCAGGCAAACTTTTTCAGTATCCAGAAAATGATTCCGAAGCTGACCAGCATCCAGAAAAGAAGTCCGATTGTGGGTTTTACTAATTCCATGTTCTGTGTATATCTGTTTGTATGCTCTATTCAATTTAAAAGTCCTTTCCGGTAACCAACCGTTGCCGGAAAGGACAGTCCCTCTTACTTCAGGAAGATAACCAGCAGGCCGATTACCATCGCGAAGAATGCAGCACCTTCTACCAGAGCTGCAGTCAGGATCATGTTGGAACGGATATCGTTGATGGCTTCAGGCTGACGGGCGATGGATTCCACCGCACTGCCGCCTATACGACCAATACCGATACCAGCACCTACTGCAGCTAAACCTGCACCAAGGGCAGCAACACCATAACCAATTCCGATGTTCTGCACTTCTAACAAGATGTTTGATGACATGTGTATTGTTTTTTATTTTCCTGTTTAATTATATACTGCCGGTAACAGGAAACAACCGGTAAAGTTTTAATGATGTTCGGCGTGCGCATGCTCTTCCGTTGCAGAGCCAAAATACATGGCAGCCAGCAGGGTGAATACATATGCCTGCAGGAATGCAACCAGCAATTCCAGCATACCCATAAATACGGTGAAGGCAATCGAAAGAACAGACACTCCGAAACCGAGGCCTGTATTCATTTCGGCAAAGATGAAAATAAGACAAAAGAAAGAAAGGGCAATGATGTGACCCGCAAGGATGTTTGCAAAAAGTCGTATCATCAACACGAAAGGCTTGAGGAAGATTCCGATGATCTCAATTGGTGTGAGCAGCACCAGTACGCCAACAGGAACACCTGGCATAGCTACAATATGTTTCCAGTAGTTGGCATTGCCGCTTAGAGTGGTTATCAGGAATACCAGGAAGGCAAGGGTAAGGGCTACTGCAATATTACCGGTTACGTTGGCACCGAATGGAAAAAAAGGAATGAGGCCGAGCATATTGCTGAACCAGATAAAGAAAAATACGGTGAGCAGGAAGGGAAGGTAATTCATGTATTTCTTCTCCCCAATAGACGATTTGGCAATATCATCCCTTACAAATACAATCAAGGGTTCTATGAAACTCTGAAGACCTTTGGGGGCCTTGCCCGGTGAACGTTTGTAGGCTTTGGCTGTGGCGAGGAACACCCAGAGCATCAGGGCCATCGTAATGAAAATGGCAAACACATTCTTTGTAATACTCAGGTCATAAATGCTGGCTGTGGTTTCTTCATCTTCATTTCCATTGGCATCGAAGGCGATCATCTTATGGCTGCCATCCTTCATTTTCTCGAATTTGAAGCCTTTGCTTCCGTCTTCGAGGTGGTTGGACATAAAAATGCTCAGGCCTTTTTTGGAATAAATGATGACCGGAAGCGGTATGGCAACATGACCGGCAATATGCCATTCATGGGAATCTCCAATGTGATCAAGGATCAGTTCACCGGCATTGAACTTGCCTTCCTTGCCTTCAACTTTTTCCACATTGGAATTCGAGGCACGAAGCGTATCATTATCCGGATCACCGGCAAAAAGGAAGCCGGCAGGCAGGAGAAATGCAAGAATCAGTATAAATTTCCTGAAAAATGCTGGAAAAGAACCCGGTTTAATGGACATCTGAGGGAATCGTTAAGCAGGTTTTTAAAATCGGGTGCAAACATAGAGAATCTGCAAGAATTAGTGAAATAAAAACACCTGATTTTTCAACAAAAACGAAACAAGATCAGAGATTGGATGAATGCCCGGAAAGCTTCGATGAGTGAAGGGAAAGCAATGCTTATTTACGGAGTTTTAGGTAGAGGCTGGAAACTTCAAAAACAGTAAAGACCAGGTAATGGATCAGAAAGTACAAAGCAAGTGTACGGGCATGGTCCCTGTTAAGGAGAAAGAGCGTAATCAGGAAGCAGAGGTAGGCAAAAAGCTTGATACCGGTAACACCCATAAAAAGGTAGACGAAATTTTTCCCTTCTCCGGAAGCGGAACGCAGCAGGATATGATGAACGAGACCTGTGGTGAGGGTGAAAAACCCCAGGATATACCAGCTCAGGTTATCATGCCAGGCGGGTTCCGTAAAGTGATTCCAGCAATAAAGCAGGATGGCGCAAACGAAGCTGAACAGGAATAGTTTGAGAAGAAACGGCTTTGTCATGGTATAGCCGTCAGGAGCATACGGCAATGCATTTATTTTTTCTTAATAAAATCCCGGATAAAATACCAGAGAGCGGCAAAAACACCGAATAAGGAAAGAAGAAGTGTAAAAAGCGGGAATTTAATATGTATCCACCCATCCAGCTTATAACCGAGAAAGGTAGTTCCGCCCATGATGGCCGCCATCTGGAGGCCCATGGCAGAATATTTCGCAAAATCAGTAGGCGACTGCTTTTTCTTTGGCGACTGAGGCGTCTGCTCCTCCATGTTTCAGGTCTTTAACTACGCCACCCATGCTGCAGGACCCTGTGAAATCTGCTCCCGGCTCGATGGATAATTTATTGGTTACCAGATCTCCGCTAAGTTTAGCGGTGGATTTTAAGGAAAGCAGTTCAGATACGGTAACTTTTGCTCTGAGAGTGCCTGAAATGTCTGCATTCTGACAAACAACTTCTCCGTCTATTGTACCGGTACTTCCTACTACCAGTTTGCCTTTTACATTGATAGAGCCTTTGATTTGGCCATCAATACGGATATCTCCGTTGGATTTGATATCACCTTCTATTATAGTCCCGGCACCGATCAGGTTAATGCTTGGAGAGTCAGTTGTGCTGGTCTTTGACATGCCGTTGTTTTTAGTTGAGTTGAACATAGGATTAAGAAATTATGAATTCTCGTAAAAGTAGGTAAAAAAGGATAAAAACAAGGACAATTACTGTTAAAACGGGGAAATTAATGAACAATTTGCTGTTTGTTGTTGAAAACCGGTAGGCTAAGGCTCCCGTTTGAAATAATTGGCATTAAAGAATGTCTTGTAATCATCCGCATTCTTTTCGTGATAAAAAACCGAGAAGTTTTCCATGGACATGGCAAAGACATCAACGGTGGTGAGTGGGATATCCTTGAATACATCTTTATCGCCTTTGACGAATTCGTAATATGTTAAAGCACCTTTCTTATCCGGAAATTCTTTTATTTGAATAAGCTGGTAATCATCCCTGACAGGGATGGCTGTAATTGTCAGATTGAGGGAAGCAAAATACTGTTGATTAAAATTGCTCAGATTAATTTTCAGATCATTCAGGTTGACACCCCGTCCGCGTACGACGATCACGGCATAATGCAGTACATCTTCCTTAAATGTGAACTTGTCTTTTTTCAATTCACTGGAATCAACAGTGGCAACAGCTCCGCTTTTTACCCGGCGTATGGCATCCAGCATACCCATAGCCTGATTCCGGACTTCATCTTTCGGATATTTAACGGTAACGGTTGTTAAGGCCAGCTCATAGGCTTTCAAATCACCGGTATGGCCTACAGCCAGTGCTTTGAGATAGGAGAATTTTGGGCTTAGCTTACTTCCCCCGTAAAGGGAGTCAGCAATTTCGCAACGCCTGATAGTTTCCGGATACTGAGCTGCCCGATAGGTGGCATATGTTTCATTGTAGTATGCTTTTATTTTATCCTGTGCCCCACCTGATTTATATACCTTTTCAGGGTTTTTCAGGATCAGAGCCAGCTCCGAATCGGGAAACTTGCTAAGGATAATATTCCGGTTCGCGTCTGCTTTTTCCTGATTCTCCATGGAAAGGTACAGGCGGTATAAAAAATAGTAAGCTGTAGGTATATATTTGTTATCCGGAAAACGGTTCAGCATTTCTTCAAAAGCTTCAGCTGCTTTGGGGTTATTAAAAAGAGCTTCCTTATAAAGCATTCCTGCATTATAGTATGCATCCACAATCTTCAGGTTTGATTTCTCCCTGGCTTCCCTGGTAAATGGAAGATTTTTCAGATAAAAAGCCCGGGCCGTATTCGCCGATGCTCCGCCTTTATTCTTGTCTTTCGTGCCGGTTGCAACAGTTTTGACAGAGTCTTTATCTGTTCCTACCGAGATCGCGTTCATATCTCCAAAAGTACTTTCCTTATTAATTCTTCTCCAGTTATCTTCCAGGGGGCGATCACCCCATTTCTTTTTAAAATCTGCAATGCCGAAGCTGACTGCCCCCGCATTCGTATAATACCAGGATCCTGCATCCGTGGTTGCTGTGGTGTTGTTATTTGTATTACCGGTTCCTCCTCCTCCCGGATTGCTTTTCTGGTTCAGTTTTTCTTCTTCCTTTCGCTTCTCCTCTTCCTTTACTTTAGCTATGATACCATCTATCAGCGTATTCCTGGCGGCTGTATCCATGCCTGCTACTTTCTGCAGGCTGTCTTCTGTGCTTATGACGGTCAGATTCTTAACCAGCTCATTCAGGTTTTTCTGTTTTGCTACGATAATTTCATAATTCGGATAATCTTTCTTTATCAGTGGAACCACACTGTCATAATAAGCCTGAGCATGCCTGTAATCCGGCCGGGCATAATACAGATCAGCCATTGTCAGGTAGGAGAGTGCTTTCTGAAGCGGATTTTTCTTGCTTACAGAAACAGAGCGGCGCAGGTAATCGATACCGGGCTCTTCATGGTGCTCCTGCAATTCTATCTTAGCCAGGGTATAATAAATCTGATCCCGGTAATCTTCATTCTTAAAGTCTTTTGTCATTTTAAGCAATTCACTTTTCACTTTCTCTCCCTTACCTCCTGAGAAATCATACAAACGGGCATGGCTAAGGCGGGCATTGAACTCCATGTCATATTTTGGCTTCATATGTGCCACTTGTGCAAAAAGGGAAGAAGCCTTCTTGGTGTCACCTGTTTTTTCATAAAGCTGTGCCAGAATAAAAATAAGGCGGGCGCGCTGGTCCTTATGCTTGGACATTGGATTGTCACGGATAAAAGGAAGCTCTTTTAAAGGGCCTCCCGGTTCGAGCAAGGTGATGGCTTTAGTCAGATTCGGTATGGCAGCACCCCAGAATTCCCTTCTTATATCATAGTCCGCTGCCAGGATAAATAAATCGAAAAGTTTCTTTTTAGGAAATTTCTTGTCCTCTTTAAGGGAGGTTATAAGGTCTTCCGATTTCGAAAAAATACTTGTCTCATTATAGGTTTTGATAAGCCACAGAAAACCATCATAATGAACAGGATATTTGACATATTTTTTGGTAACGTAGTCAAAGGCATCCACAGCACCGAAATAGTCCTGCTTATAAAACCGTGCTGCCCCAATGGCCAGGAAACAATCTTCTATCCAACTGTTGGCATGAGCTGTTTCAACATTCTTTTTGTCTGTGATCATATGCCTTTCAATGGCACTGGTGCATTTTTTAATAGCTTTTTCAAAATCGCCTGAAGCCATTTTAGCACTTTCCTTGCTTGCATAAACGAAAATGGGAAGGATATTGGAATAATCGTCAATATTGGCTTTTTCAATTTTCATCACCCCGTCCTTGATCGCTTCACGGGCATAGTAATAGCCATTATAACGGGTATTCATACGGTGGTAGCCACGGGTAAGCCAGGTGCTCTTCTTGGTAGAGCAGCCTGAAAGGCCATACAAGAGTATGAAAGCCAGTGAGATAAGTATGCTAATTCGTTTCAACATAGTACAGTACCCGAATGCACAAAGCTAGGCGTATTTTCAAACGCTTGGATGGCAAATTTATTGTATTTCCGGACAAAAGACACAAGAATCAAGACACAAGACCCGAGAATTGAGACTCATTGGACAACGTCTTGATTCTAATGTCTTGTGTCTAATGTCTACCTTTAACCCATGCGTCGCGCCCTGGCTGTTTTTATTATCCTGCTTAATCTCTTTGTGATGTTGATAGGGGTAATGTATATCGCTGCCAACTTTCTTGTTAAGCAGGATCTGAACGCATGGATGTATTGCGGAGCAGGACCTTTATTACTTCTTTGTCCTGTGAGTTCATTCCTGTTTTTAGTCCAAACCCGCAACACAGTCAGACCACCTGCGAAGGGTCTGCTTCCCAAAATTTTGGACGACCTCACTCCGGAAGAAAGCAAAATTCATTCTCTTTCAAATAGTGCAAAAGCAGCAGGTATATTTACCGGAGCCGGCTCGATTTGGTTAATGGTTTTTTGTTGTTACTTATTATGGAGATTCTATACCAATGGTCGTATGGATGCTCAATCTTTTAAAAAAGCAGATATGACTATTATTCCGGTCGTATTGCTCTTCAACGCCATCTGCCAGCCCCTCTATGTCTGGAAAACCTTCCGGAATGTAAAAATCAAGAAATGAAAAAACTATTTTCACTATTTCTCCTGTTTCCATCCTTCCTGTATGCGCAGCAAACCAATTCCCTGCTTTGGGAGGTTAGCGGTAAAGGCATAAAAGAGCCATCCTATATTTTCGGCACCTATCACCTCCTTACCAGCTCCTATGTGGATTCCCTTCCGGTAGTTATGCAATGCTTTAAAAAAACCAAAGCTGTAGTGGGCGAACTGATTATTGATGCTGCTGTTCAGCAGAAAGTTATGGAAGCTTCGGTAATGAAGGATTCCAGCCTGGATCAGCTTATGAGCGTGAAAGATTATGAACTGGTATCGGCCTATTTTAAAGAACAGGTGGGCATGGAGATCACCCTGTTCAATAAAATGAAACCGGCTGTCATCAGTATGCTGTTTTACAAACCCCTGATGGATAAACACAAAGGCACTCCAATGGATATCTATTTTCAGGAGAAAGGAAAGGAAGACGGGCTGGATGTGATAGGACTGGAAACTGCAGATGATCAGATACAGACGCTTTTTGGGCATACGACACTCAAGCGTCAGGCAGAACAGCTGGTGAAAGGGGTGAAGGAAAAAGACAAAACAAAAGACGAAACTGTTCTAATGGACAGCTGTTACAAACGGGGCGATCTGGATTGTCTCGATAAACAGCTCCGGGAAAGCGATTCCTACTCTGCTGAGGAATGGGACCAGATGCTGACTATCCGGAACAGGAACTGGATGAAACAGTTGCAGGCTCTGATTGATAAAAAACCGGTGTTTATTGCAGTAGGTGCCGGGCATCTGCCGGGCGACAAAGGGATTCTTCAGCTGCTCCGCCTGCAGGGCTACACTGTAAAAGTCGTAGCCCTGCACTGATTTTTTTCAGTACTTTAGTCCCATGCTTTTCCGGAATATTCTTGGTCAGGAACTTGTCAAGCAACGACTTCTCCATGCTGTTGCCGGAAGCCGTATTCCCCATGCACAGCTCCTGCTTGGGCCTGAAGGCAGCGGAGGACTCCCATTGGCTGTAGCTTTTGCCCAGTATGTTTTCTGCAAAAACAAAACTCCGGATGATGCATGTGGCACTTGCCCGTCTTGTCAGAAGGTTCAGAAATTGGTACACCCCGATTTACATTTTGTCTTCCCTATTGCCATTTCCAAAGATGTACGTCAGAGCGATGATTTGATAGGTGATTTTCGGAAGGCATTTATAGCCGATCCTTACCTGAGCCTGGCTTCCTGGTTTGGGGAGCTGGGCGCTGAGAATAAACAACCTGTCATACCGGTAGATGAAAGTGCATCCATACTCCGCAAGCTCAGCTTTACGACGTTTGAGGGAGGTTATAAGATCATGATTATCTGGCTACCGGAGAAGATGAATCATCAGGCGGCAAACAAACTTCTTAAAATTCTTGAAGAGCCACCGGATAAAACACTTTTTCTGCTTGTAACCGAGCAGGAGGATCAGCTGCTGAGGACAATCGTATCGCGCACGCAGCTTATTCCCATTCCCAAACTGCCTGATACTGTCATTAGTAACGCGCTCATGGGATTTGCCGGAATGAGTGCAGCGGATGCAACGAAAATGGCATTTCTTTCCGATGGTAATTACAGTACTGCCCGAAAGCTGATAAGTGAAAACGAACAGGCGGCATTGTATCTGAAGCTGTTTCAGGAATGGATGAGGGCTTGTCTTAAATTCGACGCCAGAAAGGTGGCTGATGTAATTGAGGATCTGGCACCCCTGAAAAGAGAAAAGCACAAGGAATTTCTTCGCTATGCACTGGGCATACTAAGGGAATGTCTGCTGATGAACTATGCAGATCCTTCACTTGTAAGGCTTAAAGGGGATGAGCTCGCCTTTGTTACCAAATTCTCCCGGTTCATCCATGCAGGTAATTGCGAACGCTTTATAGAGGAAATTAATAAAGCAGCAGCTTCCATTGAACGCAATGCAGCCCCTAAAATGTTGTTCATGGATTTGTCCTTCAAAGCAAATGAATTACTTAATGTACCTGTAATTTAAACAACGGATCCGCTTTCTTTTAGTCCCTTTCTCTCTTCGATTTGCGAACTATTCCGTAATTTAGTACATTTACATATAATTAAATGCAATAAAACGTTTTAGTCCGAATGAATCGCATCAAAGAAATCCTTTCAGAACAGGGGAGAACGCAAATCTGGTTAGCGAAAAAGATTCAACGAAGTTACGTTGTGACTACAAATTATTGTAATAATAAAACACAACCAAGTTTACCCATATTATATAAAATAGCCGGAGCTCTCAAGGTTGATGTGAGGGAATTGCTTGTTTCCACCAACGGAAAAAAATAAATAAAAAGAGCTGATGGAATACATCAGGTCTTTTATTGCCAGAAAACTGAAACCGACCTTCATCAGGAATTCGTCCTGAATTTCCTATCCCGGAACAATGTGTATCTTTGATACTTCCTTAAAAAAGGAAGGCTAATAAATTTGTATTGACAAGGAAGATCCTTGGTGAAAAACCAATAAAAATATAAACATGGGATGTAGCGGATGTTCGACCGGACGCGGCTGCGATACAGTGAGCAATACACCGGCCGGATGCAAGAATAATGGTTCATGCGGTTCGGGCGGTTGTAACAAACTGAACGTATTTGACTGGCTGGCTAATATGGAACTGCCTGGAGGCCAAGCTCCTTTTGATATTGTTGAAGTTCGTTTCAAAAACAGCCGAAAGGAGTTTTTCAGAAATGTTAACAATCTGCCCCTGGTGGCCGGTGAAGCAGTGGCTGTGGAAGCATCTCCCGGGCATGATATGGGAACCGTAACCCTGACCGGCGAACTGGTTCGTTTACAGATGAAGAAAAGGACCGTTGATCCGGCTTCACCTGAAATACGAAAATTATACCGCAAAGCCCGTCAGAATGATATTGATAAGTGGAAGGAAGCCCAGCAACTGGAAAACAACACCATGTATAAGGCTCGTACCATTGCTGTAAGACTGGGATTGAATATGAAGATCAGTGATGTTGAATTTCAGGGCGATAAAACCAAGGCTATCTTTTACTATACCGCTGAAGAAAGGGTTGATTTCCGTGAACTTATCAAGATTCTCGCTGAAGAATTCAGGGTCAGAATAGAAATGAGGCAGATAGGTGCCAGGCAGGAAGCAAGCCGTTTGGGAGGAATAGGATCCTGTGGCAGGGAATTATGCTGCTCTACCTGGCTGACCGATTTCCGGTCTGTTACCATTGGTGCTGCCAGATACCAACAGCTAAGTCTTAACCCGCTGAAACTGGCAGGCCAATGCGGAAAACTTAAGTGCTGTCTGAATTACGAACTCGACAGCTACCTCGATGCACTCAAAGAATTTCCGGAAACAGAAACCAAACTCGAAACAGAAAAAGGTATTCCATTTCACCAGAAAACAGATATTTTCAGGCGGATTATTTTCTATTCATACCGGGATGAGCCGGATGTCTTTATCCCGGTTCCCGTAGCTCGTGTGAAAGAGATAATTGCAATGAACAAAGAAGGGAAGAAGCCAGCTACCCTGGTTATTCATAAAGATCCCGGATTCGAAAAGAAAGAGCCTGATTTTGAGAATGTGGTAGGCCAGGACAGCCTGACCCGTTTTGATAAAAAGAAAGGCCCGAGAAATAATAATAAGAAGCGACGTAAACCTCAGGGTCCAAGACCGGAAGGTGATGTCAAGGTTGAAGGTAACCAGCAACAGGGGCAGCAGCGGCAGCGAAGGCCGCAAGGAGGCAATAAAGGCCAGGAAAATAAACCCCGTAACCCGGATTCCGGACAAAAGAAGCAGGACAACCGTCAGCAAGGCAAACCGAATAATAATCAACGGAACAACCGTAACCGGCCTCCAAGAGGTACCTTACCGGGGAATACAGATAAGAAGGAATAAATTTTTAGACACAAGACACAAGATTACGATGGTCATTAAGTTGAAAAATTCAATTTCCGGGAAACCCCTTGTCTTGCGTCTTCTGTCTTGTGTCTTGTGTCTTTTTTTTCTCAGCAGTTGCGACAAAAACCGGGTTTTCGAAAAAAATGAGGAAATCAAGGATTATGTCTGGGATGTGAAGGATGTCAAGAAATTTGATTTTACGGTAACCGATACAGTCACTCCTCATAATTTCTATATCAATGTCCGCAATGCAGACGGATATCCCTTCAGTAATCTCTATTTGTTTATCAAAACTATTTTCCCGAACGGAAAATTTGCACGTGATACCGTTGAATGTCCACTTGCCAACGAGGAAGGACGGTGGCTTGGGAAAGGTCTTGGTGATATCTGGGATAATCAAATACTATTTAAGCGGGCCAAGCGTTTTCCGCTTAACGGCAAGTACTCCTTTTTGATTGAACAAGGCATGCGTCAGCCTAAACTGCCTATGATTATGGATGTGGGGATGAGGGTGGAGAAAGCTGAAAAAAAGTAGAACCAACAATGGCTCCAGAAAAAGAAAAAAGTCTCAACCCTTACCGACGCTACATCCGCATTTTTTGGATTGTACTCTTCCTGCCCCCACTTACCCTGGTGATAATGGTGGGTTCTATAGCCCTCTTCGCAGACCTTCCGGCTACAAAAGACCTTACCAATCCTAAAACAAATCTGGCATCCGAAGTGTTTTCAGCCGATCTGAAAACGATGGGTAAATATTATAAGGAAAACAGGGTGAATGTGAAGTACAAGGAACTCGATACAACCCTGGTGGCAGCACTTGTTGCAACAGAAGATTCACGCTTCTATGACCATAGCGGAGTGGATGGGAAGGGGTTATTTCGGGTGCTGAGCCGTACGATTATCGGTGGCGACAGAAGTTCCGGAGGAGGTAGTACCCTGAGCCAGCAGCTGGCCAAGATGCTTTTTCCAAGGGAAACGCATCAAAGCAAATGGCAGATGATTAAACGCAAAATCAAGGAATGGATTATAGCAGTCAGGCTTGAACGCCAGTATACAAAAGAGGAGATCCTGACCATGTACCTGAATAAATTCGATTTTCTGAACCAGGCAGTAGGAATCAAATCGGCTGCTCAGATATATTTCGATACCACACCTGATAAACTGCAGGTAGAACAAAGCGCCATGCTCGTAGGTATGGCTAAAAACCCTGCGATATTTAACCCCGCCAGTGCACGTAAGGTTGATACCACCATGCAACGCAGAAATGTGGTCATGAAACAAATGGTTAAATACCATTTCCTGAGTCAGGTCAGATATGATTCTTTAAAAATAAAGCCCATCAAATTACATTTCAGGCCTGAAGATCATAATGAAGGGCTTGCTACCTATTTCAGAGAGTACCTGCGTGACCGGTTTCTGAAAAAATGGTGCTCCGAACACCTGAACCCGGCTACAGGCAAGAACTATGATATGTACCGGGATGGGTTACGCATTTTCACTACCATCGATTCACGTATGCAGAAATATGCTGAAGAAGCTGTTGCACATCATATGCAATATCTTCAGGGCGAATTTGATAAGCTGAAAAAGAAGAACTGGCCTTTCAGCTGGAAAGTCACCAGGGATGAAATTGAAAATATCATGCACTCGGCCATGAAGGCGTCTGATCGTTACCGGAATATGAAGGAAGCCGGTGCTTCCGAATCGGAAATCGAAACAGCCTTCCATACACCTACTGAAATGAGGGTGTTTCATTGGTCGGGCGATCGTGACACCACGCTCTCTCCCTGGGATTCCATACGGTATTATAAGTCATTCTTGCAAACCGGTTTCATGAGCATGGAGCCTCAGACAGGTTTTGTAAAAGCATGGGTTGGAGGGATTAATTACCGGCATTTCAAATACGATCATGTTAAAGAAAGTAAGCGTCAGGTAGGATCTACCTTCAAACCTTTTGTGTATGCACTGGCTATACAGGAAGGCTGGTCGCCCTGTATGCAGGTTCCGTGTGTACATACCTGTATTGATTTGCCTGAAGGCGGGCAATGGTGTCCGGATAATGCCGGAGGCCATGCTGATGATATACTGGAAGGAAAGATGATAACGTTGAAAAAAGCACTTGCCCTCTCCATCAATTATGTTTCGGCTTATATTATGAAACAATTCGGGCCAAAAGCTGTGGAACAGTTTGCCAGACGCTGCGGCATCACTAGCCCGATCGAAATCGTACCTTCCATGTGTCTGGGAACTCCTGATCTTTCTGTATATGAAATGGTAGGTGCCAATAGCACCTTTGCCAATAAAGGAACCTGGATGGAGCCTATCTTTGTGACACGAATTGAAGATAAGAGCGGGAAAGTGATTGCAGAATTCATGCCCAAATCGGAAGAAGCTATGAATGAGGAAAAGGCTTATATCATGACTATTTTGATGAAGGGGGTTGTCGATTATGGAACAGGTGCCAGTCTCAGAGGCAGGTACAAACTCACCAACCCGATAGCAGGTAAAACAGGAACAACCCAGAATAATTCCGACGGTTGGTTCATGGGGCTCACACCGGATCTTGTTTCCGGTTGCTGGGTAGGTGGGGAAGACCGGAGTGTGCATTTCGATAATATGGCCCTTGGTCAGGGCGCTACCATGGCATTGCCAATTTGGGGGCTCTATATGCAAAAAGTATATGCCGACAAAACATTGAAAGTGTCCCAGCGGGATTTTGACAAACCGGCCAAAAAAATTTCAATAGAACTTGATTGCTCCAAATTTGATAAGGACGGAGGAGATATTCCTCCGGAAGAGGATCCTTTTGTAGAGAAATGATAAACACTATTGGTATGAATAAGACAGTAAAAAACGCCGAGGAAGCCATTCATGACATTAATGACAATGCTGTGATTATGCTGGGAGGTTTCGGACTTTGTGGCATTCCGGAAAACTGTATTGCCGCCCTCGTCCGCAGGGGATGTAACGGCTTAACCTGCATCTCGAACAATGCGGGTGTGGATGACTTCGGAATTGGGATGTTGCTCAAGACTCATCAGGTAAAGAAGATGATTTCTTCCTATGTAGGCGAAAATGCAGAGTTTGAAAGGCAGCTCCTCAGCGGTGAACTGGAAGTGGAGCTGATTCCCCAGGGTACTCTGGCTATACGCTGCATGGCGGCTGGGTACGGAATGCCTGCTATCTATACACCGGCTGGAGTAGGAACTGAGGTAGCCATCGGAAAAGAAGTTCGTAATTTCCATGGAAAAGAATACCTGCTTGAACATGCATTTGATGCAGATTTTGCGATTGTTAAAGCCTGGAAAGGAGATACACAGGGTAATTTGATTTACAAGGAAACGGCCCGTAATTTTAATCCTCTTATGGCTATGGCAGGTAAGATTACCATTGCTGAAGTGGAAATACTTGTTGAACCCGGTGAACTGGAACCGGATCAGATTCATACTCCGGGTATTTATGTTCACCGCATCTTTCAGGGAAAGAATTATGAAAAGAGGATTGAACAAAGGACGGTAAGGAAAAAAAATTAAGGATATGTTAGACAAGAACGACATCGCCAAACGCATTGCCCGGGAAATGAAGAACGGGTATTATGTAAACCTGGGTATAGGAATCCCGACCCTGGTGGCCAATTACATTCCCAAAGGAATTAGTGTAGTGTTGCAATCTGAAAACGGCCTGCTGGGGATGGGGCCATTCCCTTTTGAAGGGGAGGAAGACCCTGACCTGATTAATGCAGGAAAGCAAACGATAACAACTGTGCCTGGGTCGGCGTTTTTTGATTCGGCCATGAGTTTTGGAATGATACGTTCACGCAAGGTGGATCTGACCATATTGGGTGCAATGGAAGTGAGTGATACCGGTGATATAGCCAACTGGAAAATACCGGGTAAGATGGTAAAAGGAATGGGTGGGGCGATGGACCTTGTGGCAGCAGCTAAAAACATCATTGTTGCCATGCAACATGTGAACAAAGCCGGAGAGTCGAAATTATTGCCGAAATGTGAACTGCCGCTTACCGGAGTAAAGTGCGTAAAAAAAATTGTGACAGAGCTTGCTGTACTGGATATTGTTCCGCAAGGGTTTCGTTTACTTGAAAGAGCCCCGGGAGTTTCTGTTGAACATATAAAAAATGCAACAAAAGGGCGCCTTATTGTGGAAGGAGAAATCCCCGAAATGGTTATTTGAATTATCCTGATTAAGAATCTTGAAGCCGTTCATGGAAAATACGTTCTTGTCTAAAACGGTCCTTCGTCAGGTCTTGTTGTTAGGTTTGCTGTTGCTTATTGCCTGGCTATACAGTTATATCGATATTCTCCCCCTTCGGCCGGGCAGTGTACATCAATGGAGACAAACAGACTGCCTTTCCCTGGCCGATAATTATTACCAGGGTAACTGGAATCTTTTCAAACCTTCACTTCATATCCTGTTCAGTGATGATGAAACAACGGGCAAGTCGGCTGGAGAGTTTCCTCTGCTTTACTATTTTGTGGCCTTGCTCTGGAAATTGTTCGGCAAGCATGAGTATATTTTCCGGCTCGTGAATATCGCTATTGCATTCTGGGGGATGAATGCCCTTTTTCGTTTGTCTTACCGTCTGCTTAAGGATGTGTTCTGGGCCGTATTGGTGGTCGTGTTCCTGTTCGCCTCTCCCATCTTTGCCTTTTACACCAATAATTTTCTCATCAATGTCCCTGCATTTTCACTTATGCTGGTTGCTGTTTATTATTTCTACAGATTCTGGGAAGACGGGAAGAATAAGTTTTTCTATGCAAGCATGTCATTCTTTCTGCTTGTAGGGTTGTTTAAGATTTCAACGTTGCTGGTATTTGTAATAATAGGCCTTCTTTTCCTTGCCGAACTTAGCAAGCGGGCCCGCTTAAAAAGTCAGGGGCTCGTGTTTTTCAAACCTAAGGCTCAGCTGATTCCGTTTGTACTGGTTGTGTTCGGAGTATCCTGCTGGTATTTGTATGCCCGGCATTACAGTAATATCCATGGAGGTAAATACACGCTGAACTATATCCAGTCCTATTGGGTAACGCCAAAGGTTGAAGTTGATGCAGCATTGAAGTCGCTGAGAGAGTTTATCTTTTACCAGGTGATGAGTCCTGCATCCTGGATATACTGCCTGCTGTGCCTTATTTATTTGGGTGTAAATTTTCGAAGGATGAGCACCCCCTGGAAGTTCATCATACCGTCTGTCATGATTGGTTATTTCGCTTTTGTAATGCTCTTCTTCTATTCTTTGAACAACCATGACTATTACCATATCGATTTTTTAATTGTTCCCCTTGTTCTGCACCTGGCGTTTATGCATTATTTGAGCCGGCAGGAGCCTGTCTTATTCCGTTCCTTTTTGCTCAAGCTGTTTTTCTCTGCTTTTATGCTCTACAATGTGCTCTATTGTGCCAATAATATGCATCTGAGGTATTGGGGGTTCAAGCCTGATGAGATGTACCGGCGCCAGCTGCTTTCACCCAAGGTGGATATGGATAACTGGGCCTGGCATAAGTGGGCATATCTGAATGGGCCCTATGAAACAGCTACTCCCGTACTCAGAGCCATGGGCATTAAACGTTCTGACCCTGTGATCTGCCCCGATGATTGCAGTTTCAGTATCAGCTTATATCTGATGGATCAGGTTGGGTGGACCAATATCGGAGGGTGTATCAAGGATACCAGTGATATTGCGGACCGGATAAGACACGGAGCAAAATACATGATGATTATTGATACGGCTGCGATTCAACTTCCATACCTGAAGCAATATGAAGGTCATGAACTGACTCCATACCGGAGTTTGCATATTTATGACCTGAGACCTTATGCAGATACCCGGAATCAGGCAGGGCGTACAGAACTGCGCTGATAAGTACTTAAGAGGCGGGAAGCATATTTACCGAGAATATCGAACTCTATATTGACCAGACTTCCTTTCTTCAAAAACCTGAAATTAGTATGTTCATAGGTATAGGGTATGATGGCAGTAGAGAAGAAATTTTCACCCGATTCTACCACGGTAAGACTTACTCCGTTCACACAAACAGATCCTTTTTCTACCGTAATATTTCCTTGTGAAGGATCGTATTCAAAACGGTACAGCCAGCTGCCTTGTTGGTCTTCAATAGCTTTGCATACCGCGGTCTGGTCAACATGCCCCTGCACAATGTGACCATCAAGCCGGTCTCCTGCCTTCAGACAGCGTTCTAGATTAATAACGTTCCCTTTTTGCAGGGATCCAAGATTCGTTCTGAGAAGTGTTTCAGCAATGGCAGTTACCGTATATTCCATATCGCGTATGCTTACAACGGTTAAGCAAACCCCGTTATGTGCAAGGCTTTGATCTATCTTAAGCTCATGGGTAAAGGGGCAGGTAATATGGAGGTGGAGATTTTCCAGGTCGTGTTCAAGGTCCCTGATAATGCCTGTACCTTCAATAATGCCTGTAAACATGTTATAATCAGTGATTGGATTCCGGTGCTGCGATGAGATGAATAAACCCTTTAAGCAGGAAGGGCACGGTACCGCTGAGCCTTTTAGAATTGACAGTACAGATATAATAGTAGACCCCGTCAGAGCACAGGGCTCCGGTTTGAATGGCTTTCCCGTCCCAGTGAATATGCGGGTCGGTTGTATGATAAACCAGTACGCCCCATCGGTCGTAAATATTCATGTCCACACTTTCGACATAGCGGTAAGGAAGGGCATTGTATATATCGTTGATATTATCCCCGTTTGGTGTAAAGACATTGGGCAGAGCATAAAGCGGACAGTTGTCGGCGCAGACGATATTGCTTCTGACGCTTTGGTTTACGGCAAAAGAATCGAGTGCGCTCACGGCATAGCATCCGGCCACGGATTCAAGATTGCTGAAGGTAAGGGTGGTATCGCTGCTGATAGTGACAGTCTGCAGCAGCGTCATAGGAGCCGTAGTATTGGGAGCATACCAGATATTATAGGTAACCACATCATCGGCGCAGCTGTGGTTGGGATCAGTCCAGGTTAGGGTATTGGAGAAGGATTCACAATCCGATTTGAGAGAAAGGATGGGAGCACAAGGAGGAACATTGTCGTAGGGCTCCATACAGGTTCGCTGTGACCTGTTCAGCAAGGTATCTGAAAGGGCAGGATTGAAATAGGATCCATAGGTTGTGACATAGTAACAGTATGAGTGGTGGTTGATGAGGTTGGAATCAACATAGCTACGCTGGGTAGTAGTGCCGAGGTAATTGAAACCGAAAGGTGAAGTGAGGGCTTGTTTGTATATTTTGTATTCGAAATTAGTCCAGGGCACCGTATCCTTCCAGGAAAGTGTGAGGCGGTGATCGGAAGGTGTGATATTGAGATATACGGAAGAAGCTTTTTGAGTTGAACCTACCAGGGTGCTGGTACTGGTGGCTGAGTTGAAATAATAAAAATCAATGCGGTAGCTCCAGGCACTGTCAACGGTGTTGAGTGTAGGAACACGATCAATGATACTGTCCTGCATTGTATTGAGATAAGCATTGGACAGCGTCCGGATTGGAGTGGTGCCGGGATGAGCGAGGAGGAATCCCCCGGATCGGAATATTTTCAATGTATAGGGCCCTGGAAAGGCAACCGTATCCAGTCCGAGCGTTGAATCAGCAAGGGCGTTTTTCCATCGCACAAAAATAACGCCAGCACCGGAGCTTGTTGTTTCCACATCCACATTGGTAATGACCGGAATATCCTGTTTGAGACTTCCGCAGGCATTTTTGGATGGCTGACTTTCGGCTCCGTCGCTGAACAGGGCTACTACGCGATAGGAATATGTAACCCCGGG
>JBIOHC010000042.1:0-39457 GCA_044448685.1 Bacteroidia bacterium
AATATGAATAGATTATGCAAAACCTATCCATTACCTAATAGCACGCAGATCTTCATGATTAGAATGATTTTCACTGATCTTTAACACAGTAAAAAATCATATTTTATCATGATCATCATGACAATCTGCGGTCTATCGGGTCCGTGGAATTCTGAAAAAATAAAAATGAGCAACGCCTTTAGCATTGCTCATTTCAGGTTTTGATAAATAGCGGGTTTAAATGCCCCTTATCACTTAATCAGTGGCCGGTAAGTGCCTTGTAGTCGGCTGCGCTGAGCAGTTTGCTGATTTCTGCAGGATCTGTCATTTCAATCTTAATCATCCAGCCTTTTCCATACGGGTCTTTGTTGACACCTTCGGGGTTGGATTGTAGTTCGGGGTTCACTTCCAATACTTTTCCGCTCAAGGGCATAAAGAGATCGGATACGGTCTTAACGGCTTCCACAGTACCGAATACAGCTTCATGAGCCAGTTCCTCTCCTTCGGTCTCGATTTCGACATAAACGATATCACCCAGCTCGCTTTGTGCGAAGTCTGTGATTCCTACAATGGCTGTTGTGCCTTCCACCCTGACCCATTCATGATCTTTCGTGTATTTCAGATTTTCGGGAAAATTCATAGCTGCTCAGATTGTCAAGTTAAATTTCAGGGCAAAGATAAGTTTTAAATAAAAAAAGAAGAGGATTTCCCCTTTTTTTTTCGGTCCTTCATTAAAGTGTCAGACGCAGAGATATACCAATATGTGTATTGGAGGTCAAAAAGGATGTTGAAACAAGAGGATTGGTCCGGATATAATCCCAGAATAATCGTACACTCAGTTTATCACTCAGCATATAGTCGGCCGAGCTCTTGACAGAGATCAGGTCTGTACCGGATGTAAGCTGGTTAAACTCCGGATCCATTTTACGGATCACAGTCTGGTTATTACGGTAAGAGAAATCGATTTTCACCTTCAGATCGCTGTGTACCGGTTTCTTCATATAATTCGGGAAGAGTTTCCGGTCTTTCATCTTAAAAGGATATCCGAATCCTACGGTCAGTTCCCTTCCGCTTATTTCGGTGATCTGGGTGCTGGTTACGCTAAGGGAGAGCGTCCTGTCCTTCTTTATTTCCACCTTAACAAGAAGATTGGTTTTCAAAGTCATATCGGCACCTATCAGTGGACTGAACTGTTCGGAAAGCGTTACCGAAGGGATGACGTATTTGCTCAGATAGTCACCTGCACTGTTCAGTGCACCATTGCCAAACCCTGAACCGCTGGGGTCTACGAAGTCGAGGTTGCTGCTGAATGAACCGATAGCATAAGTAGAACGGTATGCATGCGAGAGGGTAAAGCTCTTGAAATACTTCTTCATCTTTTCATTCTTGGAAAGCCCGTCATAGGTAAACCTCCAGTTGGGTTTGGGGATGGAGAGGAAGGGGTTGAGGGACACCTTGCTGAAGCTTTGACCGGTATAAGCAGCCAGGAAGGCCGGGATAAGGACGCTCTGGCTTTGGGCGCTGTACCCGTTATAATAGCCGGTTGTGGGGTTGATACCCGTATTTCCACCTGCTGGATTGTTAGGATTGAGTCCAAGCCGTTGGGAAATGGTATAGCGGTTTGCAGTGAAATTTTTAAACAGCTCGGATGAATGATCGGCATTATCGAATTTAAGCGTGGTCCTGATCATGATATAGGACATGCTGAAGTTACCGCCTTCGGTAGGAGTTTCACTGGTATAATCGCCTATGACAGGGTTCCAGCGGAAGTATTCCGTGCGGTTATCGGCTTGCTGAATATTGGCATTGAGTTCGACTTTGAAATCGGGGAATGGTTCCAGGTTGGCTCTTCCGTTGAGGTTTTTGGTAGAAGTGCGTGCAAAAGGGTTGAAGATGGAGTGCGTATGCACAAGCCATCCTTCATCGGCTGCATAGATACCGTAGTGGGCATGGTTACCGCCGAAGTGATCCTGTTCACCGAAGAGGAATCCCACACCGGGGCCTCTGAAATTATTATCCATACCCAGAATAGTGGTGGTTGGGCGGTATCCCGGAAGGATGGTTCCACGATTGGTTGTATAGTTGACCGATACGGATTTTATGGCCATGATAGCCCGGGCTACATATTCGAGAATATTGGCTTCGGTTTGCTTGCTGGTATCCTTTTTCGTCTTGTTGAGCTTGTTGAGTGAATCCTGTTTCGTTTTGGAATTCTTCACCCATTGTGCATTCGGGTTCACAGGAGCTGAAGTGGTTTTAGGTGTTTGTCCCGGAGGTTTTTTGGCATTGATCTTTTTGAAATAAGGAATCTTGTTGTACAGGTTGATCATATTACCCTGGGTGGCCCAGGTCCACTGAGAGGAGTTCTGAATGGTATTACCGATCGAGTCGGCCGAGAAGGGAGAGCGCAGCCAGTCATAGCTGGCGGTATAGCGTACGGTGGCGGTGGCAAAATCAAAAATAGGTATTTTGTTGATGGGTATGGTATAATTGATATTGGCGGTCTGGTGGTAATGGGTATTGGAACCCAGGCCCAGCATGGAGTTCCATACGCTGTCCCTTTTCTGCTGTGTATCTATGGCACCGAGGGGTTCCAGCACACGGCTTTCATTCATGGCATTGAAATCTATTTTGAGGGTTTTTGTAAGATCGTATTTCAGATCATAGTTACGGGTCATTGCAAAGGTCTTGTTATAGGTAGGGAGCAGGGGGATATCGCTTACACCGGTTGTATTCCTGTTCAGGTTTTCACTGTAGCTCCTGTTAATATCTGTCAGGAAGGACATGCTGGTGATGCTTGTGTTGAAATTAATATCCTTGATCAGGGTGAGGTATTTGTGTTTGTTCAGGAATACATTTTTACCGAAAGGTTTTAGATTTTTCGGCTGTTTGCTGAAGTTGTAGGACAGTCCGCCGCGGTAACTCCTCAGAATACTGTGGTCTATAGTAGGCGAATGGCTGAGCACTTCGGTATAGGCATAGTTGAGGGCAATATTTTCCGGATCATAGAAATGCGTTTTCTTGGTCGTGCCTTTGGAGCGTTCCTTTTTCACATTTGTGAAGTTGAGGCTTCGCCTGCGTGTAAAAGTCTCAATTGCACCTTTGATCTTACTCTGTTCGGCCGCGCTGAGGTTCTTGACCAGGATATCCGGATCAAGCGGGTTGTACTGTGGTGTTGCCACTGTTTCGGAGAATCCGACGAACATGGGAATGCGCAGATTGACTTTAGCGGGGAAGAATTTACCCAGTTCAAGCTGTGAAGAGACATCGACACCCACATCTGTTTCTTTCTGGCGCGTACTCACTTTTGATTCCAGACTTCCGAAGCCGGGGGTGCTGTAATTACCGGCAACAGTCAGTGTGCCGAAGTCGGCCAGCTTGGATGTCATACGGCCTATGGCAGCCCATCCACCGCTTTCATCAAAATCTGTCAGTCTCAGTTCATCCACCCATACCTCTCCGCATTTTGACAATCCGTCATCCGGATCGCTCCTCGACATTTTCTTGGGGTTACGAACCCCGATCATAATCGTACGCAGGGCTGCAAGGTTGGGGCTGCCTTTGATGGAGATCTTCTTTCCTGCACCAAGTTCGTATTGTCTCTCTATGGTCAGGATAGCTTTGCCCGACACTATTTCTTCATTGCGTGTCTGTTTATAGCTCTGGAGTTCGGAGAATGCAAGTTCTATCAGGTTGGCATCGGGCCATACGGCAGAGGCTGCATTGGTGCTGTAGTTACCCGGAGGGGTAACAGCCAGTGGAATCGAGTATTCATAGTAGTTGTCTGTAAAATCTGTTCCCAGACGCATGAAGCATTCCAGATCGTTGTTATGCAGAGGCTCCCCGTTAGGACCGGCTTCAGCATGAACGAACATGCGTATTTTTTTGTAGGAGCGTACGTCTATCGTCACGTTTTTATATGCAGCACGTGCATCCCCGTCTTTCAGTCCGCATATCTTAAGGGAGAGACTCTGTTCATTCAGTTGTATGATTGCAGATGTTGCCGCACTCTGTTGCCTTACGATACCCGGAGGCAGGACATAGTTGACGGGGATACGGCTTCCGTTCTCTTCAATATTGACTGCGGCCAGGTTAAAGGTGGTGGTGGCATCATCATTCGGAATATATTCACCGGGAGTAAGGAGGGAGTAGTTGTATCTTCTCCATTCATCCCGTACGAGTTCCAGTTTGGCCATACGGCAGATAACAGGCTTATCCACATTTTTAAAATAAACACGGATGAAACGTATGGATTTGAAGTCATTGATGGTACCAACTTTTTTGACATATTCACTGATAGGAATGCGGAACTGGAACCAGCCAATGGGGCGGTTACGTCCGTCAACAGTGGGCACGGTAGGCTGGGCATAGTCGGTAATAAAGTTACGCCCCACATTGTTTTTATTTACATCGTTGGCAGTAAGCTTTACATGGTATTCAAAATAGGCTTCCGTTTCACTCAGGGTATTGTCGTGGTTTACATCTTCCGTATTCGGAATCGTTGAACTTTGCGTTGCATAGCTTTCATTGTAACCCCAGCGGTTGGTGACACCGTTCGGCAGGGAGTTACCTTCTGAGTTACAGAATTTTTTATAACGGGCCAGGGTACCAATGCTTTGGTTGTCATAATCCGTTCCGCGGTAATAGTGGAAGTCATCCCCGCAAGGGTCAGCCCAGGCACTGTCATAGGCACCGGAGGTGGTGGTAAAAGCCGCCGCAACTTTGTTCAGATACCATTGATGATAGGTTCTTTCATTTGCATCACTTAATCCGTCATAACCCACATCCTGAGCGGTACGGGTTGCATTGTCATTGGCAAAAGCATTTACCACTGTTTGTGCCGTAGGCACATAACCCCATATAGTCTGGTCATAAGTTCCGGCAAGGAACTGGCTCATATTATTCGGATCCAGCACAAAACCATTTTCATATTCCTTACGCGAGTCACGCAGAATATCTTCCGAAATATCGCCCAGGTCAAAATACAGATCGCCCGTTACATTCGGGTTGAGGTTATCCTGATTAAACGGGTCCATCATCCAGAACTGAATGAACTGGATATTTGCCGCTTCAAAGTCGTTCGTGGTGATCTGTCTCATCATCCCCCCCCAGCGCGAGGCCGGATTTTTGAGTGTACCATTGGCATTCAGTCCGGCAGAGTGTGCATGCGGGTTGGGCACCACGTCAAAGTTATAGGGTCCGCGTTCATTAGGGTAGAAAGCCAGATCGAGCACACCGAGTGGCACAGGCTGTCCGGTACTGCTTTGTTTATTGGGGAAGATTTCCGTTTCAAATATTTCGCGCTGGAAGTGGTTCGACATATCCGTCTTACTGATATTAGCCGGGGTGATATTATTACCCAGGCGCATGAAGAGAGGATCGATGACATACCAGCTCAGGCGGGCCCTGTTATAGCCTACGGCAACGGTATCAATCAATGCTGACTCCGGGAACATGACCGGATCATTGGGTATGGAAGAGATAGACCAGGCGCTTTGTTGTTTCAGATCAATGGCACTCTGCGTACCTTCAAAATCGTCTATATAGGAAGTACCGCCTGCACCAATGGCTTTGTTATAGCCCGGTATAAGAGCGGCCCATTCACCGGTAGCGGCAATGGTCGACATTTCCTTGGTTTGAATAAGCGGTATCTTGTCGACCAACCGGGTAAGCCAGGGAGCTTCCGTACGGTAGCTGAGATTGGTACCAATCATGGTATTGTTGATAGGCTCATCGCCTATATTCACTTTTTGTGTGAGTGGTCTTTCCGTCAGGTTCAGGATAGTACCACCAATGGTAAAGTCTTTGTTGAAACGGTAATCGAGGTGGGTACCGATAAGTGATTTGGTCTGGATGTTAAACAGGGAATTGCTTTCCAGAGAAATTTTGATGGGGGCACCCGACTGTAATAAACCTTCGTTGATGATTTTGACACGGCCCAGGGCATAGTCGACCGTGTAATCCACGTTTTCAGTAAGGGGCACACCTCCGGAAGTTACCATGACAGATCCCTGAGGAACGTTCACCGCATTGAGGCTGATATCATTTGATGCTGCACCTTTAAACTGGCCTTTGAGTTTGAAGCGGTTCTTTTTCTGATTCTGCTGAGCGGAGGTACGTGTGGAGTCATACAAATCGTAGAACGGATATTTTCCGCCGGTAACCGGGTTGCCGGCAAGATCAGGAGCTGCGGGGTCATAGAGTTTGGAGGCCAGATAATCCCCGAAAGGTTCAACGACCGGAATGATAACCCGGCCCTTGGCAGCATCAATGGTAACCCCGTCAATAAAGTCATAAATACCATCGGGGGTTGGGTCCAGGTTGGTATTCAGGTGGTCGGCATTGAGCACCTGTATGAGGGGCTTGCCGCTGATAAGACCTTCGGGTATATAGCGTATATCGGTTGCTGTGGCAGGGTTGTTATAAATAATATCGCAACGGAAATCCTGGGGGTTGACCTGGTATGCGCCGATGGAATAAATATTCTTCATCATCAGATTCCAGAGCAGGGTGTCGGAGCGGGGACTGACATTGGTGCTCTTCAGCATTTTTACAAACAGAACCTGATCGCCTGATATACCGTCATCGGAAAACTCACCCACCTGGTAAACGGCATTGCCTATGGTATACTGGTAAGAAACAGCCAGGACCTCATCATAGTTAAGGGCTGCATTGAGGGAGATATAACCCAGGCGTTTGTTGATAGTAAAATCATTCGGTCCCAGCTTTTTTGAAAACTGTACTTTTTCATAATCCGAAGTAGGCTGGAAGTTATACGTTGGAGTGGCCAGCGTAGCCAGGGTATTGGTAATATTATTGATATTCCGAAGTGTATTACCTGGGTTGAGAGCCGGAAGCGGGTAAGCCTGGTTAACGAGTTTAAAATAGAGAGAGTTGGCATTGCTAGCCGGGTTGGATCCCAGAGGCTGGTTCATGACAACGAACGATTTGGCCGGCTGCCTGAGACGTGTTTCTCCAAGATCTGTCAGTGCAAGGATATTCCGTGTATTGTCGGTGGTGGCTGTTTTGTTGGTAACCCAAACTTCCACGCGTGTGATATTGATTTGTGAATTTACCACAGGGAGGTTGGCCAGGGCTGCATTATACTGCTCACGGAAATAGGTTGACAGAAAGAAGTGTTTATTGGCATCGTAATTATCGCCCATCACTTCAAAATTGGTGATCTGGGCACCACCTGTCACATTCACTTCCGACTTTTTTCCTTTTTCCTGGGAGAAGACGGTGGTGGCTGTCAGGCGTCCGAACTGAAGCTGGGCCTTCACCCCGAAGAGTGTCTGACTGCCGGTGATGAGGGAGCTGGACAAGGGCAGACTTACGTTTCCGGCTTCTATCTTTTTGATGATTTCATCTTCATAACCGGTATACTCCAGTTTCATCTGGTTTTCAAAGTCGAAAGTAGCTTCCGTATTGTAGTTGGTGGTGAGTTTAAGCTTGTCGCCGATTTTGCCGACAACGTTGAGCTGTATTTTTTCATTGAAGTCGAACGTGGTTATACGTCTTTGCTTGACAGGCAGGGCGGGGTTATCCGTTCGGTTTATATTGGCGCCGAAGATAAGTTCAGCAGAACCCTGTGGACGGATATCAACCGTATTACCTCCGAAGATCCGGTCGAAGATCACACTGTTGATCTTGATAGGGGGGATGATATTTGATTTTTGTTTCTTGTTATTCAGGCTTTCGGCATGCACACGTTGTTTCCAGTAGTCTTTGAGCGACTTATGCATATTGTAATCTATATATTCATCATAGGTCATAAAGGTCGGCTCGCGGTAGTTCAGGTCGCCGATTTTCTGGTTTACATTAAACACATTGGAATCGGGGTCGTAAACAACCTGAGTCTTGATATTGGAAGGGTCATGCAGTTTCAGTCCTTTGTTATTATTAAAATACAAAGGGGCTTTTCCGCTCTGGTCGTTATAGGGGTATGGGAGGTTTACAGCCGGGGTATCGGGAGGGGGCTGAACAGGGTTGCTGAGAAAGGGAGAGGGTTCAAAAAAGGAGGTATAGGGAGTAACCCTGGCTGTAGCGATAAACACCACCGACAACAGGGCCAGGGAAATTGCTCCCAGTAAGGTATATTTGAATGCCTTATACAAGTATATAAACCTATAAATATTTGAGAGCCTGCTTAATAAGGTTTTCTACCGACACCACATTCCCCTCAGTTTTATACACCTGATTCACAGCCTTTTCCGCGGCTGCTTTAACAAAACCTAGCATGACCAGAGCTGATAACGCCTCGTTTCGGGTTTTATTGTCTGAAACGGCCATTTTTTCGAGCATGGGCTCTGCTTTGCCAAGCTTGCCTTTTAAATCCACAATGATACGCAGGGCTGTTTTTTCACCTATGCCTTTGACGCTTTTCAGAAGCATGACGTCTCCACCGGCAATAGCACGCTGTATATCATCCGATGAGAGGGAGCTGAGCATGAGCATGGCACTGTTACCGCCAACACCTGAAACAGAGATGAGGTGACGGAACAGGGCTCTTTCTTCCTTATCGTGAAAACCGTAAAAGCGGGGATTATCTTCCCTTACATAAACCTGTTCTGTAAACAGTTTGCAGGGTGCTGCATGCTGGAGGCGGGAGGAGGTATTGAGGGAAATATTCATTACGTATCCTATACCACTGCAAGCTACGACCACATAGGTCGGAGTCTTTTCAACCAGTATACCTTCTATATAATCAATCATAAAAGATTCTTTTCAGTGTCCGTTTATTTACGGCTCTGTGCATCCACCACGGCAATGGTCACCATATTCACGATCTCACGTACCGAGCTGCCCAGCTGGAGGATATGCACAGGTTTTTTCATTCCTATCAGTACCGGTCCGATGGCTTCGGCACCGCCCAGCTCCTGCATCATTTTATAGGCAATATTGCCTGATGCAAGGTTTGGAAAGATAAGGGTATTTACCTTTTTATCGACAAGTTCACTGAAAGGAAATTGTTCTTTTAACAGATTATTATTCAGGGCAAAATTGGCCTGGAGTTCTCCGTCCACAATCATACCCGGATAATCGCGGTGCAGAATGGCTACGGCATCCCTTACCTTGTTTGGAACATCCCCTTCTGAGGATCCGAAGTTGGAATAGGACAGAAGGGCGATGCGGGGTACGATATTGAATTGTTTAATGGTATTGGCGGTGAGCACAGTGATATCAACCAGGTCCTGAGTATCCGGGTCCACATTCATGGTCGTATCGGCAAAGAAATAAGGGCCTTGTTTGGTAATCATCATATACATGCCGGCAACGCGTTTTACGCCTTCCTGCACACCGATGATTTCCAGAGCCGGTTTGATAGGGGCTCCGTAGCGGCGGGTAAGGCCTGATATCATGGCATCAGCAGCGCCGGTTTCGACCATCATGGCTCCGAAATAATTCCGTTCCCGCATAATCTTACGGGCTTCGTAGAGGGTATAGCCCCTGCGTTTACGTTTGTTGAAAAGGATATCGCCGAATGAATAGCGTCTTTCTTCTTCATCTTTGCTGCGGGGGTCGATGATAGGAATATCATGCAGATCGAGGTGGTTTTCCTCTATGAGGCGGAGAATCTTTTCCTTGTCGCCCAGCAAGATAGGTTTGGCAATACCTTCCTCCTTCACCTGCATAGCTGCTTTGAGGATCTTGTAATGATCGGCTTCGGCAAAGACAACCCGTTTAGGGTTTGATTTGGCTTTGTTGGTGATACCGCGGATAAGCTTGTTGTCGAGCCCGAGTCTGTTGGTGAGCTCCATTTTGTAAGCATCCCAGTCGGTTATTTTTTTCAGGGCCACGCCTGAATCCATTGCTGCCTTTGCCACAGCCGGTGATACCGTGCTGATAAGCCGCGAGTCGATGGGTTTGGGTATAATATATTCAGGACCGAAGCTCAGGTTCTTGATGGCATAAGCCAGGTTAACAGAATCGGGTACAGGTTCTTTGGCCAGGCTTGCAATGGCATAAACAGCTGCCAGCTTCATGGCTTCATTGATTTGTGTGGCTCTTACATCGAGGGCACCGCGAAAGATGAAGGGGAATCCAAGCACATTATTCACCTGGTTGGGATTGTCAGAACGGCCTGTAGCCATAATGATGTCGGACCTGGCAGCCATAGCTTCCTCGTATGGAATTTCCGGGTCGGGGTTTGCAAGTGCAAATACAATGGGGTTGGGAGCCATGGATTTGACCATATCGGCGCTGACGATATTGCCTTTTGAAAGCCCTACGAATACATCGGCACCTTTCATGGCTTCGGTCAGGTTGGTAATCCCTTTTACATTGGAAGCGAAAAAGCGTTTATGTTCATCCAGATCATCACGGCTTTCGAGCAGGGGGCCTTTGCTGTCGAGCATGAGTATATTTTCTTTTTTAGCGCCGACGGCGATATAGAGTTTGGTACAGGAAATGGCGGAAGCGCCTGCGCCGTTTACGACGATTTTAACTTTTGAAATATCTTTTCTTGCCACTTCGCAGGCATTGATAAGAGCTGCTGAAGAGATGATGGCAGTACCATGCTGATCATCGTGCATGAGTGGGATGTTGAGCTCTTCTTTCAGGCGGCGTTCAATCTCAAAACATTCCGGAGCTTTGATATCTTCCAGGTTGATACCACCGAAAGTCGGGGCAATGGCTTTGACGGTATTGACGAATAGATCCACATCGGTGGCATCCACTTCAATATCGAATACATCGATATCGGCAAAGATTTTAAACAGAAGTCCTTTTCCTTCCATAACCGGTTTGCCTGCCAGGGCGCCTATATTACCGAGGCCGAGTACGGCAGTTCCGTTTGAAATAACGGCAACAAGGTTTCCTTTGGCGGTGTATTTATAGGCATCTTCCGGGTTCGCTTCTATTCGTAAGCAAGGCTCGGCAACACCCGGTGAGTAGGCCAGGCTTAAGTCGCGCTGTGAACTGTATGGTTTTGTTGGGACTACTTCAATCTTACCCGGTCTGCCCTGGGAGTGATAATCCAAAGCATCCTGCTTGCGGAATTTTGCCATAAAGGATTTATTTTATAGGAAGGCGAAGATACTGATTTTTGTGTGTCAAAATCATGACGTTATGGCACGCAGATTCTTATGATTATTATGATTTTCGCAGATTCTTAAAATATCGCAAAATCATAATTAATCATGACCATCTTAAAGATCTGCGTTCTATCTTAATAATTGGTCGAATTTTCCGGTCATTTCTGGGAAAAAATCAGTAAAATTGCAGGCTTTATTCAAATAGGAGTCTTTTTGCAGGCAGAACCCGTTCATATAACCGAAAAAACCACAGCCAGTCCGGGCAAAATAGCTGATTATGCCGCATTTATCAAACTGCGCTTATCGGCTCTTGTTGTTTTTTCTGCTGCCATCTCCTTTGCTACTGCATCCCACATTCTGTATCCCGATACACCCCTGAACTGGGCCAGGCTATGCTGGCTTATCCTTGGAGGATTCCTTGTTACCGGTGCATCCAATGGGTTTAACCAGGTGATTGAAAAAGATCTGGACAAGCTCATGACCCGTACCATGAACAGGCCTCTTCCACAGGAAAGGATGACAAAGCAGGAAGGCGTTTTGCTGGCTTCTGTAACAGGCTTTGCCGGGGTTTGTATACTCTGGTATTTTATGAATCCTCTTTCGGGTATGCTGGGTTTCCTGGCCCTGATACTCTATACGCTCGTTTATACCCCGCTAAAACAGAAGACTCCTTTTGCCGTTTTTGTAGGAGCTTTTCCCGGAGCTATTCCACCCATGCTTGGGTATGTTGCTGCCACCCCGGGCAACGGACATATAGGCTTGTATGCCATCGTGCTTTTTGCCGTTCAGTTTATGTGGCAGTTTCCTCATTTCTGGGCTATAGCCTGGGTGAGTGATGAGGATTACCGCAAAGCCGGTTTCCGTATGCTTCCATCGGGTGAGCGGGATAAAGCAACAGCTTTCCAGGTATTGTTATATGCCTTGTTTCTTATTCCCATCAGTCTGTTTCCTGTCTTTTTCCGTATGTGCGGTTCTGTTTCCGAAGTCATTATTCTGCTGGCAGGTATAGGATTCTTTTACCAGGCTTATAAGCTGTACAAAACCTGTACGGTGGCAGCAGCACGCCAGCTTATGTTCGGTTCTTTTTTTTACCTGCCGGTAGTTCAGCTGGCAATCTTATTGGGCAAATAAATGATTACAATGACCAGCGATCCTGCCGTTTCCGACGAACAACTGAATAAGGAGAAAGCCAACCGTATGCTTATGTGGCTGGGGATTGCAGCCATGGTTATCTTTTTCGGAGGTCTTACCAGTGCCTATATTGTTCGTATGAACGGGGGCAACTGGAGGGATATCCGTCTGCCTTACCAGTTTTATATCAGTACAGCCCTTATCTTACTGAGCAGCCTGACTATGAATATGAGTGTATCGGCTGTCAAAAAAGGCAGGAATGCCACACCAACCCTCACCCTCACACTGTCCCTCGGTCTTGGTTTTGCCTTGTTTCAGTTTCTGGGCTGGAGAGAGCTGACCCATGCAGGGATCTACTTTACGGGCAAATCATCTATTGCTTCGGGGCAGTATTTGTATGTACTGACCTGGGCACATTTGATGCATCTTATCGGTGGACTGATCTCTCTGATCTGGGTCAGTGCCAAATCTTCCCGTGGTCTGTATTCGTCCACAAATTACAACGGATTGAGAATTTCGGGTATTTTCTGGCATTTCCTCGACATTTTATGGGTCTACCTCTTCTTATTCCTGTTATTTATCAGATATCTTGCGTAAGACCCTCTGTAATTAAAAAATTATTGTTAAAATTGTCCGCTAATCATTAAAAATTTCGATCGTATGTCAGACCATGAATCGTCGGCCGAGTATCCGGCACACTGGGGAGGGGGGGTATCACCGTTAAAAGTAAGCTACGGCAAACTTTTTATGTGGTTTTTCCTTATTTCCGATGCCCTTACATTCTCTGCTTTCCTGAGTGCCTATGGGTTTATGCGTCATAAGTTCGCCGGTGAGTGGCCTATTCCATCTGAAGTATTCCATCACTTTCCATTTATACATAAGGAACTTCCTCTGGCCTATGTGGGCTTTATGACGTTCGTACTGATTATGTCATCGGTAACAATGGTTCTGGCTGTGGAAGCCGGTCACCGGAAAAACCGAAAACAGGTGCTGGTCTGGATGTTACTGACCATCATAGGCGGTTTCACCTTTGTAGGTTCACAGGCCTGGGAGTGGTTTCACTTTATCACAGGAACAGAAGCAGGACATTACAAAGACCTGATTATTGACGGGGTATTACAAAAACAACAGCTTGTACACGGTGCTAACCTGACCTATAACGAATACGGCAACTCCCTTTTCGGAGCCTTCTTCTTCTTCATTACCGGATTCCACGGATTCCACGTATTCAGCGGGGTGCTGATCAATATTACCATTTTCATCATGGTATACAGGGGTGTCATGGAAAAGCGGGGACATTATGAAATGGTTGAGAAAGTAGGTCTGTACTGGCACTTTGTGGATTTGGTATGGGTATTTGTATTCACCTTTTTCTACCTTCTTTAAGCATAAACGATTTAAAACAATAGCATATGGAATTCCACGACGATTTTCCCCAATACGAGTTCAGGGACCAGCATGGTGAGGAAGAAGGAAAGGTACAGCGCAAGCGCCTCTGGATGGTGTTCTGGTATATGCTGGGCATAACCATTTTCGAGCTTTGCCTGGGTTATTATGCAGCTACCAAGGGTGTTCCCAAGATCTACCTGATGGTGATCTTTATTTCCCTTACCATTCTGAAAGCCTATTTCATCGTCTATGCGTTTATGCACTTAGGACATGAAGTGAAGCCTATGAAATGGATCATCATAGGCCCTTATACAGCATTCATTCTGTATCTGGTGTTTATGTGTACCGTTACCGAAGGTAACTATGCCAAGGCACGCCGTGTATCACCTCCCGATGCAGTATATGCAGCACCGAAGGAAGGAGCTGCTGAACCAGCCGAAGCACCCAAGGAAAAAGAAGCAGAACATAAATAGTATAAAAGATCCGCCAAGAGCGGATCTTTTGTTATTCCCACAATCCCTGTCATGAGAAGAGGCATCATCCTGTTAACAGTATTGTTATTGCCCATTACCATTTACCTCATTTTTGCCGTCAGCACCATTCACTATGTACGGGTTCCGCATTACGGGCCGAGGAGTGCACGAATGATTATGAAGGATGGGAAGGAGAAGAAGGACAGTGTGTATTACAGCATTGCTGATCCGGAAGACAAAGGTATACGTTCCCATTTGTATGTTGCCCTCCTGATTCAGACAGATTCTGTGAAGAACAAATACAATGCAGCAGCTCTTAAAGCGTATTATAAAGTGAACAAGGGAGAGCTGGACACCCTGCACTTTTGTTTTTTATTTCCCTGCAAGAGCGACTCCTGCAAAGTATTCCCCGATTTTGCAGATACCATGGCAATAGACAAGAAAAAATGTTTTACCCTGTGTGTAGGACCGGAAGTTTTCAAGGAGGATGAGCAGAAATTATTCATCACCGAACCCGGCCATAAAGACGGATGGAAAACAAAAGCCGATATGGTGCTGGTTGATACCCATGGATATATACGCGGTTATTATGACGGGCGCTATGCTCCGGAGATCACGCGCATGATAGAGGATATCAAGCATATTAAGTTTCATGATGAGGCGATTTCTATGGAGGAAAAGAATACACCTAAACAAAAGCGGCAGTAGAAAGAGCCAGTAGCAATAAGTGAAACGTAATTTGTTATTCTGAGCGACCTCGGGGCCGAGTGCAGGGGAAGCAGTCGCGAAGAATCTTCCTGAACTTTGCAAGCCTTCTGTTATTCTATTTCAAGGAAATTCTTCGGCTGCGCCAACGCACGCTTCAGCCCCAGGGCTGCCTCAGAATGACAAATACTCCTCAATAGAGCCTGCTACTGCCTACTTCCTTTTGAAAGACCATTCAAACACAAACTCCGCCACAATATCCCCCTGTTCATCTTTCCCGACTGAAGTTGAGCTGACCACCACACCTTCGCCGGTACGTTGTGTTTCGGTAATGGCAGAGGCGATAGCCAGTCCGTCGTTGCAGGTAAAATACACACGTCCTGTTGCTTTCTTGCTGAAGGTAGCTTTCATGCCGGTAACGAGCATGCTGACTCTTGGTTCGGCACCATATACATACATCATGGCCAGCACACCGGTGCTTGCTTCGGCAGCCATAGCCTGGCAGGCGAAATAGATGGAGCGGAAAGGATTTTTGTTGAGGTAGCCCAGTTTAAGGGTTGTCATGGCATGCTGTTCATCGAGCTCTTTCACTTTGAGCCCTGCAAGGAAGAGCATGGGAATATCTTTGAGGGAGAATAAGCGGAATAGTACAGGGTGTGTAACCTGCCGGATGAATTTGGCATTTTTATTCATGGGCCGAAGATAAATTATTAATTTTGTTTTCTCAGAATCAGATATTAATCATCGTGCCATGCTGTATGTAAAACGTTCCGGTTTACCGAATTCAGGAAAAGGCCTGTTTACCAAAGTCCCTTTTAAAAGAGGTGATGTGGTAGTGGAGTACAAAGGTGAAATAGTTCCCTGGAAGGAATGTCTGGTAAGGGAATACTATGGCAAGGGAGGTTATTTTATGTATGTAACCAAGGATCATTGTATCGATGCCCGTCCCACTACACAGCATAAGGCCCGCTATGCCAACGATGCCAAAGGCTTTACGAAGAAAGCCGGGGTGAAGAATAATTCATTCTATGAAATGAGGGGGAAAAAAGTGTTTATTGTAGCCCGTAAATTTATTCCGGAAGGGTCGGAAATCCTGGTTGGTTATGGAAAGGAGTATTGGGATACGTTGCGTGACACCATTAAGAAGCAGCGTAAGAAGAAGGCAGCTGACAGGAAGTAGTGATCAGGGTGTTTTCAAGGAGGGTTGTGTGCGGTTGTCATTCTGAGCTACCTTGGGGTAAGTATGTGTGTAAGCAGTCGCGAAGAATCTATTTCACAAACCCATTTTCGAGTAGATTCTTCGGCACTGCTTGCGCTTCAATCAGCCCCAAGGCGCCTCAGAATGACAAAACACACGTGTCAGATAAACAAGAGTTTTCTACCCAAACAAAATCCCAAAGACCTCTTCTACTTTCCCAACCGGATGAATCTTGATCCGGTAATTTTTCTGCTCTATACCCTTGGTATTATATTTGGAAATAAAGATCTGTTCATAGCCCAGCTTTTCAGCTTCGCTTAAGCGTTGTTCTATACGGTTCACCGGTCTGATCTCACCTGACAAGCCCACTTCGGCTGTAAAACAGGTTTTCTGAGGGATGGGAATATCGGCATTGGAAGAGAGTACGGCACAGACCACTGCCAGGTCAACGGCAGGATCTTCTATTTTAATACCCCCTGTAATATTCAGAAATACATCTTTGGCAGCAAGGCGGAATCCGCAGCGTTTTTCGAGTACGGCGAGGAGCATGCTCAGTCGGCGTAAATCAAAACCGGTAGAAGAGCGCTGAGGAGTGCCATATGCAGCTGAGCTGACGAGGGCCTGTGTCTCAATGAGCAGAGGTCTCATACCTTCCATGGTGGCGGCGATTGCGATACCGCTTACGGGTTCATCCCGGCTTGTGACAAGGATTTCGGAAGGGTTGCTGACTTCTCTCAGTCCGCTGCCCTGCATTTCATAAATACCCAGTTCGTTGGTAGGTCCGAAGCGGTTCTTGGTAGTGCGGAGGAGGCGGTACACATGGTTACGGTCTCCTTCAAACTGCAATACGGTATCGACCATATGTTCCAGGACCTTTGGGCCGGCCAGACTTCCGTCTTTCGTGATATGACCAATCAGGAATACCGGAGTTCCGCTTTCCTTGGCATAACGCAGGAGTTCGGAGGCACATTCGCGTATCTGGCTCACGCTGCCGGGTGAAGATTCAATATGGGAAGTATGGAGTGTTTGAATAGAGTCAATAATCAGGAGGCCTGGTTGCAGGGCTTCTATCTGCTGGAAAATATTCTGTGTATTTGTTTCAGTAAGGATATGGCAGTCGGCCTGTTCCATGCCGATGCGTTCGGCCCTCATACGGATCTGCTGTTCGCTTTCCTCTCCCGATACATAGAGCACTTTCATCTTCTTCACCCTCAATGCCACTTGCAGCATAAGTGTGGACTTGCCAATACCCGGCTCCCCACCGAAAAGAATGAGTGATCCAGGTACGATACCATTGCCCAGTACCCGGTTCAGTTCCTTATCGCCTATGTCATGGCGCTGGTCGGTGTTCAGACTTATCTCCTGAACAGCCTGGGGTTTGGGCACACGTCGTGAAGAGCTTTGAATACCCGGTGTTTTGGCATCATCACTTTTCTGAATGATTTCTTCCACATAGGTATTCCATTCCCCGCAGGAAGGGCATTTGCCGATCCATTTGGCGCTTTGTGCTCCGCAGCTTTGGCAGAAGAAGGTACTTTTGGTTTTTGCCATTGGCGTAAAAGTAATTAAAAAGCAGGCACAATTCCTGCCGCACAAGCTACTCTGCATCGTGTGCCGTCAATCCCCACGCTCCTTTGCATATCAACATAGGGTGCCCAGGCTCCGCCTTCAGTATTCAATGCTCAAGGCAGGTATTACGGCCTTTACTGTCATTCTGAGGCGCCTTGGGGCCGGCAAGTGGGAAGCAGTGCCGAAGAATCTCCTTGAGTCAGAATAACACGTTTGGCGATTGCCTGCTCCGACAATTCCTGTATTTTTATAACACGATGATCTCCTGGCTCCCTGTCCTTATATATTATATTTATTGGCTTATCAGGCATAAACCCCTTGCCAGATTCAAGGAGTATTATTTTCCGCTTTGCGGATTTACGGTAAAAATAAAGAGGTGGTGAATTGTTGCTAAGTTATGCATTATCCGGGTAGATTCTTCGGCACTGTCTACGCTCTAACCTGTCCCAAGGCGCCTCAGAATGACAAGGTGATAACTGCTTCCACTGCTGCTCAACCCAAGGCCGCTCAGAATGACAATAAAAGCTGACTACTTCTTTTTAACAATCTTATAAATAAAACATGTCTGACTCTTATTAACTGGATTCAGGAAATGCAGAATTTCATCGAGGAGGCCCTGGTGTATAGTGGTTTCATACACGATATCACCATAGCATTCTTTGAAATGCCTGACCCGCTGGTCTATTTGCTCTTCTTCCTGAAAAATAACATAATTGGGTTCGGGTTTATCGGGGTTGTCACAGATGAATCTGTGAATCCTCTCACAAGACATTTTAGAAGTGATCGTGTAATAATGCGATGGCCATTTACCCAGATAATATAAGGGAGGCTGTATGCCCACCTCTTCATTACTGGCTTCGATGATGATTGTTTTAACATCGGCTTTATGATATAGGTATGTCATGCTCTCGACCCTGTCCCGTTTGGCATAGGATACAGAAAGAAAGAGAAGGGGCATGCTGTTCAGGATCCAGAAAAAGAGCCAGCATCTTTTTAAAAGCAGGGTGTGTTTTTTCCAGAAGGAAGAGGCGGAGACAAATTCATGCCAGCCTGTCATTCCGCCAATGATTACAAAAGGGATGACAGGCAGGATAAAGCGTTCCTGTTTATTGGGGAAATAAGAATGAAAAGCAAAAAAGAGAAAGGCTGGCAGGAAGAGGAGGAGGTTTGATTTCCACTTACGGGCAAAACCGAATAGCAGAAATATACTTACCGGGGGTAAGAGAATTCCTCCGAGGGTAAAAAAATAAGTATACCAGGGCAGGCTTCCGTAGGTTTCGGCATTGGAGAGGTTATATTTTACATATTCCCTGAATTCGGCAAAGGGTCTGTGCCAAACGGCATAGTCAATTAATCCCTGTGTTAAACAGGCGAAGAGCAGGGCGCCGAGCGCAAATAAGGCAGCCCCTGTCCACCGGCGCTGGAGAAGCAATACCATTCCGAATCCGGGCAGGAAGAAGAGGCTCTGGAAGCGTATTGAAAAAGCACAGCCTGCTGCCAGGCCTGCATAGAGATAAAAGCGGTTTTTCTGTTTATCGCCTGCCCTGAGAAACATCCAGGTGGTAAACAGCAGGAAGGGAATGCATACTATCTCGACAAGATTACGTACACTGAGTGTAGGCATGAACCAGTAAAGCGACAGGAGAATAGCCGCCATGCGGGCTGTGTGTTTGTCTGCATAGCGAAAGGTGATTTTATAACCCAGGGTAATGATCAGCAGGGAAAAGGCTGCATGCAGGAAACGCACCACATACATCTTGCCCTGAGGGTGATTGAAATGAAGGAATTTGCAGGCTAGAAAAAAGCAGTAGTGGAGACCGGTATAAAAGAGATTATGTCCTCCCGGATGAGCAGCCCCTGAACCGGGCAGCCAGTTATTGGCATCCGAGCCATCGGCCCAGCTTTGGGAAGGTTCGATAATAAGGAAGTGATCATCAAAAAAACCATAGCCTTTGGAAAAGAGAACGGCTAAGAGACGGACGAGGGCTCCCGCAAGGAGGACGAGGAGGAGGGGTTTGTCGTCCCAGTATTTACGGAGTTGAGTGATCATGCCTCAGATAAAGATGGAACGCAGATTTTTATGATTCTTATGATTTACGCAGATAATGTCTATCTCCCAAAATCATAATAATCATAATAATCATGATAATCTGCGTTCTATTCTGTTTAGCTGTTTTTTATCTTCTGCTCAATCCCCGACGTCGAAAATCCTTCCAGAAAGGGAATGAGTTTCACCTCACCGCCGCGAGAGAGTACGATATCATGTCCTGCAATCTGCTCTACTTTATAGTCGGCTCCTTTGACGAGCACATCAGGCTGAATGAGTTTGATGAGTTCATACGGGGTATCTTCATCAAACAGAATCACAGCGCTTACAAAATGCAGGGAGGCGAGGATGAGGGCCCGGGATGTTTCATCCTGCAGGGGCCGGGATTTTCCTTTGTTGAGTTTTTTGACGCTGGCATCGGAGTTGAGGCCTATGATAAGTATCTGTCCGCAGTCGGCAGCCTTGCTCAGGTAATCGATATGACCCCGGTGGAGGATATCGAAACATCCGTTTGTAAATACAATTTTTTTACTGTGAAATCTCCAGAAGAGCAAACGCGGAGTGAGTGTCTCCCGGGTAAAGATTTTACTTTGTACTATATCAAGATGCGTTGGGATTGGTATTGCCATTTTCTTCTTTGTTTAAGATGGGAAGGAGGATGAGGGAGAGCAGGCCGGCAGTTAATATAAAGAGGAACTGGGAGGTCCATACAATCCAGGGGAATGCATTGGCAACAGGAACACTGATAAGGAAGAGGAGCATGACCTTGGTAACGATGATCTGGTACAGTCCTATACCTCCGGGGGTGAATACGACACCCAGGGTGCCCAGGGCAAAGATGGGAAGGCCAATACTCAGGCCCAGGCCGGAGGTTTCGGGCAAAGCCCTGAAACAAAGCTGGAGACTGACATAGTAGCTTACCCATATAAAGATGGAATGCCCCCAGAACGCCCAGGGATTTTTTACATTCTTAACTGTTTTCAGTCCTTCATAAAAGCCCGACATGAACAGCACGATTTTGCTTACGATACCCTTGCCGGATTTTTTACGCAGCTTTAGGAAATACCAGAATCCGGCTGCCAGGATCAGCACTACTCCTGCACTGATCAGTGGATGGGCGATTACAAGATTCCATTTAGTGGCGAGGGGGTCGAGCACATATTCATGAGCCAGGCTGTTTATTTTCTGAACCTGCAGAAAAAAGGTGATGATGAAGACTACCATGAGGCAAAGCACATCGACCAGGCGTTCGGCAACGACAGTACCGAAAGATTCGGTGAAAGGAATTTTCCCGTAGCGGGTCAGGAGTCCGCAGCGGCTTGCTTCACCCAGGCGTGGAACTGGAGCATAGTTGGCCAGGTAGCCTACCATGACGGCAAAAAAAGTGTTTTTAAGTTTTGGTTTATGACCCAGTGCTTCGAGCATATTTTTCCAGCGCATAGCACGGCTCAGGTGACTGAATACTCCTACGCCCAGGGAGAGCAGGACCCAGAAATAATTGGCATTGACGAAGGAGCTTTTCATTTCAGCCCTTTTTTGGGCATCCAGGTCTTTGAGTGCAAACCAGACCAGGAAGAGGCCCAGGGCCAGGAATATTCCCATCTTGAGTGCAACAAGGAGGCGGTTCTTCAATGCATCAGGAGTTTAACTTGTTTGTTGCAGAATCCGGAAACACCACCCAGGGGCGGAACGTACGGGCTTTTTCAAAATCCATCTGTGCATAGGAAACGACGATGACCAGATCTCCTTCCGATACCTTGAGTGCTGCAGGTCCGTTCAGACAGATAACACCTGATCCTCTTTGTCCTTTGATGACATAGGTGACCAGCCTTTCCCCGTTGCGTATATTGAGTACATGCACCTGTTCATTCTCGATCAGGTTGGCGGCATCCATGAGGTTTTCATCGATGGTGATACTGCCGATATAATTCAGGTTTGCCTCGGTTACTTTAACGCGGTGAAGCTTGGATTTTAGTACGGTAATTTCCATGGTCGGCAAAGGTAACAAGGATTATTTGAGAATCATATTGTCTATGAGTCTCACTTTACCAAGTTTAACAGCAACACAGGCTACTATGGAATCGGTATCCTGCATCGTTTGTACAGGCAGCAGGGTGGAGGCATCCGCTATCCCGAAATATTCGGTGAATAGCTCAGGTACCGAATCAAACTCAGCCTTTGCATAGTCCAGCATGGCTTGCACAGGCTGGCATAGGGCCATCTCTTTTACCGTGCTGAGGGTCTTGAAAATGACTGGTGCCAGCTTGCGGTGCTCGGGAGTAAGGAGGATATTGCGTGAACTCATTGCCAGTCCGTCTGCTTCGCGCAGGGTAGGACAGGCAATTATTAGGGTACGGAAATTCAGTTGCCGGACCATTTCCCTGATTACAGCCACCTGCTGGAAGTCTTTCTGCCCGAAATAGCTCCTGTCGGGGTCCACACAGTCGAAAAGCTTGCTTACGATCTGCATGACCCCTTCAAAATGACCGGGGCGGTGGGAGGCTTCCATGACAGTGGCAAGGGAACCCAGGTTTACACGCTTATAACTATCCTTCGCACGGCCCTCCTTCGCTGAAGCTTCGGAGGGCAAGGGATACATTTCATGGGTATGGGGCATAAACAGTATGTCAGTGCCGGCAGCTGACAAAAGAGCACTGTCTTGCCCGGGGGTTCGGGGATAACGTTCAAGATCCTGAGGATCATTGAATTGTGTAGGGTTTACGAAAATACTGCAGATGACGACAGAATTTTCTTCCCTGGCACGTTTTATGAGCGATAAATGACCGGGATGGAGTGCTCCCATCGTAGGGACAAAGCCTGTTTCCAGTTTTTTAGCCCTGATTTCAGCCAGTGTATGCTTTAGTTCAGGAATGGTTTTTAGGGTTATCATACCGGCTTTTCAGGGTTTTGTTGGAAAAGGAGGTTAAAGCCGTCGAATTTACATATTCATAGGATAAAAAGGCAAAAGAAAATGATAAGTATGAACAAAGCAATTGTTAAAAACTTGAGGATTCGGGAAAAAATGCTTAATTTTGTATTCGATTTGAAAATCTACAATTCTTCGCTCATGATTACACCGGCTAAACCTCTTCCCAACACCAAAGCCGGAAAATTCAGAGAATTTCTAACCTAATCCAACTCGTATGAAAAAGGCACGCATTCTTTTCGTTTCGCAGGAGATTACCCCATATCTGGAAGAAACTCCGATGGGTCATATAGGGCGCTACCTGCCCCAGGGAATTCAGGAAAGAGGTAAGGAGATCCGTACATTTATGCCCCGTTACGGATGTATTAACGAACGCAGAAATCAGCTTCATGAAGTTATACGCCTGAGCGGCATGAATCTTATAATAAGTGATACCGATCATCCGCTTATCATAAAGGTAGCATCCATACAAAGTGCCCGTATGCAGGTTTACTTTATTGATAATGAAGAATATTTCCAACGCAAGTTTATCCTGACCGATAAGAACAACAAGCATTTTACCGATAATGACGAGCGTGCAATCTTTTTCTGCCGCGGGGTCATTGAAACGGTTAAGAAATTAGGCTGGGCTCCTGATATCGTCCATTGTCATGGATGGATGTCATCCCTGATGCCGGTATATCTGAAAAAGTCTTTTGCCGATAATCCGCTGTTTGCCGATACAAAGGTTGTCTACTCCGTTTATGACGATGAGTTTGCCAATCCGTTCGACAAGGATTTTGCCAAGAAAATGATGTTTGACGGAATTGAAAAAGGAGATGTGGAGCATTTGAAAACTCCTACCTTTGTCAACCTGACCAAGCATGCAATACAGTTTTCAGATGCCGTAATCATGGGCAGCGCCAAAGTTCATCCGGATATTGCCAAACATGTAAAGAAACTGGACAAACCCGTTCTTGCATTCCAGGATAAGGATGATTACATGGATGCCTATAATAATTTTTACGACGAAGTGCTGGAGCTGGAGCCTATGCTGGCCGATTGATTACTCTATGAAAAAAATAAAGTCTATGTCAAAAATTTTGCGGGCACCAGTGCCCGCTAAATTTTTTTTAGGTCTTGCCACATGTCTGGTAATCGGCCTTTTTTCCTGCAGAAAAGACAGCAGTCTGGGTATTACAACCCAGCCCGGCAGTGATCTGCTGAATGTCAAAGCTTCGGACTCCACAACACTTGTTGCCTGGACCCGCAGGGAAGATTCAATTCCTACTACCGGCCACCTGAGCCAATATGTATTGGGCAGTTACTGGGATCCTGTTTTCGGAAAAGCAAATGCTTCCATCTATACCCAGTTCCTCGTTCATGGAGCGGATATAGACCTGAATTTCTGTCCCAGCGGAAATCAGAACCTGGTAACATGCGATTCCCTCGTGATGACTATCTCCTATGGGAAGACTGTTTACGGAGATACCACAACCCCTCAGACGATACGCGTGTATCAGATGACAGGATCACTCACTGCCGGTCATACCTATAATTCAGATACCGCTATCTCCGTCAATCCTGTTCCGGTAGGTATCAAAACATTTTATCCTACACCCAATACATCCAGTGTGCTGCTCAGCCATAAGGTGGGGACACATGTACGGATCCCGATCGACCGCAGCCTGGGCCAGCTTATCCTGAATGAAAGCAATCAGTTTGTGCTGCAGAACAATACCAATTTCCTTACCCTCTTCAAAGGATTTTATATACGTTCCGAAGCAGCGCTTAATCACAGCGGTAACGGAGCCATGCTCTATCTGCCAATGACAGATACTCTGACCAAGCTGACACTCTATTATAAAAACGGAAATATGCCGGGACATACAGGCGATTCCCTGAACTACAGTTTTGAAGTGAATGCCTTTTCCACCCTGTTCCCTCATTTTGAACATGACTACAGCGGTGCCGATCCCCAGCTTCAGGCACAGCTGGCAGCAGCACATAATGCGACACAGCCGGTATATCCTTCCTGGATCCCTTCCGTACATCCTGCTTCCGAACCCATTCTGTATGTCTCTACCCTGGCCGGTACCAAGGTCAAGATTGATATGCCTTATCTGATGAACTGGGTAAAGAACGGAATGATCTCAATCAACAAAGCCGAACTGACGGTCAAAATTATTCCAAACCTTCCTGCCGCCAACCCTACCTATGCTCCGATAGACAGGCTGGCGCTGGTCAATATCGATTCACTGGGTCATGAAACAGTGCTTATCGATCAGCTGGAAGGAACTGATTATTACGGAGGATTGCTGGATCCTTTTGCCTACCAGTACACCTTTCATATAGACCGCTATATACAGCAGATCCTTCTGGGCAAACAGCGTAATAACGGACTGTACCTGGTGGCCACAGGATCTTCCGGTACTGCCAACCGTGTTGTTGTCGGAGGTCCGACCAATGCGTCCGGATTAAAAATGAACCTCAGGCTCAGCTATACACGTATTCACTAATCATCAGAGACCATGTGTGGAATCGTTGCTTATATAGGAAATAAGGAAGCTTATCCGATACTGATCAAAGGACTGCACAGACTTGAATACCGTGGTTATGACAGTGCAGGGGTTGCCATTCTCAACAAGGGTGGCATGAATGTATTCAAATGCAAAGGCAAGGTCAGCGAGCTTGAAAAATTTACAGAAGGCAAGGATACCGCCGGTACAATAGGAATAGCCCATACACGCTGGGCTACACATGGTGAACCGAATGATATCAATGCCCACCCCCACTATTCCGAATCACGCAATCTGGTCATGATACACAATGGTATCATTGAAAATTATGCTTCTATCAAACAGGAGCTGAAGAAAAGAGGACACCATTTTGAAAGTGATACCGATACGGAAGTTCTGATACATCTGATAGAAGAGGTACAAAGCAAGGACAATCTGAAACTGGGCGATGCCGTACGTCAGGCCCTTACAAAAGTGGTAGGAGCTTATGCCATCGTTCTGCTGGCCAAAAACAATCCCGATGAACTCATCGTTGCCAAGAAAGGCAGCCCCCTGGTTATCGGAATAGGCAAGGATGAATTTTATGTGGCTTCGGATGCCACTCCTATTGTGGAATATACCAAGGAAGTGGTTTATCTTGAAGATGAAGAGCTGGCATTCATACCGCGTAAGGGAGAACTGAAAATAAAAACCATCAAGAATAAACCCAAGACTCCCAGTGTGAGTCAGCTTGAAATAGATCTGGAGACCATTGAAAAAGGAGGCTTTGAGCATTTTATGCTGAAAGAGATTTATGAGCAGCCAAGGTCGGTGCGCGATTGTATGCGGGGCCGTCTCAATATTGATTCCGGTACTATTCAGCTGGGTGGTATTGCCGACTATGAGCAGAAATTTATGAATGCCAAACGTATCATCTTCCTGGCTTGCGGCACATCCTGGCATGCCGGTCTGGTTGGTGAATACCTTTTTGAAGATCTCTGCCGTATTCCGGTAGAAGTTGAATATGCATCCGAGTTCCGTTACCGTAATCCTGTCATCTATGAAGATGATGTGGTGATAGCCATTTCCCAGAGCGGTGAAACAGCCGATACCCTGGCAGCCATTGGTCTTGCCAAATCCAAAGGTGCCACCATCATCGGAGTGTGCAATGTGGTAGGTTCATCCATTGCCCGTGCTACACATGCCGGTTCTTATACCCATGCCGGACCGGAAATAGGTGTTGCATCCACCAAAGCTTTTACAGCCCAGGTTACTGTACTTACCCTCATGGCGCTGCGTATAGGATTCCGTAAAGGAACAATCCCTTCTTCCCGTTTCCATCAGCTTATCAGTGAGCTGGATTCTATCCCTGCCAAGATAGAATCCATCCTGCAGAAGAATGATCAGATACGGTATATAGCAGATATATACAAAGATGCCACCAATGCCTTATACCTTGGACGCGGATTCACCTTCCCGGTAGCCCTGGAAGGAGCGCTGAAGCTGAAAGAAATTTCCTATATACATGCCGAAGGATATCCGGCGGCTGAAATGAAACACGGTCCCATAGCCCTCATCGATGAGGAAATGCCTGTATTCGTTATTGCCACCCATGGAGCCAATTATGAAAAAGTAGTCAGCAATATTCAGGAAGTCAAAGCCCGCAAAGGAAAACTCATTGCCATCATCACCGAAGGGGATGTAGTTGTTAAAGATCTTGCCGACTATTCAATAGAGATTCCTCCTGCTGATGAAATCCTTGCCCCCCTGCTGGCTGTAGTGCCCCTGCAGTTGCTTTCATACCATATCGCAGTCATGAGAGGCTGTAATGTCGATCAGCCGCGGAATCTGGCTAAATCGGTTACGGTTGAATAGACAGTAAAAAACTTAGATTGGGTTGAGTTTGTCATTCTGAGGCACCTTGGGGTTGAATAGTGTGTAAGCAGTCGCGAAGAATCTATTTGGGTAACACATAACCGGATAGATTCTTCGGCACTGCCAACGCTCATATCAACCCCAAGGTGCCTCAGAATGACAAGTTTCACGGATTTCCCTTCTTGTGTCTTATGTCTTGCTTCTCGTGTCTCATTTAAGCCACATAAACATCCTTGGGTTATCCGTATACTTTTCCAGATCGCGGGAAAAGACAATCACAAAAAAATCAATCATAGGAACGACACCCAGGCATCCGCCCAGGGTGCCTACATAGGCAACAGGAATGAAATTACTGGTTCCGAGAAAAATACGGTGAGCACCCAGAAAGCCGGTGGGGAGGGGGAATGCGAGACAGGCAGCAATAAACCGTTTGTGATCGGTAAAGGTATGGGAATGACGCTCTTTGAGAGGGCCGGGTTTAGCCGGTGCGGTAAAAAAAAGCATGAAGCAGACCGAAAAAATAAAAGCCTGCTTCATGCTTCGTATTATTTAGCTTTTTTCAGACGGGCAGCAACTTCATCCCAGTTGATTACATTCCAGAAAGCGGCAATATAATCGGGGCGGCGGTTCTGGTAATGGAGGTAATAAGCATGTTCCCATACATCCAGTGCCAGGACAGGTGTTCCTTTTGTTTCAGCAATATCCATCAAAGGGTTATCCTGGTTGGCTGTGGAAGAGATACTCAGCTTTCCTCCGGCAGCAGTAAGCCATGCCCAGCCTGATCCGAAGCGGGTAGTGCCGGCAGCGGCAAATTTGGTTTTGAATTCATCGAATGATCCGAAAGCGGTATTGATAGCAGTAGCTACATCACCTGTTGGCAGTCCGCCTCCATTGGGTTTCATCAGGGTCCAGAACAGACTGTGATTAAAATGTCCGCCCCCGTTATTGCGAACAGCAACAGGATGCTTGGAAATGCCGGCACAAAGCTCTTCAATACTTTGTTTTTCCATATCGGAGCCTGCAATGGCATTGTTTAAATTGGTTACATAAGCCTGGTGATGCTTGCTATGGTGTATCTCCATCGTGCGGGCATCAATATGCGGTTCCAGTGCATTATAAGCATAGGTCAGTTTGGGTAATTCAAAAGCCATGAGAACGTTTTTTTAAGAGGTTTGATTTTCTTGTTAAATACTGATTCACGATCAAAGATAGAGGTAACTTTCCTGAATACCATTACACAAAAGCCCGTTTTTGGCAAATCATAAAAATAATTACCTTTGACCTTCAGAACAAAAGAAAAACGACAAACGCATGAAAAAAATCGCCGGACTCTTAATGGCAGCATCCATGATCGGCATGGTAGCCTGCGGTACATCTGAAGAAGACAGAAAAAAGACGGATGCCATAGAAAGTAAGAAAGCAAGCCATACAGCTGATTCTCTTATAGAGGCTATGCATGATTCGGATTCAAAGAAAGATACAGCCAAGAAAGCATCTGCTCCTGTTGAAGCTCCAAAGGCGGATGGGAAGGATGCTCCAAAGAAATAAGAGTTTTTTTTAATTTAAGTATTAAACGCTAAATTCTGAATGTTAAAGGATGCAACCTTTAACATTCAGAATTTAGCGTTTGTAATTTAGCGTTATTTATTTTATTTCCCGATCTCCTGCACGGCCCACGCCTCTTATTGAACCCCTAAAGGGATTCCTGGTTTAACCGGGGATTGCGTTTCTACGGATATTCGACCCCTCCGGAATAACATTTATTTGAAATTGATCCAAACCATATCCAAGGAGATTCTTCGCTACTGCCTTTGCTGCAATCAGCCCCAAGGTAGCTCAGAATGACAAAACAATGCCCGCTCTCCGCTCTGTTTCTCGTTCTGGTGTTCTCCCCCCTCCAGAGATGGACATATGCCGGTCCCAGAGCGTAGTCGAAAGGCTATTTCTTCCCTATCTCCTCCACTGCACGGGCCAATGTTTTATCACGTGCATTGAGGATGATGTAGAAACTCTCTTCATCCCATACAATACGGGCCAGGGTAGCTTTCAGGTAGTTGAGCAGGAAGGCCCGGCCTTTTTCAAGTGCCTGTTCATCTTTTTTATAGCCTTTCGTTTCAGAAAAACTAACAAAGCCTTTCAGCAACGGTTCTGCATCAAAGCCTGTACGGAATGATTCAAAGCCTTTCTTGCGCATTCCTTCGCGCCGGGTATCGGCATAGTCGAGTACATAATCACGGGCTACTCCGTGAAAGAGGAGGTTATTGATATAATGGTTTCGTTCCGATGTATCGAGCGGTACAAATACATCGGGCATGATACCTCCTCCTCCATAAACTGTTTTACCGCCCGGGGTATGGAATTTGAGCGAATCGGAAAAATGAATGCTGTCGGCATTCAGCAGCTCTCCTTTTTTGAAGCGGTCCATCTCTTCCTGATAGTATTCTTCCGAACCTTTGGTATAAGGCTTTTGAATACATCGTCCGCTGGGGGTATAGTAACGGGCTATGGTAAGGCGGAATGCAGAACCGTCAGGCAGCTCATGTTCTTCCTGTACCAATCCCTTGCCGAAAGAACGCCTTCCGAGTATGGTACCCCGGTCATTATCCTGTATGGCACCGGCAATGATTTCACTGGCTGATGCACTGTTCTCGTCGATCAGCACAACCAGCTTTTCCGTTTCAAATTCACCGCCCGAAGAAGCAACAAATTTCTTTCCTCCTCCGGCTACAGCACGTCCCCTGGTATAGACAATCATTTTTCCTTTGGGTAAAAATTCATCAGCCAGACTGACGGCAATATTCAGGTATCCTCCACCGTTGCCACGCAGGTCGAGAATCAGCTGTTGCATACCCAGCTTACGGAGTTTATGAAAGCTCGTGAGGAATTCATCGTAGGAAGTAGCTGCAAAACGGCTCAGCTTGATATAGCCTGTCTGCTTGTTGAGTAAATATGCAGCATCGATACTGTATATGGGTACAGAGCCACGGGTAATCTCTATTTGTACCAGATGAGGAAGGCCGGCCCTTTTCACACTCAGCTTTACCATGCTGCCACCTTTACCCCGGAGAGTTTTCATGACCAGGGCACCGTTCACTTTTTTTCCGGTAAAAGGTTTGCCGTCAACAAGCACAATCCTGTCGCCTGCATAGATACCGGCCGATTCGGAAGGCCCTCCGGTGATGACATTCATAACCCTTACCGTATCACCGACAATATTGAATTCAACACCAATACCTTCAAAATTACCTTCCAGGGGTTCATCATTGCGGCGGCGTTCATCGGCTGTCATATAGGCGCTGTGAGGATCCAGCTCCTGCAGCATATCGGCAATGGTTTTGTCAGTCAGTTTTTCCCGGTTCACCGTATCCACATATTGTGTCTGTACAAAATCGAGGATGCCGGTTATTTTATCGGTATGGGAGAATACAGGTTTGCCTGAACTGCGGCCTGAAAAACGTCCTATCAGAATGCCTGCTATAAGGACCAGGGAGAATGCAATGGGTAAATAAATAAATGCTTTTGTATTCCTCAACTCTTTTCGGTTTTTGGAATAAAGCGACTCACTTTGACACCGAATTTCCGGAGGAAGTCAACCCCTTCATCAGAAGGCAGGCCTTTGAATTCGGCATAGGAGTTGACATAGAATACCTCTTTGATTCCGGTGGTGTAGATAACCCGTGCACAGGAAATACAGGGCGATAAGGTTACATATAAGGTAGCACCTTCAATAGTGCCATGGTTTTTGGCGGCATAGAGTATGGCATTCTGTTCGGCATGGAGAGCCAGTGAGCAGGAGCCTTTACTGTCGCGGGGACACCCCGTACCGGGCCATTCCAGGTCGCAGTTATGCGTGCCTGCAGGGGGACCGTTATAGCCCAGCGATATAATCCGTGTATCTTTTGTCAGCACGGCACCTACCTGTGCTTTGACGCAATGGGAGCGTTTGCTGAGGTTGATAGCCAGTTCCATATAGATCTCGTCGAAGCTGGGTCTTTTGGATGTGATGGGCAATAGAAACGGTATTGGTTACAGGGGGCAAAGGTAATAAAAAGGAGGCAGCAACCACTTCCCGACTTCGCCCGAAGTGACATGTAGAATATGTCATGCCGAGCGAAGTCGAGGCATGATAGCTGCCTCTTGCCAATGCTGCTGCCGCTTAATTCTGAGCATGCAGCCCGATACGATTCCCTTCGCTGTCAACGAAGAAAGCCATAAAGCCGATTTCAGGGGAGATTTGGGTTTTAGGCATTAGCACTTTACCACCAGATTTTTCGATACGGTCGATGACATTCTGAATATTCGGATTCGCATTGAGGTATACAATAGCGCCATCGGTGCTGGGTTTATGCATGGTGCTCTGGGCGAGTCCGCCGCTGGCTTTGCCATTACCCATCTCGGCAGGGAAACCGGCCATTTTCATGCCCATCATTTCACCCATATCCATCATCTGGATAGCGAAGATAGATTCGTAGAATTTTTTGGCACGGGTAAGATCCACTGCAGGGATTTCGAACCAGTTGAGGGAATTGCTTGATTTGTCCATGGTGATGTTTTTAGAGGGTTAATGCTGGATAATTAATATGGAAAATTAATCGAAAGGCTGGAGGAAATAATGAAGGAAATGTTAAATTTTGAGCCCTCCTTCGCTGAAACTACGGCGGGCGAAGTAGTCAGTATTTATACCCAGGCTTAAAAACTGATTTCTGCTTCATTTAACAATTATTATAGAAGGCGGTACAATATTATTGAAAAGGCATCCGATATTAGGGTATAAAATGGAATGCCATGATACATATAACAAGCGCAAACTGCGAACAAATATTTATTAAGTATTATGAAAACAGGTTAACCTCGAGGGACATTGATGCATTATTGAAATTTCTCATCGCCCACCCCGAAATGGAAGAAACTTTTGTCCGCATGGGTAAGGCAGAAGACAGTCTGGTGCGGCATATACATAAAATAAAACTTCAGGAAAAGGAAGTACGTATGGCGGTGAAGAATCGTTTGCCAATACATTTGCTGATACTGCCGGTTAGCAGGAAGAATTGATTGGAGCTTGCAGCTTCAATAGGCGGAACTCAGGCATTCGGGTGATTTGTCATTCCGAACCATCTCTTCAATAGGCGGAACTCAGGCATTCGGGTGATTTGTCATTCCGAGCCATCTCTTCAATAGGCGGAACTAAGGCATTCGGGTGATTTGTCATTCCGAGCCATCTCTTCAATAGGCGGAACTAAGGCATTCGGGTGGTTTGTCATTCCAAGCTACCTCTTCAATGGGCGGAACTCAGGCATTCGGGTGATTTGTCATTCCGAGCCATCTCTTCAATAGGTGGAACTAAGGCATTCGGGTGATTTGTCATTCCGAGCTACCTTGGGGAGGATCTGTGTGTAAGCAGAGGCGAGGAATCTCCTTGAATAACACATTTTATTCTGTAATTCTTAAAGGTCGCAACAAGCGACTTCGTAAAACCGGGAATGTTCGGTAATAATCAAAGAGTTAGGGGAAAAGGAGGAGGGAAGGGTAACATATGGGTAACAAGTTCTGCATAAACAGTAAATGAATATCAGGCATTAATTACACGAAACTCGATTGCTTTGGCAAATCTATTTTATAAACTAACTCGAAAAAATAAGGGCTTAAACTACCTTTCCAGCGAAGTGGATTATTTGTTTGAGAATCTAATTTTTGATTTTAGCGAAAATGTGAGCGAGGATATTATTAAATCGGACAGGTATTGGAAGGATCTTCTTGACGTTGGGGAGGTTGGATAAGGGCTAAACTGGCTCATAAGGGGTTTGTTGTGCGAAATCACTACCTTTCAATTGATGAATACGTACGAAACATAAAAAAACAGACAATGGAAAGCATAAATTACCAAATTTTCAGTGACGCTAATCTTGTAGGATTTATTCGTATAATTGAAAATGATTCTGAAAACCCAGGACTTAAGATTGGAGAAATTGTTCCTCGTGATATGCATAAAGCGATACAAAGAGATCAAGTCGAAGTGATTCCCGATAAGCGAATCGTAAATAAATACGATACCGGATTTACCACTGAAGAAATACATACTGCCTTGCTATTAGAAACCGGGATAGACCTTGATAAAGACAAAAAAATTGAAATAAGGCAATATATTAAGGACTCCCAACGAGTAAGTAATGGATAGTGTAGCATATATGCGGTAACATTTTTCCATTATTTGTCCTAACTTTCCGAAATCCCATAGCCATTCAGCCATTCTATTTGTTTTTCGCTGCAAAATCATTTTGCGGCATCGCGGTTTCTTGCGTAAACACCAAAACAAATACATATGGAACAAACCGAACAAGGATACATTAAATTCCATGTCAAGCCCTACACCGTAACAGGCTTGGCCAAAATATACGGGTTAGACAGAAAAACCATGAAGCTTTGGATCAAAAAGATTGAAACTCATGTTGGCGAACGTACCGGATATTACTATACTCCCCGCCAGGTGCGGGTCATTTTCGACAGAGTGGAGTTACCGGGTGTGATATTTGAATACGATTCTGCCGAGAAACGAGCCCAAAATTAAGCTATTGTTAAACTTTTGACCTGTTCTGGTCGTGTTCGGGTATTTGTGGGAAACCAGTTTTTCCACCCGTTGTTTCTTTGTCCCACAAAAAAAGAAAAAACATGAGCATTACCCGACACATTCTTAGCTTATATGCGAAAAACCAAACCCAATCAGAAATTGCTGTCCAAACAGGTATCAGGCGCAGCGTATTAAAAACCCTTACCCTACAGTTTAAAGGAAGCGGACTGTCTTTCTCCGAGATTGACGCCCTCAATGACAAGGATCTTGAGGAGCTTTTCGGCTCCCTTGAGGATACACCTAAAACCGAAAGGCTCCGCATCCTTTATGATCTCTTCCCGGTTATCGACAAAGAATTGAAGCGGACAGGGGTAACCCGTCGCCTGCTTTGGGAAGAGTATAAAAAGAAAAATCCTGAAGGAGCGGGAATTACAGCATTCTTATTCCACTTTGCCAGGTGGAAAGCCCGTATTTCCCCGATTATGCGCCGGGAGCATAAGGCAGGGGATAAACTCTACATTGACTTTGCCGGAGAGAAATTATCGTTTGAGGACAAACAATCGGGTGAATCAAAACCAGTGGAGGTATTTGTTGCGGTGCTCGGTGCCAGTCAGCTTGCCTATGCTCAGGCGGTGATGACACAGCAAAAGGAAGATTTTATTCAGGCTTGTGAAGATGCTCTGAATTATTTTGGAGGGGCTCCGGCAGCCATCGTACCTGATAATCTGAAGTCCGCAGTGACAAAATGTGACAAATATGAGCCGACGATAAACGAAACATTCGCTGATTTCGCCCAGCATTACAACACCACCGTTGTGCCAGCGAGGAAGTACCAACCAACCGATAAAGCCCTTGTTGAGATTACGATCAACATCCTATACACCCGGGTTTATGCCAAGCTGAGGGAGGAAACTTTCTATTCCTTGGATGAACTGAACAAGGCAATCCTTATACATCTGGAGGTGCATAACAATCTGCCATTAACGGGAAGGGATTATAGTCGTCGTCAACAGTTTGAAGAAATTGAGCAAAAAACACTATTGCCGCTTCCGGCTATTCGCTACGAGTTTAAAAAACAGATTTTCGCCACAGTCATGAAAAACGGACATGTCTGTTTAAGCCCAGATAAACATTATTATAGCGTCCCTTATGGCTATATCGGGAAGCGTGTTAAGATTTTATACTCCCGTTATATTGTAGAGGCCTATATTGAGTGCGAGCGGATCGCTATTCATCAGCGGGTACAAAGTGAATGGAAGTACACAACGGATAAAGAGCATCTACCTCCCACTCACCGTTTCGTTGCTGAATTGGAGTCCGATCGAATCTTACAACAGGCTGCTGAAATTCACAAAGATGTCCGGCTATATATTTCGAGGGTGCTTTCAAAAACACCTCATGAAGAACAAGGACACAAAGTTTGTCTCGGCATCTTACAACTGGGTAAAAAAAATGGAGCGGAGCGTTTGACAAAAGCATGCCAAAGAGCCCTTGACTATGAAATTTACAGCTATGATGTAATAAAAAAAATACTGAACAAAGGGCTTGATAAATTCAACCATGCAGAAAAAAAAGACGAATCAAAAATGCCGGAGCATGATAATATCCGAGGAACAGAATATTACAGTTAATAAATAGAAACCAAAAACCAATAAAAAAACCAAAACCATGAACGAAGAAACACTTGAAAAAATGAAAAAATTGAAACTTTTCGGAATGTACAGGCTGTTTAAAACCAGCCTCGAATCCGGAAAAATGGAAGATTGCACCCCTGATGAGATGGTCTCGCACCTGATGGACTCCGAACTGGATGATCGCCGAAATCGGAGCATCGCAGGTCTGACCCTTAGAGCTGGCTTCCGTTATAAGGCTTTAATGGAGCAGATTAACTTCAAAATTGACCGGAATCTGGATCGTAACCAACTTATGCGGCTTTCTGACTGCTCTTATATCACAAAGCATGAAGTCCTGCTTATGACTGGGTTTGCCGGGGTAGGTAAAAGCCATATCGCTTCGGCCCTCGGACATCAAGCTTGTAGCATGGGATTTAGGGTGTTATACTACAACACCGCTAAACTCATCGGGAAGCTTAAAATGGCCAAAGCTGACGGTTCCTATTCAAAAATGATCGCTAAAATTGAACGGCAGGATCTTCTTATTCTCGACGATTTTGGTATCCATCCGTTTGATTCGGCAGGCCGGGCTATGCTTATGGAAATAATTGAAGACCGGCATGGGAAAGGCTCCCTCATTATAACCTCACAGGTTCCCGTTAATAAATGGTCGGAGGTTATTGGTGAACAAACTATCGCCGATGCGATCCTTGATCGAATTGTCCATCAGGCTCACCGAATGGAACTTAAAGGAGAATCGTTGCGAAAGAAGAGTGCCTTGCTTGCCGCTGCATAGATTCCATTTTTTAGCCGTCCATGATGTCTAACTGACGTCACCTAACCTCTGGTGACGTCAGTTTCATTTGTCATACTTCGCTTTTAAACGAGCTTATTTTGGCCTGAAATCAGGTTGAGGATATTTGCCGGAAAGGGATTATATTTGCTTTGTGGTTCTTTGAAATATTGCCGGATAAAATAGGGGTAACAAAACCCAACGATAGCTAATAAAACCTAATGGTCTTTTCAGTAACAAATTAGGCTTGATTATGCAGGATTTGTTACCTGTATGTTACCCTTCCCTCCTTATCCCTCCCCTAACTCTTTGATTTTTACCAGAGATCCCCAAATTTTCAAGGTCGCTTGTTGCGACCTGTTTAATTTTTCTTTTGTTCTTGTTCTTTTTGTCTTAACTCAAAAAGAACCAAAAAAGTCAAGACGGCGCAATTGCTCCACACTGTCTACCCGGCATCGTGCGCCGTCAGGCCTTACGCGCGAGAATAAAGGGAGGAGACTAAGTCCAGGCTCCGCCGGGAGCCTCCAAAGTCCACCGGACCTTGGCCGTCTTTTGGCAACAAAAGAAAGGACAACGAAAAAAAGAAAATGAAATCAATAATTGAAACGGAGTTTCAATTAAAATAAAATCCCCTTATTTACAATCCTGCTTCGTATCCGGCCCTACATATTGAATACGATATTTTTCAGGTATAACCCCATTCAGCAAGTTTACTGCCTGCTCTACCTGCTTGTGATAGTAATGATGCAGGAAGGTGGTTTTTGTAATGGAGTGATCGGTAATTGAAATAAAGTATTCATCCCCGCTGGTTATCATAATACATCTGTTGCCATAGTATTCCTGCAGGGTATCCAGTCTCACAGACAGGAGTGCACTTATGAACCACCTCTGAACCGGTGCCGTGTACAATACTGTGTCTTTATCTGACCAGGAGGACCCCCGGCTTACGATTATATTTCCACCGCTCGCGCTATAAATCATTTTGCCATTAAAAATTTCCTCGGCATGATTAAAAAATGAGAATACAAAAGAAAAGGTTGTAGTGTCACGACCTTTTGTAGCAGGCTTTGCCATACCCGTGATGGTTGTTTGTGACAGCCCCGAACCCAACACACAATACAGGATGAATGCAAGGAGGAAAAGAAAGTGATCAGGTAAGCAACGTATAAGCCAAATACTCTGCCGCTATCGTGAGTATCGTTGAAAAGAGTATGACAAGATAAGGCGACATCGCAGGAAATGTCGTGGTGAGAGCAGCAACAATTAAAAAGAACAGGATCAAGGCTGCCAGTCCCCATAAAAACCCTCCAAAGCCTTCAGCACCATAGGCAAGACGTTTTACATATGCTGAAGGAGTCCGGGCATCCTGTTTTGTTTTTTGCAGGGAACTTCTTACAGAATAATCTTTTTCTGTATGGGACACTTCCCTTTTTAAAGGAGTATGTATTGCTTGTTTGACCGGAATAAGCGCTTGGGGAGTCATAACATCCTTGGCATTCGTTGCATTCCTTGTCCGAACCTCAGCAATGACCGGTTTGTTGATTACTGTTTTGCTTCGTCCTTCTGCCTTAACACCGGAGCTATGCTCCACATAATACCCCGATCTGTACAATCGCCGTTCTATCCCCAGGCGGCTGCAGGAAGAAAGAAGGATTAAAAGAAAAAAGGGAAGAAGGAATCTCATAGGGTGATGACTAAGTTAGAGCTTTCTCCTCACTTATTCAAAACCCTCTTCCTTCTCCGTATAAACAGGATCAATCCGGTTCCGGCACCGAACACACAAATCCATACAGGCCATGCTCCTATAAAGCTGAGTGTGGCATTCTCCACACTATGCCAGCCGGAATGCAGGGCTTCTTTGCCCCGGGACATAAACCCAGGCGCTTCCTCTGCTACCGGCACCGGGCTCTGGTACATTTCCAGATAAATGGTACTGTAACTCACCTGGTCACTCAGGAAATTAAGTTCCCCTTCCTTGGCTTCTATCTCTTCCTGCACTTCCCTCAGCTTGTCTTCCACAGCCATAATGTCTTCCACCTTCATGGCTTTTTTAAGCAGCTCTGTATATTGTTTCAGCACCTCCTTCTTGCTTTTAAGGCGTATAGTAGCATCCACAAACTGAGCTGTCACATCTTCCAAAGTCATGGACCGTACATCCACATGCCTTGCCAGTGCACAAAGGGCATCACTTACCGCATCAAAATCCTTATTCCGTACCCGTATCACCAGGTTGTTGGTAATATTTTTCCCCAGACTCATTTCATTTTCCGACGTGATCAATGCCTGTGGTGCATGTATAAGTCCACCCAGGTGTGCACGTGCACCTGCATAATCTTCCACCTTCAGTTTGATAGTCGCCTTGCGGATGAGCATTTCGGCCTTGTCAGCCGTAGCCAAGGCTACGGCGGGCACAGTAAAGCTGACCTTTTGAGAAGGAGGGGAAAATTCCATCCTGTCAGACGAAACCGGAGCACGCTTACAAGCCGCCGGAAGAGGAGGTGGTGTCCTATCTTTTTCTGTAATGGTGTATTCAGCCGGATACTCCGGCACAGGTCCTTTGCGGCATCCTCCAAGACACAGCAATGCCAATAAGAAAACGAGTGGTTTTTTCATGTGGTGATGAGTTAAAGTGGAGGGATGATAAGAGGTTAACGGAGGAAGAAGGGAATTATTGTTTGTGGGTTTTTATTCGGGTAGTTTGTTACTATAGCTGGCCCAAACAAAATTTTCTCTGTCCTTTTTTGACTAAGCAAAAAAACAGAAAAAAGCAAAACAGCGCAAATGATTCCCACAAGCTAAACGCTATCACCCTCGAATATAAGTATTAAGTTGTAATTAAGTCTACGTATTAATACGTAGGCACATTTAGCATCTCTACGTATAAGTTCTGAATTTGCAAAAACCTGATTCCAAAAAAAAAGGAAGATAATCGATTGTAGTTCAGGTAATCTGAATTATTCCCGCATTAAGAGAATGCTTAAAATAACAAGAATCGGATTTTGAATAAGGAATTTAGGTGATTTATATTTGTTGCGTATATGAAACATTTATTATAAACTAAACAAATAATACGATGACTAAAAGCAATATAAGTAAGCTGGAAGTTTTAGGTGATTTCCATAATAGTATAATAGGGATAAAAGGGATGAATAGCATAAGAGGCGGAGGGCCTAACGATAAAATAGATATTGATTGCAATCTTGATGGAGTTTTGCATTGTGACCACTGGGATCCAGGCTCGGGTGATTTTGGCCCCGATTTAACGATTGATCCAGTTGTTTTCACATTACAACAGAATAAATAAAGTAAAGAGTATGATTTTAATTGTTTGTGATGCGTATGAGCCTTCTGTAGATGATGTTACTGATTGGTTGAAGCACAAGGGTTTTAATTTTTTACGTATCAATACAAATGATCTGATTGATAGCCTGGAAATTGAAATTTCAGGAGATGCTGGAAACAGGACTTCAATAAATTGTTCTGGTGAAACAATTGAGTTCAGCAAAATTACTTCATATTGGTATAAAAGGGGAATGTTAAAAGTCAGGCATGAATCGTTGACCAAAAGGGAGAATAATTTCGCTGCCATTATCAATGATCAGGTAAGCTGGGAACTGTATGGGGTAGAGCATTATTTGAATGCTAAATTGAAGGGTATACCCCATATAGGCTCCTTTTTTG
>JBIOHC010000043.1:0-38629 GCA_044448685.1 Bacteroidia bacterium
GTCCCGTAGGGCTACCTACAAGTGCTGAAGTGGCTGGGCCGCCATCTCCCAGGGTTGTGCCTCCACCAGCATATGTGTTCATAATTCCGCTAGTTGCGTTTACCTTATGTACGCGACCGTTTGATGACTGGGCGATGTACAAATTACCCTTTTTATCAAAAGCAATGCTTGTAAGAGCATGAAAGTAGTATGAGGTAGCAGGTATTCCTTCTGCCACACTCCCCGAAGAGGATCCGGCCACAGTAGTAATAATTCCCGTAGACATTGTTACTTTACGTACGTATCCTATTTCGTCCGCTATGTATAGGTTACCCACTGAATCAAAAGCGAGGGCTTGAGGGTTATAAAACGAGGCTAATGAAGCTTGACCACTATCGCCGGCGTATCCCGAGGTACCATTACCTGCGAATGTCGAAATTATGCCTGTGGAGGCATCAACTTTGCGAACCACGTGATTCCAATAATCTGCAATAAAAAGATTGCCAGATACATCAAGTGCTATTCCTGTAGGCCCATTCAATTCGGCTAAAGTTGCTTGTCCATTATCTCCAGAATAGCCATGAATTGTATCTCCAGCTATGGTTGAAATAATCTGAGCCTGAATCGGCTCATTAAACAAGCATATTAGGATAAGCCAATATTTAGATAGGGCTGACTTCATTTTTACGGTGTTGATATTATCAACAAATATACGCTCTATTTCTGGCCCGTAATGATGAATTTCCCTGACCCAATTTCAGAACCATTTTGTATGGCTCTGTAGTAATAAATTCCTCCTGACAAACCTACTTCATAAGGGTTCAACTTTTCAATTTGCCCGGTAAGAACTTTTGAATAGACTTGCTTTCCAGATACATCGAAAATTGATAGTTGGTACTGCCCATAAACATTAGTGGTCTCAAAAACGAGCTCATCCGAAGCGGGATTTGGATAAACACTAATTGCGTTTGATTTAATATCAGATCCCTTCGTGTTAGTATCAATATCTTTATTTCTATTAGGAATACTTCTTCTTGAGCTAGGAATGCATTTATGAAGTTCCGTGCTGAAGAATTCCGGGGAAAGAGTCCCGTTTAGCACCTGAGTTTCCAAGGAAAATAGGCAATTGTATCCTTGGGGGTAACTGGCATAATTCACAGGAACCCAAGATTGCACATCTTCCAGCACAGGCATTGCCAAATCATATCGATTCATTAGACGATAAACAAGGGCTTTGTCGACACTGAAATACATTTGACTTACAATATCCTTCTGCGACAAAGCAGCCTGAATTCCCTGATTAATAACGTCAATAAGCTTCAAGGCTTCACCAGGGAGTGCAGAATTGTTTTGACAGCGTTGAATTTGTCCTGTTTGAATCGCCAAGGCCAAAGCAGCGAACATCTTTCTATATGCCACATTCAAAACATAAGCATCCTCCGATGAAGGGGTTGGGATTTGATACGTAAGGATTTCATGAAAAAGTGAAACAGCATGAAAATATCAGTTTTTCTTTAAAAGCAAAAATTGCATTTCAAGGATTAGACTCTGATACACAAAATCACATCAATAATGAACTAAAAAAGACAATTCTTGATGCAAATTATTTAAACAAATACCCAATTATTTCTATTGCAGGAAAGCCACTTCGTGTACTTCGGGTCGAACTTACTAGGGTTTTAGTTCAAAAAACAGATTACGGAATTGTTGTCATAGACATAATACTTAGACAGGAGGGTCGCAATCTATGAAACAAGGCAAATTAAATATAGCTACTTGCCATAAAGATCTAGCTGCTTTTAAGAAGATTCTTGACGGCAAGAACAAAAATATAGGTGAAGAACGCTTACTTAAATTTTTTAAAGTAAGAAAAAATCTCTTATTATTAATGGGTAAGATGAATATTGATTCGCCACGATTCTACAAAGAAGAATTTAACATCTTTAATGAATTTTATGCTGACTTTGCGATAGCAGATAGAAAAAAGGAGAAATATCTATTTGTTGAATTTGAAGACGCGAAAAGGTACAGCGTATTTAAGGGGCTGAAAAATTCAAAAACCAAAAAACATGATTGGTCCGCCAGATTTGAACATGGATTTAGTCAAATAGTTGACTGGTTTTACCGTCTGGATGATTACTCAAAAACTAATAAGTTTGCGCAGCATTTTGGCACAGCGAAAATTGAATATACTGCAATTCTAGTCATTGGAAGGGCAATATCGATGCCACCTGGGTCCCAAAGTCGCCTAGATTGGCGGATGGAAAATGTTGATATTCATAAGAAAAAAGTCATTTGTTTAACTTATGACGCCCTCTATCAAGAATTAGTGGACAAACTTGATATTGTAATCGATGATTCTAAAATAAAATAGTCGATGGTACAAACATTCCTATTGTTACAGGGCATCAGTAAGTTATATCAGGTAAATGGAAGCCTGGACTACAACCAGGCTCCCACTGCATTACGAACCGAATGTTTCAGTAATTCCTGCACTTCCTTTAAATCATTCCCAACATATAAATTATCACGTCTTTAAGAATGTTAGCTAGATGGATGCCCTCTTGGTATCCAAAATAGATTAGGGCCAGTAGTACAAACATGGTATTACGGTCAAGTGGTTTTTTCCTTTTAAGTAAGTGTTTCATTATTCATATTGTTTTTTTTATGCCTGGAATGAACCAGGTACCTTATATATTAAATAAATATGTTGGAATTTTATAAAAGCTCTTAAAAACTGAAGAATTGTGAAAATATTTTGGGGAGAGGGTATGGAACCTGGAACAGAATCTGGCCAGCACAAAGTATATAGCCCATTTGAAGCTAAAAAAGCCCTAGCTGGGAGGGCTTTAAACGAGGATTACTTTAAAGGAATCTGGGTCAACCTGGTCAGGCTAAAGTGTTGTATCCACCAACCGCATGGATAGGATCAACATGATTTACGGCTTAAAACTCCATTCGTTTCGCACTGGTTTCGCAAACCTCCAACAAAAAACCCCTGAAACGTTATGTTTACAGGGGTTTAAAGCATTTTAAGCGTACCCAGAGCCGGGGTCGAACCGGCATATCCGTGAAGATACTGGTGTTTGAGACCAGCGCGTCTACCGATTCCGCCATCTGGGCATTTCCGCTTAAGACAGTCTTATTCGGGGAATTTGGAGGTCGAAAGTAACTAAATGTTTCCTTTTTTGCAAAATGCAACCCAAATCTTCCCTAAAAATCATATATCCAGCATCCTCCGGTGGTAATTAATCTGTCCTGGCAGGCCAAAGAAAAATTCCTTACCTTAAACTTTGCAATACCCTTTACTCAACCATTATGGAAATTATTCTAAGCCCTGTTGCTATCGTAAAAAACATAAGAAAAGAGCCTATTGATGATCATTGGGGTGAAATAACAGCTGAAATAGAACTCGTTGAAAATATCCCGACCGAGGCATTCGATCATATTTCGGATTTTTCTCATTTGGAAATAATTTATTCCTTCAATAAGGTAAACAGCAACGATATCGCCTTTTCCGGGCGACCAAGAGGAAATCCAACATATCCTTCAGTAGGCATTTTCGCTCAACGGAAAAAAGACAGGCCCAACAGCATCGGTCTGTGCACTGTAGAACTGTTAGCACACAAGGGAAGGATCATTACGGTAAAATACCTCGATGCCATTGATGGCACCCCTGTGCTGGATATAAAACCTGTATTCAGGGAATTTCAACCCCGGTGTGAAATAAAGCAACCGGCCTGGGTGAGTGATTTAATGAAAAACTACTACCTGTGAAACCCTTATTAAGATGGAAGTCGTTTCATGGGCCAGACCCGGCAGTACGAATGCAGGATCTGATAATATTCCTCGATTGCCTCTGGACGAGCTGCTGCAGACGAGTGATGTTTTAAGCATACATCTGCGTTTATCTCCTGAATCTAAAGAGCTCCTGAACAGGGAAAGATTATTGCGCATGAAGCAGGGAACTATACTTATTAATACCTCCAGAGGAGAAATAGTGAATGAATCCGCTTTGATTGAATGCCTGAGGTCAGGCCACCTTTCCGGAGCTGGACTGGATGTATTTGTCAAAGAGCCCCTACCCCCTGATTCTCCATTAAGACAACTGGATAACGTTATGCTAAGCCCGCATATAGGCTGGACAGTAGAGGAAGTATTTCGCGAATTTTCACAAATCGCCTCGACACAGTTGCTTCAATACCTTAATGGAACTCTGCCTGAATCCGAATTAGCCATACATGCTTTAAAAAATAATTAAGTCCTCCAATATGAATAAATTGATGTATCCCTTCAGCTTCCTTGTAATTTTCACCTGCCTTGCCCTGCTCTCCTTTTCTGCCTGTAATAAGAGCAATCCACCTGAATGCCCCAACAACAAGGATTGCATAAGTCGTCCTTGCACGCCCGACTGTATGCCCGGCGACAAAAATTGTACTTGCAAAGCCGGTTGTACGAAATAAACTAAGCCCAACAAAAGAGCCGTCCCTTTCGGAGACGGCTCTTTTGTTTCTAAAACTCTTATTTACTTATTGTGCTTTCTGCACCTTTATCACTTTTCTGTTACCGCTTTGCTGTACTTCAAGGAAGTACATTCCGTTCGGAACATTGGATCCAAGCAGGATCTGCTGATCAGGATTGGCTGTTTCCATAGCTTCCATTAACTGACCGGTTACACTGAACAATTTCAGGGTTATCAGGTCCGTGTTTTCGGAAATTACTTCAACATGGAATCCATTGCTGAAAGGATTCGGATACGTGATTACATTCAGGCTGGTCATCACATCTTCAATGACGGCATCTGTAAGCATTTCATGGCTCGATCCGCAAGTCTGGTTGCACTGACCCAGGTGATCACCTGTGTGATGCTCCAGATGGTCTTCCACTGCATTCACGCTGATGGCCAGAGTCTGTGCAAGGTTCGTATTTCCGTTAGGTACGTGGCAGATGTAGACTTTATTATCCGATTTCGGTACACGTATATCGAGCACACAAATCACCAGACTGCAGGTTGATGTACATCCGTAATTATTGATACAGGTAACAGTAAGTGTATAATTACCCTGAGCGGTTGGTTTGAATACCGGGTTCGGACATGTATAGCAGCTCAGACCGGTTCCGCTCCAGGAATAAGTGAATGAACTTCCTCCTGTCGGGGTAACGCTTACACAAATTGTCTGCGGACCGTAACCGAGGTATATCTGAGTTGCATTGGCAGGTTTGGATCCGTCATGACCATCACCACCGTCATGCCCGTCTCCGCTGTGTTCTCCATCACCTTCACCTCCACCGTCTCCTTCATGACCTCCGTCTTCCTCTGAATCATCATTATCGCATGAATAAGAAGAGCTTACGATACAGCTTGGCAACACACCGTTAATTGTAACCGTCGATTGGCAGGTAGCGCTGTTACCATGAACATCTGTAACTGTAAGTGTGACTGATTTGGTGCCTATATCTGCGCAAGTGAATCTGGACGGGCTAACGGACATGCTTGCAATTCCGCAATTATCAAAGCTTCCGTTGTTAACCTGAGCAGCAGTAATGGATGCAGAACCCGATACAATGGTTACAGATACATTTTTACAGATAACCGTAGGAGGGGTATTGTCCGCAACCAGAACAGAAGCAGTGCATGTTGAAACATTTCCATGAATATCCTTCACAGTGAGTGTCACTGCATTTGGTCCTGCATTGGCGCAGGTAAAGGTATTCGGAGCAACGGTAACGGAAGCTATTCCGCAATTATCCGTGCTGCCATTATTAATCTGTGCTGCCGTGACGGAAGCATGACCGCTTGCATCAAGATACACAGTTGCGTTGTGACAATTGGCAACCGGGGCCAGGTTGTCGGTAATAGTCACTGTTGCATTACAGGCAGAAGTGTTACCGCTCAAATCCGTTACCTTGAACACGACTGCATTGGCACCGTAGTTTGCACAGGTGAAGGTGTTCGGTGTAACACTCATGGAGGCGATTCCGCAATTATCTGTGCTGTTATGATTAATCTGGGCAGCGGTTACTGTTGCGTTACCGTTTGCATCCAGGGCAACGGTAATACTCTGACAGCTGGCGACAGGAGCAATATGGTCCTGAACGGTCACAATTGAATGAGCAGTTGATACATTTCCGTTTACATCCTTTACTGTCAGCACAACTGTGTTCGGACCTGCATTTGCACAGGTAAAAGTGCTTGGTGCAACCGTTACAGAAGCAATTCCGCAATTATCAGTGGAACCGTTATTAACCTGTGCCGCTGTAACGCTTGCGTTTCCAGTTGCATCAAGCTGAACAGTTACATTCTGAGCAATGGCAGCCGGAGCAATATTATCCTTAACCGTTACTGTGGCATTCGCTGTTGTTACATTTCCGCTGGCATCCTTCACGGTAAGCACAACTGCATTCGGACCGACATTGGCACAGGTAAATGTGCCCGGTGTAACTGTCATGGAAGCAATTCCGCAATTGTCTGTTGAACCATTATTGACCTGTGCAGCGGATACTGATGCGTTTCCTCTGGCGTCGAGCTGAATGGTAACATTCTGGGCTATAGCATGCGGTGCAATATTATCCTGAACAGTTACAATAGCGTTGGCTGTTGAAACGTTTCCGTTCACATCCTTAACCGTAAGCACAACTGAATTCGCACCGGTATTGGCACAGGTAAAGGAATGCGGGTTAACGGTTATTGAAGCGATTCCGCAATTATCATTCGATCCGTTGTTGACCTGAGCTGCGGTCACTACGGCATTTCCATTGAAATCAAGCTGAACCGTTACATTCTGCGCAATAGCATTCGGAGCAATGTTATCCTGAACCGTTACAATGACATTTGCAGTTGAAGAGTTGCCGCTGCCATCCATAACCGTTAATTTAACAGTATTCGGACCTACATTGGCACAGGTAAATGAAGTTGGCATGGCTTGTACGGAAACGACTCCGCAATTATCAAACGAACCGTTATTAAGCTGGGCGGCAGTTATGGAAGCATTTCCGCTTGCATCAAGCTGAATGGTAAGATTCCGGGCGAGAACAGTCGGCGCAATATTGTCCTGAACAGTAACGGTAGCATTAGCCGTTGAAACGTTTCCGTTTACATCGGTTACTGTAAGCACAACGGCATTCGCGCCTGTATTGGCACAAGTGAAAGCAGATGGAGCAACGGTCATGGAAGCAATGCCACAATTATCAGTGGAACCATTGTTAATCATAGCAGCTGTTACATTTGCGTTTCCGTTGGCGTCAAGCTGAACCGTTACATTCTGAGCAACAGCATTCGGAGCGATATTATCCTGAACAGTTACCATAGCATTGGCAGTGGATACATTTCCGTTTACATCTCTTACAGTAAGCACAACCGCATTGGGGCCGACATTGGCACAAGTGAATGTATTTGGAGCAACCGTCATGGTGGCAATTCCGCAATTATCGCCGGAACCGTTATTCACCTGAGCAGCAGTTACCGAAGCGTTTCCGCTTGCATCAAGCTGAACAGTTACATTCTGAGCAACAGCATTCGGAGCGATATTATCCTGAACCGTTACTGTAGCATTGGCAGTGGATACATTTCCGTTTACATCGGTCACTGTAAGAACAACCGCATTTGCACCAACATTGGCACAAGTGAATGTATTTGGAGCAACTGTAATAGTGGCAATTCCACAATTATCGCTGGAACCGTTATTCACCTGAGCAGCAGTTACCGAAGCGTTTCCGCTGGCATCGAGCTGAACCGTTACATTCTGAGCAACAGCATTCGGAGCGATATTATCCCGAACCGTTACTGTAGCGTTGGCAGTGGATACATTTCCGTTTACATCGGTTACAGTCAGTACAACCGCATTTGCACCAACATTGGCACAGGTAAAGGAGCCTGGGGCAACCGTTACAGAAGCGATTCCGCAATTATCGCTGGAACTGTTATTCACCTGGGCAGCAGTTACCGAAGCGTTTCCGCTTGCGTCAAGCTGAACCGTTACATTCTGAGCAATCGCAATCGGCAATATCGTGTCGTTTTGAATAAGTGTTGCTGTTGCAGATCCCGAACAACCATTCCCGTCAACTACTGTGGCGGAATAAGTACCGGCACCGAGGCTATTGGCAACAGCTGTTGTTTGTACAGGTGAAGTGCTCCAGGAATAAACATAAGGAGCTGTTCCGCCGTTGGCGTTTACGGTGGCGCTTCCGTTAGCATCTCCTGCACAGGCCACATTGACCACGGAAGAGATGGTTGCTACAGGATTCGGGTTAACCGTAACCGCAACACTTGCACTTGCTGAACACCCACCGGCATTGATTACTACAACACTGTATGTTCCTGAAGAAGCAACTGAAATTGTTTGAGTGGTTTCTCCGGTGTTCCACAGATAGGATGCACCAATACTTGCCGAGAGGGTAAGAGAAGCTCCCTGACAGAAGGTAGTTGAACCACCCGGGGTGATTGTTGCAACCGGAGGAACAAATGTGCCACAGGTTCCGCTTACATGTCCGTCAACCCAGTTGGAAGTACTTCCGCTAAGGGTAAATCCGTTCAGTGTACCGTCTCCGCCATTACCACTTGCATCATAAAGCGTGGTGATAGCTGTGTTATTACCGTTTACAAACCCTTCGTTAAATTGATAGTAAGCGGCCAGGCCTGTTTGTCCGGCAGCCAGCTCACAGTTCATATTGTTTTGTATTTCATACTGACAAAGCGGGCGGCTCCAGATACGGACTTCATCCATTGATCCCGGAAAAGCCTGTGCATAGATGGAGGATTTACCAAGATTCAATCCTTCGGAAGAATATCCACCGCCTGACACGGATGTGGATGGGTCTACCACTCCGTTGACAAACAATATGCAATTTGTTCCATCCCATGTGGCAGCAATGTGCGTCCAGGCATTTGCGGGAATCGGTGTAGATCCTGTAATTTGTTTCCAGTTTCCGCCACCCACCGGCCATACTTCAGCGTAGAGGAACCCATTGATTACAATAAGATCGTAGTCACCGGTTTTTCGTATAACGGAATTCACATTCGATACATCATTGGGGTTGATCCAGGCTTCCATAGTCAGACCGTTTCCGAGGTTGCTGACTGCAGCAGTGGTGTTAATGGAGACAATGTTATTTACACCGTCAAAATTCAATGCTCCGGCAGGAGTAGTATTGATAATAACATCCGTCGTTGCAATTGCAGTGCAACCATTTGCATCAATTGCTGTAACGGTATAGGTTCCGGCAGCAGCGGAAAGAGCGTTGGTTACAGATGGATTTGAAAGGGTAGAACTGAAACCATTCGGACCTGTCCAGGAATAGGTTACGCCACCTGTAGCGGTAAGGCTAAGTGTGCTTCCCTGATTCACCGGGCTGTTGCTTGTTGCAGTTGCAACTGCGGCAGGATTTACAGTGATTGTTGCCTGAGCACTGGATTTGCAACCATTGCCGCCTTTTACCGTTACCATATAATTGGTAGTGGCTGAAGGAGAAACTGTGATGCTGTTGGTGGTCTCGCCGCCCGGGCTCCAGCTTAGCGGAGGAGCTCCGTACGTAACAGTAACCTGAGCATAATTCCCTCCTAAAGAACCGGCCGGAAACAGACCGAATGTATTTGCACTCATTAAGAATGTATTCAGACCACCCATATTATAGTTGGCAGGAGAAACATTGACCGTGTATATCTGAGGTGTTGAAGGAGCACTGCAGGAGCACCATCCGCTGGTAGTTGTAAAATTAGGTGCAGCAACTCCGTTAAAGGTGGATGTATGTCCACCCTGTGAGCATTCAACACCTACGGAGAAACTGATCTGTACGTTGGTTACGATACCATTACCGGCATCGGTCCAGGTAAATCCGGATTGTCCGCTGCCATACAGGGATCCGCTACCGCAATTATTAGGAAAGTTAACAAGGTCTGAAGCCGTTACGTTGTATGTCACAGCCGAAGTGGAAGAAGTAACCGGAACCGATAATGTTGTTGTCGTTGAGCTGCCGGCGCAATAGGAAACATTTGCAGGTGAAATGACAGGAGCAGCAGGAGCCGGTAATATAGTTACGACAGCACTGCCTTGTTTACCCCAGCATCCACCGGCGATTTTAGAACGGAAATAATAGGTTCCGGATGTGGTTACAACCTGGCTTGTTGAAGCATTGGCTGTTGAAACTCCGTTGTTATCCGTTCCCTCATAATAGATATCTCCTCCGTTACCACCTGATGCAGTAAGGGTAGCACTTCCACAAAATGTACCACCACCGGTAACAGTAACGGCATTCGGTTGCGGGGAGCAGCAGTTGTTCATGGGTATTTCATACACCCCGTTGGTATTTCTGTCAACATAGTAGAGACTGTTGCAATGACCTCCGCTGGATTCTCCTCCGAAACTCAGATCGGTAATGCCTGATGCACCATCCAGAAAAATGGTGGTTGCTCCACCGGTAGCACTGGTGAAGAGGATACGGTTATTGCCGTTTCCGAAGTTGGAAATACAGGAATATACATCACCTGTGTTCGGGTCAATGGCTCCGTTCGAGTAGCCACAACCTGCATTGTATGCATTAAAAATATTGGTTGTTCCGGTCCAGGCCAGGGAGCCGTAATTAGCCCCGTCTGTATGACCGGTGGTGTTGATGGCAAAGTTATTCTGTCCGCCACAATCACAATATACCACATAGGTTCCGTCAGGCTGAATACCAAAACTATCACCGTGGTTTCCGTTGGTTACGGAAGCTGTTAAATGTCCAAGGTGCACAAGGCCGGAAGCCGTAACACGTGAAAAGTCAGTCATACTTTCAAATCCGATGATAAGCTGACCGGCAGGATCGAAGTTCAGTCCATGACGTCCGCTTCCAACACCGCTGCAAAAGATCGATGCTGAACCGTTCAGGTGATCTATCCTGCGAATTGTACCGGAACCTCCGTCGAGCACGTAGATATCCTGATCGGAAGGACTTACAGCCATTTTCACCACTTCCGTACTGGAATAAGCATATGATCCTAACAGGGAAACGACTCCTGCCGGGGTTATCTTATACAGATTAAAGTTGCTGCTGTAAGCAGTGGTTACACCTGCAACATAAACTGTGCCTGTTGCATCGGCAGCCACACCGTCCAGAATCTGTCCGGCAAGCAAGCCCCCCTGTGTAATGGTCTTAATTGTATACCCGGCAGTTACTGTTTGAGCCGAAGCAATTGATACTGCCAGCAAGGACAGGCAGGTAAAAATAAATGGGAATAGTTTTTTCATCGGTGTGTTTCTGTTACTATATAATATAAAGTGAGAAAAGATTTAGAAACTGATATGCATAATTGTTTTAGCAGGGTCGTAAGAAGCTGGCAGGTTTATGACAAGAGGTGCCAGGGAAGCATTGCCTGAACAATCGGCTTCCAGGGTACCTAAAGCAGGAAGGTTAGGTATGTTTACAGAAGCTGTGAAATTATCGCCGGTAGCCGTATTTCTTACTATAATCTGAAACGAGGCTGTCTGAACCGAATTGTTTTCATTAAAAACCTTGAGATGGATGGTATTTGTACTGTCGCAACGTACGATAGAACCGGAAACATCCATATGCGTAATGCTTTCACCCAATATATGCATGGGTTGAAAAACAACTCCGTTGCCGAGTTGAGCAAAAGAGTGCTGAAAACCGCAGGTCAGGGCAAGGATGACGAGTGCTGTTTTAATTGTGTTAAGGCAGGATTGTGTTTGTAAGTGTGTGTTTTTCATGAGGTTATATTAACTGTTTAAGGATATACAAGGAACTTCAATTTTTCTGAGCGTAAAGGGCCGGAATATGCGAATTCCTAAAATTCTCGTTCCAGTCCCCGGTTTTCGTCGGCGAAGATAGGCAAAAGGAAACATGTCTGACATCATATTTTATTATGTTTATAACTGACGGCATGTTATACTGAAGTTAAAAGAGAGGATCAGGCAGCCTCAAGACGCTGATCCTGATTTGTTTAGTATACAGTATTTCCTGTATAAGGAGGGCCGGACACAGGATAACTTACAAGATTTTTCACAATTTAATATTCTGAAGAGCTTAGGTAAATTATCCTGATCGGGTTAAAACAGAGCCATTTGTGCGGATCCGGCTTTGTTTTTACCAGGTTTGGGGGTTATTCCGTTTTTTCCGATTTCGTACACAGGGGTTTCCGCATAGCGGGAAGCCACCTCAACAAATGTATTTCCGGCATATTTGCGGATAAGTTCCAAAGCCAGTTCCGGGGCATTATTGTCTTTGGAAAGGTGAGATAGTAATAATGTATGCAAGGAAGCTGATTTATGGACAAGCAATTCAGCAGCCTGTTTATTAGAGAGGTGTCCTTTTTCACTTCTTATCCTGTTCTTCAGGTAGACGGGGTAACGTCCGTTTTCCAGCATATCCTCATCGTAGTTGCATTCCAGAAAAGCAGCATCGCATTGCTGAAAATGACGGGTCACCTCTTCGCAGGCATATCCGATATCTGTGAGAACACCGATGGTAATTCCCATGCCTTTTACAAGAAAACTATGGGGGTCAACAGCATCATGCAGCTTGGCGAAGGGGATAACCGATAATGTCCCGGCATTAATCTCCTCACCGGCTTTAAAATTCCTGAGCAGATCTTTGTGAATTCCCAGCCGGCTGTGTTTGTAAGTGGATTCTGTAATATACACCGGAAGATTATGCTTACGGCTGATGCCTTCCACACCGCGTATATGATCCGAATGCTCATGGGTAATAAACAGGGCGCTGACCCGATCCATCTCCAGACCCAGGCGTTTCATTCTTTTCTCTGTTTCCCTGCATGAAAGGCCTGCATCTATCAGTACGGCATCCGTGCCCGAGCTTATATAATAGCAGTTGCCATTGCTGCCTGAATTCAATGATGCAATCTGAAGGGACATATGGAATGCCGGAGTTTGTGACGGATAAAGATAGGATTTTCATTATTCTTTCAATAGACATGACAAGCCAGGCATAACTGGGAATTTTTATTCGTGATCCGGAGATTATGAAGCTGATTACTGTGTACGGCATGGCAGGATTTGCATTCCACCTTTCCTTTTTCCAGCAGTGAACCGGTAGTCTTCACCGGGCTTAGTATACAACCGAATTTAATTGAATCACAAAACAAACCAGACAAATAGGTCGATTCAGCTCTCAGGGGTATCCTGCCTGCTTCGCGGGCTTTGCCGTAATTAATGGATACCGGGTGATGTCTGTTCACCCCCGAACAGCTCATTTCCATGTCCGGATTCCCACTGTCGCAATGGCGACTTTCAATCAAAGTAGTTCCCGTTAAACTGGAAACACTTCTGGCAAGAGAGGCATCATGACAAGTCAGACATTGAGAAGAGCCTTCCAATGGAGCAGGGAAACCCAGATTGAGACGGAAACCGAGGCTGTCCCGGCTGCTGATAGTTGAGAACACCCTCATTCCGGCACTGTGATTCCATATCTGTATTTCGGAACGGAAGGATATTGCTTTTGATCCGGAAGGAATGTGGCAACGTGAGCACATAACCACCCCATTGAACAGAAGATGATCATAACCAGGCAAGGTACGGGGCTTGTCATCTGTCTTCACCTGGGAATAGCCAATGCAAGCACACTCCGGATCAGCCAGTAAAATAACCAAGCAACACCACACCGCCTTGCTCATACTTATCCTGATTTCTACTCAAATTGATGCATTATCATGCATACACTCTATAAAATCCATCATACTCTTTTGTGATGTCCATCACTGTAATAAGCTCTGTGTCTGACAGATTCAACAGATTTGGAAAATCTGCGTAATTTGGATGCTGATTTTAAGACATCAGGGTTCACCCCTGCGATCAACTCCTATGGTTTTCAGCAGTATCCTGTTTCTTCTGTATTTTCTGCCGGCGGCCTTGCTGGTATATTACCTGTGTCCCGACCGTTTCAAAAACTACCTGCTCTTGATCCTCAGTATAGGTTTTTACAGTTGGGGAGCACCCCGGTTTATATTTGTTATTCTGGGTACTACCCTGCTCGACTTTTTTCTGGTCGGGCTGATGTACAGGCAACAAAAAAGGAGTTTACGCAGATTCCTGCTTGTCCTTTCAGTATGTATGAACGTAGGGCTGTTGTTTTATTTTAAGTATGCAAATTTTTTCATCTCCAATATCAATGAACTGCTTGGAGCAATGGGCACAGAGCCTTTCACCCTGCTTGATGTAGTGTTACCATCGGAATTTCCTTCTATACCTTTGAAAGCCTCACCTATGTTGTAGATGTATACCGGGGAGAGCACAAGCCTCTGACAAATTTCCTCCATTACCAGCTTTATATTATTCTGTTTCCAAAGCTTATTGCAGGACCTATCATACGCTACAAGGAAATAGCCGATCAAATCACCGGACGTTTCCTGACGTTTACTTACAGTATGGCCCTGAAAGGCATGCATCGTTTTATAATCGGGCTCGCCAAAAAGGTTATCCTGGCCAATACCCTTGGCAGTTATGCCGACCTGGTGTTCAAATCGGATACCACAACACTTAGCAGTGGTGTAGCCTGGCTCGGAGCATTATCCTATACTATGCAGATCTATTTTGATTTTTCCGGCTATTCCGACATGGCAATAGGCATTGGTCAGATGCTCGGGTTTCGTTTTCCGGAAAATTTCAATAATCCCTATACCTCGTGCAGTATCAGTGAATTCTGGAGACGCTGGCATATCACGCTGGGTGCCTGGATGCGCAACTATCTGTATATACCATTGGGAGGTAACCGGGTGTCAACAAAGCGTAGACTCTATTTCAATCTATGGCTTGTTTTTGTTCTTTCCGGTTTCTGGCATGGAGCCAGCTGGGGCTTTATTGTGTGGGGTGTTTATCATGGCAGCTTTCTGGTGCTTGAGCGTCTTGCGTGGGGGCGCTGGCTCAAAGCCTTCGGTAAATGGCCATCCATGTTTCTTACATTCCTGCTTGTCACTATAGGATGGATTTTTTTCAGGGAAGAGAGTCTGGGTAAAGCAGGAGCCTATATACATGCCTTGTTTGCTTTTCACCGGGAGACAACCATCATCTCTTTCCAGACTACTGAATTGTATACAATATTAGGCCTGGCCTTATTCTTTTCGTTTTTCGCCGCATTCAAACCCCTGGAAAAAATACAGAACAGAATCTATTTTGAGCAAGGTTCTATCCTGGAAAGTGTCATTTACAGTGCAATCTCAGCTTGTATGTTGATTGTTTGCGTTTCCCTTATCAGTGCTTCCTCTTTCAATCCTTTTATTTATTTCAGATTCTAGGAATGGAAAGAAAACATAACATAGTCAGTGCACTGCTCCTCTTTCTCCTGTTAGGAGTGATGCTTCTTCCTGCAGTACAAAACAGGCTTCATCTGATCAGCGAAAAGAAACTCGAAGGAGCAGTGATTCCTGCAACTGATACCATCCTTAATTCCGATACCTGGTTCGACGGGTCTTATGCACGGGCGCATGAAAAATATCTGAATGATCAGTTTGGATTCAGAAACAGCATGATCAGGCTGAGGAATGAAATTTATTACAGGGCTTACAGCCGGGTTTTTGCCAAGGATGTCGTGATGGGAAAATCCGGATTTCTGTATGAACTTTATTACCTCGAGGCACATGCGGGACTTGATTATATCGGTGATGCCAAGCTGAAAAAACGTTTTGAAATGCTGAAGCTTGTGCAAGACAGCCTGGAGAAACGTGGCATTCGTTTTCTCATTGCTTTTGCACCCGGCAAAGCCAGTTATTATCCTGAATATATTCCGGCACCCTATGCAAACCCTTCTCCTGTAACGAACTATTTCAAACATGTGGAGTATGCCAAACAATATGGAATACACTGCATAGATTTCAATGCCTGGTTTATGCAACTCAAACAAACCATGCCCTACCCGCTTTATCCAAAAACAGGTACACACTGGAGTGTTTATGGAATGCATGTCGCTTTCGATTCCCTGTCGCGTTACCTGGAGAAGGTTTTCAATCACAAGATGGCCCGGTTCGATTATTCAAAGGTGGAACTGAGCGACAGTCTGAGAACACCCGATGGGGATATTGCCGAAGGCCTGAATCTTTTCAGCCGCCTTCCTCATTTTAAAATGGCATATCCGGTTCTGAAATGGACGGACACAACAGCTGTTTTCAAACCAAGGGTTATGGTCGTTTCCGATAGTTACTGGATGGGAATCTATTTCCTGATGCTTCCTCAGCACAGCTTTTCGAAACATGAATTCTGGTATTACAATAACCAGGTTTTCAATTATAATCCGGAAGGCAAGGTGGGCAAGGTGGGAGATTATGACCTGAAACGTAAGGTGGAAGGTTCTGATGCCATCATTCTGGTTTCAACCGAAGCCACGTTAAAAGAGCTGGGCTGGGGATTTATAGAAGAAGTGTATAACATGTATAAAAACGGTCCTGCAGCATATGCTAACCAAAGACAATTCCGTAAAAAGATTTCAGAGCTCAATGAGACTAAACGAAATATCCGTGGCACGCGTGAATGGATGCTGAATCTTGAGAAGGAATCCAGGAAGACCGGCATTACAGTTGATTCATTGGTAGATCAGAATGCCTCTTATATATACACACAAAATCATCTGAATGATACCCAGTCCACAGTGCCGGAAGTTAATGAAGTGACAGAAGAAGATAAGCTGCTTGATATGGTTAAAGAAACTGTAGAGCAGATTAAACGTGACCCGGTATGGCTGGAAGCCGTTAAAAAGAAAGCGCTGGAGCGGCATATACCCCTTGATTCGGCTATTGTTCAGGATGCCCGCTGGGTTAGTGTGGAGGAAATGAAAAAACATAAATGATTTACTTACCCCGGAATACCTCCACATAACCGGGATAGATCTTCCCGTCAGAAGTGCTCAATACATAATAATAGGTACCGTCTGAACATCCGTTTCCGTTCCAGTTGTTGGCATAATTATCCTGATCGAGGAGCTGCCTTCCCCAGCGGTCATATATTTTCAGGTTGTTGGATCCGAAATATTCCAGGTATTGAAATGCCAGCTCATCATTTATATGATCACCATTGGGTGTTATGATATTGGGAGCGACAATACGGGCAGGAATAACAAGCATGTCTTTACATGTGGTATCGATACATCCGTGGCTGGTTGTCAGTGCCAGACAAACGGTATATGTACCCGGTACGGCAAAAACATGCACCGGATTGGGGAGCGCAGAGGATGAATTATCTCCAAAACTCCAGGCCCAGCTGATTTTTGTACCTGCAGTGAGCACCGTATTATCCGTGAAAGCAACGGTTGTATTTGCGATAGCCGGATTTGGACTGAAACTGAATGCTACCGGCGGTTCAGGATCAACTGTAACCGGAATGATCAGGGGTACTGATGTGCAGCCGTTGGCGCTTGCGGTAACGGTAAAGCGTATCGTGTCGGCGACGCTGCCTGTATTGACAAGTGTGGTTATGATAGGAGAGGAAGTACCGGTACTGCTGTTACCTGACCAGCTATAGGTACTGCCGGTAACACAGGAACTGAGTGCTATGGAAGCCGGAGCGCCGGAACAAGCCAGCGCAGGGGGAGCTGATACAGTAGGGGCTTCATTGACATGTACATGGGCTGCAGGAATTCCGCTTACCGTATCTCCGCAGGCATCAATGACGAGTGGAGGAGGGATCTGAAGTCCGCTGATCGTATCACAAACACGGGGGAAGCCGGGAATATTCAGGACCATGGATCGGGCAATTGCTCCCGTGCTGCAACCCGATGCTACACCACCTGTTACGGATCCTGTATACCATGGATGTGTTATATGATAGGGGGGCACACCATAACGCACATAAACAGTTCCGGTAACAGTACTCGTATTGGAACAGATAGATGCCGGAGTCCCGGTCCACATACCCGCATACGTTTCTACCGTATGACCTTCCACATAAGCTGAGAAAGGATTGGATGCAGCAGCATCGTAATAGATATAATTCATGTTACATCCGGTGCTTGGTGTTGTACGGGCCAGATGCTGCACCAGGGTAAAAGTTCTGGGAGTACAAAGCTGAGGGTAGCAGCAAAGCAGGGGGGTACGCAAATCATAGTTGGTCAGATAGGCATAGCCCGGAAGGTTCCCGGCAATTGTATCCTGCACGGCAAAAACCGGAGAAGCGGTACAGGAAGTGGTGAAGTAAAGCCTGCCTTGTTTCAATATGGCTGTACTGCTCGGATCGGCATAATAGTTGGTCGAGACATAGAATCCGCTGACCGTAATTTTTCCGGGAATCGTTACCTGCAAAGTGTCCGGGCTGTATGAAGGATAGACACAGGAGGGTGTATTCCCACCTGACCATAATGCCAAAGGGCCGCTTACCAGCGGGTCAATTGTAACAGGATACGTACGGAGCGGGTCGCTGAGCCATGCGGAAGGGATGCGTATGGTAAGCACAGGTTTTCCATTTTCTGTTTTGAGCTGATAGGATGCCCGGATTCCGGCTCCCGATGCATCATAGCAATACGGTTTTCTGAGGCGTGCTTCTTCTTCTCCTTTTTCTGAAACAAGGAGGAGATCACCTATCCAGTTGTCCGGTTCCGTGAATCCATGATTTTCATCTTTTTTGAGTTTCATCCCCTGAGGAATACGCATGTCTTCAACGATGTCCAGAAAAGGAGCTGAAACCGCCTGAGGGGTACGGATGATATAATTGTAATGAATTGCATTCTGGAGAAATTCCATTTCCTTGTCTATTCCTGCCAGCACATCCGTGATTATCACTTTTGCATTATCCACCCGGATGCGTCCCTCACCCTCCTTGATTTCCCTGCCGTTGATGCTCCGGCACCTGCTGAATTGAAATGCTCCACCGGAAGTAGTGACAGATACGCTTCCATCGGGGAAAAGGCTTGTAGGATAATCCTGTGCAGGGGCTGACCAGCCGTTATTAGCTGCCCGGAGGCCAGGGTTTATCTGTTGCCAGTTACCTGTCTTATCTTTATAATTGAGGGGAGCTTTACAGAAATGAAGAATGGTTCTGCCATCCTGTGTCAGATAGGTGCTGGAATAACGGGAGCGTTCAGAAGGCTGTTCCTGACTTTCATTTTTATTGAAGCTGAAGGGAACTTGTCCTGTATAACCCTGCAAACGCAGGGCTGTACCGGGCTGAGCAAGCAACAGATTGGTTAGTATAATACACAGGAATACTAAAACAGGGTGTTTTCCTGTGATGGAATGAAGCTTCATGAAGGGGCGATTGATACTGTTTACTAAGCAAACATAGGAAAAAACAGGTTTCGTTAACGGGTGAATAAGCTATATTCTTGGAAGTCGGACGACAAACGGGGAATGAATAAGCGGCAAATAATTAATACTTTTGAGTACAACCACACTGAATCTATGCGCAAAAACCTGCTCTTTTCCTGTATTTGCCTGTTTACTTTGCATCTTCTATCCACAGCCGGAACGGTATGGCATGACACCTGTTATATCACCAGTGCACAGATTACGCCTGATATCCGTAATAAGGAAATCAGCGGAATCAATATTGATGTGGTCAGTTATCTGAAGTATGATAAGCAGCATGTGGGTGACAAGCCTTCGGAATTTATGGTCACGATAAGCATTCTCACTGCCGGCGGAAAACCATTACCTGCCCTCAGTCCACGTTCACAGTTTTGCCGTAACGGGTTTGCCGGAGCTGAGAAATCTGAATTTGGCAGGCCATCAGGAGAAACAACACGGATGAAATTTTTTATTCCGTATTATGTATTAAATCTGCCTCCCGGCGAAGCTTCACTTCAATGCAGCATACAGGTTTCTGTGCTGGATACTTCTATTATTCAAAAACCAAGACATATTCCTTCAGCCGGGCCCGCTCTTCAGTCATTTACCATTCATAAACCGGCTGTAATACAGGCCCGGATGCTTTGTACAGGGGTAAGGGTTACAGCAAAGGATCATGGCCGGAACTGGGATTTCGGTTTGACAGGTTTACCTGATCCTGTTTTCAAAGTCATCCTGGATAATGAAGCCCAGCCGGATTTTCTGTATACATCTCCTGAAGTTCAGAATTCCCTTTCAGCTGCCTGGCTTGATTTCTCTCCGCATTTTCTGATTTCGGAAGGGGACAAGATAACACTCGGTATTTATGATAAGGATACGCTGATTGATGATCTGATAGGAAAGGAAACACATACGCTTGATGAATGGATTGAAATAACGAAAGCAGCGAAGGAGCTGGCGTTTGACCAGGTATTATTCTGTACCGTAAAAGTGGAGAAAGTTAAATAAGTTCAGCTTATTTCAATATCGTATTTATCAAGCAGGCCGGTAATTGTTTCTTTTGAAAAACGGGCTTTTTTAATCCTGTTGTCTTCCGGGTTTATGGAATAATTCCAGGAAGTGCGCAGATCGGCTTTTTCCAGGATGGTATTAAAAAATACGGCCCGGCCCAGATCACATCCGGAGAAGAGGGCGCTGTGCAGGTCGCATTCGGTAAAATCCGTTTCCGCAAAACGGCAGTTTACAAAGCGGGCCTTTTTCATATTCATTTTATAGAAAGAGCACAGATCAAGGCGGGAATTTTCAAAAGATGCGGAGAAAAGAAATTTGTCGCAATGATGAAAGTGGAGGCCGAGCATTTTACAGCCTGCAAAAGAAATCTCCTGCAAAGAAGTCTTCCGGATATTTGCATTGCTCAGATCGCAGTCCACGAACCGGCAATCACTGAACCGTATAGCCGACAGATCCGCTCCGGCCATATTACAGCTTTTGAAAAGGCAATTTTCATAGTCTTCCTTTTTCAGAGGAAACTGAATAAAATCCGTTTTGTCAAATGGTTTACCATCCATGTTGGTTTCCTGATGTTATAAAGTCCTTTAAAAAGCCATGATTCGCTGGTAAACTTAAGCAATTAACCTTTTTCCGGAAATAATTTATTTTAGGTTACTTTTGCTTCGCGTATAATATTTCATTCATCACTTTTCCTTACATGAAGCAGGTGCTTTTCTTTTTTATCTTTTTTATTCTTCATACAGCTCGGGCCGAAAACAGTATCCATACAGAAGACATAACCCATTTCTGGGCTGCCTACGACAGTGTGCTGAAATGTGCTCCTCCCATGACTTCTCAGGACACACTTAAACAAATCAATATTCTACAGACTCTTTATGTTGACAAGGCAAGTGAAGGGCTGAAAGATTTTATCACCGCGCGGAATTTTACGGCCAAAGAATGGTTACAGCATATCCTTTATGAACCCCGTTTCTGGAAATCACTCCGGCCTAAAACCCTGCTTGTAGTCAAGCAACAAGATCAGATCCTGCAGCTGATGCACAGGTTTAAGAAATTGTATCCCGCTTTTAAGTGCCCCGATATCTATTATACGATTGGCTGTTTACGCTCGGGCGGAACCACCTCTCCTTCCCGCATCCTGATAGGCACTGAAATTGCCGCTGCCGACAGCACCACTGACATTTCCGAATTGGGTTCATGGATCAGCGGGATTATTAAGATGAACAAAGGAATCCTCCGTCTGGTAGCTCATGAAGCAGGGCATACTCAACAGCATGAAGAGGGTGATATGGATCTCCTGAGCCGGTGTATACGTGAAGGGGCTTGTGATTTTATAGCCGAATTGCTTCTGAATGAAACACTAACCAGTCCGTATCTGACCTATGGAACGGCACATGAAAAGGAACTCGCTGAGAAATTCGAAAAGGAAATGTCGGGAAAAGATTATTCAGACTGGCTTTATAATGGAGAGAATGCTAAAGGCGGGCATGCCGATCTCGGATATTTCATGGGGTATGTGATCTGTAAATATTATTATGATAAGGCAGTTGACAAGAGCAAAGCCATCTCTGAAATAATCACGGTTAATTATTCTGATAGCAAAGCCTCTAAAGCTTTTTATGACCAGACAGGATATGTTAACAAAGTAATGCATTAACTTTGGTCAATAGCTTTTTTATGAACTGGAAAAAGATTACCCCCGTTTTTATTGCCATCCTTGTTTTCGCTGTCATTACAGTTATCCTGTTCAGGCCCATGTTCCAGGGCAAGGTCATCAACCAGAGTGATATTGTACAGTTCAGGGGAATGAGCAAGGAGATCAGTGATTTCCGGAACTTAGAGCATGCGGAGCCTTTGTGGACCAACTCCATGTTCGGAGGCATGCCGGCATACCAGGTCAGCACGCTTTATTCAGGCAACTGGATGAATAAACTCGATACCCTCTTCCACCTCTTCCTGCCCCAGCAAAGCGGATATGTCTTCATGTACTTTTTGGGCTTTTTTATCCTTCTTCTTTGTCTGGAAATAAATCCCTGGCTGGCCCTTACTGGAGCCCTGGCCTATGGATTCTCTTCCTATTTCTTCATCATACTTGAAGTGGGGCATAATTCCAAAGCCAATGCCATCGGTTATCTGGCACCCCTGCTTGGTGGAATCATGCTCCTGCTCAGGGGGAGGTACTGGTTTGGCTTTGCTCTCACCACCCTGTTCATGGCTCTCGAGCTCAATGCCAACCATATTCAGATTACATATTATGGTATGATGATTTTCCTGGCTGTATTTATTTCCTATTTCATCATGGCTGTCCGTACCCATACGCTCAAACCTTATTTTCTGGCTGTGGGTATTTTTGCTTCAGCCTCTCTCCTTGCCATACTGCCCAATGCAGGCAGTCTGCTTTGTACCTATGAGTACGGAGACTATACCACACGCGGCAAATCGGAACTGACCATGGATGCCGGTCTGAAAACAAACAAAGGCAATAAAACTTCCGGGCTGGATAAAGATTATGCCACTCAGTGGAGTTATGGTATTGATGAAACATTCACTTTCCTCATACCCGATTTCAAAGGAGGGGGCTCTGTACCTCTTTCCTATGCCGACCCCAAGGCTGTTGATGATGTGGATCCCCAGCTCAAAGAACAGATAGGAGGCGAATCGGCTTATTTCGGTGATCAGGGGTATACAAGCGGACCGGTATATATAGGCTCCATCATTATAATGCTCTGCGTGTTCAGTTTGTTTTATATACGTCATCCGCTCAAGTGGGCACTCGTTGGCGTTACGATAATCACTGTGATGCTCTCCTGGGGGCATAACCTCATGGGCTTTACAAGCTTTTTTATGGATCATTTTCCGGGGTATAATAAATTCAGGTCCGTCACCATTATCCTTATTGTAGCCGAACTTACCCTTCCCCTGCTGGCTATGCTGGGGCTGAATAAACTTATTGCAGACAAGCAACAGGAAGCCCCTCTTAAAATTCCTTTCACTGCTTATACCATCACTCCGCTCAAAGCGCTTTATGCATCCCTGATACTTGCAGGCGGGTTCTGTGCACTTGCCTATGTCATGCCTCAGACTGTAAACACTTTTTCGCCCGATACGGAGAAATACCAGTTGCTGAGTCAGTTTAAGCAGGGAGGATTAAGCACTGCCCAGAGCAACGCGCTCCTGCCTTCTTTTACCGATAATCTGGAAAAGGCCCGTATCGCTTTGTTCCGGGCTGATACCCTGAGGTCACTTTGTTTCATCTTGCTGACCGGAATATTGCTGTATTTGTATCTGAAAAACAAAATCAGGGCCGGTGTACTTATTCCTGTTATCGCCCTTCTCTTTCTGACCGACCTGTGGCCGGTGGCCAACCGCTACCTCAACTCCCGCAATTATGTAAGCAAGGGTCAGTTCGATGCACCACCGGCACTGACGGCTGCCGATGAAATGATTCTGAAAGATACCAGCCCCGATTACCGGGTACTTAATCTCAGCGTTTCCCCTTTCAAAGATGCCACCACTTCTTATTACCATAAATCAATAGGAGGGTATCATGGGGCCAAGCTCAAGAAGTATCATGAGCTTATTGATTTTCATCTGGACAAGGAGATCAATACTTTTTATGCCGGAATCAATAACGTCCGTTCCGACTCGGGACTCACAGCGCTTACCAGCCAGCTCGGTGTTTTGAATATGCTCAATACCAAATATATTATCCTGCCTACCCGGGAAGGTACATCAGCACTTCAGAACAAGGAAGCCAACGGGAATGCTTGGCTGGTTAAAAATCTGATTCCTGTGGCCAGTGCCGATTCGGAAATTGCAGGATTGTATCATATCGATACAAAGCATGAGGCTTTAATACGAAATGCCCAGACAGATAAGCTCGGTAACGGAGAATTGTTCTTTACAAAATTTTCCGGCAACGGAACAGTCAGCCTTCAGTCTTATAAACCAAACGATCTTGTGTACACGTGTGAAATGAAGGATAAACAGTTTGCCGTCTTCTCCGAAATTTATTATCCTGAGGGCTGGAATGCCTACCTCGATGGCAAGCAAGTTTCTTATGTCAATGTGGATTATGTACTCCGGGGCATGCAAATTCCTGACGGACGTCATAGCATTGAGTTTAAATTCGAACCTGCTGTTTATAAAACCGGAAACAAGATAAGTCTTGCAGGCTCCATACTTCTGCTGCTTTGCACGGGAGGAAGCCTGTTCATTGGTTTCAGGAAGAAGGATAAACAATAGGATAATATCCGTTTCCCTTTCTCTCTGAAGGGAATGCCTACCTTTGCGCATGCAACCGGAAAATAAGAATGCCCGCTCCACAGAAGGGCGCCTTCAGGAGATAGCCGGAACAGAAACGATACAGGTTCCTGATTTGCTGGAAAGCAGTCTGCTGGGACTTGAAGCAGGCCATGTAGAGCAATTGCAGGAAACTGTCGGACTCAACCTTATTGCGCACGACAAAGCCCCGGCCTGGTATATACAACTCATCAAAGCCTTTTTCAACCCTTTTACGGGTGTGCTTCTGCTCATTGCCCTGATATCCTTTATCATGGATGTGATCCTTGCCAGTCCGGGTGAACGCGACTATAAAACAGTCATCCTTGTCAGTACCATGGTGCTACTCAGCACCCTCATCCGTTTCTGGCAGGAGTTCACCAGCAACAAAGCTGCCGAAGAACTCAAGAATATGGTGAAAACAACCACCACCGTTCTGAGAAAAGGAGAAGAGAAAAAAGAAATTGAAATACAGGAACTCGTACCGGGCGATATCATTCACCTCAGTGCCGGGGATATGATACCTGCCGACTGCCGTATGCTTTATGCCAAAGATCTTTTTATCAGCCAGGCTATGCTTACCGGTGAAAGCATGCCGGTGGAAAAAAGCGAGCAAAAAATTGAAGGAGCTCTGACACAGCCTGTGCTGGAGTTGCGAAACATTTCCTTTATGGGCACCAACGTGGTAAGCGGAACAGCTATGGCTATTGTTGTCCATACCGGCAACCGTACCTATTTCGGAAGCATGAGCAAAAGTCTCACAGGCAAGAGGGCTGAAACAAATTTCGATATAGGAATAAAAAAAGTTAGTTTTTTGCTGATCCGTTTTATGCTGGTGATGGTGCCTTTGGTATTTCTTATCAACGGACTTGTCAAAGGCAACTGGCTCGAGGCATTTCTTTTTGCCATCTCGGTAGCCGTCGGTCTCACTCCCGAAATGCTGCCCATGATCGTCACTGCCAACCTGGCCAAGGGCGCTCTCAATATGAGCCAGCACAAGGTCATTGTAAAACGTCTCAATGCCATTCAGAACCTGGGTGCAATGGATATCCTCTGCACCGATAAAACCGGAACCCTTACCCTCGATAAGATTGTACTCGAACGCCACCTCAATGTCATGGGCGAAGACGATGATGAGGTGATGAAATGGGCGTATCTGAACAGCTTTCACCAGACAGGCCTGAAAAATATTCTGGACAAGGCAGTACTCGAACATATAGAGCTGCATCATATAATCGACGTATCGGGAGATTACAAAAAGGTGGATGAGATCCCCTTCGATTTCAACCGCAGAAGGATGAGTGTGATCCTGGAGATGAAAAACGGCAAGCACCTGCTGATATGCAAAGGTGCCATTGACGAAATGATGGATGTATGCACCCATGCCTTTGACCCCGGTGAAGACCGTCAGCTCCATGCCGAACAGGATAAGGTAGTACCGATGGATAAGGCTGAAAGGGAAAATATCATGGCCATTTCCAGAAAGATGAATGAGGAAGGGCTGAGGGTATTGCTCATCGCAATCAAGGAATATGATCAGAGGCCGCTGAACTATTCCGTAGCCGATGAATGCAATATGACCGTTACAGGATTCATAGGCTTTCTCGATCCGGCCAAGCCATCGGCCAAACCGGCTATTGAAGGCATGCTTAAACTCGGTGTATCCATCAAGGTTCTTACCGGCGACAATGAAATCGTGACCCGTAAAATATGCCGGGATGTAGGGATACCTGTCAATAATGTATTGCTTGGACCGGAGCTCGACAACTTAGACGATGCCACCCTTCAGTCCAAACTGAGTGAAACAAGCATACTTGCCAAACTCAGCCCCGTACAAAAATCAAGGGTTGTAAAACTCCTCCAGGCCAACGGACATACAGTAGGCTTTATGGGCGACGGGATCAATGATGCCGCCGCACTGCGTGATGCCGATGTAGGAATATCCGTGGATACAGCTGTTGATATTGCCAAGGAAAGCGCCGATATCATTTTGCTCGAGAAAGACCTGCTGGTGCTCGGAGGCGGTATTGCTTACGGACGCCGCACCTTTGGCAACATCATCAAGTATATCAAGATGACAGCCAGCAGCAATTTCGGAAACATGTTCAGCATGCTCGGAGCCAGTGCATTCCTGCCTTTTCTTCCAATGCTTCCCGTACAACTCCTGGTACAGAATCTGCTTTATGATATTTCCCAGATCAGCATCCCCTGGGATACCATGGATGAAGAATTCATCGTCAAACCCAAGAAATGGGATGCTTCCGGCATAAGCAGATTCATGCTCTTCATAGGCCCTATCAGTTCCCTGTTTGACTATGCCACATTCGCCCTGCTCTTCTTCGTTTTCAAAGCCAATGCCCCTGAACATCAGAGTCTGTTCCAGACAGGCTGGTTTGTAGAAGGCCTGCTTTCCCAGACCCTTATCGTACATATGATACGTACCCGTAAAATACCTTTTATTCAAAGCTGGGCTTCAGCGCCGGTAGTGGCGCTTACATCACTCATCATGGTCGCAGGTATAGCGCTTCCTTTTTCACCGCTTGCTTCCGCACTTAAGCTGCAGGCATTGCCGCTGATGTATTTTCCCTGGCTGGCGCTGATTCTTGTTTCTTATTGTGTACTCACGCAATTCGTAAAGAATTGGTTTATCAGAAGATTTAGCGCGTGGTTATAGCGAAAGGAATTGAACGGAATTGTCATTCCGAGCCACCTTGCGGGTGATTCGTGCGGAAGCAGTGACTAGGAATCTCCCTGAATAACACATTTCATACTGCAATCTTTAACTGGTCGCAAATTGAGACCTGTTAAAGATTACTTTTTTCTTGTTCTTTTTCCCGTTCTTTTTGTCTTAATACAAAAAGAACCAAAAAAATCAAGACGGCACGATTCCAGCCGCACCACCTGCACAACAACGCGTGCCGTCATTCCTTACGCGCCTGTGCTTGATAGCATCCCGGGGTAGCTCTGCATACGCTTTCCATACCAAACCCAGGGATTCACCTCATTTGTCATTCCGAGCCACCTTCGGGTTGGAATTGTGTGCAAGCAGTGGCGAGGAATCTCCTTGGACAAGCAGGAATACTATTCTTCCTCAGATAGATTCTTCGGCACTGCCCACGCCGCTAGCTTCCCCAAGGTGCCTCTGAATGACAAATCAAGATTCAAGTGCTATCCTAAAGTATAATTCGTTCCTTTCAAAGCATCCTTCACCTGCTCTGACTTGATTTCCTGATCGCCTGTTACGGATGCTTCTTTTTTTGCAAGGTCAACATGCACCTCTTTTACACCCGGCAACTGAGCCAGACGCTTCTCTACGCTTGATGCGCAGGCTGAGCAGGCCATCCCGTTTATATGCAGTATCTGTGTCATGATTTATCTATTTTGAAAGAATAAAGTTAGGCATTATGTCGCAAGTCCTTTATTTTGTGTATCTTTGTGTACTTCTTAGAAGTTTGTATCTTCCTTCTGTTAATAAAATCCTCCTTTTATTCCTCAGCTCGGCTCGACCTACAACCTTTAGAAAAGTAGGATCACCAGGCCCATACCTGTCACAGATAACTGTGCGTTAACGCCTGTCCGTAAATTATATTTAATATTTATTATATTTAACAATGACTTTTGAAGACCTCAAATTAATCGCGCCTTTAACCCAGGCATTGACAAAAAAGGGTTACACAATACCTACTCCTATACAGGAGCAGGCAATACCTGCCGTACTGAAAGGACATGACCTCTTCGGCTGTGCTCAGACAGGTACCGGTAAAACAGCTGCTTTCGCATTACCTATCATACAGCATCTCGTAGAGAAAGGGAAACTGCAATCAGGCGTTCGTGCACTGATTCTGGCTCCTACCCGTGAGCTTGCCTTGCAGATCAGCGAAAACTTTACCGAATATGCAGGCACTACAGGAATACGCAATACCGTTATTTTCGGTGGTGTATCCCAGACCAAACAGGTGAATGCCTTACGCCGCGGGGTGGATGTAGTAATAGCCACACCGGGTCGTTTGCTCGACCTGATGAACCAGGGCTATTTACGTCTTGACAGCATCACTCACTTTGTGCTTGATGAAGCCGACCGTATGCTGGATATGGGCTTTATACATGATATCAAGAAGATCATCACCAAACTGCCCCGTGTACGCCAGACTTTATTTTTCTCGGCTACCGTCCCTCAGGAGATAAAAGCCCTGGCTGCTTCCTTATTGCAGAATCCTATCCATGTAAAAGTGGAACCGGTGGAAAGCAAGGCAGTCATTGAACAGAGTCTGTATTATGTGGATAAGGAAAACAAACGGGCTTTGCTCCGCCATGTTATCACTACACAGGGTATAGAACATGCACTTGTCTTCACCCGTACCAAACGTGGTGCCGACAGGGTGGTGAAAGATCTGAACCAGGCCGGTATCAAAGCCGAAGCCATACATGGTGATAAAAGTCAGAATGCCCGTGAACGTGCCCTGAAAGGTTTTAAAAGCCGTACGGTACATGTGCTGGTGGCTACCGACATCGCATCACGCGGTATAGATGTGGAGAAATTATCCCATGTCATAAATTTCGAGCTGCCGGAACAAAGCGAGACCTATGTACACCGTATAGGCCGTACAGGCCGTGCAGGTGAAAGCGGAATAGCCATTTCATTCTGTACCGGTGATGAAAAACCGTATCTGGATGGTATCCGTAAGCTGACCGGACAAACCATGAATCTGGTCACAGCTCATCCGTTTGAGAACCTGAATATGCGCAGCAGTGATAAACCTGCCGCATCAAGCAATCAGCGTACGTTTAGCAGCCAGCGGAATACATTCCGTAAAAGAAAACAGTATTAAATCAATAATTAAATAAACAATACCATGAAGAAAAAAGGAACAGTGAAATTTTTTAATGAAGACAAAGGATTTGGATTCATCAAGGAAGAAGGAAGTGATTCAGATATTTTTGTGCATGTATCCGGTCTGAAAGACCAGATCCGCCAGAATGATATGGTTACATTCGATGTAGAAGAAGGCAAGAAAGGCCTCAATGCTGTCAATGTCCAGGTGTCTTACCTGTAACGATAAGCTCCCGTTAATTTTCAAACCCCGGTGGAAACATCGGGGTTTGTTATTTTATAGCCTACCTTTGGTTTATGCCCTATCGGTTCAGGCTTATCCTGTTTTGTTGCTTCCTCTGGCCCTGTCTTGCTCTTGCCCAGAAAGATACCAGCGATACAGGCATGCAGTTCGATGTGGGTATAGGCAAGGCCCGTAACCTGAGGCTCTGGCCCATAGTAAATGTGATAAACGAGAAAGGGCTAAAGAAAATAAACCTGGTCTTTTCCCTGTTCGGGTATAAAAAGAAACACGAAGCCGATACCGTTAAAGTCAGCTCATATCTTTTTCCACTTTGGTTTTATAAAAAGAGGAACAAGGAAGTACTTTCCCTTCGCTTATTATCACTCGGCTATCCTTCCCTGTTTCATTATGAGCATGACCTGCTTGATTCGACGCGATCGTATCACTTACTTGAAGTTTGCCCTGATTTCGGACTCGTTTCACTCAGTACCAATCCCAACGGAACATACAGCAACAACAACCTCCTCTTCCTGCTCTGGTACGGACATAACAGAAAGCTGGATCGTTCTTATTTTCTTTTTCTTCCCTTTTATGCGAACTACCATTACAAAGGTTATGACCGGTATTGGGTCACCCCACTGTTTACACATAAGCGGGATTCAAACTCAAGCCGCTCCACCCTCTTCCCTGTTTTCTGGAACTGGCAAAAAACCAAATATGGTTTCCGTGAAAAACATACTATCCTCTTTCCTCTTTATTTTGCAAACAAGACAAAGGACCATGATAATAAAATCCTGTTTCCATTTGTATTCAGTCTGAAAAATGAGGATTACAGATCATTTACGCTGGTACCGGTATTTTCTGCCGGGCATTCCATCGATGGCATTGATGCTCATTTCTCAATAGGAACTATTTTCTGGCATTTTAAGAAGCCGGGAGAAATTCACAACATTTTATTCCCTGTTTGGTGGCAGGGACATGATTACAGTTCCCATGACAGCAGTTGCTATAATGTCATATTTCCCCTTTGGTGGTCGTTCGATAATCATTTCGAGTCTCCACACAGGCATTCCTGTTCCAGGGTATTATTTCCTGTTGTATGGATGTATAAGAATCCTTTTTACAAAAGTTTTACCCTCTTCCCCATTTACTCCAAAGGGTATTCACCGGATAACTCAACTAAGCATTTCGGCATTACAGCCTTATACTGGCATAAGGTTACACCGCATAGTACCTTCACTACGTTTATTCCGTTCTGGTGGACAGGCACTTCTCATGGTTCCGGGCAGGGCTATAGCCATGCAAGCAGGTATGGGCAGTCGGCCAATACCTATCATGTGTTCTTTCCGTTCTGGTGGGACGGGACCAATACCTTTAGCCGCACCTACGAAGATGGCAAGCACGATAGTTACAGCAGCAGCAATACCCATAAAGTATTATTTCCGCTCTGGTGGGAATTTCATCATGTGCATCAAAGTGTTCTGGAAAAGAACAGCAGCTGGTCGACCAGCAAGGTTCTCTTCCCTGTATACTGGAACTACAAAAGCAATGAAGGTAAATCACTGACAGTATTCCCCTTTTATTCAAAAGGGAATTACGGTGACAGAATACATCCCCGTAACTGGAAGATGATATTGAATTACGGGGATGTGACCAATAAACAGGGGCATACCAAATACTTCTTCCCTTTCTATTATAAATCAGTCACCCCCACCGATACCAGCCAGAATATCTTGCTCCTGGCCTGGAGAAAAGAACGTACCCGCACCTCTGTCACCACCGATATTCTCTGGCCCCTCTATCAATATACCAGCTACAAAGACGGAACAGAGATGCATCTCTTCCCTATCATCTGGTTTACCAACAAACCCGATGTACAGGTAAAAGCTGTGTTGCCATTCTTCTATATACGCCGCGATACATTTACCGATGAACATTATATCCTCTGGCCATTGTACACACGCACAGAAATACATGACACTTCCGTGACCACCGGAATACTATGGAAGGTACTTGAATTTCAGCGGTACAAAAACGGGGATGCATCCACACGTTTCCTGCATCTGGTGTATGCGCATGTTCATAAAAAGGGAAATACAGCCAACAGTCTCTTTCCATTTTACTATTACAGTTCTGAAGCCGATGGAAGTTTTTACCATAGCCTCTTGCTGTCATTCTACAATTACAGAAAACAGAAAGTGGAGAACACACCGTATTATTACCAGGAAGAGCGAATCTTCTGGCTGCTGAGGCTGAGGTCTAATTATGGCAAGCTGAAGGAGAAAGGGATTACGAAGAAGAGAAGCGAGCTGCGTTGAAGTACTAGCGTGATAGAACGCAGATTTTTATGATTCTTATGATTTTCGCGGATTAAAAAAATCATATTTAATCTTAAGCATCATAAAAATCTGCGTTCTATCACGTAAAACATAAATTCAGTTACTCTACCGCTATTTTCTTAAACGCCCGCTTGCCACTGACAAGCCCACGTATTTCCAGGAAATACAATCCCGAAGCAAAGTTACTTATATCCCATTGAAGCAGGGAGGAGCTTTTGTTTTCACGGGTTTGAATAAGCTGTCCGTTTGAAGTGTACAGACTGATGCGGTAGTTTTCATAACCCGCTTCAGGCAGCTGCAAACTGAATGCACTGCGTGCAGGATTCGGAAAAACGCTTACCGCATCCTGCAAACTGTATTCCAGAATACCGGTACCGGCAGGATAGGACGTTACAAAAGCAGCACTGCACTGTTCATCATTAGCCGGATTCTTATCTGTTATTCCATTCGGTACGGAAGTCCAGAAACAGCTTTGCAAAGTGTAGGAAGCAAAGGCAGAGGTATAATGCACATTGGTGGTAACGACCCAGCCCGGGTTGAGCACTACGGTATCACCGGGACCGAGATGAACCATATACTTACCCAGGAAATTATCCGGACTACAGCTTGTGCCGTGGAAATAGGCATTCAGATAAATACTGTGTATGCTGTCATTCCCGAAATTCTTAATGGTAACATGAGGTCTGAAATGAATATCATAATCGGATGGAGGAGCAATGACCTGATGAATGGAATAGCTGCTGTCGACCGTGACCCTGATAACCCCTGCATCGGTAGAATCGATACCACCGTATAAGGTATCATTGAAAGCCTTGAAATACGGATTTGAATTTGTCACCGTTGTTTCCATTCCACCTGCGAGGACCTGCATCGGTCTCCAGTCCAGATCCGCTGCTTTTACCTTTGTATTACCCCAGGTATGCGTATGTATCAGGACCATCTGAGGTGTGCAGGTCATCAGACGCACTGCCCCGCTCACTGTATCTTTTCCCGCCATATAGCAGGCCCCGTTGCGTACACGCAGGCGGCTCACCGAAGCAAAATAAGTATTCAGGTTCAGGGATGCCATAGGAGCAAAGGAAGTATCGAGACGAACAGCCGCCCCACCGTTAATGATGACATAGGATGAGTCGGCCTGCTGGCTTATGCTCAGAACGGGGACTGAGAAAGCCGTTAAGGAAATCTTATTCCCCAGCGTATCCAGTTTCAGGATACCTTTCTTGCAGACTACGATAAGCTGGTGCAGGTGGTTCTCTTCCACACCATAGAGCTTGCCAACATTATAATGATGGGCCCAGATACTGTCGCCTGTGCTTTTGGCAAAATAGACCATGGTATCGGCAGTGAGACAAAGCCGCCCGCTTTTCAATTCTTTGATATGCGTAAAGGGGATATTATATTGCACATAGGGCGGTAAATACGCTTTAGACCAGATAGTAGCACCGCTCTGGCTCAGTTTCTGAATAAACCCTTCCCCCATGGCTGTGCCGCAGGCATGGAATACACCGGTGATGACGATATTACCGTCGGAGGTACGGATCATATCCCGGATATCGCATACATCGGGATTGGCGAATGCAGGCTGCACAGGGGTAACAGACCAGAGTGTATGACCGAGGCTATCCATTTTCATGACAAAAGCAGGGTTACCGTATTCGGTGCCGTCTTTAAAATTACCGGCGCTGAGCCAGGTGCCGGCGCTGTCGTGGAGGATACAGGATGTGGTACCGGTAAAGCCGGGTTTCTGAGCACCTTCGGAGAGCTGGGCATTCACCGAACAGAGACTGAAAAAACTGAGGAACAACAAAAATCCCAAACCTTTCCTTGAAAAAGTACGCATGCAATTAGATGTTAAATTATTGAATAATGATTTTTTTGCAGGCACAGCCTCCGCTTTGCATATCCTGTATTTCCATCATATACAAACCCGGAGCAAGGTTGCTGATATCCAATTGCAAGGATAGTGAATTTCCGGCTATCTTGTTTGTTATCATTTGCCCGGTGGCGTTATACAGCATCAGTTTATACCGGGCCGGGCCGGGAGCAGGGAGATCTATGGTCAGGACATCATGAGCAGGGTTGGGATATACATTGACAAGCTCTGCCAGGCTTTGTTCCAGAATACCCATTGGCACCCCGAAGGTGGTACAGCCCTCATCATTGCTATGATCCTTATCCACTCTGGCGTTGGGCACAGCAGTCCAGAAACAGGCCGGCATTGAAAATGGCCCGGTACCGGTATTCACATTTTTGGAGACCAGCCATCCCGGATGTATCACCAGAGAATCTCCCGGAGGCACATTACAGGAATCAAGCTTATACCAGGTCTGGTCTTCGCAGGGGGTATACATACCCAGGTAGGTATTGAGGACTACAGAGCGCAGGGTATCCCTTCCGAAGTTCTTTACGATAACAGTCGCTTTGAAATGCACATCATTGTTGGTGACCACATAAGCAGGAGGGTGTATACGCATAGCCGAATCGATGGAGACTTTGATCACCCCTGCATCTGTGGTATCCATACCTCCAACGGCATTCAGATTAAACGCTTTGAAGAATCCGTTCGAATTCGTTTCCGTAGTGTTTGTCGAGCCCGGATATTCAGTACCCGAAACAGCAATCTCTTTTGCACCCACTTCTATATCATTCGGGACTGTCTGCTTAGAGGCAAAAGAAGAGGAGTGCATCAATGCCAGCGCCGGGTTTAAACATACTACCCTCACTCCACCGTTCACCGTATCCTTTCCGGTGATCCAGTAGTTACCGTTGTGCTGCCTCATTCTCGCTTCCGAAGCCAGGTAAGGGCGAAGGTTAAAAGTCTGGATGGCAACGAGAGACTTTGTCAGTTTAATGAGGCTGTGGTTGGTCATGACGATATAAGTGCTGTCGGTATTCTGACCTATACCTTCAACTGGTTTGGCAAAAGGATAAGAGCCCAGGACGGTGCCGAGCGTATCCAGCAAAATTATCCCCCTTTCACAGCCCAGCATAAGCTGGCCTTTTACATTCTGAGCCAGACAATGTATGAGGCCTTTGGTATAGTTATGAGCCCAGATACTGTCCCCGTTATTTTGCGTACAATAAGCCGAAGTATCACAGGCAATGAGGAAGCGCCCTGTGGCTAGTTCCAGGATATGATTAAAAAACAGTCCGAAGTGGTTGGCAGGGGCCGGATAATTCTTTGACCAGATCACATTCCCGTTGCGGTTAAATTTCTGAAGGAATCCGCTGCCAAGAGGAACTGTTCCCGGGCAGTTATAAACCTTGCCGGTAATGACAAAGTTCTGATCGGCAGTATGGATAAGGTCATTGATATCGCAATGGTCGGAATTGGGGAAGGCATGTTGTACGGTTAAGGAATCCCAGAGCATATGACCGGTACTGTCCACCTTCATGATATAGGCAGGAGTGCCATTTGCGCTGGTATCTTTATAGTTGCCGGCAATGATCCACTGGCTGAGGGTATCATAAGCCATACAGGAAGCTTTTGAATAGAACCCGGCTTTGAAAGCCTGTTCATACGACTTCGTGTTGCTTTGGGCCCTGAGGCCGCCAATACCCAGTATCATGACTATCATCGTGGATAGCGTTCTTCTGCAGATCTTCATAGGGGGAGGGTTATAAGAGTCTAATATCGGGAAAATTATTGATTTGTCCTTTCTTTTGCCTGGATCTTCTTTCTTTTTATCTGTCAAAAGAAAGAAGCAAAGAAAACTCGCGGCGGTATAATCATTCCTTGTTTTCTACGGTTGATTTTTCTCACGCGATCCTCAACGCTTCGCTTCCGGATCGCTTACACAATCCCACGCTGAAAAATCTCCCTTGAAAACTACGAACTGATTATAATGCCGCTTCCGGATCATCGTAGCCTGGCGATAAGGCTGGGGCATTTAATGGGGTTAATTATTCTGAGGCACCGTATAAACGATATTCCAATTCTTATAATATTCAGCAGCGGTATTCAATCCCACCTTTTTGCGGCGGAGATCGAGGTTGGATTCGTCTTCTATGGGTTGGGGTGAGTAGGATTTCTTCTCTTCATTCCAGCGGAGCTGGGAGCCATACAGCTGGGGGAGGTTTTGTTTGACACGGATCCGATCAATGAGTAAGGCGAGGTCTCTCCAATGGGCTTCACCTTCATTGGCGGCTTTTTCAATGATGGGTTCATATTTTTTTTGGATTTCCAGGTCTGCGTGCTGTATAATGATAAAAGCACTTACGGCTCCTCTTGATCCTACTTCGGAAATAGATGGCCATCCGCTTTCCTTCACAATTTCTTCAAGCCGTTTCAGATTCCTTTCATTAATAGGGTTTTTAAGGGCCCATAAAGAATCTATAACCTTGCATTTAGGTCCCCATTTACTCTCAGCTTCATCTATTTCACTGTAATAAGCCTGATCCGTTTGCATCATCTTCCAAAGCTCCAATGCCAGATCTACATTCTTTATTCCTAAACCGTATTTTCTGACATTACCGACATATTTAGCTTCCAGATCCTTCCACTCCTGGGTATTTATAAGAGGAATAAAATGAGGTTGCTCCAGAAAAGTGGTGCGAGGGTCAATATCTAAAGACGTACTAAGATAAAACAAGGCTGAATCCAGCTTGCCTATCTCTACATAGGCAATGGCCAAATTATTATATTCAGCAGGGTGACAGGGTTCGAGCTTAATTTGATGTAGGTATAAATTCACTGCCTCTGAGTAGTGCCTTGATTTCATAGCAAGGTCCGCAGGGCTCGGTTTCTTTCTATAAATTGTATCCTTACCCAATACAAGCGCATCCCATTGTGCGGGGTCAAGTTTTCTCTGAGCCTCAGCTACTTGATTTCCCAGCATAAAACATATGGTCATTAACGAGACTTTTTTCAGACTATTAAATATTTTCATAGCACGTAAAGTTGAAGTTTAATGTTTTTTATCTCCAAAATCCATTTATAACATCATAACCGCATTCTTGATCATAAGTCCATTCTCCCTCTACATTCACTGGAATACGACAATCAGTACACATATAACGGTATTCACAATCCCGGCATAACTTAATTTCATCCTTTCCAATAGTCCACAGATTTCTAAATTCTAAATCCCTTATAATCAGTGGCAATGAGATTTTGCTTACATGCCCAAAAATTCTCTCACTATTTGGAGCATTTCTTATATTTCCATTTTTGTCAATACACATTTTTTTATTTAGGTATGGGTTGTATTGCTGTGCTTCGAAGAACAAATCCGGGGTTACCCTAAATAACTCCGTCGTATCAATCACATGATACATGACATATTCAACCTGTTCCTCAGAATAAATAACTTCTGCTAAATTCTTATTTGTCATAAAACTCTCACTTCGATCCGATTCAAATACAAAAAATCGCCTAATCCTTTTGTGTATCTCGCTTAATTCACTCAATCCTTCGAACGATGTACAGTCCGAATGAGGCAAAACAAGCTCCAGTGTTTTGAAAGAAGATGTTTGAAATTCCTTTAAACAGTCAAGAATAAATTCCAACTTCGTTGAACCATAGAAGACTAATTGGGCATCCCGGCATCCCAGTTCATTTAATTGTTGAATCACTAGGCCAAGATCATAGGAAATTTCATTTTCGAACTGAAGAATAGCATTTGAAATGAGGGCCGGATAGTCGAATGAAAGATCCATTTTTGGAAACAAATTCATCTCTTCCTTACTATCTATATAGAAAATGAATTCTTCCTTTTCCAAATAATCAAAGTATTCCAGCAACACGGCCCTGTCTTCTGGTTCATATGCGTCTAACACATCTTCTTTTGAATAGCCATTCCATGTATTAAGGAGATTGAACATATCATTCGGGATATAAGAGAAGCTCCCTCTGTTTAAATCATACATGATACTTCTGCAATATCCTTTAACTGGGATGCAACAAGAATGGAGCAAAAAACATCCACTATTAGTTAATTCGTTGGTCCTTGCCATTTTTAATTCTCGCTATTGAATACCTCGAAATAGGCTTATAAAAAGGCTTAACAAACATCCTCGTGGTTTGGTGAAATTTAGATTCAAGTTCGCGATCCAACCCAACCTTATTCACCCCACCGTTCCGTGAATTCCATTGTTTATAGGCTACTGGCATTTTACTCCATTCATCTCCGACCAGGGATTCAATTAATTTAAGATGATCCTCTTTCATTTGATTTTAGTAGTTTATTTGCTATTACTTTCTCCAACTTATAATTGCATGGAATAGATACTTGTTTAAACTGACCAACAGGGTTTATTTCAAGAAAATAATACTCTTGTTTCTTAGTAACCACCATATCAATTGATCCTGTACGAAAGCCTAGTTCATTCATCAAATTTATAATCTTTAATACTATTTCTTCCGGCAATTCAAAGGGACAAACCCGGTTGGGCTTTTCTCTATTATAGTTCCGAAAATCAATCCTTGTTTTGGGATCGTTTTGTGAAAATATCACCGAACTATAGCACTTCTCATCCAGATAAAATATTCTTAATTCGTATTTCTTATCCAATAATTCTTGAAACAATGCCGGCACAAATGATTCTGGATAACTCCTGATAATTTCCAACTCCAGCTTTATTGTGTGTGTATAATATCGGGTATCATTAGCTTCCAAATAATACCCGTTCCGAATACCTTTCGTTACAATACAATGGCTGTGTTTTTGGCTAAATTTTAACAATGCATTGCGCCTGGAGGTGATGAGCGTGTCAGGAATAAGCAGGCCAACTCCGCATGCATTCTTAAGCAC
>JBIOHC010000044.1:0-38419 GCA_044448685.1 Bacteroidia bacterium
CATCTTTCCGAATCCAGCCACAAGCAGCATTACATTGCAAATGAATTCACCGGGACAGCAAACCGAACTTCAACTATTTAATCTGCTGGGAGAGCAGATCAAAACAGTGAAAGTGACCGATACATCAACAGTAATGAACACGGATGATGTGGCAGCAGGTATTTATATCTGCCGTGTAATCCGTGACAAGGTGGTAGTAGGAAGCGGAAGGCTTGTGGTGGAGAAATAGACACGAGAGACTAGACATAAGATTCAAGACAAAAAACTGGTCCACATAGGCCAGTTTTTTTATTTGATGCTATTACTTCCACACCCTTCCCCATTCCGTTTTTCCTATATTTGAATTATGCGCCTCGTCCTGCTGCTTATAAACCTCCTCTGTTCAATTCCTCTCCTAAGCCAGGTGAATGTCTCTCATGGAGGCTTTAAACACAGTCCCCCTTCTGACCCCATGCCTCCCGGCATGCTCAGGTATCTTTTGACAGAGAATGAGCAGATAAAAAATTCACGTTATAAAGATTCCCTGCCCCTGCACAGTTTTTATATTTCCAGTTATGAGGAAAGTAACGGACAGTATTTGGCCTGGCTTTCTTTTCTGAAACAACATCATGAGGATTCTGCATATATCAAAGCTTTACCTGACACATTATTCTGGAAGAACCAGAACCTCCCCGATTCCATTTCCGTCTATCTGAGCCGTCATTACCTGCACCATCCGGTCTTTGCCAATTATCCTGCTCTTGGACTAACACCTGAACAGATTAAAAGATACAGTGTCTGGAAAACGGATCGCCTGAATGAAATGATTCTGATTCATGAAGGGATCCTTGAATTTGTTGAAAATGATACGGCCAGGGATTTTTTCAGGACAGACTGGTATCTGCCAGGGAAATCAAACCGCTCAGAAAGGTCTCTAGATTCGGTCAGAAGAATTGTTGGAAAATCTTCACCGATGTTCGTAAGGCATAGTACAAAACGAAATGTTAAAATGGAGGATGGAATACTTCTGCCTTACTATGTCCTTCCAACAATACAGGAATGGAAATATGCCGTCAATTCAGGGCCCGGGCCAAGAAAAAAAGCGGCTCATAAAGCAGTTAAGATGAAACGGAAACAATATGACCCCAAAGGATATTTCTATTATCTCTTTCCGTCTGAAACAAAACAAACCGAAACCTCCATCCATAAACAATTGAGGAAACTGGGAATTATTCCTGTGCAGGAAGAAATGAACGGGGACTGTCTGCTTTGTAATATAGACCGGTCAGTCAGCGAATGGGTGGAAAAGCAAACCGAATTATCGGTATTGAATTCAGGGATTAAATACCTCCGTATCCATGGACCTCCCTTTGGAAATCAGCGTCAGTTAAGCAATCTGCCTTACTCTTATCACAGCAGTGAATCTATTACGGGTTTCCGACTTGTATTGCCTGATTACCGGGGTGAATGGTAATGTTTTCCTGTTCACTCCTCCGGTACAATGATGTCGGTATCACTCTGGAAACGGAAGCCCAGGCGTTTGCCGGTCTGTACCTTCATATTCATACTGGTTTCCAGTACTTCGGCTACCTTCAGCTCCCTGACGGCTTCGAATGGCGGGGTAAACAAATCAAACTCCAGACTGTATTGAATTGCCGCTTCGACAATATTGCGGACCTGATCCTTATCAATAACTCCTTTTGAGAAATCGTTATACAGGAAACCAAGTTGCTTCTTGCCTTCCACGAAATAATGTTTCTCCCTGTTGATGAATACACGGCCAATAAGGTAACCTACATCATTCACTCTATTGTATTTAAAGGAATCGGAAAGGAAGTTGTAGACACTGATCTGTCCGCAAAAGGAACGGTACTCATTTTCCTTTACATAGGATGATTTCCGGATCTGATGACTGCGGTCAAATTCGAACACATTGGTATGCATATAAAAGAAGAGGATATCTCCCGCAACTTTCAGCTCCAGTTCAAACTCTCCTTTATCGGTATAGGTTACAGTAACACGTTTATCAGCCTTACCGGTTTCCTTGTTAAGCTCCGTAGCCAGTTCCTTACAAATGGTCTTGAAATGCTTAAAAGCTTCAAGGGTACATTCATAGACATCCTGTTTCATAGACGATTTGGTCTTCAGCAGTCTAAGGATCGCCTCTTTGGAAGTTTCTTTGGCCATAGAAAATAAATTAGCTCAGCGCGGGGTCTGATAAAGGTAGCAAATTAATATGCCAACGAAAACAATACCCTTCTTTCCGACGGTTTCCCTGAATACATACAAACGCCAGGTTTCAGATCGCCTTCCTCAGCCTCAAGCGGAATGCAACGTATGGTAGCCTTGGTTTCTTCCTTGATTTTTTGCTCTGTTTCAGGTGTTCCGTCCCAATGAGCCAGTATAAATCCGGGAGTATCAATCAGCACCTTCTTGAACTCCTCATAGGTATCTACCCGGCGTATATTCTGGTCGCGGAAGCTCAGTGCCTTCTGAAACATAGTTTCCTGAATCTGGCTCAGGAGGTGTTCTATCTTGGTATCCAGATCAACCATCTGCAACACTTCCTTCTCACGGGTATCCCTTCGGGCTACCTCTACGGTGCCGTTTTCCATGTCTTTTGGACCAATGGCTATACGCAATGGCACTCCTTTAAACTCATACTCTGCAAATTTCCAGCCTGGACGTTGTGTATCCCGGTTGTCATATTTTACTCTTATCCCTCTTTTAACCAATGACTTACGGATCTCTTCAACCTTGGCATTGATCTTTGCCAGGTCTTCCTCGGTTTTGTAAATAGGTACAATAACGACCTGGTAAGGCGCCAGTTTAGGTGGCAATACCAGGCCCTGATCATCCGAATGTGCCATAACCAGAGCACCCATCAGACGGGTTGATACCCCCCATGAAGTGGCCCAAACATGATCCAGTTTACCTTCTTTACTGGTAAACTTCACATCAAAAGCTTTGGCAAAGTTCTGACCCAGGAAGTGGGATGTACCGGCTTGCAGGGCTTTTCCATCCTGCATCATGGCTTCTATACAATACGTTTCAACCGCTCCTGCGAAACGCTCATTGGCTGTTTTACGCCCCTTGATAACAGGTACTGCCATCCAGTTTTCCACAAAGTCGGCATATACACCCAGCATACGCTCAGTTTCTTCTACCGCTTCCTGGGAAGAGGCGTGAGCGGTATGACCCTCCTGCCAGAGGAACTCAGCTGTACGCAGAAAGAGGCGGGTACGCATTTCCCAGCGTACCACATTGGCCCACTGATTAATGAGGAGGGGCAGATCACGATAGCTTTGGATCCAGCCTTTATACGTATTCCAGATAATGGTTTCGGAGGTTGGGCGTATAATAAGCTCTTCAGCAAGTTTGGCATCTTCATCCACAATAACAGTTCCGTCAGGACCATTTTTAAGCCGGTAGTGGGTCACAACGGCACACTCTTTGGCAAAGCCTTCTACATGGCTGGCTTCCTTACTGAAAAAGGATTTGGGTATCAGCAAAGGGAAATAAGCGTTTACATGGCCTGTATCTTTGAACATCTTATCCAGTGCCTGCTGCATATTTTCCCATATGGAATACCCATAGGGCTTGATAACCATACATCCTTTTACAGCCGAATGTTCGGCCAGATCGGCCTTGGTGACAATATGATTATACCATTCAGAATAATTTTCGGCCCTGGTTGCGAATTCTTTGCTCATAAGATTCTAATCTTTATCTAATTCCCCTTTTCGGGTATTGGCATATTAGTTGTAACTTTATAATCAATTCAGGCAAAAATAGAAACAGCCAGGCATTCTTTCACCATTCAGGGATAAAATAAATTAAACCGGTGAAAGCAGTCCTGAAACAAAAGAATAAAAGACATTAAACCATTATATGATTATAGCATCTAACAAGCAAATCCCGTCCGTCATGAAAACCTTACTCCGTTTTTCGTTCATTGGGTTGGTGGTACTGGCAAGTTCCTGCAAGCAGGGCCAAAAAACAGCCAGCACTTCATCCGGCAATGATGACGTTTACTATTCTGCCAACGATCAACAGGCTCAGCCTCAACCTTCCGCCACTCAGCCTCCTGCACAGGGTAACCCTAATACCACCCGTGAGCATGTGGATATGAGCGGCACTAATAACGGAGGCAATCCAGCTAACGGAGGTTCAAATACAGGGGTACAAGGCAATGATCAGTATGCCAACAATTATGATGACTCCTATAACTCAGACGATTATTATGACTATGAATATGCTTCCCGTCTGAAAAGATTCCATAACCCTACAGGAGATTTCGGATACTACGATGATCCATATACCAATTCCTACTATTACTCTGGCGATCCCTGGTCTTATGGTTCCAGCATTTATATGGGCTACCCGATGTGGGGTGCTGCTTACAGCATGTATTACTACAACCCTGCTTTTATGTGGGGTTATTATCCCGGCTTTTATAACCCATGGCACCCCTGGGGTTGCGGATGGGGAATGGGCTTTGGATATGGTTACGGTTACGGATTCGGTTATAACCCCTGGTATGGAGGATTCGGTTACGGAGGATATTATGGAGGATACTACAACGGATATTATGCCAATGGGTTTGATGCCAATGGTACTTATTATGGTCCAAGACCAAGTTCAAGCTCTACCGGTCGCGGCGGAGGGTCGAACTACAGCTTCGGTCACCGTATCATGACTACTGCCAGTGCAAGCAATAACGGACGAGGCAGCAACATTACAGGCGTCAACTCAACCGGCTCCAGAGGTCTCAGTGCAGGCAATACAGGAAGCCGTGTATCAGCTACCGGCAGCAGCCGTACCAATGCAGAAGTATACAGCAAGCCAAGCTCCGCTGCTTTTTCATCCAAACCGGTGTTTACCAATCTGAGCCGGAATAACGGTGGCACTGGTTCTGAAAACCTGCGCAACGGTAACAGCAGCAGCCCTGCAGTACACAGCAGCAGCAACAGCAGGAATAACTTCAACGGTAATTCCAATTCATACAACAGTCGCCCGAATAATAACAACAGCGGCAATTACTCACACACACAACCTAATAACAGCGGCTCCAGAAACTACAACAATGGTGGTAACAGCCGCCCATCGAATGGTGGAGGCAGCTCCCCAAGTCATTTCCAGACTGCACCTCATAGCAACGGAGGAGGATTCCACATGGGTGGTGGCTCTTCTGGCGGTGGAGGTGGAGGTGGTTTCCACGGAGGTGGAGGCGGTGGAGGTTCTCACAGTAGTGGTGGCGGTGGAGGCGGCTCTCATGGTGGAGGCGGCGGACACGGTGGCCACAGATAATCCTTAAAAAACATCCTGAATATGAAAAAATTCACAACCATATCAGCTCTCCTGATGGTTGCAGGCCAGATGCTTGCCCAAAATGAGACAGATGCTCTTCGCTACAGCCAACTGAGCTTCGGAGGCACAGCCCGCTACAACTCCATGGCAGGAGCCTTCGGCTCCCTCGGAGGGGACTTCAGCACCTTGAGTTCCAATCCCGGCGGAATAGGACTCTACAGAAGCAGTGAATTCACCTTCTCCCCTGCCCTGTATTTCCAAAGCACCTCCTCGACCTATGCAGGAGTGGTAAGCGACGACCAGAAACAGAATTTCAATATAGGCAACCTGGGCCTTGTAACCACTCATAACCTTGATCCGGAAAATACAAAGGAAGGCTGGAAATTTTTTCAATTCGGTGTCGGTATGAACCGCCTTGCCAACTACAACAGCCAGACTACCATAGCCGGACAGAGTAATACATCACAGATGGATGTGTGGAGAGATCAGGCCAGCGGTACCTATTTTAGTAATCTGGACCCCTATGGAACTGGTTTGGCTTTTAACACTTACCTGATAGATACAATACGTGGAAGCGGTGGATCACAATATGTGAACCCTCTGGGACCGACTGACAGGGTCAACCAGGTCAAAAGCATACAAACCAGCGGACGCTACAATGAATGGGTGATCAGCTTCGGTGGTAACTACAACAACAAACTCTTCCTTGGCGGAACTATCGGTATTCCCACCCTGATGTATACCGAAAATACGAGTTATGTGGAGAGTGCAGTTCCCGGCAACACCTCGAATTTCTCCTCCTTTACCTATAACCAAAACCTTACCACAACGGGTTCGGGTATTAATGTTAAGGTGGGAGCAATTTATAAACCAATTGAATTTCTGAGACTCGGTCTTGCTTTTCATAGCAAGACCTGGATGAATATGTCCGACTCCTGGGGTGCAACAATGACCTCCTCTTTTGCTAACGGTAACAATTACAGCTGGACTCCGAATCCCGGGGTGTACAACTATTCTCTTACCACCCCCGGCCGTATCATTGCAAGCGTCGGTATGGTTGTAGGTAAAATGGGAATGATTAATGTTGATTATGAATACGTGGACTATACACAAAGCAGCCTTAGCAGCGCCGATGCAGGTGTGTTCTCTGATGCCAATACAGCGATCAAGAAAACATATACGCAAACAGGGAATATCCGTATAGGTGGTGAAATCAAACTGAAACCGATGGCCGTGAGAGTAGGATATGCTTATTATGGCAGTCCATACAGCTCTGCCGGTAATAATGACGGTGGACGGAATTATTTCACTGCCGGTGTAGGATTCAGACATAATAAGTTCTTCCTCGACCTGGCATACGTGCTTACAATGAGTCAGGAGAAATACTACCTCTATGATGCACAGTATCAGAATGGCCCTAACGGTACTGGTCCTGCTGTAAACGCTACAAACGCATCCAGTTTTATGATGACCCTTGGTTTCAAATTCACCCAGCAGCCTATGCAGAGAAGAGCAAGACGTATGCCTCCGCCAAGGCCCTGGTAAAAAGAATCAAGAACCAAGACATAAGAATCAAGACTAAAGGCATTATAAATTAAAAAGCCGTTCTGATATCAGAACGGCTTTTTAATTGTACGATGCAAGTCTTGTGTCTTATGTCTTATGTCTAAATTAAGCTTTCTCAGCCACCTTTTCACCGGTCAGGATCTCTCCGTCAACCAGTATACGTCCGCAATGTTCACAAACGATAACCTTTTTGTGCATACGGATATCCAACTGACGCTGTGGGGGAATTTTGTTGAAACAACCTCCGCAGGCATCGCGCTGAACAGGCACAACAGCCAGTCCGTTACGTGCATTGGAGCGGATCCTTTTGTAGGCATTCAGCAAACGTGATTCAATCTTTGCTTCCGATACTTTTGATTTCTTCAGCAAGCCTTCTTCTTCTTTCTGGGTTTCAGAAACGATTTCATCCAGCTCTTCTTTTTTATGAAGCAGGTCTTTTCTGCGCTCTTCAAAATTGTCGCGGGAATTTTCTATGATTTCTTTCTTGGCTGCAATCTGAGCTTTGAATTCCTTGATACGTTTTTCGCTCAGCTGTATTTCGAGGTTCTGGAATTCTATTTCCTTTGTAATGGAATCGTATTCCCTGTTGTTCCTCACCTTGCCTTGCTGACCTTCATATTTCTTGATGGCAGCAGCAGCATCTTTCATTGCATTCTTTTTCTCGTTGATCATCTCTTCGAGCTGCTCAATTTCGGTGGTGAAATTATTCAGTCTGGTTTCCAGTCCGGTAACTTCATCCTCCAGATCCCTTACTTCAAGAGGTAATTCACCTCTGACAGTCTTGATCTTGTCAATTTTCGAGTCAATCATCTGCAGCTCATAAAGGGCTCTCAGCTTCTCTTCTACGCTTATTTCGGATTTGTCGTCGGTTTTGGCCTTGCTCATGGGTTAGAGTTAGAGGTAATTAACAGGATTGGTATAAATTTCCGATAAATGGACTGCAAAAGTAGGAAATTTTTCACGAATAACCTCAAATAATAATTCTTTCGTAAACTGTTCACTTTCAAAGTGCCCTATATCTCCCAGAAGAATCTTTCCATCCGGGTCAAAGAACTGGTGATATTTGAAGTCGGCAGTGATAAAAGCATCAGCCCCTGCCCGGATAGCATCATTCAGCAAAAAGCTCCCGGCGCCCCCGCACAATGCCACTTTCCGTATCTTTCTCCCCTTCAGGGCAGTATGCCGTACACAGGATGCTTTCATTCGGTCCTTGACAAGATTGAGAAAATCGACCTCTGAAAGCTCCTTATCAAACTCGGCCAGCATTCCCGAACCAACTTCAATATTTTCATTTTCAAGCACATAGATATCAAAAGCCGGCATTTCATAAGGGTGGGCATAGCGTAGTGCCCGGACTATGCTTTCCTGCTTATGGGCCGGAAAAATCACTTCCATCCTGTCTTCCGCCTCCCTGTGCAATTCCCCTTTCTTGCCTACAAAAGGATTGGCTTTGTCAGAAGCCCTGAAGGTACCAGTCCCGGCACTGTAAAAACTACAAGAGTCGTATTCCCCTATCTGTCCTGCCCCGGCTTCATTCAATGCTGCCCTGAGCTGATCTGAACTTGCCTGGGGTACAAAGGTTACCAGCTTGCGTAAACTGTGTTTGACCGGGACAAGAATTTGTCCGTTTATCAGTCCCAATACCTTACAAATACGTGCATTGACCCCATTCCACACATTGTCCAGATTGGTATGTATGGCATAAATGGCTATATCGTGTTTGATGGCCTTTATCATAACCCGTTCTACATAAGTCCTGCCCGTTATTTTTTTAAGCCCGCTGAAAACAATGGGATGATGCGCAATAACCAGGTTACACTTTTTACGTATGGCTTCTTCCAATACATCTTCTGTACTGTCAAGGCAGATCAGGGCTCCGCTCAGTTCGGCTTCTCTATCTCCGCATAACAGGCCGGAATTATCGTAGGATTCCTGGTAGCTGAGTGGAGCGAATTGTTCAAGGTGCCGGAGGAGGTCTTTTATTTTCATAGGGGCAGTAATATGACACGAATATAGTACTTGATTAGATTCTTCGGCACTGCTTCCCTCTTACTTCTGCCCCAAGGTGCCTCGGAATAACAAATTATACGCATAAGTTCATTTCCATTAGTCTTTGTATTTTTACGGTCAATGAATTATCTCCGCCTGCTTCTCTTCCCCTTTTCCTTACTGTACGGATTCATCCTTACTTGCAGGAACTGGCTGTATGACCGGGGGATACTCGAAAGCTGGACTCCTCCCCTGCCGGTTATAAGCTTAGGCAACCTAAGTATGGGTGGTACAGGCAAAACCCCTCATACAGAATATCTTATTCGCCTGCTGAAGGAAAGGAAGAAGATTGCTGTTTTAAGCCGGGGCTATGGAAGAACGACGTCCGGGTTTCTGTATCCGGATCAGACAGGCACAGCAATGGAATTCGGTGATGAGCCCATGCAATTGTTCCGTAAATTCGGGAAAGATATTATTGTTGCAGTAGATGAAAACAGGAGATCGGGCATTGAGAGGCTTTGCAAAGATCATCCGGAGCTGGATCTTATTATATTGGATGATGCCTTCCAGCACCGCAGGGTGAGACCAGGCTTGAACATTTTATTGACGGATTACAGCACCCCTTTTTACAAAGATTTAACATTACCTGCAGGAAATTTGCGGGAACCCAGGTCGGGCTGGAAACGCTGTGATATCCTGATTGTAACCAAATGCCCGGATCAGATCCCAAAGGATAAGGAGCTTGAAATTAAAAATGCCGTACAAGGTAAAAAGGTCATTTTCTCCCGTATAGCCTATCAGCAACCGGTTTTGCTTGCTACAGGGGTTCAGACGAATTTCCCACCCAAAGAAGATACTGATATACTGATGCTCAGTGGAATTGCCAACAGCAAACCACTTGAAACGTATTTGCGGACGAAGACAGAGACGATCAGCCTGCTGAAATTTCCAGACCATCACCCTTTTTCAATACTGGATATTCAGAAAATGATCGGTCAGCTGAATGCTATGTCAAAAAAAAGCAATATCATTGCGACAACTGAAAAAGACGCCATTCGTTTGTATCAGCCATCCTTGTCAAAATACGTAGAACAATTACCGATTTATTATGTCCCAATTGCTATTGAAATCCGACAAGATGACAAACAATCATTCGAAGAATTCATCAACGAACATGTTGGTGAACGTGAGAAGCGCCGCTGAGTTTATCTCCCAAAAAACCGGTTTTGTTCCTGAAATAGGCATTGTATTAGGTACCGGACTCGGTGGCCTGGTCAAGGAAATTGAAGTGGAACACAGCCTGAACTATGAAGACATTCCTCATTTTCCCGTATCTACAGTTGAAGGACATTCCGGTAAACTGATTTTTGGTAAGTTGGGCAAGAGGAAGGTGATTGCCATGCAGGGCCGTTTTCATTATTATGAAGGCTATTGCATGCAGGAGGTTACCTTCCCGATACGGGTTATGAAATTACTGGGCGTTGAAGAGCTCTTCCTCTCGAATGCCAGCGGAGGTGTTAATCCTTCTTTTGAAATCGGGGATCTGATGATCATTACCGATCATATCAACCATTTTCCGGCCAATCCTTTGAATGGGCCTAACCATTCTGAATTCGGACCCCGTTTTCCGGATATGAGTGAAGCTTACGACCCTAAACTGATAGGGCATGCAAAAAAGATAGCGCATAAGCTCAACATTCCGATTCAGGAAGGAGTATACCTAGGTCTTCCGGGACCGACTTTTGAAACTCCCGCAGAATACAAGTACATGCGTATCATTGGAGCAGACACCGTGGGTATGTCGACCGTACCCGAAGTAATTGTTGCACGTCATATGAATATGGCTGTGTTCGCCATCTCTATTATCACTGATTTAGGTGTGCCTGGAAAAATTGTTCGTGTTACTCATGAAGAAGTTCAGCAGGTGGCAGCACTTGCGGAAAAGAAGATGACACATATAATGAAGGAGATGATGGCATAGTCAGTGCCGGATCACAATCCCGAATTCCTCTTTCTCAAGCATCCTTCCTATTTTAAAGGAAGGACATACATTCTCTTTCATAAGTTCCAGAAAATCGGCTTCGTGGGCGGGATCTACAGCAATCAGCAATCCACCGCTTGTCTGTGGATCGCATAGCAGCATAAATTCATTTCCATCCATTCCCTTTACCGAGCCGGCGAAGGTGGAATAATTACGGGTTGTATTATCCGGATAGATATTCATAGCCATATATGCATCCACACCTCCAATCCGTGGAAGGGAGCTGAGCAATATTTCAGCAGATGTGCCAGGCCCGGTCATTTCGAGCAGGTGACCGATGATTCCGAATCCTGTTACATCGGTCATGGCACTTACCCAGGTTTGTTTGCCCAACTTCTCACCCACTGTATTGAGTGTACACATGGTATCAAGTAATAATTGGTAATGATCCGGTTTAAGTACTCCCCGCTTCATAGAAGTACTCAGGATTCCGGTTCCCAAAGGTTTGGTCAGAAATAAAAGATCGCCGGGACGGGCAGTGTTATTTCTTTTTATATGTTCCTTCTTTATAATTCCCGTTACAGCCAGACCGAATATAGGTTCTGAACTGCTGATACTATGTCCGCCTGCCAATGGAATCCCTGCCAGGTTACAAACCTGACGGGCCCCGTCAAGTACTTCACGCGCCACCTCGGGCGGGATGGTATCTACCGGCCAGCCCAAAATAGCAACAGCCATAATGGGCTTACCTCCCATGGCATATACATCGCTTATGGCATTGGTAGAGGCTACACGGCCAAAATCAAATGCATCATCCACAATAGGCATAAAAAAATCGGTAGTGCTGATAACTGCATTCCCGTTATCTGTTTCATAAACAGCGGCATCATCCCTGCTTCCATATCCTACCAGGAGCTTAGGATCGCTGATGGTTTCTGATCCATGTAAAATCTTTTCAAGTATGGAGGGAGCAATTTTGCAGCCGCATCCTCCTCCTTTACTGAACTGAGTGAGCCTTACCTTTTCTTTCGTTTCCATACTATCAAATTGATTTAGTTTGTTCCAATATACAGCGTGCCGCCAAAGCCGCATCATTTTCAGTCAAGGGAATAGTCTGCACGGATGCATGCGAGGGTGTCTCAGTGCGCGGATGGTTATAGGCCTTGTCATAATAAGTCAGGCTTATTTCGGTTACCGTTTGGAGATCACCGGAACCGAGTGCTTCCAGACATTGTTTGGTTGCCATTCCTCCAAGCCTCTTTTGTATGCGTAACACAGCAGCTTCCAGTTCGGCTTTTGTAAAACAACCGTATTCTTTGAGCAGTCGCTCAACCCGGATAGCTTTTGGCAATTCAACCTTGACAAGGGGAGCCTGTTTCATCTGATTCCAGAATGCAGGGGGAATAAATACCCGCCCTATACTTCTGGACTCATCTTCCACCCAAATCCTTCTTCGGGTGTTTTTCATACAGAGTTCCGTGAATAAAGCATTTTCAAATTCCTCTACTCCCGGCTGAGGTGCCTGACCAAGGGCGCCGAATGAGCTTCCTTTATGATGGGCAAGATTTTCAAGATCAATAATCTGTTCACCTGCATCCTGAAGGCGGGCCAGAATCTCTGTCTTTCCGCTTCCGGTCTCCCCTCCCAGTACCACCAGGCTGTAAGGAGCAGCAAAGCTTTTGAGCACATGACGGCGGTATGCTTTGTATCCCTGACGCAGGGTGGAAGCCTCTATCCCTGATGTCTGGAGCAGCCATGCAAAGCTACCGCTTCGCATGCCTCCTCTCCAACAATGAACAAGTACTTTATTGTTTACAGCCAATGCCCGGGATTCTTTTACGAAACCGGCCATCTTGGGTCCTACTATTTCAAGACCAAGCATTACGGCCTCATCCTTCCCTGTTTTTTTATACAGGGTTCCTACCCGTGCTCTTTCTTCATTCGTAAAAAGCGGAATATTATGAGCTCCGGGTATATGTCCTTTTTCATATTCACCCGGTGAACGAACATCAATGACAGGAATTTCGGATGCTGCTTCTAAAAAATCGGGGACTGAAAGAGAAATGGACATGTGCAAATTTACAAATCAGAGGGAATGAAAAGCTTATTCATAAAAAAACTTAGAAGGCTTATCCAGTATCGCTTCATGGTGATTTTCAGGGCCCTCATACCTGCCTTATTAACATTTATCTGTTTGTAATTACAACATTGACTCCCGTTAAACACTCTCTATTTAAAATAGTTTTGCTAAAACAGTATGTATTTACAGGCATTCCAGGGCAACGCGAGCCCCGTTTCTGTAAACAGCAACTGAGCCATCAACGGTTTGCAAATGCAAAAAAAGAACTATTCACTACTCCTCTTAAGCTTTTTTATAGGCTTAAAGCTCTTTGCCGGTGGCCCCGACAGCACAAACACCAAAACCAATGCTAAAAAAATGGATCTTCCTTCCATTGGTCTTGGAGCAGGCGTAATGAGCTATTTTGGAAATGTAGGAGCTTCAAAAAGCTCGGGAGTAGGCAGCTTTACAGATATTCGTCCGGGTTTTCATTTCAATTTAGAAGAACGATTAAGCCGGTTTTTTGCACTCGGATTGAATGTCAATATGGGTCATTTAAGCGGGAATGACCATAGCCCTACCGATAACCTCAACTTCGAGACAAAATTATTCCAGGGTGATCTGAACCTGGTTTTCCCTTTTGATAACGGTATTATCATGAAGAAAAATGAAGGGATCGTTCCTTACCTCTCTGTAGGTATTGGCTATATGACCTTTCAGCCTTTTGGCGATATGGTGGATGCTATGGGCAGAACCTATTATTACTGGGCTGATGGAAGTATACGTAATCTTCCGCAAAACACTCCGGGAGCCATACGGATTAACAGAGATTATGTATATGAAACACAGCTGGCCTCTGCACAATCAACACTGACTATTCCACTTGCGTTCGGTTTTAAACTCAATTTCAACGATCATTTCAGTGCTCACCTGAATGCGGCCTACACGCTTTGCCTGACAAACAAAATTGACAATGTGAATGCAGGAGCGAACGATAAATACCTCTACACGAATGTTTCCATACACTATTCCTTCAAACGTAAGGCTGAGGAAGGTATTAACGGTATGCCCGGTTCTGATCTTATCGTAGATAACATTGACCCGAATGCGGATAGTGACGGTGATGGCGTGCCTGATATCAATGACCAGTGTCCCGGAACTCCGAAAGGGGTAGCAGTAGACAAACACGGTTGCCCGCTTGATTCAGACGGTGACGGTGTACCCGATTATCTGGATAAAGAACCGAATACACCTAAAGGGAATGCAGTGGATGAACATGGAGTCTCCATCGATATGAATAAAATCGCCAAGGAAACCCAACAACGGCACCTGCAGGATTCCATAGCAGAATTCTACAATGAATGGATGGTTCGTCACCCGGGCCGACCTATTTCAGAATGTCTTGACTCTATCATGAAAGCTCACCAGAAAGCCGGAACATTGGTTGGTAAGGCAAGTAAGATACCTGCTGACTTCCAGAGTGTGGATAAAAACGGTGATGGAATCATCTCTGTAGCCGAATTGAATGCTGCCATTGACGGATTCTTTGAAGGAACCTCTGACCTTACAGTAGATAAGATTAATAAGCTCATCGACTACTTCTTTGAACAATAGCGTACCTAAAATAAAACCGTATGATCAAACAATTCATTCTTCTCCTGAACTTCGCCGGGCTATTCCTCGCGCATCTGTTCTTCGGGAATGTTACTGCCGATGAAAAAGTACCTGCAAGTGCAAAAGCAGGATCTGACTTCGTTGTAGAAGTAACCATCAACAAAGGAGCTACTGCAGGTTTTGCACGCTTCCAGGATGAACTCCCTGCCGGTTTCACCGCTTCTGTTATAGAAGCAAAAGGAGGTGACTTCAAGATGGATGTAGCCAATGGTGTTGGCAAGGTTAAGTTTATCTGGACCAGTCTTCCTGGCGGTGATGAAATCAAGGTCTCCTATAAGGTTACCGTTGACCCTTCCATGGCCACCGGCGATTACCCGATCAACAGCAAATTCTCCTTTATAGCCGATAATAACAGACAGGAAGTTACTTCTACCCGGAATATTCATATCGAAGGCGGTGCTGCTGTGGCGACTAATCCAACAAACCCAACCAATCCTACGAATCCAACAAATCCCCCGGATACCAATCATACCAACACGACTAATCCAACAAACCCGGTTAATCCAAGCAGCGTAACAGTTAGCCGTAAAATGCCTTCCGGTTTGGTAGAGAGCCCGTTCGTTGTGGAAGTTCATATCAACAAAGGTTCCGCTACAGGATTTGCCAAGTTTGAAGATGAATTACCTGCAGGCTGTACTGCCGAAGCAGTTGTAAGCGCCAATGCAGACTTCAAATTCCAGGGCAATAAAGCCAAATTTATCTGGGTTGCTTTACCTGCCGGTGATGGGGATGTTGTGGTTTCCTATAAAGTGAGCTATGATCAGACAGTAACAGGTAAAATACGGCTCGACAAAGGGTCCTTTTCCTATATAGAAAACGGATCGGCTACAACTGCTACACTTGACCCTAATGTGGTTATACTGAAAGCTGCTGCTGATGTAGCTGTTAATACGAATACGAATCCAAATACAAACCCGAACACAAATCCAAATACGAACCCGAATACGAACCCGAATACGAACCCGAATACAAACCCTGCCGATGTGGTGAAAATTCCGAGTCCTCAGGGCGGAGTATTATTCAAGGTTCAGGTGATGGCTATGCATGCCAATAATATTCCCGATAGTTATTTTGCTCAGCATTATAATATTACTGAGCCTCTCGGTCATGAGCAGGATGCAGGTCTTTGGAAATATATGGTTGCCAATAGCGGCTACCCTACCTATAAGGAAGCACACGATTACAGGAATAAAATGCGAAATCAGGGTGTAAGAGATGCCTGGGTAACGGCTTATATTGAAGGCAAAAGAAGGACCTGTCAGGAAGCACTGATGAGAGCGAATCAAACCTGGATACCCTAAGAATAATTCAAATGCCAATTCCTTCAAACTCTAAATGTTCAGACATTTAGAGTTTGATTTTTACCAGGCCGGATGCTCCGGCAATATCTTCCGGAGTTCGACTGGAATACTTATATTTGTATAATCTATGCCCAGAAGTCCACTGTTCAGACTTATCGCATTATTCAGTCTTATTCCGGCATTCTTATTCTCCCATCCTGCCGGGGTATCGCATGCATTTGTTCCCAAACCAATATGTCTTTACCAGCTCCGGAGTGATTCCGACACCAATACCGTAAAGAAAAAAGACAGTCCTTCTCCTTTTATCATCAAACCAACTGTCGGAATGGGTGTAGGTATGATGTCCTTTTTCGGTGACCAGAACGGAAGCCATGTCAGCAATCCCCAATATGGCCGCCTGGGTTATGATTTAAGTCTCAGCCAAAAACTGACCCCATATCTTTCCTTTAACCTTTATGCCTTATTCGGAAAACTGGCTGCCAATGAACAAGGATTGAAAAGCAACCTGAATTTTGAATCGGAAATACGACTCGGTGGATTCTTCTTTGAATACAATTTCGATCAGTTCTTTAAAAACAAAGGCCGGAAAATAAGCCCCTATGTTTCCCTTGGCTTTGAATCGTTTGAATTTCTTTCTAAAACAGATCTGTACGATAAGTACGGGAATAAATATTTTTACTGGAACGATGGTACTGTACGCAATATAGCTCAAACAGCTGCCAATGCAGGAAGTGCTGTTGTTATTCAGCGCGATTATAATTATGAATCGGATATACGTTCCCAAAACATAAACAACAGGGGTAAATACAATGAATATGCCTTTGCCATACCAATGGGTGCCGGCGTTTTATTCCATCTGAGCCCCCGCTGCGACTTCAAAATCGGAACCACCATGCATCTGGCACTTACCGATAATATTGACGGAGTCTATCAGCCCGTTTCGGATAAAAGCACACACTACGATAAATTTTTCATGACTTCCTTCCAGATCCGTTACAGTCTTACCAATCCGGCAGACACCATAAATACACATATCTATGACGATGTGGATATGGAAGGCATTGTTATCCTGGCCGATGAAGATCATGACGGTGTACCTGATTTAAAGGATTCCTGCCCCGGAACTCCAGCCGGTGTGCCTGTTGATGCAAAAGGTTGTCCCCTCGACGATGATCATGACGGTGTGCCTAACTATAAAGACAATCAGCTCGATACCCCTCCCGGCTCAGTGGTGGATGAACACGGGGTAGCTATCAGCGACTCGACCATAGCTCAGAACTGGGACCGGTTTATGGATTCGACCATGAAGTATGCCGACCATGTTACCCTGCCCCCTGGCGGATATGCAGGATTCCACCCTAAACCGAAAACTAAGGAATACACGGTATTGCTGGGTACATATAAGAAAGGCCTGAGTACAGAAAAAATGTCGTCCTACCTCAGTATTGAAGATATACGCAGCACGAATCTGGGCGATTCAACAACTGCTTACCATGCCGGTAAGTTCGATGATGTACTCAATGCCGAAAAACGTAAAAAGGAATTACAGGCTCAGGGTATGCCCGATGCCAAAGTTGTCTACCTGAAAGATGGAAAATTTGTGGAACCCGATGTATTTGATACAAACCACGGTGGTAAGGATCAGGGTAGCGGGGATCATGGCACAAAAGATCATGGAACGAAGGACCACGGCACAAAAGATCAGGGCAGCGGTGACCAGGGTTCAAAAGATCATGGAACAAAGGATCACGGTACAAAAGATCATGGTACCAAAGACCATGACAGCAAAGGACAGGGATCTGTTACGGATGGAAACAGTGAAATATCGAACACTCCCGGAGTTGTGTTCCGTGTTCAATTGGGTGCATTCAAACACAGAATCAATCCGGCTACATTCTCTGATGCAGGCAATGTACTGGAGCTGAAAACCGAAGATGGTCTGTATAAATACACCACCGGTTCTTTCCACACCTTTGATGAAGCGGCTAAACACAAAATTGAAATGCTGTCTAAAGGATTCAGCGGTGCCTTCATCGTGGCCTTTAAGAATGGAAAACGTGTAGCTCTTACCGATGTAGGTGCTATACCTGCCGGTAAAGCCAACCCGAACGACTCAGATAATGTTAAGGCTCCTTCTGTGAAGAAAGAACTGGTTAAGTTTAAGGTACAGGTTGGAGTATTCAAGAATGAGCCTCCGGCAGAAATTAAAAACAAATTGAAAGGCATACTGGGCGGTCTTCAGCAAACAAGCACCAGCTCCGGTCTGACTCGTTATACAGCAGGCAGCTTCCAAACCCTTGAAGAAGCCGAGAAATTCAAAGAAGAACTGAAGAAGAAAGGTATAGACGGATGCTTCGTGGTGGCCTTCTTCAAGGATGATCTTATCTCTATTCAGGAGGCGCAGGAACTGCTGAAACAGTAGCCCTTATTGAAATTGTCATTCTGAGGCGCACCGGGGCCGTTGAGTGTGATGGCGCTGCCGAAGAATGACAATTCCCGTATAATGGCGATTTCTAATTTAGCTTAAACTCCGAAGTGAAATGAAACTGTATGCCGGGATTATTCTCAATGGCATTGTTGAGGGCCCAAGCAGTTTCACTGAGGTATACAGGATTCTCATCCTTGTCAAAAGCCACCCGCTGTGAACGGAAACGGGTAAAATCATCAAAGGCTTTCTGATCTTCAAATGTCATCCAGCAGGCTTTGTGCAGGGGCAATGGGGCAAAACGGCAGGATGCTCCGTACTCCTGTAACAAACGGTATTGTATTACTTCAAACTGAAGTTCACCGACAGTACCGATAATCTTTTTATTTCCGGGTTGCTGTACAAACAACTGGGCTACCCCTTCATCGGTAAGCTGCTGAATACCTTTTTCAAGCTGCTTGGTCTTCATAGGATCTGTATTGACCAGCTCCTTGAATATTTCGGGTGAGAAGCTCGGAATACCTTTGTACATAAACTTCTCGCCTTCTGTGAGTGTATCCCCTATTTTGAAATTGCCCGTATCATATAATCCCACAACATCTCCCGGATAAGCTTCTTCGATCAGATTTTTATCCTGGGCCATAAAGTTGACCGGGTTTGCAAAACGGAAATCCTTGTCCAGACGCACATGATTGTAAAACTTATTCCGTTCAAACCTACCGCTAACAATACGGAAGAAGGCAATCCTGTCACGGTGCCGTGGATCGAGGTTGGCATGTATTTTAAAAACAAAGCCGCTCAGTTTCTCCTCTTCCGGTTCCACCATTCGAGTATCACTCATTCGTCCACGTGGCGAAGGGGAAATCTGTACAAAACAATCTAGCAATTCCTTAACCCCGAAATTATTCAATGCACTTCCAAAGAATACGGGGGCAACAGTTCCATCCAGGTATTTTTCCCGGGTAAAGGGATCATACACCCCATTAATGAGTTCCAGATCTTCGCGCAGCTGCTGAGCAAAATCACCTATCTGCTCATCCAGCACAGGGCTGTCGATATCCGTAATTTCCACCTTTACATCTTCAATTTCCGTTTTATTCGCTTTGAAAAGCTGGAGGTTATGTTCATAGATATTATAAACCCCTTTAAAGCGGGCTCCGTTGCTGATAGGCCAGCTAAGAGGGCGTACCTTCAGATTCAGTTTCTGTTCCAGTTCATCAAGCAGATCGAAAGGGCTTCCCCCTTCCCGGTCCATTTTGTTGACAAACACAATTACAGGGGTATTACGCATACGGCAAACACCCATCAGCTTCTCGGTTTGCTCTTCCACCCCTTTTACGGCATCAACTACCAGTATCACACTATCCACAGCGGTAAGGGTACGGTAGGTGTCTTCGGCAAAGTCTTTGTGACCGGGAGTATCCAGCAAATTGATCTTCATACCCTGGTAATCAAATGCCATGACAGAGGTAGCCACGGATATACCCCTTTGTTTCTCTATTTCCATGAAATCGGACGTGGCCGTTTTGCGGATCTTATTGCTTTTTACGGCACCTGCTACCTGGATAGCCCCGCCAAACAGCAGGAATTTCTCGGTAAGGGTCGTTTTACCGGCATCCGGGTGAGAGATGATGGCAAATGTTCTGCGTTTCTTTATTTCGTCCTGGAAGCTCATATATTTAATCGGGCTGCAAATTTAGTAAAATGTTATCTTTGCACACTTTTTCGTATCAAACATCCTGAATGGACAAAAAATCACTTATTGGCCTTTTACTTATCGGCCTCATCTTTATAGGTTTCCAGTTCTTTACAGGCCCCTCTAAAGAGGAGCTTGCCCGGAAAGAACATTACCGTGACTCGGTAAATCAAGAAATGGCCCGTGCCGAAACCAGGGCTAAAAAGGCTGCAGCCCTTCAAAAAGCCAAACCTGACTCGGTTCGTGCAAAGGATAGCCTGCACCCGGTAAATGATTCTGTGAAGGCTGCTATGCAGGCCTATCAGTATGGACCTTTCAGTGCTTCGGCCCATAAAAAGACGGAATATCTCGTTATAGAGAACGACTTTTATAAGGTTAGAATCAGCAGCATTGGAGGGCGACCGGTTTCCGTTGAACTGAAAGACTACCATACAAAGAAATCGGATGGCCCTGCAGTACAGCTCTTCACGGAAGACTCCTCTTCTTTCGGTCTTCAGCTTTTCGATAATACCAACAGGGCTTTTTCTACCGATACGCTCTACTTTGTCCCTTCGGGTGAAGGGTTTCATGTGAAAGGGGATGCCAGCAATTCTGTAAGCATGCGTCTTTCTGCCGGTGAAGGGAAATACATTGAATATGTTTATTCCCTCAAGGGGAATGACCATATGATGGGCTGTAAAATCAATATGGTGGGTATGCAGGATGTGATAGCACCCGCACTTCAGGATATTGATCTGAAATGGATGATGCGCACTCCCAGCCAGGAAATTGATCTGGCCAGCCAGCGTAATAAATCGACTGTCTATTACAAATTCCCGGATGAAGATGTGAGCTACCTGAGTGAAAGCAAGGATGAAACAAAGACGCTTGACGGAAGCAGTCTCAAATGGGTAGCGTTCAAGCAACTTTTCTTCACCTCTGTGCTTATTGCCGACAACAGCTGGGGCCGTACCAAACCAAGTGTTGAGATACACCAAAACAACGCCGACTCCAACCATGTAAAGACTTTTGCGGCCCACCTTACGATGCCCTTCGGTCATAAACCTTCCGAGTCCTTTGCCATGCGTTTCTATTTCGGGCCTAACCATTACAATACACTGAAGCAGTATAACCTGGATTTGGAAAGACAGATTCCACTCGGATGGAGTTTATTCCGCTATATCAACAAATGGCTGGTGATTCCCATCTTTAACTTTCTGGACGGGTTTAACCTCAGCTATGGAATAATTATTCTTATCCTGACTATCATCATCAAGGTGCTGATATTCCCTATTGCGTATAAGACGTACATGTCATCAGCCAAGATGCGGGTTATTAAACCCGAAGTCGATGAGATCAATGCCAAATTCAAAGATGGAGACCCCCTTAAGAAACAACAGGCTACCATGGCCTTGTACCGCAAGGCCGGTATCAACCCCATGGCCGGTTGTATTCCTGTGCTGCTGCAAATGCCTATCCTGATTGCATTGGTTAACTTCTTCCCGGCAGCTATTGAACTGAGACAGCATGGATTCCTCTGGGCACCCGATTTGAGTACTTATGACTCTATCTGGCATCTTCCTTTCCGCATTCCTGCGTATGGAGACCATGTGAGTCTTTTCGCCCTGCTCATGACCGGCTCTACTATTCTTTATACCTGGTCAAACAGTCAGCTCATGGGTCAGAGTGATCAGCTCCCCGGCATGAAATGGATGATGTACCTTATGCCTGTTATGTTCCTGGTATTCATGAACAACTATTCATCCGGACTGAGTTATTATTATTTCCTGGCGAACATGATCACTTTTGGGCAGACCTTTCTGATGCGACGCTTCGTTGACGAAGATGCCATTCATAAAAAGATTCAGGAAAACAAACTCAAACCCCAGAAAACCTCTTCCTGGCAGCAACGCCTCGAAAAGGCAGCACGTGACCGTCAGGCATTGGTTCAACAACAACAAGGGAAGAAAAAGAAGTAGACAGCGGCAGCAGCAGGCAGTTGAACAGAAGGTATTGCGGCTGTCTACTGCTGCTGCGACTTTTTTTAATATCTTAGAACAATGGAATTCAACTCCCTTTCTGCCATATCACCCATAGACGGAAGGTATCATGCCCTGACCCGCAACCTGAGCGCTTATTTTTCAGAGTCGGCACTTATACGCTACCGTGTTCTGGTTGAAATTGAATACTTCATAGCGCTTTGTGAATTACCTCTGCCCCAGCTACAGGGATTTAATAAAAGCCTGTATGCACCTATGCGGGATATCTACCTGAAGTTTACCCTCGAAGATGCAGCTGCCATCAAGCATATTGAAAAAGTAACCAACCACGATGTAAAAGCGGTGGAATACTTTATCAAGGAAAAACTTGATACAATGAAGACAGGTGACCAGAAAGAATTTGTGCATTTCGGCCTTACCAGTCAGGATATCAACAATACAGCTACTCCCTTGCTCCTGCGTGATGCTTTTAAAAATGAAATAGAACCTTTATATCAGGATCTGTTACATAAACTGCACCATCTGGCCAATGAATGGAAAGATATTCCCATGCTGGCCTATACACATGGTCAGCCTGCTTCCCCTACCCGGCTTGGCAAGGAACTCATTGTTTTCACTGAACGTATTGAAAAGCAAATTCAATTGCTGAAGCACATTCCATTCTCAGCCAAATTCGGTGGTGCTACAGGAAACCTCAATGCGCATCATGTGGCTTATCCGTCGGTTGACTGGATTAAATTTTCCAACCATTTTGTCAATGCAACCCTGGGTCTGGACCGCTCACAGCACACCACACAGATAGAACATTACGATAACCTGGCCGCCTTTTGTGACGGGATGAAGCGTATCAATACTATTCTCATTGACCTGAACAGGGATTGCTGGACCTATATCAGCATGAACTATTTCAAACAGAAAATCAAAGAAGGGGAAATAGGAAGTTCGGCTATGCCGCATAAAGTAAACCCGATAGACTTCGAAAATTCCGAAGGAAATCTGGGAGTAGCCAATGCCGTGTTCGAGCACCTCTCAGCCAAGCTGCCTGTTTCACGTTTACAGCGCGACCTGACAGACTCTACCGTACTTCGCAACCTGGGCGTGCCGATGGCACATACCCTCATTGCTATCAAATCACTGAATAAGGGTATCGATAAACTCCTGCTCAACAGGGAAGCCATCAGTGCCGATCTGGATAATAACTGGGCCGTGGTGGCCGAAGCAATTCAGACCATCCTGCGCAGGGAAGGTTATCCAAAACCCTATGAAGCCCTCAAGGAGCTGACCCGTACCAACGAACAGATCACAAAAGAAAGTATACAGCGTTTCATTTCCGGCCTCAAAGTATCGGATACTATAAAAGCAGAATTGAATAAGATAAGCCCTCAGAGCTATACGGGTATTTCCTGAGTAAATACCAACCGATGAAAATTTCCGGATTCACCATTGTACGCAATGCCATTAAATACGACTATCCGGTAGTGGAAGCTATCACTTCCATACTTCCCCTTTGTGATGAAGTGATTGTTGCAGTTGGAAAATCGGAAGATGATACGCTGAACCTTATCCGTTCCATTAACTCTGACAAAATAAAAATCACAGAGACTGTCTGGAATGATGCCCTTCGGGAAGGAGGGCGTGTGCTGGCTAATGAAACAAACAAAGCTCTGGCTGCCTGCTCCAAAAACAGCGACTGGTGTTTTTACATACAGGGTGATGAAGTGATACATGAAAAAGATCATCCCGCCATACTCGACGCCATGCTACGCTGGAAGGATCAGAAAGAAGTTCAGGGCCTGCTGTTCAACTATTCCCATTTTTACGGTTCTTATGACTATGTAGGTGATTCACGCCGTTGGTACTCACACGAGATCCGTATCATACGTAATAACCTGGGTATTTCGTCCTATAAGGATGCCATGGGCTTTCGACTGAAAGATGAGAAACTCCTTGTAAAACCTGTCAATGCCTCCGTATACCATTACGGCTGGGTCAAACCACCCGAACTGCAGCAAGCCAAACAGGAAAGCTTTCACAAAATGTGGCATGATGACAGCTGGATGGAAAAAAATATCCCAAAAACAGATTCCTTCGATTATTCAAAGATAGATTCCCTTTCTCATTTCGGTGGTACACATCCATTCGTAATGCTGAAGCGCATTCGCAGCCAGAAATGGGAGTTCAGCTTTGACCCTACTCAAAAGAAATTCGGATCGGTGAAAGACCGGATATTGTATTTCATCCAGAAGAAATTCGGCTGGAAGGTTGGTGAGTACAGGAATTATAAAGTCCTGGATTAGTTAATGAATGACAAGCGCTCAATGCTCCCGGAATAAACAGAGAATTACTTCCCCGTCTCCGCGTCCCTGATCTTTGTTTTGAAGTTAGTCGGCTCTGTCGAAAGGGTATCTACAGCAAACTGCGTTGATTTCTGAATTAATTTATAATCTCTCCTGTGCCCTTCAATCAGCGTATCGGGTGAGTTGTAACGAAACAGGAATACGCTCTTGTCAGTGCTTCTGATAAGGAGATTTTTGGCAATAAAGGGGGGTATTGAAATTTTACTTCCGTATCCGTACACCACCACACTGTCGAAAGGTTTTATTTGCAGGTTATCGAATACAGGAGAGAAATTAAGCCGGGTCATGGGCAGTGAATCGGCTACAGGGGCAGAAAGGATTTCTGTATTCAGCCAGTCATAATATCCGTTTGAATCAACTTTGAATAAATTCTGATTTGCTCCCGAAAGGTTCCTGATACGGAATACATACACCTCATGTGGGGCTCTGTCCTTATCTGCAGCAGGCACTTTATCATATTCAGCATAGGCTTTTAACAGGGTAATTTCCAGATCGGCTGTACCTTTGCTTTTAACAACAGCAGCAACAGATGCTTTCTTCTCTTCTTTACAACTAGTTCCAAGCAGCAATAATGCAGCTGTAACACACATGGATCTGCCTACCCCTCGTACTATATTCATAAAAGATTTTTATTTTTTATATAACAGGAAGTGTTTAACCAGGGTGAATGTCTCTTTCTTTCCTTTCTCCAGTTTGAATTTCTCATCAACAGACTTGCAGCCTTTCACTTCAATCTTCACCTCGTAGGAATGGTCTCCTTCCAACGTGATGAAGTAGTTCCCGTCATCACTGCTGGTGGTACGCCCTATTTCTGCTCCTGTTTCATCAAAGAAAATAAGTTCAGCCGCCAGGGGGTTACCCGACTCGCCTGTGAACACTGTACCTTTGACTATAGAGGGTCCGATAGCCAGGGCCACCTCATTCTTTTTCTTGCCGGTAAATACATCCCAATTGGTGAGGTCCACTTTGTAAATATCACGCTCACCCAATCCTCCCGGGCGGTTGCTGGATATATAGCCTGTATTGCCGTCAACCGACATACAGAAACTTGTTTCATTGTTTACGCTGTTGATAGGATAACCCAGATTTACCGGGGTCGTCCATTTGCCATTCACATTGGTTGATTTGAAAATATCATACCCCCCCATGCTATTATGACCTTCGGAACAAAAGAAGAGGGTTTTGCCATCGGGGGTGATATAAATTCCGCCCTCATCATAGGGTGTATTGATTTCCGGACCCAGATTCATAGGAGTGTCCCATTCTACTTTTGATTTGCGCTTGGACATCCAGATATCCCCTTTGCCATAACCACGTTGTCCGCCTTTGGCTTTTACATCCTGACCTCTTTCCGAAATGAAGAACATGGTATTGCCATCTGCTGTAAGTACGGCTCCGTCTTCGAAATAAGTGGTATTGATTGGGCGTTCCAGAATTTTAGGTGTGCCCCATTTACCGGAAGTGCTAACCTTTGAAACGAATATTTCACCGGCACCTCCTTTGGCATCTTCGTCATTATTTCGGTACAGAAAAATCTGTTTCCCGTCAGGGGTGATACTGGAGCAGCTGCTGTGGCCTGTACCGTTGATGGCCCCCGTCATAATCTCGGCCGGTCCCCAGGTTTTGGAGGTATCATTCCAGTGCGATTGGTAAATCTTGTCAAAAGGTTTGTTATCCCCCATTACATCCACATCGCCTTTCTCTGTCGGGCGTCGGGAGGTGAAGATCATCATTTTGCCATCAGCTGTGATTGAGGGGCGTTTATCTTCCTGAGGAGAGTTGATATTTTCACCTAGGTTAGTGACTTGTACGTCATCCGGATGTGCAATCAGGTCCTTGGCGGTCTTGACCATATTGAGGTAGAGCATCACATCACTTTCCCTTATTTTGGAATCCTTACCGGCAATACCTTTAAAAATGGTGAGTTCAGCTTCGGCAGAATCCAGTTTACCTGCTGTGAGCAGCATACGGCCCAGATAGAGATGTGATTCACCTGCTTCCTTGGCATCTGTATTGATAGCCTTTATAAATCCAGCTTTTGCATTGACCATATCATCCATCATATACAGACATTCTGCGATATGGAACATGAGGTTGGCATCCTTGGGTTTATCAGCCAGGATTTCTTTATAAATATTCATTGCCGCAACATAATTGCCCCCATAAAAATCCTGCTGGGCCATTTTCATCTTTATCTGATCTCCCCCTTTGGAGAGTACACCTTGGGCATTCGATTCAGTCTGAAACAGGAATAATCCGAGCGCAATGACAGCTAATACATTTTTCATTTCCAAATCTGATTTTGTCTGTAAAAACAAATATAACAAGAAATTCTATCCAGCGCGGAGGTATCTTTCGGGGCTTTAAAGCCAATTCAGACATCCTGATCCTGTTTTTCCTTCAGGAAATCAAGAAAAAGCTTCAATCCCTTTCTTTTAGAGGCATCCAGGTCATAACTGATGTTGGTTGTCAGGTATTCCTCAAGCCGGGCATCAGGCGGGAAACGGTTTTTAAGCCGGGCTGTAACGGAATCAATACGGGTCAGTCCTACAGCAAGGGCCTTATTGAAATGTTGTTCCATATCCGGATCGAGTGCTTTATTGCTTACCCAGCAGGCAAAGACAAATGGCAGACCGGTCAGTGTTTGCCAGCCTTCGGCCAGATCATATGCATAGGTAAATCTGTCATTCAGGAAGAAAGTACGATCACCTATCACTACTCCGGCTGTGGTTCCCACTATCTTCTGTTCGTACCCGTCCATAGCTAAGGTATAGGCAGGACTGATTTTCCATAATTTTTCAGCAAGTATTTTTACCAGGGCTACTGAAGTGCGGCTTTGATTATCGAGCAGGATATGGGTTATTTCATTCAGCGGTACCTGACTATAAAGCAATACAGACCGTACCGGACCGGTGGCTCCTATACAGTAATGGGTCAGGATATGACTTTCTTTCAGAACGGGGATAACAGCCACAGGTACCAGGCCTACATCCACCCTTCCATCCAGGAGTTTAGCAGCACATTGAGAAGGTATATCAAGAAACAGTTCAATCTGATTTATAAACCCGCTTTGTTCTATCCCCTCCACAAATGGGCTTGTATTGAGGTAAGAAACGGCCGAAACCTTTAATTTTTGCATGTTGGAGTGCAAAAATAGGAATAATAGCAAAAAGAAAACCAGACATTTACGTCCGGGTTCTTAATCAAGGGCTTTGAGTATTACCGGGTTATTTCCATCGTCTTGGCAGCCAGCATACGCTGTCCGTCAAGGAGGCGGTACATGTAGATTCCCGGGGCAAGATTAGCGGTATTCAGGTTAAGCAATTCCGTTCCATGGGGTACCGGCACAGTTTGTATGACTCTTCCTGTCAGATCTATGACCTGCAGACTCATATCATTTTGAATTCCTTCCAGAGGGATATTTGTGATACCTGCACAAGGGTTGGGATAGTTCTGACCCAGCATACGGGTCAGGGAGCCATGATCGGTAATGCCTGTATACAATCCATAAAACCAGTCGTGGGCGCGCTTTACAATATAGCGACGGTCCATAGCATTACCCAGCATTTCAATACCGGCACCGAGGTAAACCGTTTTCCAGGTTCCGTTGGTGGCTCTTACACCGGCAATACTGGTATCGTTATAGAGGTAAATAGTTGTTCCAAGCCCTACAGGCTTGATGGCATCCGGATAGAAATAAGTAGCTCCGTAGAACTGATTAACCGTTACAGGTGTAGGCATATTACCAAATATAGCATCGCTGGCCAGGGTCTTAATAGAGTTATGTGTTGAGTTACCGTCCCAAACCCATGAAGCATTCAGGAAGTTCGTAAAGAAAGCCTTGGTGTTAGCGGTACCGGTAGCAGGACTTGCACCCCAGGTATCCCAGCCTACATCCTGACCGGAAATGAGTAAACATCCGCCTGCATTGAGGAAGGTTGTAAACTGAGCCACTTCTGCATCGGTCAGCGAAGGGAAGGTCCAGCCTATATTCAGATAGATATTACGAACACCAGTAAAAGCTCCCTGTGCAATAGCCATGGCTGTTACTTTTTCATCTGTCTTTCCAACGGTAAGGCGGCCGGCATATGCCAGACCGGTGGTATAAACGCTGTCCCAGTTGGCTGCGCTGCCGGCTGTAACACCATCACCCACATTTCCGCTGTTGTTTACAATCAGGTCAGTCACATTGCTGATTACATAAACATTGCTTTTCATTGCCGGAGCAGATGGGTTGGTAACACTCTTCACCGTCATGGTATAGATAGCTACAAAGGGAGTGGTACCCGGTGTTACATTGATCACAATTGCATTGCTTGCATTGGAGGCGGTAGTAACCGTTGCTGAAGAAGTGTATGGGGTACCTCCAATAGTGAAGTTAGCCACCCAGTCAGACGGCTGATTGCTGGTAAGTGTATAGCTGAACTGCTCGGAAGCGGAGCCGGTATTGACAGAGCTGAAGTTGAAAGTATTTTGTGCAGCGCTTACTCCATGCTGAACAGTAACAACCGGTGCAGCCATGGTATAGTTGATAGCAGGATCGCCCGTAGCACCACAATTTAGCACCTCACCAGTGCCGATATTCTGTACATAGGAAGTGAGCTTGACATTGGGTTGTTTCCAGACAGTATCTGCAACATAATTGTAATAGATTGTTGTTGAAGATCCGATTGCCGGTGGTACAATAGCATCCCCTTTCCAGTTGGGCATCATTTTACGGAAAACATTCGGAAAATCTTTTTCCCCGTTTCCACCGGGAGCTGTTGCATAGTGCATATATTCACTAACAATGGTCCGAAGTCTGTAGGTGCCTGAAGGTACAGTTCCCACCGTGGTTACTGTAACTTTAGCAACGTGGTTATTACCCGATGTGATTGTATCCACTACCTGTACTTTAATAGGGCTGCCTGACGAAAATTCGGCATCGATATCAGCCTGCTTAAAAGAAGCCGGCTGGGCATGTTTCTGGTTACCCAGCATCATACAATCCGGAACACCACTCACAAGATATTGCATTACCATGGAATCGACCGGTGGTTTGTTATAGGTATACATAATATCTGTACCCGGCCAGGATGGATGGTAAGCAATATGATGTACCACAATCGGGTTTGGCGTAAGTATATTGGTCAGAAAGCCGGGGTTTTCCTGTGAACAGGGCACGCAGTTCATGCCGGTAAATTCTTCCAGCAATACAAACTTGGGTGCCTGAGCATTGGCTCCGAGTGCAAATAAGGAGGCAGCCGCTAAGGTAACCAGACGAGTAAGGTGCTTCATTTTTCAGTTTTTAGTATTAAGTGTGATGCGGGAGAAACTGTAAGCTTATGCTGTATAACAAATATAGGATTATTGGTGAATTACGCAAAAATCCACTTTATGGTATTCTTAGGAGTCGGAGGGTTATTTCCTGCTGTAATAGTCCCAGGTGGCCTTTGCAACCTTTGCAATCGTCAGCTCCCGGGCCGCATCATCGGCTTTGGAATTCATCAGAAAAACGACTAAAGCCAGATGCTTACCATTGGGCAGGGTAATGATTCCGGCGTCGTTGGTAGCGGAATTAATTCCCTCCTTGTTAGCCGGACCAGTGCCTGTTTTATGCGCCACCACCGTACCTTCTGGTAATAAGCCCCGAATTCTTTTGGCGCCGGTTTTGCAATCCGTCATCAGCTTCATGAGGCATGCATTGTTCGGCGGTGATAAGGCCTTAGCCTCAAACACGATCTGTAAAAGCTGGCACATGGCTTCGGGTGAAGACCAATTGCTATACTGAGTTTCCCAGTCCTTATGCATCTGTGTCTCTGTGGCAACGATATTCATTTGCTGTATTCCAAGTGAATGGATATAATTATTTACACTGTCAACGCCGCCTACGAGGCGAAACAACCGGTCGCATCCATTATTATCACTCTGCTCTACGGTATGTTCCAATATTTCCAGCAAGGGAATATCTACGTTCCCGTTCGGGTATTTATCAGCAATAGGGCTGGTGGTATGGGGTTGGCAGTCCGCTTTATCAAAATGGATTTTATCGTCCAGTTTGAATTTACCCTTATCCACCAGATGCAATACATACATGGCCAGTGGAAATTTGAAAACGCTTTGCATAGGATAATGATGGGGCATCGCATATCCGAAATACCTGTTGCTTTCAAGCACCTTGGCATAAACACCTAACTCCCCTTTACAGGAATCCTTAATGGCAATTATTTGCTTGCCGAGTATTTCCTTTACACCGTTGCTGTCTTTATGCGTTACAGTTTCGGGGACCGCTTTCTTGTCCGATGGAGCAGGGTTATTGCAACTGAAGATGAGAAGTAACGCAATAAATGCAAGAGTGATTTTCATAGATATCAATTAGATCAACCAAAGTTAGGATGGAACGCGGATTTTTATGATTAGTATGATAAAAAAATGATTTTTCTTATCCGCGCAAATCATAAAAATCATGAGAATCTGCGTTCTATTAAGGTAAGATCACAAGCCAGCTTCCCTTTTTTCCCTAGTTTTGTCCCGCATTCCCCTTTTGTATGAAACGCTGCCTTGCCTTTTTCTTATTCCTGCTGGCTGGTGTTTCCATGTATTCTCAAACCTTTACCCAAACCATACGAGGCACTATTCAGGATGCCGATAGTAAAGCGTCCTTGCCTGGCGCTACCGTTGTAATCCTGAACCTCGATACAGTAAAAGGAGGGGTAAGCGACGGAGAAGGACATTTCCGCATAGCCAATATTCCCGTTGGGCGCAGGGCCGTACGGGTAACCTATATCGGTTATGAAGATGTATTCATCAATAACCTGGTGGTGACAACGGGAAAAGAAATCGTACTGACCATTGAAATGCATGAACATGTGATACAGGGTAAAGAAGTTCAGATCATTGGGGAGAAAGACAAAACAAAACCGAACAACGAACTTATCACCAACAGCGCCCGTAACTTCAACAGTGAAGAAACAGACCGCTATGCCGGCGCCCGTGGAGACCCGAGTCGTATGGTGGCCAACTATGCCGGTATAAGCTCCAGTAACGATGCCAGGAATGATATTATTGTAAGGGGTAATTCACCCCTGGGTGTGCTCTGGAGGCTGGAAGGCATTGATATTCCCAACCCCAACCATTTCTCTACCCAGGGCGCTACGGGCGGACCGGTAAGTATGCTCAACAACAACCTCCTGGCGGGTTCTGATTTCCTGACCGGTGCCTTCCCGGCTGAATATGGTAATAAGACCGCAGCCGTGTTCGACCTGAAAATGCGGAACGGAAACAATGAAAAACATGAGTTCATTGCCAGTGCCGGTATCAACGGGCTTGAGTTTGGAGCTGAAGGACCTATACGAAAAGATGGTTCGTCCTACCTCATTGATTACCGCTATACAACCTTCAAAGTGTTTGATGCCCTCAATATACACTTTGGTGTAAGCGGTGTACCGGAGTATCAGGACTTGTCCTTCAAATTTAATTTCCCCACAAGCAAGGCAGGCATTTTCACTGTATGGGGTGTAGGCGGAATGAGTGATATATCCATTCTGGACCGGAACAGGGATACAAGTAACTGGTCGTATGTGTCACAAGGCCAGGATCTCGTTTATGGCTCCAGCATGGGTGTTGCAGGGCTTTCACATTTGTATTTCTTCCGGCCAACGGTTTCAGGCAAACTGGTTGTTGCTGTTACAGGAAGTTCCAACCTGATCACTGTTGATACGCTTTCCAAAGCCAAACAGGATTTCCGTTATTATGATAATCACAGCAAGGATTGGAATTACAGTGCTAGCTATGTGGTAACAGACAAGATCAATGCACATCACATGATCAAGGCCGGCATGAGCTTTACCCAGATGTATATTGATTACAAAGCATTTTACTATTCCACTACTTACCATTCCAATATTTATCAGCTCAATTCTCAGAACAATACCGGTATAGCACAGTGTTATATGCACTGGCAATACCGTATAACCGATAAACTTGCACTCAATACCGGTGTACACTATCAGTACTTTATTCTGAACGGATCACAGGCTACAGAGCCCCGTGCCGGACTGCGCTGGCAATGGCTGCCCAAGCATGCCTTCAGCATTGCCTATGGTATGCACAGTCAGATACAACCTATCATTTATTATTATTACAAAAGCTATAATACGGCTACAGGAACGTATTCACAAACGGATCTGAATATTGATCTGACCCGTAGTCAGCACCTTATAGCAGGGTATGACTTTAATATAGGCAAGAACTTTCGCTTTAAGCTGGAAACCTATTACCAGTATTTGTACAATGTGCCTGTTACCGCTTTTCACAGCAATAGTTTCTCCATGCTCAATGTTGGCAATGACCTGGATGGGCTGCCCCTGGTGGATAGCCTCAAAAACAGCGGCACGGGGCAGAATTACGGTTTTGAACTGACACTGGAGAAATTTTTCAGTAAGCATTACTACTTCCTCTCCACCCTTTCCGCTTTCAATTCCACCTATAAAGGAAGTGATGGTATTGACCGCCCTACGGCTTATGACGGAGGCTATGTATACAATATACTCGGAGGTTACGAATTGCCGCTTGGGAAGAATAAGAATAAAATCCTGAGTCTGGATCTGAAATATACCACTGCCGGCGGTAACCGTTATACACCTATTGATGTGGCAGCATCTATTCCGGCCCGAGGGGCAATATATATAGACAATCAGGCTTTCAGTATGCGCTTTACCCCCTACTCCCGGTTTGATGTCAAAGTTATGTTCCGCATGAACAGGAAAAAGACATCCCAGATGTTTTATGTAAATGTGGAAAATATTTTAGGCACTCAGAATATCCTTCGTCAAACCTACGACGCTACAACCCATACGGTACATACCGAATATCAGTTGGGGGTGTTTCCCTATGGTGGTTATCGTATTGAATTCTGATTCTTTAAATATTATTTGTTTACTTTTCAGTTTTCCTTTTAACGAACAGGATAACCAGGTAACTAATCATAGCAGCATTTTCTATTCTTAACAGCAATGAGATTAATATAAAGGCAATTTATCTAAGCTCATAGCATTATGCTTATCAAGCACTTACAAAATTTCTCTTCAATTTCCCGCTTCCCTGTCTTTCGCATTCTTACCACTTTATGCTTAGGTTAAGAAATCATCCTTCCCTAAGTTTGATCAGTTAATCCAGGCTCAGCTATACCTATATCGTTTCCAATGTTCCCTTTGTACCTGAAAGTACGGACTGTATACGCACACTCGATTCACTTTTTTAAAATGGATTCTAACTTCATTCTTATGCAAAACCTTATTCGGTATAAACTTAACATGACCTGAAGAAGGTCTAAAAACTCATGAACAGCTACTCTGCTCCCCAAATGTGTTGTTGGCGAATTATTCGCTCGTGTTGTTGGATTTTAGCACTCTCCTCCTTCCTTCTTTTTTCGCCTCTCTCCTTTTCTCAAAACTTACAAAAACGTTCCACTAAATTGAATGATGCCTCCAAATCAACATGGATGGCTGATATTCATTTTATGCCTGGGCATATACAAGCTTTTGAGGAAAACAAGGGCCAGTTTCTCAATCCTGTAAATGACTGGAAAGTTTTGTACGGCTGTAACTCCGGAGGAACACAGATTCTTTTTTCAGACAAAGGACTCATCTATTCATTACCGGAAAAACAGAAGAATGATAATCATGAAGGGGAAGAAAAGGAAGAAGAGGCCAAACACAGAAAGGTGATCCGGCATCCAATAGCTGTTGCGTGGGAGCAAATAAACCCCGGAATGACACTGGAAGCAGAGGAAGAAACACCCTATTATTTCTGTTCTTCCAAAGCACTGGAAATAAAAACCTCCATTGATCATATCAAAGGTTACAAAAAACTGATCTACCGGAATATTGAGGCTGGAATGGATCTTGAGTTTACTTTCCATACTGAACAAGGTATTAAATATGCCATCCATGTACAACCCGGTGTTGATGCCGGAACATTTACTATGCATTATTCAGGGCAGCAGAAACTTGATCTGGATGTTAATGGCAACCTCCATATCCATACTGCAGTAGGTGACATGATTGATCATGCACCGGTAACCAAGCTCAATGACGGAACCCCTGTCGCTTCTGCATTCGAGAAACTGGGCGAAAACAGAGTACACTTTAAGCTTGCTGCCACACCATCCTCCACCGGGTTGACTATCGATCCCTGGACGGTAAACCCTACCAATCCACCAGGCAGTACAGACTTCGCACCGGTGGATATAGGAATGGATGCTGCCGACAATACCTATATCATGGGTATGGATAATAATTACCTCATGTATGTACAGAAGTATGATCCGAGCGGTATTTTGAAATGGTCATACACGCTAAACGAATATTCGGGGAGTGATCTTTCTGATCTGACTGTTGACCCGGCCGGCAACACCTACGTGGCTTCGCCATATTCTTATTCCAATTCTAATTTTCAGCAGTATGCCATGGTGAGCCTTGATGCCAATGGCAGCCGCAGATATTTCTATAACACCTATAATAATTCCGATGTATATGAAACCTGGGTGCTTGCTTATTCATGCAACTACTCCACCCTTATACAAGCCGGAGCTTACACTGTAGGTCAAATGCAGGCAGCTGTGATGAACCCGTCAAACGGTACGATCGGTGCATTAAACACTACATCAACCGTCGGAGAAATTATTGCCGGCACTGTTGCACCTAATAATTTGTTTTACGCACTTGCAGCCAACGGAAGCAACGGGCGCAATGCAGTGGCATGCTTCAGTTTCACTTCAGGAACCATCAGTTACAACTGGGCCGTTGATCCGGGTTATACGTTCTCTGACTTCAGTCCTAAAATGAATTTCTCTGCCATACCTACAAACGGTATTGCGGCAGGATGCAGCTACCTCTATACATCTGACGGAAAGTCTCTTGACCAGCGCAGCCTCGCAAATGGCTCTCTTGTAAGACGTATAACAATCCCTGGCGGTACCAATTCAGGCAGCAATATCAATTCAGGTCTGGCCGTCGACTTATCCTGCGGGTATGTTTACGCAGGATCAGCGAACAATGTACATTGTTATGATGCTAACCTCAATCTGGTTCATACCTACAGCGGATTACCCGGCATTGTTGCCGACGTAACCCTAAACAACGGACTTATTTCCTGTTGTGGTGCGCCTTCTGGCGGGTCCTCTCCAGGCTTTGTTGCACAATTCCCGGCACAAACCTGCGGCAGTATGATAACGCTGTCTGAAACAGACGCCAATTGCGGTGCAAGCAATGGCACTGCAACAGCAACAGCCTCTTTTTGCACAGGGCCCTATACCTATCTTTGGTCACCAGGGGGACAAACCACCCAAACAGCCACAGGATTGGCAGCAGGCACCTATACTGTACAAATCAGTACTGCCAACTCGTGTGCAACAATAACCGGCACCGTTACAATTAACAATAACAGCGGCCTGCCAACATCCCTTTCCTCATCAAACAATCCAACGTGCAATGGAAACTGTAATGGAAGCGCCACAGTAGCTGCAACAGCAGGCACTGCACCATTTACTTATTCCTGGTCGCCTTCAGGAGGAACGAGTGCAACAGGAACATCACTTTGTGCAGGAACTACATATACCTGTACCATAACCGATAAAAACGGATGTTCAGGCACACAAACAGTAACGCTTACCCAACCAACAGCCCTTGCAGTAACTCCAACACAAACAGGTACCAGTTGCATGGGAAGCAATAACGGCACTGCAACGGTAAGCTTATCAGGCGGATCCCCTGGCTATACTTATACCTGGAGCCCTGCTCCGGGTGGAGGACAAGGCACTTCAAATGCTACCGGTCTTGCAGGGGGCACAACTTATACCTGTACTATTCATGACTCACACAATTGTTCCACTACACAATCCTTTACAATAACACAACCGACAGCACTTTCAGTAATACCTACACAAACCAATTCAACCTGTAACGGAAACAACAACGGCACGGCTACTGCGGGGGTTTCAGGTGGAACACCGGGGTATACCTATACCTGGAGTCCTGCTCCGGGAGGTGGTCAGGGTACTTCAACTGCTACCGGTCTGGCTGGAGGCACTACCTATACCTGCACAATTCACGATGCGAATAACTGTACTACCACACAAACTTTTTCGATCACCCAACCTTCCCCGCTTTCCGTGAATCCGAACCAAATGAATGCGAACTGCAATGGAAGCAATTCCGGTTCAGCAACAGCAAATGTTTCTGGCGGAACTCCGGGCTATACCTATACCTGGAGCCCGGCACCCGGAGGCGGGCAGGGCACATCAACAGCAACGGGGCTTTCAGGCGGAACTACCTATACATGCACTATTCATGATGCAAACAACTGTTCTACGACACAAACGTTTACTATCACTCAGCCTTCATCACTTTCCGTGATTCCCGGCCAAACGAATGTAAACTGCAACGGAGCCAATAGCGGTACGGCCAATGTAAGTGTATCAGGAGGTGCCTCCGGATACACATATACCTGGAGCCCGGCTCCTGGCGGAGGTCAGGGTTCAGCAACAGCTACTGGCCTGGCCGGAGGAACTACCTACACCTGCACCGTGCATGATGCCAACAACTGTTCCATTACCCAAACATTTACAATTACACAACCTGCTCCACTCACTGAAACCATTTCGGGCAGTAATGCAGGTTGCGGTGCATCTACCGGAACTGCCAATGTTACGGCAGGAGGCGGCTCTCCCTCCTATACATACACCTGGAGTCCGGCACCGGGTGCCGGTCAGGGAACAGCAAATGTTTCTGGCCTTGCTTCAGGAACATATACCTGCACAATCCATGATGCTTCTAACTGTAGCATAGCACAAACGGTAGCGATAACGAGTACAGGCGGGCCTTCGACAACGCTTGCATCTCAAACAAATCCGGCTTGTAATGCAGCCTGCAATGGTACTGCTGGAATCAGCGCAAGCGGAGGTACAGGTCCATATACCTATACCTGGTCACCGGCGCCAGGTGCCGGACAGGGAACACCCAATGTAAGTGCGCTCTGTGCCGGAACTTATACATGTACCGTGAATGATGCTAACAATTGCAACACATTTCAGACAGTAACCATCAACCAACCTTCAGCACTTACTATAACACCGGCTCAGACAAACGTCAATTGCAATGGTGCAAATAATGGCACTGCCACAGCATCCACCAGCGGAGGAACTGCCGGTTATACCTATACCTGGAGTCCGGCTCCCGGCGGAGGTCAGGGTACTTCTTCTCCAACCGGCCTCACTGGCGGAACTGCGTATACATGCATTGTTCACGACGCCAACAACTGCTCTTCCAGCCAAACATTTACAATCACCCAACCGGCTGTGCTTACCGAAAGTTTAATCAGTACACAAACAGGGTGTGGTACAGCTTCTGGCAGCGCTTCAGCCTCTGTTGGAGGGGGAACGCCGGGGTATTCCTATACATGGAGCCCTGCTCCGGGTAGCGGACAAGGAACTGCAAATGCTTCAGGTCTTGCTGCCGGAACCTATACCTGCCAGATTCATGATGCCAACAGCTGCACTAGTTCACAAACTGTTACAATCACTACAACAGGAGGTCCCTCTGCGAGTGTTATTTCTCAAAGCAATCTTTCGTGCAATTCGGTCTGTAACGGATCAGCGGATATTATTGCCAGCGGAGGAAATGGACCCTATAGTTTTACCTGGAATCCGGCCCCGGGTTCCGGACAGGGAACTGCCAATGCAAGTGCGCTATGTGCAGGTACTTATACCTGCACAGTGAACGACGCCAACAACTGCAGTACGTACCAGACTGTAAACATCAACCAACCGGTTGTTCTTTCTGCCAATGTATCGCCAACCGATGTAACATGCAACGGAGCTAATAACGGTGCAGCATCCGTAACTCCTGCTGGTGGAACTCCGAGCTATACTTATAGCTGGAGTCCGGCTCCGGGCGGAGGTCAGGGTACTTCTGCTGTTACCGGCTTAACCGGAAGCACTACTTATACCTGCATAGTCAGCGATGCCAACGGTTGCTCCATAACCCAGACATTCCTCATCTCTCAACCCTCAGCCCTTGCTGGAAGCATCACCTCTACTCCCGCTACCTGCGGACAGTCCAACGG
>JBIOHC010000045.1:0-36618 GCA_044448685.1 Bacteroidia bacterium
GATTATCTACTTTACCAATCATGAATATCGCTGATCTGGCTTTATCGTCAGGAGCCACATTTTGAGGCATATCATCCATGTGGTGATACAGATTCTGTAAACACTCAACAAGGACATTGTAAACCTTTTTCTTGATTTTGGGTTCTTCCTGCATGTTATCCAATTTGGATTCCATGATCTGCAGGATGGAAGTAAGCAATTCAGAGGTGATGTCGCCCTTAAATGAAAGCATAATATTATTACGCTCCATCTTATCATAAAAATCGTAAATATCAACCATCATAAAAGCCGGGTGTGAATTTGCCTAAATCCTATGAAGAGCAAATTTAAAGAAAAACTTCACATAACAATACTATTTATAAAAAAACCCCAAATCAACCCCTGATTCCTGTCGACAAACCGATAAAAACCCGGTATTAATTCCCCAAAGCTATTTTACATACCTTCGTTCAGGAAGATATGGATATCCATTCAATTCTCGAAAAGCACTGGGGCCATCAGAGCTTTCGCCCTGCCCAGGAAGCCGTGATTAATAGTATCCTGGAAGGCCGGGATACGCTGGCGCTGCTTCCAACAGGGGGAGGAAAATCCGTTTGTTACCAGGTCCCCGGCCTGGCTCTGGAAGGAATCTGTATCGTTGTTTCACCCCTTATAGCACTGATGAATGACCAGGTACAAGGTCTTCTGGAGAAAGGCATAAAAGCCATAGCCGTTAACTCGACTATGAGCCGCAAGCAGATCGATATTGCATTGGATAACTGTGTTTATGGAAAAATCAAATTCCTCTATCTGAGCCCGGAAAGACTCTCTACTGAAATATTTAAAGCCAGGGCACCTAAAATGAAAGTAAACCTGATTGCGGTTGATGAAGCCCACTGTATTTCACAATGGGGTTACGACTTCAGGCCCGGCTATCTGCATATTGCTGAACTTCGTGATCTGCTGCCCCAGGTTCCCTTTCTTGCACTAACGGCAACAGCCACACTGGAGGTTGTGGGGGATATTCAGGAAAAGCTTAGATTCCGTAAAAAGAATATTATCCAGACCAGCTTCGAACGCAAAAATCTGGCCTATGTAGTCCAGAAGGAACAGGATAAAATGGGTCGTCTTCTTAAAATTTGCCAGGGTATCAAAGGAAGCGGAATCATTTATGTAAGGCGCCGTAAGAAAACTCAGGAAGTGGCCGATTACCTGAGGAGTCACGATATCAGCGCCACATTTTATCATGCCGGTTTGCCTTCCGAATTCAGGGAAAAACGTCAGGCTGCATGGATGAATAATGAAATAAGGGTCATTGCTTCTACCAATGCATTTGGAATGGGAATTGACAAGGCCGATGTACGCTTTGTCGTACATCTTGACCTGCCTGACTGCCCGGAAGCCTATTTTCAGGAAGCAGGGAGAGCAGGACGCGATGCACAAAAAGCCTTCGCCATCCTGCTCTGGAATGAGCATGACAAAAAAGAACTGGAAGACCGGGTTATCAACAGCTTTCCTACGGCCGATGAGATCCGGCAGACCTATCAGGCATTGGCTCATTATTATCAGCTCGGTGTAGGATCCGGCCTGGGCCAGCATTTCGATTTTGACATTTCGAAATTCTGCGAAACGTTTAAACTGAAACAACTTACGGTTTTCAATGCGCTTCGCTTCCTCGAAAAGGAGGAATACCTGAGCCTGAGTGAAGCTTTTTTTCAGCCTTCCAGCATTCATTTCCTGATGGGAAAAGAGGATCTGTATAAATTCCAGGTGAGCAATCCCAAATACGATGAGGTCATAAAGCTTATTCTCCGATCCTATACAGGCACTTTTGAAGGCTATGCAAAAATAAATGAACAGGAACTGGCACGAAGAGCCGGCACCACCCGGGAAGAAATTGAGAAAAGGCTGGCTCAGCTCGATCAGATGCAGGTCCTTGCCTGGAACAGACAAACGGAAATGCCACAGATAAGCTATCAGCAGGAACGAATCGACGCCAGGAATATTCAGATTTCCGCTTCCAGTTATTCGGAACGTAAAGCCAAAGCCCTGGAACGGATGAACCGCATGATTCACTATTGTTCATCCCGGGAAGTATGCCGTAGCCGTCAGCTCCTGGCCTACTTCGGTGAAACAGATGTAAACAATTGCGGGCATTGTGATCTGTGTATAGAACGAAAACAGAAAGAATTTACCCATGAAGAGTTTGATCAGATCATGACAGAACTCATCAGCTTCATCAGTGTGAGGCCTCATACACTCCGCGAACTCGTTGACAGTGTTCCCGATCACCGGGAAGAGAAAGTGCTGAAAGTGATACGCTGGCTCATTGACCAGGAAGAGATTGCCTATGATGAAGAGCTCAAACTCAAATTCATCAAATGAAACTTCCCCCTTTCCTTCTACCGAAGAGCGGATGTCGTCCGTATCAGTCGTGAACTGATTGGCAAATATCTGGTCACAAACTTCGATGGAAGACTGACTTCGGGTATCATTACCGAAACAGAAGCCTATGCAGGCATTACTGACCGAGCCTCTCACGCCTTTGGCGGGAAAAGAACCGAACGTACAGAAACCATGTATGCAGAGGGAGGCGTGGCCTATGTTTATCTCTGCTATGGCATCCATCATTTATTCAATGTGGTTACCAACCGGGAAAATATTCCCCATGCTGTCCTCATCAGAGCTGTTCAGCCAGCCGACGGGATTGAAACCATGCTTCAAAGAAGAGGAATGTCGAAAGCTGCTAAAAATCTGAGTGCCGGTCCGGGTACGATGTCAAAGGCAATGGGAATCACCGTTCAAAACAATAGGTTGCCGGTAACCGGAAATACCCTTTGGATAGAAGACAGAGGACTGATAATCAAGCCATCAGACATCATTACTGAAACCCGTATTGGAGTGGACTATGCAGGAAAAGATGCTAAAAAACCCTACCGATTCCTAATAAAGAACCAATTTTGATCGATGAAATGTTAATAATTATTGATCCTTACAAGATAATTATACAAAAAATGGTTTTTCTTTGCTAGCGATAAAAAACACTACATGAACAAACATACACTCCTTGCCCTTCTTTTCATGTTTTCCCTGACTGTATTGTCTGTGCCTTCCAAAGCATGCGACAAGGTGCTTCATAACCCCAAAAGCCCTAAAGGCAGTCACACTCACAAACATTAATCGTCCTGTATACCGTTGTCAGGCGGAGCAATTCTGTTTCCCTTACCTTTGCGTATGCATTCCCGTAACCCCCTTCCCAATCTTCCTCTGGAAGAAATCAAACGTTGCACCGACATTCTCCGTTCCGGAGGTATTCTGTTATATCCTACAGATACGGTCTGGGGTTTAGGCTGTGATGCCACCAATGCCAAAGCCATTGAAAAGATCTTCGAATTAAAACAAAGGCCGGAATCCAAAAGCATGATCGTATTACTAGATCAGCCCGGCTTTCTGAACAAATATGTACAGGAAGTACCGGCTATTGCATGGGACCTTATTGAGCTGACAGAAGATCCATTGACCATTATTTATGACGATGTGAAAGGAATGGCCCCGAATGTGCTGGCTGCCGACGGCAGTTGCGGAATCCGTATTACCCGGGATGAATTCTGTAAACGTCTCATACGACAATTGGGAAGACCACTGGTTTCTACATCGGCCAATATCAGCACCCACCCTGCTCCTGCCCTCTTTCATGAAGTCGAACCTGCCATCCGGGAAGGGGTGGATCATATTGCAGCCTGGAGGCTTGATGATCCTCAGCGTTCAAAGCCATCAAAAATTATCCGCCTCCGGAATAACGGAGAAGTGAAAATCATCCGCTAATCTCTGCTATTCTCTTATTTTTGCAAAAAGCATTGTTTGAAAGCCCATCTGACTCATCCTGTTTTCCCTGTTGTTTCCCAATGTTGCGGGGAGCTGAATACGCAGGCTTATGTAATCGGAGGCTGGGTACGTGATCTGCTCCTGAGCCGCCCTTGTAAGGATATCGATATTGTTTGTGCAGGAAGCGGCATCGAGCTGGCTGAATGCGTAGCCCGGAAAATGGGGGGACTGCAAGTAACCGTTTTCAAAAACTTCGGCACAGCTCAGCTCCGTTTTGAGGATTATGATATTGAGTTTGTAGGTGCCCGGCGGGAAAGCTACAGAAGTGAATCCAGAAAACCGGTTGTTGAAGACGGTTCACTGCAGGATGACCAGAACCGGCGTGATTTCACTATGAATGCACTTGCTATTTCCCTGAACGAAGCTGATTACGGAACACTTATAGATCCTTTTCATGGTGTGGATGATTTACATGCAGGCGTGATCCGCACTCCGCTGAATCCCGGAATTACCTATTCAGATGACCCCCTTCGTATGATGAGGGCCATCCGCTTTGCATCCCAGCTGAGATTCACCATCGAAAAGGAAAGCCTTGAGGCCATACGACATAACAAGGAACGTATACGGATTATTTCCAAAGAACGTATTGCGGACGAACTGAACAAAATTATCCTTTCCAAACAGCCATCAGTAGGATTCAAACTACTTTTCGATACCGGCCTCCTGCCCATCATATTTCCTCAAATGGCCTTGCTGCACGGGGTAGAACTGATACAGGGAAAAGGACACAAAGACAATTTCTATCATACCCTGCAGGTACTTGATAATATCTGTGCATCGACAGATAATCTGTGGCTGCGCTGGGCTGCTATTTTGCATGATATTGCCAAACCCCAGACCAAACGTTTTGAACCCGGTCATGGATGGACTTTTCACGGACATGAAGACAGGGGGGCACGAATGGTTCCGCGAATATTTGCTGAACTCAAACTGCCACAGAATGAGAAGATGAAATATGTTCAAAAGCTCGTCCTGCTCCACCTCCGCCCTATTGTACTGGCTAAAGAAGGTATAACGGATTCGGCCATACGCCGCCTGCTTTTTGAAGCAGGAGATGATATTGACGACCTTATGAAACTGTGTGATGCCGATATCACCTCCAAGAACCCGGAAAAGGTGCGTAAATACCTGGCGAATTTCCAGTTGGTGAGGGAAAAGCTAAAAGAAATAGAGGAAAAGGATAAACTCCGGAACTGGCAACCCCCGATCAGCGGTGAACTGATTATGGAAACATTTCATATCCCGGCTTGCAGGGAAGTGGGAGTTATTAAAACCGCTATACGTGAAGCTATTCTCGACGGAATTATTCCGAACGACTATGAATCTGCATTCCAGCTTATGCTCGATGAAGGAAAAAAGCTTGGACTGAAGGGCTGATGCAAAAAAGGTTGTCAAATCACCCGTAGATTTTCTTATTTTTGATCCGGGATGTCAAAAACAATGGACATTTATTAAGATACTAACTCCATGGCGATATACAGGTTCCGAGTCGCTTTTGAAGAGCACGAGGATATTTACAGAGAAATTGACCTGAAAGCAGTCCAGAATTACGAGGATTTTCACCGGGCTATTCAGGAAGCAATAGGTTTTGATGGAACAAAACCAGCTTCCTTCTTCATCAGTGATGATTTATGGAGAAAGGGTATGGAAATAGCTTCCGAACCCCGTCCGGTTGACGAAGATGACGAGGATCTCCCTGCTCACCGTCGTCCTGTACCGGTCAGGCTCATGAACAAAACCAAGATTGCCGGGATGATTGAAGATCCTCACCAAAAGATCATTTATGTTTCTGATCCGGAAGCCAAGTGGACGTTTATGATAGAGCTTGTCCGCATCCTGGAAGAAACGCCTAAAGTTATTTATCCCAAGTGTACCAAATCGGTTGGCACAGCCCCTAAACAATACAAGGTAACTAACCTGCCCCCTCCTCCTGAAGATGAAGAAGAAGAGATGGAGGAACTTGATAAGGACAAGAAAGAAAAGGTATTCCATGCCGAGGAAGCCTATGATAAGGAAGTGGATGAAGATGAAGACGCCCTTACCGAAGGAGAGGATGAAGAACCCGGGACCACTGATGAAGAAAGTGTGGAACCCGGATTTGATGAAGGCGTGGTGGATGAATAGCTCCGGCCTTGCATCTCCGGCCTGAAGGCCGGAGCTATTAGCATCTTTAATTACCCATCAGTCTTCTTTCCTCATTTTGCAGAATAGTCATCTCTATCTGAGTCAGATTATTCATCGCAACAAGCACACTTGAAAAATAATCATGTCTTGCCTTTGCAGATGTTCTTGCAAATGCATGTGCCAGAATCCCTGAATCTTCTGATACCGGAGTAAAACCGCTTATCAAGTTGTCCTTCCCCGCTTTGTTATAGGCTTGGACAGCTTCTCCAAGCTCTTCCATTTTTTCAACAGTTTTTGGAGTGCCCACCAAAAAATCTCCGGGATTGAAATCCTGATGCAGGTTCGGCAAATCTCCGGATGAAGGCACAGGGCCTGCTTGTCCGCTTGCATATTCATACATACCCGATTTGAGCTCTTCGCATAACTTGCCGATGTGTGCACCTTCTGCGATAGCCTGCATGGGCTTACTACTTCTGGAGGTCAATATGGCCACCTGCGTTTGTTCCGCTTTCAGGATCTGTTCTCCCGTAGTATACAAACTCAGTTCATTGACCAGTGTACCTTGCATGCGTTTTACACTCACCAGGGATAAAAACAAACCACATCCTCCAATCAGCAATATGGAGGTCACGATGGAATTCACTTTGGTATCCGGATTTCGCATCCCATTCACAAAATAAATGGGAAGAAAAAACACCAGCAGGATAACTACCGAGCCTATTCCCATATATAAGGCGTAAGGCCAGAGCATGATTTTGAACAGGACACTCAGACACATCAGGCTGGCGGCAAAGACCCCAAGCCCCAGAATCAGCTTGTCTTTTTTGCTCTTCTGCTCTCTTGCTTTCAGCGTAAATAGTAAAGGAAGAAAAACAAAACTCATGATGACAATACCCAAAACCAAACAGGGACTTGACCCCGGAAGACGGAGAAATTTTCCGATAATTCCCAGACTTAACAGCGACGCGGAAATTATTCCGCTTCTTATCATTGCTTTTTTCATGACGGGATAGTTTTTAAAGATTAATAAGGTGATGGTCTCTTCTTCCAGCTCCCACAATTCCTTTTTGTAAAACTTCGGAATCGTTTGCCGGTAAAAGCTCTCAAAGTCTTCACCCTCTTTGAGATTTTCCTCTATAATGCAACAGATATGATCCAGGAGATTGGACTGCAGGTCCTCCATTTCAACGCCACGTGCACGAATGTCGCTGAGGATAAAATCTATCTGTTGTTCACTGAGGCAATACATCAGGCGTTCTTTGGACTGATATCCAGTAAAACTTTCATCGTATCCAGAAATTCGGAAAACTCACTGATCTTTTCCTTCGACTTAGACTTCCCTTGTTTACTCAGTGAATAATACTTCCTGACCCGCTTGCCTATATATTCCGTCTCTGTTGTCAGTAATCCTTCCGCCTCCATGGCATGCAAGGTTGGGTACAAGGCACCTTCGGTCAGTTGTATCCGGTCGCCAGTCAGGTCTTTTACACGTTGGGTTATTTCATACCCATACATACGCTTGTTATCTGCCAGCAGTTTAAGTAGTATGGTTTTGAGTGTACCCTTGATCAGTTCAGATGAAAATAACATGGTTTTGTTTTATATAACGCAAACATACCTAATTCTATTATACATAAAACTTAGATGTATTAAATAAAACTGCATCTATCTGATTTACATGCTAATAAATTTTTATAGCTTCGTGCCTATGAACACCCTTTTAGTCATTACCGGCCCAACTGCCATCGGTAAAACAGGCCTGGCCATAAAACTGGCACAGGAGCTGAAAACTGAAATCCTCTCGGCCGATTCCCGTCAGTTTTATAAAGAAATGAGTATCGGTACAGCCAAACCTTCACCAGAGGAGCTTGCAACTATTCCTCATCACTTCGTTGGTCATATCAGCATACATCAGGATTATGATGCGGGCAAGTTTGAAGCAGAAGCGATTGACTTATTGACTAAGTTATTTAAGCAGCAGAAAACAATCATCCTTTGCGGTGGTTCGGGCATGTATGTGGATGCTATCTGCAAAGGCTTTGATCCTCTGCCCGAAGCAGGTGAGGAATACCGTCTGGAGCTGATTGAACTGCACAAAACAAAAGGCATTGTAGCCTTACAGAAAATGCTTCTGGAAAAAGATCCGGAGTATCATAAGATGGTGGATCTTCACAACCCCCAGCGCCTTATCCGCGCACTGGAAATTTGCCTTGCAACCGGACTTCCCTATTCCGGATTTCGCAAAGGTAAAGTGCAACAAAGGGATTTCAGGATTGTGAAGGTGGGTTTGAATACAGACCGGGATACACTTTACAAACAGATCAACAAGCGTGTGGAAGACATGATGAAGGCAGGTTTACTCAAAGAAGCGGAAGGACTGTTGTCTTATCGGAATCTCCAGGCCCTGCAAACAGTTGGCTACCGTGAACTCTTCGATTACCTGGATGGAAAGATTGACCTGACTACAGCCACCGGATATATAAAACAAAACACACGCAACTTCGCCAAAAGACAGCTGACCTGGTTCAGAAGGGATCAAGAGATTAACTGGTTTGATCCGATTAAAGACAAGGAAGTAACCGGCAAGATCCTGGAACTCATAAAGACCGTTTAATCGCGCACAAAGACATTGTGTTCGCGATCGAAGACATTGTGTTCGCGATCAAAGACATTGTGTTCGCGATCAAAAACACTCTGTTCGCGATCAAAAACACTCTGTTCGCGATCAAAGACATTCTGTTCGCGATCAAAGACATTCTGTTCGCGATCAAAGACATTCTGTTCGCGATCAAAAACATTCTGTTCGCGATCAAAGACATTCTGTTCGCGATCAAAGACATTGTGTTCGCGATCAAAAACATTCTGTTCGCGATCAAAAACACTCTGTTCGCGATCAAAGACACTCTGTTCGCGATCAAAAACACTCTGTTCGCGATCAAAGACACTCTGCTCGCGAACATAGACATTCTATTCGCGGGACAAGAAGCTCGTCTTGATTCTTGTTACTATAATAGAAACAACTGAGAAGGAAACACTTGGAACTGAGAAGAAATCAATCGGGAAGCATGGGAAACAATAAATTACATGATTCCCCGTTCAATATTTGCCAGAATATTGCTAATGAAATCCTGTTTTCTTGTACTTTTTGCAGTATTAACCTATCAGGCCTCCTGTGCAGAGCAGGACAGCACAAAAATTAGGCGAAAAATCATTAAAGCAGGGCTTTATGTTGGTACAAACTATACTATTCCTCAATCCACTTCAATTAATGACCCTTCTTACCAGATTACCGGGAAACCTGCTATTGGATATGAAATAGGCGGAAGAACAACAATTCGTTTTTCCCCCTTCATTTCACTGGTAACGGGGATATCTTATAGCCAAATACAGTACAGTACAAACATTTACGGTGGAAATCAATACTACGGTGGGAATCCCTACATCCTGAACGAATCATCAACTTATTACTCCATGATTGTTCCTTTGACAATAAAGGTTTGTCTGCATTCGGGGAAATGGGGTTATTACGCCGGTGTTGGAGGAGAATTCTCTATGTTCTTCAAGTACCTGGATCAAGGACAAGTATCAATTAACAGCAAGGTGAGCCCTGTAAGCAATATTGATAACAATCGTGTAGTTCCTGATTATTACTTAAGACCGGGAATGATAGCAGGAGTGAGTTACAAAGGTGGAAAAAAAATTGAATATTTTACTGAAGCAGAACTTACACAATATAAGTTTGGTGAGGGTTACTTTCAGAATCTGTATACAATTTCTGTCCAGGCTGGGGTGATGTTCAACTCCCTATAATTAGTTAATCAAAAGAGATTAAAAATATATAGTTACGACTAGCTTGCCCACTACCACTGTCCCATCATTCATTTAACGATTTGGCGAACAGGCAAGTTTATGTCTTAAGTCTTGCCTCTGGTGTCTCTTTAATCTTCCTCTTTTTCAGTCACTTGCAAAAAAGCCGAATGCCTCGGAGCAGGCAATGGAACGCTTTCTCCTTTAATGGCAGCCCATATTATTTCATTAAGCAATACATCCGGCACCCTGTCTTCACCCCTGAAGTCCAGTTTACTGCTTTGTTTAGACCACTTATTGTTGGCTGAACACATTTCATCCAGCTTAACATTTTCCTTTAAGGCTTTAAAGGGTGCTATATGGGGTTGTTTATCAAAGCTTTTCCAGAGTGTAGGTGCTGCTGCATCGTATTGAGACATAGGCTGCATACCCAATATCATTTCAATGGTATGCAATACAGACGATGTGGAATACATACTGTGATCGACAAACCTTCGTTTTACATATCCTCCGGCAACATACAGGGTACTTCGGTGAGCATCCACATGATCGGGGCCGTTCTGTGCATCATCTTCCACAATAAATACCACGGATTCTTTCCAGATAGGGCTTTGACTCAGATGTTCCAGGAACAGACCTACTGCGAGGTCATTATCAGCTACATGGGCAAAAGGAGTTGGACGGCCCTTTGTAAGCCCTTCGGTATGGTCATTGCTGAAACGCATGGTATTAAGCTGGGGCACTTTATTGATCTTTACAAGTGAATCAAATTCTCTTTGCCACTGATGATAACGGATTGTATCCCTGGTCTTCATATCCCATCCTGTGTAATAGGGACAGAAATGATCTTTTAAAACGGGGATATTTGCTTTGTAATTATCGGCAAACTCCCCATAGGTACGGTAAGATACCTTGGCTTTTTGGGCTGTATTCCAAATAAATCCATTCTTATTATTGGCGCTTTCCCGATGCCCTTCTGAATCATAGGCCCCTCCCCTGTCTCCGTAATAGGTGGGCCAGGTTTTTTCAAGATAGTCATTGGCATAGGCTCCTGTACTCCAGTTATGACCGTCAGCGCTTACTTCCCCGTCCACATAAAAATTATCATACAGCACAAATTCATTCACTATGGAATGCTGGTTGGGCGTATATTTTTGCCCGAACAAAACCAGGCTTGTATCCCCGTTACCGGCAGGGATATCACCTAAAACCTGATCATAGGTCCTGTTTTCCTTGATGATATAAAAAACATGTTTTATGGGGCTGGTCTCTCCAAGTTTACGGGGTATTGGATTACCTGCTTCCCCTTCTGCACTTACCATATTCTGTTTATGAAAGGGTGTATTGCGATACACCTGGAAGGAGTACGAACCCAGGAGATTAGGATCCGGAACCGGAATCTTACTCAGTGTACCGAGGAACATGCCACCTATGTATTGTTCTTTTCCGGTAATTTTCTGGCTGCCATGCTGATACACCACTTCTTCCCCTTTTCGGGTCGGGTTGGGGCCAAGTGGATTCGGAAGAGAAGTAAATCCTTTTCCATTGGCTACAAAAATATTCTTCCCGAAAGTCCTGACACAGGTAGGATACCAACCGGTAGGGATAAATCCCTTGCTGTGGCTGAAACCGGGTTTACTCACATCAAACAAAGCCAGGCAATTGTTATCTGCATTGGCTACATAGAGGGTTTGTTCATCACCGCTCAGGGCTACACTATTGGTAGTGGACCCCGAAGGGGAAGCAGGGAATAATGCAGCATTCAATGTTTCAACCACTTTGGAGGTATGCATATCTATAACCGATACACTGTTATCATTGGCATTGGCAACATACAGGAAATTTCCTTTCCGGGTCATACACATATCATTGGGATGATCGCCTGTTGGAATATCCTGCTTCCAGTCTCTTTTTTCCAGATCAAAAACTTTAACACAGGCGCAACCCCAGCAGGATACATAGATTGATTTTTTATCAGGAGCAAGCAAACAGGTATACCCTTCGGCACCGAGAATATATTTGGCTATGACTTTTTTGGATGCCAGATCTATAAAATAAAGAGCATTGCTTTCCTTGGTAACCACATACAAACAGTTTCTGCTTTCATCCAGACAGATACCTGCAGGCGAGATGAGCTCCGGCCATTCATTGCCAAGCCTGAAGGTATCCTTCGGTGTCAGTTTCTGGAGACTCACGTCAAACATTACAATATAATTCGTGTTCCCTCCTGACACATAGAGGCTTTTCCCATCAATTCTGAAACATAAACCCAGCCAGGAAGCCTTCATCTTTACCGAATCGAGCTGCCTCATCTGTTCCGGATCGATGAGTTGTAAAACCTGATCACTCTGTCCGTTATTGGTCACAGCCAGAAGTTTGGAGGAAGGGGAAAAAGCCATATTAAGAGGAAGATCACCCAGAGGCATATGCGTACCTGCCGGTGTCAGGGCCCAGCCATTGGGCAGGCGAACCTGTGCAGGGCCCGGCAAGTTATGCACCTGAGCTGTCAGGCAGACGGTGCACAAGTACAGGGAAATAAAGAGAGTGAATAGATATGTTTTCATTATTTTAGTCCTCGTTAATTTGGATAGCAAAGCTAAAAAATATAAAAACTCTATATGTTAAGGAATCTGATTGACCTCCGCTCCGATACTGTTACCCGCCCTACCCCTGCAATGCTTGAAGCCATGCATACCGCCAAAGTAGGTGATGATGTATTCAATGAGGATCCGACCATTATAGCCCTGGAAGAGAAGACAGCCGCCTTGTTCGGGAAGGAAAGCGGGGTATTTTGTCCTTCGGGCACTATGACCAATCAGATTGCCATTAAGGTTCATACCCAACCTGGAGATGAAGTGATTTGTGAACAAACCTGCCATATCTATAATTTTGAAGGGGGAGGTATTTCTTTTAATTCAGGAGCTCAGGCTAAACTTTTGGCAGGCGACAGAGGGCGGATCACTGCCCGTCAGGTGGAAGAAAGCATTAATCCTTCCTTCGACTGGTTAACAAGGACAAGCCTGGTCTCCATTGAAAATACCTGTAACCGCAGCGGAGGGAGTTATTATTCACTGGAAGGAATGCAAGCCATAGGGAAGATATGCAAACAACATAATCTGCGTTACCACCTTGACGGAGCCCGGATCTTTAATGCGATAGCAGAGACAGGCTATAAGCCAAAAGATATAGGACCCTTGTTTGATTCTGTATCTGTTTGTCTGAGCAAGGGATTGGGAGCTCCGGTCGGTTCTGTACTCCTTGGCGAAAAAGAATTTATTCATAAAGCCCGGCGGATCCGTAAAGTCTTTGGCGGTGGTATGCGCCAGGCCGGATACCTTGCTGCAGCAGGTATTTATGCCCTTGATCATCATGTACACCGTTTAAAAGATGATCACAAACGGGCCAAAGAGCTTGCCACATGCCTGCAAAAACTGTCTTTTGTGGAAAGCATCCTGCCTGTTGATACCAATATTGTCATTTTTACGATGAATGACAAAATGAAGAGCGAGGATCTGGTAGCTAAACTGAAAGAGAAAAATATTATTTGTGTAGGTTTCGGAAAACAAACCATACGTTTTGTAACCCATCTGGATTTTACGGATGAGATGCTGGAAAGAACAATCAAAGCATTGAAAGGGATTTGATCAAGCAGAACAAGGCGTTCTCATATCGACAAACGTCAGCCACCAGGAGCCTTTGATAAGGGAAAAGTAATAGGTATAATTATCGGTCAGTACCACCGTACGGGTAATAGTCCGGGATGACTCAACGACTTTATCCAGCTGATCTTTAGAAAGGTTACAGTATTCAAAAATTTTGCTGTCCTTTAGGGGGTTTGCCTCCCGGGTAAAACACCCCGTCTTGGACCAGTGTTCTTTTGCATTACAATCCACCTTAGGGAGGTCCTCTTCAAGTATATCGCAAATCAGTACCTGGGTATCAAAATCATAAAAAGCTTTATGCTGTAATGTTTTGAAAGCCGTAAAATCCTTTACGTTGGTCATATGCGGCAGTGCTCCGGACGATTCAATGATATTGACTCCATAGATGGGGTGAATGAGTTTATTCAACAAGGTATCGGCATGGAGTGCAATGATTTTTACGAACCCGCTGTAGAAAAATTTGAATTGATGAATTTCAGACGGAGGGGGCAGTTCCTCAGTCATTGTTCTTTTACGAACCGCCAGGGAATCTTTTTTATCGGCTTCTTCTTTCGGTTTATTCTCAGCACAGGAGAATAGTAAGATGCTGCATAGCAGGAGAGGTGATAACCGTTTCATAGGAATTGCTTTAGAAAGGAAAGGTATTAAATTTCGGGGATTTCAATTATCCTTTGCCCGCGACTGTGGCACAAGGTATAGATATGCCATCGCAACAGCCGCCCCGGCTCCGCTAAGCATCAATGCAACGGACGCCCCGGCAAACTCCCACACAAATCCTGTCCACGTACTGGCGGCAACGGCTGCTATACTGGTACATCCTGCCAGAAAACCCAGGCCGGTTGCACTTTGATTGGCAGGTATTAGTTTGGAAGCCCAGGCTTTTGAAACTCCGTCGGTCGCAGCAGCATACAGACCATAGATAAAGAAAAGGATGAAAACAGCCGTTGGGCCTGTTGTTAATGCCATACCTGCGTATGTAACTGCAAAGAGCAGCAGCCCGGTACAAAAACTGAATTTCATACCCCACTTATCCCCTATCCATCCGAAGGGATATGAACCCAATGCATACACAAGATTATAGAAGATATAAGCAAGGATCAGACCCTGATCGCTAAGTCCGTGCTGCCTGGCCATCAGCAAGAGGAACAGGTCAGAACTGTTGAAAAGGGCAAAGAAGAGCAAGCCGGCACTTAGTTTACGGAAATCGTCCGAGCTGTGCTTCCAGTATCCGAAAAAGGATTTGATCTTTTTTGCACCGGGTCCCGGCAAGGGCTGTGCATCTTTCTCTTTTATGAGATAGGCAAACCCGACAGCAGTTAGGGCTGGGAAGAGTGCGAAAAGGAACAAGGTCTTGTATGAGCCCGGGTTAACCCAAAGCCATAGCAAGGCAAATACGGGCCCTATAGCGGCTCCCAGGGTATCCATGCCCCGGTGAAAACCGAAGACCTTACCCCTGTGCTCCGGGCTGCATTCATCACTCAGTACAGCATCACGGGCACCGGTACGAATGCCTTTACCCAGCTTGTCACTCAGGCGGCAACATAATACCCATAGGGGTTGGGCAAATAATACAAGAGCTGATTTGGACAAGGCACTGATAAAATAACCAAGCCTTACAAAGGGCATTCTGTGCCCGTGTTTATCACTGAGCTTTCCGAAATACATTTTGGAAAAGCCTGACATGGCTTCAGCTGCACCCTCCAGCAATCCTATCCAGATAGCCGTATATCCTATAGAACGCAGATATACCGGCAATACCGGGTACAACATTTCACTTGAAATATCATTGAAGAGGCTTATAAAGCCTATAAGCAGGATACTGCGCGTAAAAATGCGCCCTTTCTTCATTTTTTACTGTTCAGAACAGAAGATATAGGTTTACCGGTACATCCGCTGGGAAAAGGAATATTCAGCAGCATGGAGATCGTTGGCGCTATATCGATAGGTTTGACGGCATCCACGCTGCTTCCGGGAGTAATACACCATCCATACCACAAGACGGGTACATGGGTATCATAGCTGTAAGGAGCCCCATGCGTGGTTCCTACGGTTTTGTCCGATTCTATCCAGGCCGGATTCAAATTGATCATCACATCACCTGAACGTCTTGGCATATATCCGTTCTGCATAAAATTACGCAGGTCATCCGGTCCGAAACTGGCATTTTTTAAGGCATGGGCTGTGGTGACAGAGCTCACACCTTCAAAACGAATCAGAAAATCAGCCGCATCCTGCTCCACAGTTTCCCTCACAATACCTTTGTCGGCCATGAACTGCTGATTAAGATATACCTGCTGATTGTAATACGACTGAACAAGGGTATCACCGAACTGAGTTTTGAGATGTTTTTTGAGTGAATCAATAGCCATGCGGTAGTTAAAACAACCTGCAGGAATTTTCACGCTGTTCAGGTACTTAGGTACATCTGTAACCCCATGATCGGCGGTAAGGAATACGAGTACATTCTCCTTGCCGATATAGGAATCGAGAAACTTCAGAAACTCAGCCAGGTCACGGTCAAGACGGAGGTAGCAATCTTCCAGCTCTATGGAACGCGGTCCATATGCATGGCCTATATAATCGGTGGAAGAAAAACTCACTGCGAGAAAATCGGTTGCAAAGCCTTTTCCAAGACTTTCCTCCTCAATCACTGCCTTTGCAAAATCCTTGGTCAGGCTGTTCCCGAATGGCGTGGAACGGATCATGTCAAGGCCCCTGTTGGCAGCCATCAATCCGGGCAAATCATGCGGGAAGGTCGGTGTAAGCTCCCCTTTGAATTTGGATTCGAACTTATTATTGTCAGGTGTACAATCCATATACTGATCCTGCGGAATAAGAGTATTCCAGCTCTTGCTCATATACTGCTTAGGCAGTTCCTTTTTATTGAATTTATCAACCCATAACGGAAGCTCCTTCATATAATACGTGCTCGTAATCCAGGCTCCGGATGAATCATACCAGTAAGCCGCATTCGCGCTATGCCCGGCAGGCAGGATGGCACCCCGGTCTTTCAATGCAACACCGATGGTTTTGGAAAAAAAATTAGTAGCCAGATGAAGCTCATCTGTAATCGTACTTGCCAGCATGTTGCGCGGCGACATTTGTCCTGCATTACCAGGGGCCCCTACTGTCTTTACCGTTTTATCATCCGAACAGTATACACTCTGACCGGTAGTCCGGTCGTACCAGTTATTCCCTATGATACCATGCACTGTAGGGGTGGTGCCGGTATATATTGAAGTATGGCCCGGACCCGTATTGGTTGGCACATAATTATAATTTGCATTTCTGCAATTAAAACCTTCTTTTAACAGGCGCTTAAATCCGTCTTCGCAAAACCGTTCCTGAAAACGGTACAGATAGTCATAGCGCATCTGATCAACCACGATGCCGACAATAAGCTTGGGTTTAGCAGGTATGGTTACCTGTTTAGGCACCGGTTTGTTCTGTGCATGAAACAGCAGGGACGAAAACAGGATGAAGGATGTAAAAATGTTTTTCATTTCTTTACGTTGAGTAGTTCAGGTATTACGAAGTACAGAAAAAAGCAAAGTGAAACAGATTGCTATATTCAGAAATACATTTAGTAAGGCAAGGTATACATGCTTATCACGTAAAAGCTGAATGGTTTCATAGCTGAAAGCTGAAAAGGTACTGAACCCTCCGCAGAAACCAGTAATAAGCAGCAAACGCAAAGCCGGTTGTAAAATCATTTGCTCAGAAAGATAATAAAGGGCAATTGCAACTATCAGACAACTGAACACATTGGAAAGTAACGTCGCAACAGGAAAGTGGTCGAGCCCCAGTTTACGTATTAACAAGGCAATACCGTACCGGGCCATACTTCCTGCCCCCCCTCCTATAAATACGATTACCAGATTTTTCATAATTCAGTTACGGGATAAATTTTTCTCAGCCCAAACCTGCTGACCTGAAACATTACATATCCCAGGCTTATTCCCAGTATTGCTCCTGCAGTTACATCAGCCGGATAATGGACTCCCAGATATATACGGCTGTATGAAATGGCTCCGGCCCAGCAAAACATAAGCCACCCGAAATACTCATACTTATCTTTCATCAGCAGGGTGATAAAGGTGGCCAAAGCAAAGGTATTGGCGGCATGGGAAGAAACAAAACCGTATTCTCCACCGCAATATTTAACTGTATGCACCAGGTGCCCGTATAATTCATTATGGCAGGGTCTGTAACGTTTTACAGCGTTCTTAATCAATACACTCAGCTGATCGCTGGCAGCAAAAAGAGCCAGGAGGCTCCCGATAATAATCCAGCTTTTTTTGCGGTAAAAATAGATGATTAACCCAACCAGAAGGAGATAGAATGGTATCCAGATGAGTTCGTTGCTAAGCCAGAACATGGCATAGTCAATCCGGGTATGATGATGACCGTTGATGAAGAAGAAAAACTTCCTGTCGAGATTTTTAATTGCTTCAATCAAAACGGGCGGTATTAATGCACGAATTTAAGGAATATTGCTTAAACCTCTTCTTCATTAATTCTGTTCCATATCAGGTCTTTCAGTTCCTGAACTCCTTGCCCTGTTTGGGAAGAAAAGAAGAGAAAGGGAACTTGCTTTTTCTCCCTGAAACGCTTGTTCATATCCTTCTTCATTTCCTGGAGCAGTTCCTCATCCAGTAAATCTGCTTTTGAAATACCCAGGATACGTTTTTTATGAAGCAGCTCAGGATTGAACAGCTTCAGTTCATTAAGAAGAATTTTGTATTCTTTTATGATATCCGTTGTATCGGCAGATACGAGAAACAGGAGCATGGAGTTCCGCTCTATATGCCGTAAAAACCGTAAGCCAAGTCCTTTCCCTTCATGCGCACCTTCAATGATACCGGGAATATCAGCCATAACGAATGAGCGGTAATCCCTGTACTTGACGATCCCGAGGTTTGGCACTAAGGTGGTGAAAGGGTAATTGGCTATTTCGGGTTTGGCTGCTGAAACAACAGAGAGCAACGTTGATTTACCGGCATTCGGAAAACCAACAAGTCCTACATCGGCCAGCAGTTTCAACTCCAGTATTTTCCATAATTCCTGTCCGGGTTCACCGGGTTGTGCATAGCGGGGTGTCTGAATCACTGAATTTTTGAAATGTGCATTCCCTTTTCCTCCCCTTCCTCCTTTCACCAGAATCTGCTCTTCTCCATCATGCGTAATCTCGAACATCACTTCACCTGTTTCGGCATCACGTGCAACCGTTCCGAGCGGAACTTCCAGTATTTCATCCTTACCTTCAGCACCGGTCATAAGTGCACTTCCTCCTTTACCACCATCTGTACCCAATACATGTTTTCTGTATTTAAGATGTATGAGTGTCCAGATTTGCTTATTTCCTCTTACAATAATATGTCCTCCCCTGCCTCCGTTTCCTCCGTCAGGGCCTCCTTTTGCTGTTAGCTTACTTCTGTGCAGGTGCATAGACCCCCCGCCTCCGTCACCGGATTTACAACAAATTTTTACATAGTCAACAAAATTCGAATCCACTTTCTTCCCTCTTTCTATTTAATCAGCGACCCCGGTTTGTGGCCGGGGTCTGTGCTGCATCCGTTATATTCCTTATTTCTTTTTGCCTTTTTTCTTACCGGCGCTTTTCACAGCTTTTTTTGCTGCTTTTTTCGGGGCGGCTTTCTTTGCAGGAGCCTTCCTGGCAGGAGCCTTCTTAGCTGAAACCTTCTTGGCAGGAGCTTTTTTGACAACAGCTTTTTTGACAACAGCTTTCTTGGCAACCGCTTTCTTGGCTGGTTTTGCAGCTTTCTTTACAACTTTCCTGGCTGGAACAGCTTTGTGTGCAGCAGCCTTCTTAACAACCTTCTTTGCATCAGGTTTAGCTAAAGCCTTCACCACCGCCTTTTTTTGAGGTTCGGCTTTGCGAACCGGTGCGGTAATTTTCAATTCTGCTTCTGCTACCGGTTTACCTTCATACGCTGCTTTAATTTCTTTTTCAGCAGCCAGTTTACGCTGACGTGCTTCAGCCGGAGAATCTGCAGGAACAACCACTGGATTATAATGACGTGGATAGTCATCCACTGCTGCATGAGAGGTATGAGATGCCCCACCCTGACTCATATCAATAACACTGCATAGCTCATCAAAAATTTCGTCCACACTGCCTATACCATACACCGAATAATACTTGCCCTGTGCCTGGTAGTATTCCTTCAGAGGAGCTGTTTCTTTGTTGTAAACTTCTATTCTCTTTTTATGAATTGCCGGATCCTTATCATCCGAACGATCAAGCTCAGTGGCTCTTTTAACCAGACGCTTGGTAAGCTCATTCGCCTCCACTTCCAAAGCGAGCATCATATTGATGGTCGTGTTACGCTCGCTCAATAACTTATCAAGCGCTTCTGCCTGAGCAGTCGTCCTTGGGAATCCGTCAAAAATATATCCGTTTGCATTCCGGTTATAATCCAGCTTGCTGCGTATCATTCCTATGACAATATGATCAGGTACCAGGATACCCTGATCCATCAATTGTTTTGCTTCAAGGCCAAGATATGTTCCTTGTTCAACCTCGGCTCTTAATATATCGCCTGTAGATAAATGTACCAGATGATATTTGTCTATCAGTTTTTTGGACTGAGTTCCTTTGCCTGCACCGGGAGGTCCGAATAAAACAATGTTTAACATAGGATGTTGTGTTTGTGGTTTTGAAAATAGATCGTGTGAAAAGCTATGATTCAGGGCTCCAAAAAGCCACACAATATTATATATTTTCCTTCAAAATCATTATACTGCCTGGTAAATATCTCCCAAATTTCTACCCAGCCCATCATAGTCCAGTCCATATCCTACAAGAAAATCATTGGGAACTTCCAAAGCGGGGTAATCCACCTTTATTGTTTTCTTATATGCTGCCGGTTTGAACAAAAGGGTGGCTGTAAGGATCTCCCTGGGGCCCAGTCGGCTGAGCTGGCTATGTAATGCCTCCAGTGTAAGTCCGGTATCAACGATATCCTCTACAATTACGACTGTTCTGCCTCGTATATCCTTATCCATGCCAATCAATTCCTTAACCTGCCCTGTGCTGGAAGCTCCCTGATAAGATGCCATTTTGACAAAGGAAAGCTCACAATCCATATGCAATTCACGAAGCAGGTCAGCAGCAAAAATAAAAGAGCCGTTCAAAACGGCTACAAAAAGCGGGTTTTTACCCTGCAAATCCTTATTCATTGTAACTGACAGGGTTAGAATTGCCTGGCGAATGGCCGAAGCCGAAATATAGGGCCTGAACGGCTTATTGTGAATGAGTATCGTTTTCATAGGATTTGAAGGCGCAAATCTATGTAAAAGGATCGAATATCAGCTTATCTTTACCTGCTCATATCAAACACATAAAAGAATGAAACCACTCGTAAGTATCATCATGGGGAGCACATCGGATATGCCTGTGATGCAGGAAGCTGCAAAAATTCTTGATCTTTTCCATATACCCTTCGAAATCAATGCACTTTCCGCCCATCGCGTACCCGAATCTGTAATGGATTTTGCAAAGAAAGCGCATCAGAGAGGTATTAAAGTCATCATTGCCGGTGCCGGAGGAGCTGCACATTTACCCGGTGTAGTGGCTGCTTTAACCCCTGTTCCCGTTATCGGGGTTCCCTGCCGTTCCAGTATCTCCATAGATGGATGGGACTCCCTCCTCTCCATCGTTCAGATGCCTCCCGGAATACCGGTGGCCACTGTCGGGCTTGACGGGGGTCAGAATGCCGGAATACTCAGCGTACAGATTCTGGCTACAGGGGATGACAAGCTTCTGAAACAAATGCTTGAATTCAAAGAAGGACTTAAAAATAAGGTCCTGAAAGCTAATGAAGATCTGAAGGCTCATAAATTTGAATACAGAGTAGGCTAAGGATTAAGCTTGCCACACCTTTCCGATTAAGCAGAGCGAATCCTCCGAATGAAGAGCATATTGATATGCTCTTTTTTTATTCCTGCCGTACATTTCGAACACGATGCAAGGCCCATTGGTGTTCATTTGTTCTCTTACCTGCCTTTGCTCTGAAGCCATGAATAACCCCGATTCGGGCGCACGTTCTCTAGGCCTCGGAGGGGCTTCCGTTTGTATCACTGACTTGTGGAGCTTAAGTAATAATCCTGCAGGATTGGGGTTTATAAAGTCCACCGAAGCCGGCACATGGTATGAAAACCGCTTTCTGGTCCAGGCATTGCAAAGCACGGCTTTCGGAATTGCTGTGCCTTCAAAACATGGTTCATTCGGGCTCCTCCTTTCCGGATTCGGATATGAATCCTATTCAGAAAACACAGCCGGTTTTGCCTATTCAAAGGCTTTGGGGAAAAAACTGTCCGGCGGAGTGCGCCTCGACTACAGGCGGACCAGTATTGCAGAGGGATATGGGGCAAGCAATGAAATTATTGCAACGATTGGACTTCTGGCCCGGATACAACCGACACTTTATCTGGGTGCTGAACTTTATAACCCGGCACGAACCCGTTTAATTCCCGGGAAGGAAGAAAGAATTCCGGCATTGTTAAAGGTTGGGCTAATGTATATGCTCAGCCCACACGTTAAATTATGTCTGGAAACTCAAAAAAACACGATCACCAATCCGGATTTCATGTTCGGAATTGAATATGAACCATCTTCTTTGTTTATGTTCCGGGCCGGAATTACCTCCCTTCCTTCCTCCTGTTCTATGGGTGCCGGGTTGCGTTACCATAATCTCAAATTTGATTTCGCTTCTGTCTGGCAACCGGCAACGGGTTTTATTCCCAGTATCGGATTAGCTTATGTTTTCTCAAAGGAAACAGTTCCTCACTGAACAAATACCTCTACGGTATGATTTCCCGACTGCTTTTTGCCCTTCTATTGATTCTAGGCACCATGCCGGGTGGTGCTCAGTATTTACAAACTTCCCACCCTGATGTGGCATTGGATACCCTGCTCACAACAAGCATAACCGATAACATGGAGTTCCTGGCAGAAAGCAGCGGAAATGAGGAAGATGATTACACAGAACTGCTGACCTCATTGATCTATTTCGCGGATCACCCCCTTTATCTTAATACGGCAAGCAGAGGTGAACTGCTTTCATTGGGAATATTAAGTGATTTTCAAGTAAACAACCTGTTCATTCATATTCAGAAAAACGGGAAACTGATCAGCAAATACGAGCTTCAAAGTATTGCCGGATTCGATCTTCAGACTATCCATAAATTAATGCCTTATATCCGGATAGGCGATCCGAATGAGGCAGGGAAGGTCTCCTGGAAGCAAGCATTTAAACAACCGGATCAGGTAGTCAGTATTCAATACTCAAGAGTTCTGGAACAGGAAAAAGGATATATCCAAACAACAGGAACCAGACCTGTATCTTCACCGGGGTCACATTTTACAGGCAGCCCCGGTAAATTACTGCTTAGATACCAGCTCCATTTTGGGAATTATATTCAAGCCGGTTTTCTGGCTTTGAAAAATGAAGGAGAGGCGTTTTTCACCGGCCCTGAAAAACAAGGTTTTGATTCTTATTCCATGCATCTGCAGGTTAGTAATTTCCGAAAGCTGAAAAAATTGGTTGCCGGAGACTATTCACTTTGTATTGGGCAGGGACTCCTGGCCTGGAATGGCCTTGCCTTTTCAAGGACTTCAGAACCCATGCAAATAAAAAAATATTCCGAAATTATCCAGCCTCATACTTCTTCCTCCCGGAACGGATTCCTTTCCGGCCTGGCTGCCGAACTTCAGGAAGGCTCCTGGAATCTTGTGATTTTCATCTCGTCAAAAAAAAGAGATGCTGTGGTGACTGATACCAGCCAAAATGGTCATGCGCTAACATTCCGAACAATACAAACCAGCGGTCTTCACGCAACCCTGACTGAGCTGGCATCAAAAAACACCATTCAACAAGAACAGAGCGGTGCACGGGCAGGGTTTGAAAAGCATTGTTTCGGATTCGGATGCAGCTATATGTATACTCATTTCAATGCATCCCTCAATCCCAAACCGGTACCTTATGAATTCTTCGCATTCCGCGGAAATGAACTTCAGCAAACAGCTGTTGACTACCACCTGCTTATCCGCAATTTGAACTGCTTCGGAGAAGCAGCCTTAAATCCGGGACAGGCTGGAACAGATCAAAAGGGAGGTTTAGCCGCCTTACAGGGAATGATCCTTTCACTGGATGAGAAACTAAGCATCTCCCTCCTTTACAGATATTACAGCCCTGCTTACCACTCTTTCACCTCGAATGCATTTTCAGAAGGCGGCAAAACCAGCAATGAACAAGGATATTATTTCGGCTTGTTATACAATCCTGGACATAGACTGGATGTCTCCGCATACATCGATTTTTTCTCTTACCCCTGGCTACACTACCGTATGGATGCCCCGGTGAGTGGAAAATCAATACTTATACAGGCCACCTGGCATTCAGGGAAGAATACAACCTATCAGCTCTTGGTTCGAAGTAAGGACAAACCTTTGGATCCGCCTGCCAGTCTTAATACAGCCGAAATTAATTACCCACAACCCCTTACTCAAACTAATGTCCGTTTCTGTATCAAGACCCGGCTGTATGCCTGGATTCAGTGGCAAACAAGGATGGAGTGGACAGGTGCTACTGACAGCCTGGGCACGAATGAAACAGGCTATTTTCTGCTTCAGGAAATAATACTTCACCCTTCTCAACGGTATGCATGCACCCTTTCATATGCGCTTTTCGATACCCCATCGGGCAATACCCGCTTTTATGCCTATCAACATAGTTTGCCAGGAGCCTATTCAATCCCATCGTTTTCGGGTCGGGGTTCCCGGTTTTCTATACTTGGACGCTATACCATCCGTCACGGACCGGAAGTATGGGTTGCCTTGTCAAGACTGTTTTATGACGACAGATTGCAGATAAGCCCGGGAACTCCATATCAGATTCAGGGGCCACATAAAACACAGATCTCTTTTGAATTAAAATGGAAATTCTGAACAGACAAAATGGGGGTTGAAGATTGTCCAATATTCTGTTATATAACCATCCAAATTGTTTAATTTTGGTCATAGATTTTCATGCTTCTAATTCTTACATGATGCAATTTTTCAAACACAAACCGGGGCTGGTATTTTTAGCAATATCGGCTTTGTTTCTTTTTGGGTCTCCGCTTTCTGCCCAACACAAAGTAGCATCCGGAAAAGATGCAAAAATCAGTAAGTTTCCGGAAGCACAAGGCTGGGTGAACGATTTCGAAGAGGTACTGGATAGCCTTACCGAAGCTAAGCTTACTAAACTCATTACAGACCATAACAAGAAAACAACGAATCAGATCTCCATTGTTACCATTTCAAGCATTACGCCTTATCAGTTTCTTTCTGACTATACAAAGGATCTGTCAAATGCCTGGGGTGTTGGTGAAAAGGGTAAAAATAATGGTGTGACAATCATTTACAGTAAAGCCTTGCACGAAGTCCGTATAGCAACAGGATTAGGGCTTCAGGGCAAACTCACTGACACCCATTGCCAGAAGATTGTGGACGATTTCATGCTCCCTTCTTTCAAAACAGGCAATTATGGTAAAGGAATGACCGATGGTGTAACAGAGATTATTCGTATCCTGGAAGCCAAGTAAATTCCGGTATCTTTGCTCTCCTATGCCGGGACATACCTACGCCTACCATATCCGTAAAACATTAACCCTTGCACTCCCTGTTTGCTTCGGCCAACTGGGTCATATGATGGTGGGGTTCGTGGATACCGCTATGGTAGGACATATACCTGTTATAGGGTCGAAAGCCCAGGCTGCAATGAATATTACCAACAGTGTTTACATGCTGGTACTTGTCTTCGGCCTGGGAATATCTTTTGGAATGACACCCCTGGTAGCTTCTGCTGATGGAGCTAAAAAGCCCGGCCGGATTACGGAGCTATTCCGGAATGGCATGCTCCTGAATTTGGCTGTAGGTTCTGTTCTGTTTCTTTTTCTTCTCTTCCTCTCTCCGGTACTTCGTTACCTCAAACAAGACCCTTCTGTTGTTGAGATTGCGATCCCTTTTATGAATGTGATGATTTTCTCCCTTGTACCGCTTAGCATGTATTCTACCTGCAAACAATTCGCAGAAGGATTGAGCGATACCAGGATGGCTATGCTTATCAGTCTGGGAGGAAATCTGATGAACGTACTCCTGAATTACCTCCTTATTTTTGGTCACTGGGGCTTTCATCCTATGGGAGTAATGGGTGCCTGCTGGGGTAGTTTTTTTGCCCGGGTATTCATGGCAGCAGTTATGATGCTTTATGTTTATTATAAGCCTTCTTACCGTCAATACCGGGATGGATTTAAAATGAAAGGATTTTCCAGGTCTATCTTAAAAGAGATACTCGGAGCAGGAGTCCCTATCGGATTACAATGGATTTTTGAAGTCGGAGCCTTTAGTTTTGCCGGACTCATGGCAGGCACAATTACCGTGGCAACCCAGGCAGCCCATCAGGTTGCTTTGACTATTGCAGCCTGCACATATATGTTTGCAAGTGGATTGAGCTCAGCAGTTGCCGTTCGTACCGGCAATGCGTTTGGGCGTAAGGATATTAATGAAATGCGAAAAGCCGGATTTGCCGGATTCAGGATGATCATTGTATTCATGTTCAGCTGCGCATTGCTCTTTATATTCACGAGGCATTGGCTGGCTTCCCTGTTAAGTGAAGATCCTGCTGTAATAAACATTGCTTCCGGTTTACTCATTATTGCAGCTGTATTCCAGCTGTCCGACGGGCTCCAGGTGGTCGGTCTCGGTGCACTTAGAGGCATACACGATACCCGTTTTCCGACATTACTAACCTTGATAGCATACTGGGTTGTCGGATTGCCTGCAAGTTACCTGCTAGGGCTTCACTGGCATCTGGGAGTTTCCGGAATATGGTATGGATTCGTCATAGGGCTCAGCTTTTCGGCAATAGGACTTCTCTGGAGATTTGAACGTATCAGCCGTTCCATTCCTGTTAAGGAACTTATTCCAGATAATGTGATTTGATAACCTGGATATGATGGGTTGTGTGTCCGGCAATAAAATAAGCCATGGCTCTGGCACTTACCTCCTGGTTGTTGGCAAAACCTTTTCGTGACAAGGATGTATCATCCTGATTTTTGAACAGAATAATATTAGCCTCTCTCAAGACAGAAAATTCATGGGCAAGGTCATAAAAAGTGCGGCGATTGAACACTCCGGCCGTTACAAATTCTTTATCGTCAAATCCTAGCAAGGGCTGTGAATCCCCCCGTAAAAAGCGAAGTGCTCTGTAACCCAGAATGCGTTCACAATCAATTAAATGTCCCAATACTTCTTTGATGGTCCATTTACCGGCTGCATATGCATAATCCTCTTTTTCTGAAGGCAGATCTGAAATCAGAGCCTGCATTTCCAGCATCTGTCCTTCAAGCGTACGGATCAGGTTCTCACCTTTCACCAATTGTATATAGCGCTCAAAGTATTCAGGGTATTCATTTTTTTCAGGACGTTTCATGGCAATGGATTATTTGGTTAGGGCGTGTAGCCTGATTCAAATATACAATTTCATTTCAAAAAAAACCTGGTTAAGATCGCCAGGAAAGTAAGTCAATTTCTTTTTTCATGAATGTAGCCAGTTCCGCTACGTATTGCTTGGAAAAATCGAACTGAATACCGGCAGTCTGATACAACTCCCCTATTGTACGGGTATAGCCAAGCTGCAAAGCAGAAATATACTGTTTTATGGTATGTTTGGGATCCTTTCTGTAGTTCCTCCATAAGGCTATGGCACCAAGTTGAGCAAATGCATATTCAATATAATAGAATGGTACTTCATAAATATGAAGTTGACGCTGCCAGCCTATATTTTTACCTTCTTCTACACCTGTCCAGTCAACAACCTGGCTTTCAAAGCTGGAGGAAAAAACAAGCCACTGCTCCCTCCTTTCTGCTCTCGTATGTTCAGGGTGCTCATATATCCAGTGCTGAAACTGATCTACAAGGCAAATCCAGCTCAGGGAGCGAAGTGCCTTTTCCAGATGTTCTTTCCTGGCTCTTCTCATTTCATCCGGATTTTCAAAAAAAGGCTGCCAATGCTCCATGCTGATCAGTTCCATACCCATTGAAGCCAGTTCAGCAACTTCTGATGGCACATCCTTATTCTCTTTTAATGGCAGATCACGTGTCAGAAAAGAATGCATTGCATGTCCCCCTTCATGCACCATCGTCACCAGGTCTCTAACAGACCCTACTGAGTTCATAAAAATATAAGGTATACCGGTTTCATGCAGGTAATAGTTATATCCTCCGGGGGCTTTTCCTTTTCTTGATTCCAGATCAAAATGACCCATATCATCCATGATCCTGATCCATGCTGCAAATTGGGGATGTATTTGTTCGAAACATTGAATAGTCCTTGAAACAAGCTCACGGCTATCTTTAAATGGAAGAATAGCAGGCTTTCCGTCCAGGTCAACTTCCGTATCCCAGGGCTTCAGTTCATCAAGGTTAAGGGCTTGTTTTCGATTAAGGTCTGTTGATTCCGCCCAGGGCGTCACCTCTTTGGCTACAGCTTCATGCAGTTTGAAGCAATCGGCTGCAGTATAATCAAACCGGCCATAGGCTGCAAAGCAATAGTCTCTGAAATTTGTAAATCCGGCTTGCAAAGCCAGCTTATGTCTCATAGTCAACAACCTTTCGAACAAGTCATCAAGCTCATCGGCGCAATCCAGCCGGCTTACCTGGAGCTTTCTAAAGGTTTCTTCACGAAGCGTACGGTTGGTACTTTTAAAGAGGGTACCAGCCTTCTGTAAGGTTAGCTCTTCTCCATTAACAGAGATCGTTTTACTCCCGACAATTTTCGCATACTCCTGGCTTAGCACATCGATTTCTGTGAGCAGGGGAATATTCTCGATCCGGTAAATTTTAAGTTCGTTTTTAACGGACCTGAGATAAATACCAAAACTTAAAGGGTTCAGTTTTTCAGTAAAAGGGCTTGAAATAAGTTTTTTATGAAAAGCATGGAAAAATGGAGCTGCTTGGGGTTCCAGTTCCCTTGCAAAATGATTGAAAGCTTCCTCATACTCTGGTTTATTGGTATGGCCAGTCATGTGGATATAATTCCAACCCTGAGTTTCAGAAAAAACAGATTCCAGTTCACTCAGATCCAACAGCCACTCTTCAAGGGTTTCCTTGTTTTCCAGATTACGATCCTGAAGCATCAAAAAGTATGGATGCCAGGCTTCCCAGGATGAGATCTGGAGTGTATCGGAGAGAAACCTGCGTTTTTTTTTCAAAAATAACGCAGGGTCCGGATCAAGACTCATAAAAACTCAGGATTGGAAAATAATAAATATTCAGGTCTGTCATCAGGCTGCACCAGACTTACGGGCAGTCTGAATCTTAACCTTTGGAGCATCTGTTTTCTTGAGCTTCTGAGCACCTGAAGCAGGAGCTTTTTTGGCCGGAGTCTTATGCTTATTTTCTGTATCTCCGCTGACTTTTGCTATATCAGCATGTGGGGTTTCATTTTTCTCCGGCTCTTTAGTCAGCAGATCTGTTTTTTGCAAAAGATTGTACCAGTTAATCAGTTTACGGATATCTGAAATGTGTACCCGTTCTTTATCATATTCCGGAATTACAGCACCCACGTATTTAATCAACTCGGCTTCTGCTGCTTTGTGATCCGGTGCAGCTCCGCCCTTCTCCTTGTCGAAGATCTTTTTCAAAGCATCCTTCAGGGGCATATCATCACCTGTAGTGTAGATGCTTATATCTTCCAAAGTAGATATTTTGCTGCTGGCATAAGCAGGAAAACGTTTCTTATCGGCCAGTGATTCTACGATGACCCCGTTCTTGGTTTGGGCAATTACCTTATGCAGTCCGCCTATACCCGAAATTGAAATAACTCCACTCAAGTCCATGTTTTTTATTTTTAGTCACACAAAAATACATATTACCAACCGTAAGAAAAAAGAAAAACGGGTAGAATATTCTACCCGTTTTAATGAATTATCAACTCTTTTAGTGTGTAATGATCAGGCGCTCACTCCAAACTCCTTTATCGGACTGGAGACGGTAGGCATACACCCCACTTGCCATGTTGGCCACATTAAGCACAAAATGATGTTCTCCGGCATGTAACTTTCCGTTATGAAGGGTTATCACTTTACGCCCTTGCAGATCATAAACACTCAGCTCCGCATTCATATCTTCTGTCAGGTTAAGATCAACAGACGAGGTACCGGAAGCAGGGTTAGGATAGCTGATGATACTTGCAACGGGTTTGGGCTGGTCTTTTACGGAAGTCAGTAAATTATCATAGATAATCTGTGCATTCCCTGCACTGGTTTGGAGGTCCGGCAAACTGTCGCCGGCTATAAGTGCAAATGCCACCTGTATGGAATCTCCTGCCGCTATCGTAAAAGGGCCGGTGCTGGTAACATCACATACATCGTTTCCGGCTGGCGTTCCGGTTCCGGCTGCTGCCCGGTTTGTGGAAAGTGCCAGATATTTATTGGCATCACTAAAGCCGGCAGAGATATCCATTCCTCCTCCTCCTCCTGTAATATTATCGATCGCATAATGGGTTACCGGACCGGTATGAGACAGGAGTTTTGTGCCTGCATAAAGTCCGTGAGGGGTTGGACTTGTAGACCAGGCATAGCCCATACGGTTTGTGGCATCAAAGGCATCCTTATTCTGGCTGGCTGTTGCTGCGGTAATGTCATAATCGGCAAAAATACCGGCATACAGATTGCTCAGTGCGGCTGTTCCAGTATTCTTGATAAAATATTGCAGAATAACAAACTTCCTGTTCCCTGCACTGGTCCAGGCATAATCTTTCTGATAAACCTGTATTGGCAACGGAGAAGTGGCAGCGGCATCGGTATAAAGTCCGGAAGCATCGAAATTAGAAACCACAGCCGGAACGATCTGTTGCACTCTTTGCTGATCCACAAAAGAAGCACTTGGGGTAGTAGCTCCCCTAACATTATTTGATACTTTGGTACTCGAAACACCTACCATCAGTCCTCCTTCATACATCAGGTTACCATAAGTCTTATACTGAAACCCAAGGCCCTGGGTCTGATTCGGATTATCGTTGAACCCGGTCAGACTTTTGCTTGTAATTGTCGTTGCCACATCGTTTACATTGATATTGATATAATCCTCATTGATAAATATTGAAAAGGACTGAGAAGCGGTGTACAGCGTATCGGTGTAAGTGATTGTAAAATCCACCTGCTGGTTGAGAGCCGGAGAGCCTATCAGTTTGGCACGGAATGGCACTGGATAGTTATTGGCCGTACCCATCGTTCCGATCACTCCCAGGTTCACCACCCCGCTCTGTATCTGTACATAAGGTGAGGAGGAAGTCAGGGTTGCTTTCAGATGAACGGTAGGCGACATGGTATTGAGGTACGTGGCACTAATACGAAGTGTATCGCCTACATTGAAATTCATGTCATTGTTGTCAGTCACTCTTCTGGCGGTATCAATAACCCAGGGTGCACCGGGAGCACTCAGGGCTGCTTTCATATCCACGCGTCCTGTTCCAAGTTTACCGGCATAAGCCGAATTACCGCCAATGCCATAATTATTAAATGCTGTTTGCTTGACACGCGCAGCAGTCTGATACGCATTATAGGAAGGATATTTGGAACGAACAATAGCACAAACTCCTGCCACACAAGGTGAAGCCATAGAAGTCCCGCTCAGGTTTGTATAGGAACCACCGGAGATGGAATACGTGGAATAAATTCCGTTACCCGGGGCACTGATCCCGACATTGTAATTATAGTTGGAAAAACCCGCACGGGCATCCGTACTTGTTGTAGCTGCTACACTCAACACTCCGTTAAAAGAAGAAGGAAAGAAATCCTGATCGAGGTTATTATTTCCACAGGCGGCTACAACGAGCACATCCTTATTTATAGTTGCATAATCGATTACGCTTTGCCCGTAGGATCCGCCGAAGCTTCCACCCCAGGAACAGTTGATTACTTTTACACCATGGTCAGCCGCATATGTTATTCCCTGGTAACTCATTGTTAACGCACCGGTGGCATCTGCAATTTTAACAGGTAAAAATTTGCAAAGAAAACCAACTCCGGCCACACCTATTCCGTTACTATCAATAGCTGAGCAGATACCTGAAACGTGCACACCGTGAGCATCACCTTGCCAGGTTGGATCATTATCATTCATACCAAGGTCCCAGCCCATATAATTGTCAATGTATCCGTCTCCGTCATTGTCAATTCCGTCTATCGGGTCAGCCAGATTCCTTTTAATATTCCCTCTCAGGTCGGGATGGGTAGGCTCGGTACCTGTATCTGTAATACCGATAACAACACTTGAATCGCCTCGGCTGAGGTCCCAGCCCGTTACTCCGCTTCCCGCAGCATTGATTTTAAAAATATTGTATTGTGTGCCGGGAACGGCATAAGGGTCATTGGTGGTCTTGATTACCTTAGGCAATGGCATGGGTTCTACATATTCGAATAACCCAAGAGCAAGGAATGAATTGATCAGCTTGACAAGTGGAATATCCGCTGAATATTTGAACGAATAGGTCAAAGAAAGATCGATCATTCTCTGTCCGTTCCGGTTGAATTCTTCAGTCGGGGCCGGAGTGTTCGGAAACACTCTTTGAAACTGGTTAGCTCCGGCAAGGGACATCAGCGCATTAAAAGCCGTGTTATTAAATGCATTCATGGTACAGGCACTCCGATAGGATGGCTTCACCTTCAATACGAGGGTCTGAGGCATGAATTCATCTGAAGAAATATTTGCGGGCAAACTGAATCTTCCCTTTGCAGCATACTGATTAGTTTTCTGTTGTGCCTGTAAAGACATGCAAAACAGAATGGCTGATACGCAGAGCGTAAGTGTTTTTTTCATGACAGTAGATGAAGGTGAATTGCTGTTAATTTTGTTAAAAGTAAGAAAAAGGGCTTAAAAATCAAAAGTCCTATCATCAGCACATATCAGACAGGAAAGAGGTCTCTGTAAGCCGGCATCTCGGGCAGGAAGTGATAGCTCGATGTGGACTTGTCTGATTTACAGCAATAATGACTCATTCCATTGGTTATAAAAAGGTAGTCTACCCCTAATTTCAGATTATAACGGGCAGCCTGATCAAATGCATCCTGCCCTATTTTTATCTGAGGTGCTTTACATTCCACAATAAGGACAGGTTTACCTTCGGGGCTGTAAACCACAATATCCACTCTTTTTTTCAACCCGTTAAGCTCCAGTCCGGCTTCAACAGCCATGAGGGAAAGGGGGAACCCTTTCTCTTCCGACAAATACCGTATTACGTGCTGTCTCACCCATTCTTCCGGACTTAATGACACAAAACGCTTCCTGGCAGGGTCAAAAATTTCTCCCTTGCGTTGCCGGAAATTATAAGCCGGAAAATTAAGATTCTGGATACTATTCACCCTGCAAAGATACGAAGCAGGCCCATATTGTCATTTTCTGATTATATTTGGAATCAATTGTCATTATGAAAACCAAAGAAGAAATCGTAAAAAACTGGCTTCCCCGTTATACCGGAACCGCTTTGAAAGATTTTGGAGAATATATTCTGCTCACCAATTTCAGTCATTATATCCATTTATTCTCTGAATGGCATGGTGTGCCGATTATCGGGCTTGACAAACCTATGCAAACAGCGACAGCAAGGGGCATTACGATTATCAATTTCGGTATGGGAAGTGCTGGAGCGGCAACGATTATGGATCTGTTGAGTGCCGTAGAACCAAAAGCATGTCTTTTTTTGGGAAAATGTGGTGGATTGAAGCGGAAAAACAATCTCGGCGACCTGATTTTACCCATTGCAGCTATTCGGGGAGAAGGTACTAGTAACGATTATTTTCCTCCGGAAGTGCCGGCTTTACCGGCTTTCAGTCTGCAAAAAGCGATATCAACAACAATCCGTAATCATAACAGGGATTACTGGACAGGTACAGTCTACACAACAAACCGAAGGGTTTGGGAACATGATGAGGAATTCAAGGATTACCTCAGGAAGCTTCGTGTAATGGGAATTGACATGGAAACGGCAACAATATTCACAGTCGGGTTTTACAATAAAATTCCGGCAGGAGCCCTCTTACTTATCTCCGACCAGCCTATGGTTCCGGAAGGAGTGAAGACAGCAGAAAGTGATGCCAAGGTTACAACGGATTATGTGACTTCCCATCTGAAAATCGGCATTGACTCCCTTCTTGAACTTCTTAACAACGGACTTACCGTTAAACACCTGAGGTTCGATTAATTTTTATTGCTGACAACAAAGGTTAAAGCCTTTTTGCAGCATCCGAATTTTTGCTCTTATTATGAAAAAAAATCACACTTCCCTTCTACTCATTACAGGCATTCTTTTACTCCTTTCTGCCTGCAGCAAAATAATATACAAAGGTGTATGGCAGGCTGAACCCGTCAAAGCCGATGGCATTCCCGATGAATGGTCCAAACCTTTGCGGTTTTATGACAATACGACCAAACTGCAATATGCTTTCACAAACGACAAACGCACTATCTATGTTTGTATCCGGGCTACGGATGAACAAACGCAGAAAAAAATACTTGCCGGAGGTCTCCAGCTTTGGATCGATACAACCGGTAAAGGCAAAGAAAAAACAGGTATTTTATTTCCAATGCCTGTTGCTATTGAAAAAACGGAAGGCAATGGTACTTCTAAAAAAGAAGACAACCCGGAAGATTACAAACCCCGGAAATCGACCAGACTTACCGGTAATGAAATGCAGCTAAGCGGTTTCAAGGCTCCTGTGGGAGGCATTGTACCACTTCAGAATATGGATGGAATTATGGTGAACATTAAAATGGACAAGGATGAGATTCTGAATTATGAAGCTCTGATTCCTTTCAAGACCTTTTATCATGACTCCCTCAGACCTTCTGATACTACACAGATATTCAGCCTGAAAATTCAGGTAAACGGTATTCCTCAGCAAAAAAAGAATAATGATCAAAATGATCCGTCACATTCTATGGGTTCCAGAACAGCCGGTGGCATGGGAGCAAGAGGTGGAACCAGAGGAGGCGGCATGGGTCCGTCAAACCCCATGGCAGAAAGCCATTCCGTGACAGCACGTTTCAAAATGATCTATAAACCCTGACAAGACTCATCCCAATATTCAGTTCTTCTTCTTTTTCTTCCTGCTGATTCCATCCGGAAAAAGATCCACATACAAAGGATCAAGAAAAATCTGTATACGGGCAATGAATACGGGAGCGTTAAAATTGCTCTGTAAAAATTCATTCTGGTTCAGCATGTAACGATAGCCTATACCAATTCCAGGGCCCATCCAGTTAAGAATTTTATAATAACCGGTAAGGGAAATTTCCAACAATTGAACTGTTTTTTCAGCGGGATTAAGCAGGTAAGGACAATTGGTGGTTTTGATGTAAGGACGTTCTCCGACTGCAAAAATCAAAGGAATACTGATTTCATATCTTTTGCGGTGTATGAGTACCCCTTCTACAAATGCGCTGGCATACCAAAAGGAGAACCGGGCCTGATACTCCTGGTTTTTCATATCGAATGTGATGGCAGCCGGGGAAAGTAGCTGGTAGTAGCCAACTCCCACCCTCCACCTGTCATGAATGGCATACCCGGCCTTCACTCCGAAAACATTAATAATATTATCGCCTATGATGGAATACCGATTATCCAGCCCTAGCTGGTAACGCTGAAATTGATTCGGGGTATAACGCGTTATCGTATCCTGTTTTTTCTGTCCTATGCTGCTGCATGCGAAAGTCAGAAAACAAAGAATTGACAAGAAATAAGGTTTCCAATACCACATCAAATCCGAAATTACACTGAAAACGCCAAATACCTACCCAGGAATCTTCTTTTTATTTTATTGGTATTTCTCGGACTTTTTAATGAACTTGGTCCTTGCTTACCAGCCAAAACATGAAAGCTTTCCATATTGCACAGACATTCCAGACTCCTGCTGTGGTATTTGATCCTGCCAACAATATCTTTGAAATCAATGGCAATTCACTTCCCAACAATCCACATTGGTTTTACATGCCTGTACTGGAGTGGCTGGATGCCTATGCCGAATCACCGAATCCGGAAACAGTTTTCAGTTTCAGGCTTAGCCATCAGAATTCGTCCACTAAAAAAATGTTTTATGAAATCCTGAAAGTAATTGACAGGATCCATGTTTCAGGCAGTAAAGTAAGGCTTGACTGGTATTATCCTGCAGATGATGATGATTTACTGGAAGCTGGTATTGAGTTTGAAAAATCTTTTACTTTCCCGCTTCGTACAATCTCAGTACAGCCACCGGTCTAGATTCCTCTTTGTTTTCGGATATTATCATAAGCCTGTTGCACCGACTGAAATTTCTCCTTGGCAGCGCGTTGCACATCTTCTCCAAGCTGGCTTACTTTATCCGGATGATATTTGACTGCCATGCGCCTGTATGCCTTTTTCAAATCATCATCACTCACACCGGGGTCTGTTTCCAGAATCTGGTAATCCCGGTCAACATCTCTGAAATACATGGCTTTCATGGAGATAAAATCGGCTTCCGCAATACCCAGATAGCCTGCAACGGACTGGATTACGCTGACCTCTGTTTTATCCACATTCCCATCGGCCTGAGCAATTCCAAAAAGATAATGCAGCAGTTGGAGGCGTTGAGCCATGGGCATAAACTGCCTGATCTGTGCACATACTTCGGGCAGGGGTATATCCTTCTGCAGTAAATCCTTCAGCATTTGCATTTCCTGCATTGCATGAGCTGCTCCGAAATTCTGAACAAAGAAGTTTTTTACATAATCCAGCTCCGATTTCAGATGCTTTCCATCTGCTTTCATGACAGCTGCCGAAAGGATAAGTAAACTGGCGCTGAAATCCCCATAAGTTGAAACGCGAGTGCGTTGGGTGCCGGAAGTATTTCCGGGCTCAGCCTGAAATTCTGCAGTGTCAATCACCGCTCCTATCGCGAACCCAAGCAAGGCACCAACAGGCCCTCCGAAAGCCCAGCCCAGAGTTCCTCCAACCCATTTTCCGAATTTTGCCTTACTCATACCTTTTTTTTAATTACCAGCTACCTCCGGCACCACCGCCTCCGCCACTTCCTCCTCCAAAACCACCGAATCCACCGCCTCCACCACCGCCGCCAA
>JBIOHC010000046.1:0-35847 GCA_044448685.1 Bacteroidia bacterium
ACCCGCCCAGCCCGGCCCGACAAGCTTTTCATTGGTAACTTTATGACAGGCGGAGCATTTCATGTCATAAATGCCTTTCCCACGGGTTATCATCTGGTCGTTAAGCGGACCGGAAATATCCACATGCTTGATTTCCCCTATTCCTTTGGGAGAAGGAGCATCTTCTTTCTTCACTGTAGTTTCTGTACCAGCCGGAACCTTTGTTTCTTTACCCCCTGAAGAGCAGGAGTAAATTGAAAAAACGATGGAAAGGAAGAACACAGAGCATGTTACAATGCTGACTTTTGACTTTTTCATGGGTATTGGATTATTTGTTGTTTTCAAAATTTACAGTAGCAGGCATATAAATAGTCTTTGCTAATTTGCCTCAAATGTATTCCCGGATCAAACGAACAACTATGATTTGAATCATATTTTGTCCTGACAGGCATCACTGCTGTTCAGGAATGGGCACGGCATCAGGTTAACCAACTGATGCCGTCTGTACCCATCCTTAGGCTTACTTACCTGCAGGAGGCAGCAAGACAGCGTCAATAACATATACAATACCGTTGGAAGCCGGAACGGTAGCCACAATATTGGCACCGTTAACGGTATATTTACCGTCTTTCAGTCCGATTTTAACATTGCCTCCGTTTACTTGCCCTATGATCTGCCCGTCTTGCAGATTATCGAGCTTAAATACCCCGACTGAAACATGATATTGCAGAATATCTGCCAGCTTCTCCTTGTTCTCTGGCTTCAGCAACCCTTCTACTGTACCTGCCGGCAGGGCATTGAAAGCAGCATTGGTAGGGGCAAATACCGTAAACGGTCCGGCATTGGAAAGGGCATCAACCAGTGATGCTGCCTTGACAGCCGCTACCAGGGTGGTATGATCGGCTGACCCCACAGCTACCTGAACTACATTTTTCTGAGACAAATCGTCTTTTACTCCCGATTGACCGGTTTCAGCTTCAGTTGAGACAGGAGCCGGGGCTTCTGCTTTTTTATCAGTGGTATTACTTTGGTTACAGGCTGCCAACACGAGGGTTGTAAAACCTGCTACCAGCAAGTGCTTGAATTTGTTTTTCATCGGATTTGTTTGGTTATCATTTAAACTGGCATCATTTGCTGGTATCAAAACTAGTCGGCCCGCATATCGAAAACTATGATTTAAATCAGTTTCATGATAAATGGACATGGAAGTCCTTTATTTACGGCTTATTCAATTTAAAGCTTGATAAGTCTCATTTTTAAACCTACTAAAATGCAGTTTTAAAAATCCGGTTCATCGTCCAATTACAAACGAAAAAAGCCCCCGACAGAATTGTCAGGGGCTTCCTCATTCAAAAACACCAATTACTGCCTTATCCGCATTTGGAGGCTCCGCAGCTTTTACACTTCAAACAGCCTTCTTCATACACAAGTCCGTCATGATCACCGCACTCGGTACATTTATGATCAACAGGTTTTGTTCCGTCAGGAATAAACTTGCGCAGGGAGCGTTCTATACCTGTTTTCCACGTGTTGATATTATCGCTGTACAGATTCAGATTACCAACCAGATTGACAACATGGGGTAAGGGCATACCGTGACGGAGAACACCGGAAATCAGTTTGGCATAATTCCAGTATTCTTTATTGAACGATCTGCTAAGGCCTTCAATGGTGACACGGTAACCTTCCTTATCCAGAAACTGAAAATCATAGCGTTTTTTTCCTTCTTCATTCTTGTCCTTGATGACCCAGCCTTTATCAACCCAGTTTGGAAGAATGAACGACTCCTCTGCCCTGCCTGTAAATACTTCATAGGGTTTTCCATCCAGGATACCGACAACGGCAATCCATTTTTCGTTGTGATTCATAAAACGCAGCACTTCTGCTTCAAGCACCCTGGGTCGTTTAGGCGGCTCTGTTTCAACAATTGAATTCAACTTATCTTTCTTCTTTTCCGTTGCAACCAGCACTCCTGAACGGGAGCCATCGCGGTAAACAGTTATTCCTTTCAGACCTTGCTTCCAGGCTTCCAGGTAAATATCACCCACCTGCTCGACCGGGGTATCAGCAGCCAGATTTATGGTTGAGCTGATGGAATGAGTCGTATATTTCTGCACAAGGGCTTGTAACTCTATCCGTTTATACCAGTCTATTTCAGAAGCTGTACTTCTGTAATACGGGCTCTTTGTAAGATCCGTTTCTCCGGTCACGTCCATCCATGCCTTTAGCTTGTGGTGATAAACCGTGAACTCCTGCCAGGAATCGCCCATAGGATCAACAAAATCAACCTGTGCATTCTTATCCAGCGGGTTTACCTTTCTGCGGCGTTTATACGAAAGCATGAATACAGGCTCCAGACCCGAAGAACTTTGCGCCAGCATGCTCAGTGTTCCGGTAGGAGCAACTGTGCTGAGGGATATATTTCTTCTGCCGAACTTCATCATACGGGCATAAGTATCCGGAAATTCAACTTTCATCATCTGTACGAATTCAGACTTTGCTTCTATTTTAGGGTCGAACTCCGTGAATTTACCCCGTTCCAGAGCCATGTCAACAGAGCTTTCAAATTCAGCCTGGCATTTGGTACGCATGATTTGCTCAACCTGAGCCAGGGCTTCCGCTGAATCAAAACGAAGGTTCAGCGCAGCGAGGGTATCGCCCATGGCTGTAAAGCCCAGTCCGGTTCTTCTTCCTTTCTTTCCGGCATCATAAAGCAGTTTCCAGGTTTCAATTTCCACAGCTTTGATATGGGCCGGTTCCGGATCACTGTTGATCTTTGCCATGATACGTTCAATAGCCTCCAGTTCCAGATCGACCAGATCATCCATCAATCGCTGTGCTTCATAGGTAATCTCATAAAACTTTTTGGCATTGAATTTTGCCTGAGCGGTAAAAGGCTTATCCACGAAATTATACAGATTCAGGGCAATAAGGCGGCAGCTGTCGCCGCCTTGCATGGCAATTTCAGAACAAGGATTTGTGGAAACATTTTTATATCCCGGGTAAACAGAGGACGTTGAATAGTAATGCTGACGATCCCAGAATATGAGTCCGGGTTCAGCAGTATGGTGAGCACATTTGATAATCACATTCCAAAGTTCACGTGCTTTAACTGTTTTGGAAAACTTAGGACTCTGTGCATCAATAGGCCAGCGCAATGTATACTCGGTGTCATTCATTACCGCTTTCATAAATTCATCACTGAGTTTCACGGAAATATTTGCGCCGGTCACTTTGCTTAGGTCTTGTTTGATACCGATGAATTTTTCCACATCCGGATGAGCTATATCAATGGTAATCATCAGGGCTCCCCGGCGGCCATTCTGTGCAACCTCACGGGTTGTGTTGGAGAATCGTTCCATAAACGAAACAGCTCCGGTGGTAGTCCCGGCTGCATTTGAAACCTGCATACCGGAAGGGCGCAGGGTACTCACATCGATGCCTACTCCGCAACGGCGTTTAAAAAGCTGTGCCATCTGCTGATCGGTATAAAATATTCCTCCATAGGAATCATGAATTTCCGGGAGTACAATACAATTGGATAAAGAAGCAACCACATTGGGGTTTCCAAGTGATGACATCACACTGCCCTGGGGTATTACATACTGAAAATGGCTGAAATAATCATAAATTTTCTTTTCAGTGAGTGCTTCCCTCTCCTTTCCATATTTTGAAAGGAATTTGAAACTGCCGTTCATCTGGGATTTCTGTTTACCCGCTTTTTCTTTACGGCCGAATTCCCTTGCCATACGACGGTGCATATCATCCGGACTTGTTTCAAGCAAATTTCCAGCCTTGTCTTTCATTGCATATTTATTGATCCAGGTAGATGCTGCCAGCTCATCTCCGTTAAAGTAAGCAATGCATTTTTCCAGCACATCTTTGTAGCTGTAGCTTGAAGAAGTTGATTTTAGAGGCTTTTTGGTGGCTTCTGTAGTTAACATAGTTGATTTTTTATAAAGTGAATGAATGAAATAGTTCGATTGGAAGTTTTGTTGCACGAAAGATAAAACAGGAAACGGCTGACGTTTTCATATTGTTTTAACAATCCGGAGAGGATATTAACACCTTGCTGTTTTGATGATGACTGTCATGTATTAACCTGACAAAGGATAGTAACATGAAGGGAGAGATTAAAAATAAAATGTTAAAAAGAGCTTTGGTCCTTCCGGAAAAAGCTAGGGTAAATTACAGGGGGTAAAATACTAGTGCAACAGCAACTGATCCTTTCTTCTGTCCTTTTCAACAGTAATAAGTTTCAGTTCACGGCTCATTTGTCCGCCTATAGAGGTATTTTCTTCTGCCCTCCTGATGAGATAGGGAATGACTGATTGTACAGGCCCGTAGGGCAGGTATTTGGTGACATTATATCCTGCTTCGGCCAGGTTATAGGTGATATGATCGCTCATACCGAATAACTGAGAACAATATACGCGGGTATCTCCATTGGCAATGCCCAGCTCCTTCATGTGATGAATCAGGTGCATGGTGCTGGCTTCATTGTGTGTTCCGGCACAAAGGGTAACACAATTAATATTCTCAAGGCATAAGTCAACGGCCAAATCAAAATCCGCGTCGGTATCCGATTTGAGCTGATGAACAGGAGAGAGCACCTTGCTTTCATCGGCATGCCTGTTCTCTTTTTCCCAATAAGCGCCTCTTACAAGCTTTACACCGATAAAAATATTCTCCCTGCCGGCCCATTCAATGAGTTTTTTAAGATAACTTAATCTGTCCCAGCGGTACATTTGAAGGGTTGTCTGGACAATAGCTTTTCCCTTGTTATACTTCCTCATCATTTCCTCTGTCACTTCATCAATGGCCCCCTGTAACCAGCTTTCTTCGGCATCAATATAGATCGGCACTTCACTGTCATGACAACTGGAGCAGATTTCGTCAAAACGATTCAGAAAGAGATTCCATTCTTTTTCTTCTTCCTGTGTCAGAACGGCTTTGGCACTTTTCCTGCTCAGTAAGTCTGATCTGACAATACCGGTAATTTTCATGCTGGTATAGGGAACTGCCTTGTTCGATCTGGCAAGCTGAACAACTTTAAGTAATTCATTTTTTGTGCTTTCAAAATCCTCTTCCCGTTCTTTGCCCTCTATGGAATAATCCAGAATAGCACCTACATGAACTTTATCGAGCTGCGTGATTACCTTTTCACTTTCAGCAAGAGACTCTCCGCCGCAGAACTGCTTGAATATGGTTGATTTAATAAGCGGGCGGACCGGCAAGCCAAGCTTGATTGAAAACAGGGTCATTTTGGAAAAGAATTTTACGAGGGAAGGATTTCCCATAAGCCGGAAAAGCCAATAGGAAAATTTGAGCTGCTTATTATTCTTAAGAGAGAATGCCTTCCGGGTGTTTGAAAAGTCGACCGTTTCCATAGCTGTCAGCGTATTGATTAATACTTTATCCGGATGTTCCGGGTATATGTTCTGTATGCTCCTGTTCTTCACTTCTGCTTTTGAAATACCGGATACAATATTTGAGCAATGGGCCTGTGACAAGGATTAAGCCGGTGAGCAGGCCGAGACCGGCAATGGCGAAGACAAGCAGGAAAGGGCTTATCCTTGCCATCAGCTCCTGAAAAGTTTGCGTTGAATAAACAGTCAGCCAGCCTTTAGTGATACCGGCTGCTACAAGGCTGATAAAAAAAACAAATAGTGAAATACTTGACATGCGCAGTCCGAGTGTCATCCGTTTCATTTCTGTTTCTGAAATTTCACATTTCGTTACATCCGTTACCAGGAATGTAACAGAAGCCAGCAAAATCATTGTATTGATTCCGACAGAACTTCCCATGGCATGGGCAACCGTAACATGGGTACCATGCGTGAAAATATTGACCGCAGGAATGGATATCAGGAGTGCGAGCAGCATATTGATAAATATCCAGGCATCGGAAGTCATGATAAATTTATATACCAACTGATCTGAATAAAGTTTTCTGACCTGCATGCTTTTTTTCCAGTTCCAGATTATTTTGGCAAGAAAAATCAGCTCGGACATACTAATCACATAAGAAGTATACCGGATCCAGGAGGCATTCGGAAGGATATAAATATGGTGAGCCCATCCGAACAATAAGTTGGAAAGGCCCAGACCATACATTCCGAAAGCAAGATTCGATTTTGCCATCGCCTCATTTTTGCTGATACGGGCCATAAGAAAGATACCAGTTCCATATACGAGCATATTCCAGGAGCCTACCAGTGCACCGTATGATTTCCATTGCACGGTGATATCCCTGACGAGATGGTTTCTGAAATAAGGAAATACCCACAGATTCGATTCGATAAAGGTGAAAAGGAAGAAAAATATTCCTGTACCCCACATCCAGAGATAAACGGGAAAATCTCCTGCTTTGCGTATGACAGATTTAAAATAGTTAAACCCAAACAGTATCCAGGTTACAAGTACAGGAATTGCAAGAATGGGAGGATATTCCCAGTATTCCCGTCCTCCGAATTTCCCAAACAAATAACAAGTCAGAATAGTGATACCGGTTATCAGGAATAAACCCAGGTGTATTTTAGGCAGTTTGCGGGAATAGAGTTCTATTCCGCAATACCTGGGCAAATAATAATAGATGCCACCGGTTGCACTCAGAAATATCCAGGCCACCACCAGGGATACATGAAGAGGCCTGCATTTGATAAAGGGAATGGAATTGAAAAAACCGGGATAGAGAAAATTAAATGCGGCTGTACAGCCCAGCAGCATTCCTCCGAGCAAAGCCAGCAATGCAAAGAAAACGAAGAATAACCCGATTTCTTTTTTCATTGCCGGTAACTGACAGTGCCGTCCTTGTTAATATCAAAATGCCTGACAGGGCTAAGCCCTGTTTTATCCACATAAACCAGGTATGCAATCAGACAATCCATCTCCTCTTTTGAAAGCTTAAAATCAGGCATACGGGATGTTCCGGAACTCAGCAGGGCGCGGGCATAGATTACACCTTTCCCGGGAGCAGAAATAACATTTGTCAGATCAGGCCCCATATAACCGCCCAAACCATATAGCTGATGACATGCCGTGCAATTGTATTTCTGGAAAAGCAACTTCCCTTGTATGGCCGGAGGTGTGAGGAAATCACACCCTTTATCGGTTTCTGTTCCGATGGTATCAACCAGTACAGTGAAAATCAGAAAAAAAACAAACAGAGCGCTGAAGATGACTTTCTTAAGTGTAACACTCATATGCGGAATATCCATCCTGACGCTACTTATTCGAAAGAATGTTCAGCTTCTGAATATCAAGCAATTTGATTCGTTTTCCGATAAGCTTGATCAGCTTATCTTTATTAAATGCCGAAAGCAGGCGAATAGCAGTCTCCGTTGTAATACCGGCAATACCGGCAAGGTTCTCCCGGCTCAGATGTACCTTTATCGTCATCTTATCTTCTTCATAGCCATAAAACTCCCCAAGAGCGAGCAAGGCTTCCGCCATCCTTCCGTCGGCATGTTTATGAACCATGCTTGCCCAGTGAATTTCAGCTGTCTTCAGGTTCCTGGCTAGGAGTTTAAGCGTCTCAATGGCTAATCCGTTATTTTCTTTCAGCAATCCCATAAAAACATGACGGGGAATGAAACAAGCCTGCACTTCTTCCAGGGCAGTGGCTGAAGCAGTAAAAGGCTCTTCACTGATAAGGGCACGGTATCCGATCCAATCGCCAGGCCTTGCCATCCTCACTACCTGCTCTCTGGCATCTACATGTTTATGAATAAGAACCTTTCCGGAGAAAATACAATATATGCCTTGTACCTGACTGTTCTCATGGAATATGGTATGCCCCCGTTTAAAATGAAAATGAGCTTTATGCTGAGATAGTAATTCCTGCTCTTCTGTTTTCAATGTACAGAAGATTGAATGTGCACTGTCTTTGGTAGTACATGTTTCACAAGGAGGTATGTTGCTTTTTCTGGCTATATTTTTCATGGTGGTGGGCTTGATTTTGTACAAAGCAAGCTGCTTTTATCATGAAATAATATGACTCTTCTCATCTTCAAATTGTGATTTATGTCAGCTAATTTGCATTATAGCTCAATACATGACACTCATCATATAATGGTCACTTAGGGAGTACTCCCTCACAAGAAATAATTTTGGGTTATTGATTCCAGGATTTGATCAGCTCCTCAAATTCGTTCTGGAGGGATGCTGTCTTATCATCCGCATACCAGGTATGGAGTGTATGTACGAATTCATCATGACTTAAGTTTGTATTCAGCTTAAGAACACGTACTCTTTCCTGTATCACCGCAGGACGGGGACCCCAGGTACCTGTTTTGGATTTTGTATCTCTGTTGAAGCAAATAAGTTTGGGTACAGCCCGGGCATTATTGGTAAGATGCGCATCAATAAGTTCAATGTTTGCATCTCTCAACACCACTTTCAAATTAATTTTATCCGGAACCAGCTCTGTCATTTTAGCCAGTACGGGGAGGTTCTGAGCTCCGTCACCACACCAGGATTCGACAATAAGAACCCATTCCCAGCGATGTTTAACAGCTGATAGAGAACGGACGAGTCCGGGTTGCAGCACTGTCTGCTTTCTGAGCCTGCGCATGCGTTGCGCATTGAGTTTGGTAGCTGCAATCCGTTCTTCACTCTGTGTTTCACCTGAAGTCTGATTCTTGCCTGCCAGATCCTGAACATAGGTGAAATATTCCTCAAAGCTCATTACTCCGTTGAGCTTGATCTGTGTCAGTGCTGTCAAAGTTTCCATGTGTAAGTTTTGACAATGCTAAGGAAAATTAAGCCCCTATTCTATGATGGCAGTCATAACCCCTTCTCTATAACAGCTGTCGGCCGGCTGAATTCCCTTAGTCCCTTTTCATTTACAACACGAATGGTTTTTCCTTCCAGGCCTATATAACCTTCCTTTTGTAAAAATGTCAGTGAACGAATCACTGTTTCATACGTAGTGCCGGAGATATTGGCAAAATCATATCTGGAGAGTGTATATGTCAGCTTCCCCGGGTCATCCCGCTTGTAGCCAAAGGCATCTATAAGCATGATAATGATATCGGCTATTTTCTGCCTCACATCCAGGTGAATAAGTTTCTTCATCCTGCTTTCCGAATCATTGAGTTCGGAAGTAATAAAATGAATGAGATAGAGACTGAATTCAGGGTTGGCCTTTATAAGGCGGTTAAAAACATCAATGGGAATTACGGTAACTGTTGTAGGTTCCAGGGCAATTCCGGAAACCGAATATGTTTTTGCTCCCAGACCTCTATGCCCCATCAGCTTGCCTTCACCTGCAAGACGAAGTATATGTTCCGTATTTTCCCCATATCCTGACACTACCTTTATTTTACCTTTTTCAATAAGGTAAATTTCTTTTACAACTTCACCTTCCCGGAAAATATACTCACCGGTTTTAAATTCCGCAGACCGTTGTTTTGCTCCCAGATATAACTGCCATTCTTCAGAGCAGTATTTTGAAAAGATATTTTTTTCTGCATTACCCTTCCGGGCTTTGAAGTTTGTAGTAGATGCCATCTCAGCTATGTCGTAATTGATCATAAATAAAGCAATTTTATTTCGCTTTTAACTTATCAGGAAGGTGTAAAATGACAATCAAGGGTACAAATCTGGTTTGCATCACAGGTGCCAAAGCGGCAGGAAAAATGTCTCAGAATAGGCGCTTCATAAATAAGTTTGATCCCTTTCAGGTCATGTCTCCTTTCCCAAACCTTTGTCAGGCCCCAAACAACCATTTCCATATGATTATTGGTATAGGCTCTGCGCGGAATAGCCAGCCGGAGAAGCTCCATGCCCGTACTGCGGTTGAGACGGGTTACCGGATCCCTGTCGGCCATCACTGTTCCGATTTCAACTCCCCTCACCCCAGCCTCTATATACAACTCAACACCCAATACCTGAGCAGGAAAGCAGTTGGAAGGAATATGGGCAAAGAATTTCCTGGCATCGACATAAATGGCATGTCCTCCGAAAGGAGTCATGACCGGAATTCCTTCTTCCTCCAGCCTCTTTCCCAGATATTCAACCTGCTTTATACGGCCTTCCAGAGAATTGAACTCTGTGGCTTCAAGCAATCCCCTGGCAATGGCTTCCATATCCCTGCCCGCAAGACCTCCATAAGTCAGGTAGCCTTCAAATAAAATACTGAATACGCTGCACTGACGGTAAATTTCTTCCGACTTCAGGGCAATAAACCCTCCAATATTGGCAATAGCATCTTTTTTAGCGCTCATCAGTGCACCCTCGCCATAGCTGAATACTTTTTTAATGATATCCCGTATGGACCAGTTCTCATACTCCTTTTCCCTTGTTTTAATAAAATATGCATTCTCCGCAAAACGGGCAATATCAAAAAATACAGGAACCCCATGAGTCTGGCATACTTCGTAAACCGAAGCAATATTCAGCATGGAAACAGGATGTCCTCCGCCGGTATTACAGGTGATTGTTACCAGCACAAACGGAACATTTCCTTTATGTTTCTCCAGTGCTTCATCCAGCTTCTTTATATCAATATTCCCTTTGAACGGGTGATCAGACTGAGGATCGAATGCTTCCTGTATGGTACAGTCCAGGGTATGAGCCTTCCGGAATTCTATATGTCCCTTGGTGGTATCGAAGTGAGAATTACCCGGAATGACATTCCCTTCTTTGACAAGTACGGAGAATAGTACATTTTCGGCTGCACGGCCCTGATGGGTGGGCAACAGGTGTTCATAGCCGAGTAATTCATTCACAACTTCCTTCATATGAAAAAAGGATCGTGAACCTGCATAACTTTCATCCCCTTCCATCATACCGGCCCATTGCTTATCACTCATGGCACCGGTACCGGAATCTGTCAGGAGGTCAATAAATACATCATCCGATTTAAGGTTAAAGAGGTTATAACCTGCTTTGCGGATAGCCTCTTCACGGTATTGACGAGAAGTGGTTTTCAGCTGTTCCACCATTTTAATTTTAAAGGGTTCTGCGAATGGCTTTTCCATGTTAAACAGGCTGATTTAATTTATCCCAGATTGTCTTATGTCCAAACTTAATCCTGTTATCGGTCATCTTTATGTAATCCAGGTGAATTAACCACAGGTGACCCGGCATAGCCAGCGCTAACGGATATTTCTTGTAATAAGACAGCTTTGCCCGTGTCAAAGCTGAGCCGGAAGGAGAGCTTAATGTTCCCTGAAACTGCAGACCGGTAAGTTCAGAAAACTTAAGCGAAGGCGGAGCCACTGTTCCGGCAACCCGGGAATTGATCAGTCCTTCTTTTATATGACGGCTGTCTTTATCAGACTTAAAAACAAGAGAATCCTGGCCAGGCTCAAAGCTGTAAAAACAGTAAGCACAATAGGGTACATCCCTTTCACAGCTTGCCAGGGTTATCAGGGACTGACTTTTTAAAAAAGTTGCAATCACTTCGGGTAAATAATCAGTTTCTTTCATGTATTAAAGGGTAAACAGTGTACGGAAAAGAGTGATTATGAAGGAGTCTGATAAATTCAGATTGTTTGTTCTGCAAATTTTATCATTCGGGTAAAGGGAAACTATGACCGAAGTCATATAGGAAGCTGTATTTTTAGCCGTTCTTTGGAAAATGAAAAAAGTCCTCCACACCTTTCATATACCGGTCATGGGATTGGGTTATACGGTTGATACACCGGCGAAAGTAGCGCGTTTCGGAATTACTTCCGTTGTTTCTATCATTGAAGACGATCTGATGGAGCAGATGAGAGAATTCTATTGCCGCCAGACAGACCGGCAATATCTTCCTATTCCCAAAAAAGATGTTAATCACAGAGCGAGGAGAATCACAGCATACCTGAACCTCTTATCGGATATTGTTGAAAAACAAACCGAAACACTCAAGGCTTCGGCATTTGAAAAAGGGAGTGAAATAGCTAAATATTTTGAGCTTTTACCCGATAATTCCGATCTGAAAAAACAGTACAGGGAAATGCTCGCCATGGAAGAAGGATTTTCCAAAGAATATGTGCAGGATCAGCTCCGTAATGAGATACAGGCAGGAGATATCGATGTCAATATCATGACAAAGATTGACCGTCAGGTTTATGATCATGAAGGCAATGCGCTTCCTCCTGAATATTCGGATGCTATGGCAGCTCTTCGCGGATTTGCAGAATGCAAGCTGGATGCAGCCGTAGTGCTCTCAGCGGGACTTAATCCCAGACTCTATGCTTACATAGAATCATTTCCTGATTTTTTCCCTGACGGACAAAACAAGCTTAAAAAACGTATTATTCTGAAAGTAAGCGATTATCGCTCGGCCCTGATACAGGGAAAGTTTCTGGCCAAGAAAGGAGTCTGGGTTTCTGAATACAGGGTTGAATCAGGACTTAACTGCGGAGGTCATGCATTTGCCACCGATGGACTATTGCTCGGCCCTATCATGGAAGAGTTTAAAAACAAAAAGCAGGATTTGGTTCAGGAGCTTTTCGGGTTATATACAAGTGCTCTTATTTCAAAAGGGAAAAAAGCCCTGAACGGTCCTCTCGAAGTTAAAATAAGTGTACAAGGGGGTATTGGTACAGCTTCTGAAGACAAATTCCTGAGGGAATATTATCAGGCTGATCTGACAGGATGGGGAAGTCCATTCCTTCTTGTACCGGAAGCAACGAATGTGGATGAACATACACTTGATATGCTGGTGCATGCCAAAAAAGAAGATTATTTTCTCAGCTATGCATCCCCGCTGGGAATTCCATTTAATAATTTCAGGCCAAGCACATCCGAAGAACAACGCAAGGCCAGGATTGCAAAAGAAAGGCCGGGAAGCCCTTGTTATAAGGAATTCCTTTCGACCAATACAGAGTTCACTGAAAAACCTATCTGTACCGCCTCCCGGCAGTATCAAAAACTGAAGCTGGAACAAATTGATGCAGGAAATTTACCACCACTGGTGAAAGAAGAAGAGAAACAGAAGATCATGGAGAAGGATTGCCTGTGTGAAGGACTAGGTATGTCTGTTCTGCTGAAGGATCATATTACCCATCCTAAAAAACTTGAAGCTGTTGCTATTTGCCCCGGACCAAACCTTGCTTATTTCAGCAAAATTGCAACACTGGAAGAAATGGTCGGACATATCTATGGCAGGCTGAATCTGCTTAATAACCGGATACGTCCTTCTTTGTTCATCAATGAGCTGGATATGTATATAGATTATTTCAAGAATGAGCTGACCAAATTCGCAACTGCTTTCAACGATAAAAAAGGCAAACAACTTGATTCTTTTAAAAGCAACCTGCTGGAAGGTATAGCCTATTACAAAGAGCTTACTGAAAAACTGAAACTGGAATCATCAGCCTATAAAAGTAAAATGATGGCAGAGCTGGTAAGTATGGAAGCTATTATCAGGGACATGATTGTACCTGTACCAGTTATCGTTTCCTGATACCAATCAAAGCAATGGCAAGAACGGACACAGCAATTGTCCAGAGGCTGATGTAGAATGCCATCTTTGATTTCAGAGGACTGTACACAAATCTTACCCGGTGTGTGCCGGGACCCATAACCAAGCTTATCAGACAGTGGTTGGATACGAATAGGCGCTTCGTTTCGTCCTTCCCATCTACAAATACCTTCCAGTCCGTATGGTAATTCTGCATAAGGGTAAGGATAGGATTCATTTGCACTTCAACAGTAGCGCTTATTTCATTCGGATGAATGCTTATTTCTGAAACAGTGTCTGTCTGTGCTTTAAAAAAAGCATTTCCAAAACGCCAAAAATTATCTTTCTGAATCTTATCCAATGATTCCACGTACAGATTATCCGGTCTGGCCGGAACAGAAACACTATCTTCCATCGAAGCAAGTTTGTCAACATTGACAGAAAGATAAAGCAACCTGTTCTTCATTCCTGTTTTGAAAAACCGGCTCTGCCCGTATTTTTGTGTGGAACTGAACTGGAACGAATTATATCCTTCATAAAAAGGCTGTTTGCAAAGCATATTCAGATTTCTCCATAAACCATCCACATGCACCCCAAGGCCTCCGGGTTCATTTTCTGAAATGAGTTTATTGTTGTATGGAATTTCAGCCTCCGCTGTTTTTTCCAGTGCCTGCTCACGTACCGCAAAGGAATCCGTACATGTGCCGGCCTGTACTGTTGAATTCATATTCAACTGAACAGAAAAAAAGAGATCAAGCGCTACAAAACAGATCAATACACGGGTCTTGTGTTTAGAAAAGTAAATTGTAAGTCCAAGTGCCAAAATAATCACCAACTGAATCAATGCCTGTATAAATATGCAATTGGAAACACTCAGCACCGGATGAAGCGCCGGATGGAGATAATCCTTCCAGCAGAGCTCAAGAATATGAACCGGATTTCCGGGCAAATTATAAAGTATAATTGCAGTAAAGACCAGGGCAAAAATACCGTACAGTATATATATTGTGCGCTTAGATTCATTTATTTTTTTAATCATCCTGCTCATGCGAAATCCGGCCAGAAGCAACAGCGCAAGAATAGCAAAGGCCCGGAATATGGCAGGATGTCTGAACAAATCCATTCCCGGAACAAAACGGTACAACCAATAACGAAGTGGTAAGGCACTGCCGGCGGCAATACCAAGCAACAACAATGCAAGAATGGACAGAGTCCATTCCTGTCTTGTTTTACCTTTTGTGAAAACCCAGAGCACGATAAGAAAGAGGGGAACAAGACCCATATAGGTGTTTATCATGCAGTTGGCCGAACCCCAGTCATACCCTTCCAGACCTGATGTTGCAAAGGGTAACAGAAAGGAGATATACCCTTTTATTGGAAAAGGATTTTCGCTTACCAGCTCATAAGGAATTGGACCCGAACGGCTGAAGTAAGGCAAAGCTTCATAAATAGACATCCAGACAACAGCTGTACACAAAACCGTTATGGTTACCAGCATTGTTAAATAGAAAACGGTTCGTTTCAGGTTCAGGGAAGAAGAAAGCCTGCGTGTTATCAGAAAATAAGCGGCATAAGTCATTAATCCATACAGAGCAATAATGGTACAACCCGGATAAGACCCGCTTACAATCATGTAAACAACGAGAGCTGTTTTCAGAACAGAGGATATTTTACCCCCGATAAGCGCCTTGCGGAGATAATAAAGCGCAAGAGGGAACCAGGCCGGGCCGATCAGGAAAATGAAATTCTGTGCATTGCCGACAAAAAAACCGCAGGCCATAAAACTGATCCCTGCCAAATAAGCAGCAACAGGATGCTGTGCCAAACCCTTTGCAAGTTTCCAGGCACCCCAGCCTGCAATAAAAAGATGAAAGCAAAATTCCAGGTTCTGGGCACAGAAATCATAGCTTCTTAAAAGAGCAATAAACCAGACTACAGGATACCAGGCACCGCATTCAGGATCTGAATGAATGGGAAATCCCAGATATTGATAGGGATTCCAGAAAGGAAGGTGACCGGATCGAAGGCTTTCGGTAACAGCCCGTCTCCAGGGTAAAAAGGCATCCAGGGCATCCCATTTCAGGGTATCCTGCATAAATCCTATCTGCCAGACAAAGATCAGGGCAAGACAGGAGAAGACCATAACAGGAATAAGAGAACGAAGCCATGCAGGTATTTTCATCCGGGTTCAGGAAGTAAATTACACTTTCAACAAGGTGCAAGATAATAGAATTAGGTAGATTTGTATCAGCATTTGCTGAAATGATACACACCTTATTCTAGCCATGAAAACACATCGATATCTTCCCCCATTTATTCTGTTTATGCTCTTGCTGGTTGTACAGAACTTCTCTGCCCAGGTCACCAGGATGGATTCAGCATGGGCAACGCGCAACCTGGAAGTCGTAAGATTCCGTGACGGGCAATTGATACCGGAAGTAAAGACCGATGAAGAATGGGCCAAAGCAGCAGCCGAGAAAAGACCGGCCTGGTGTTATTATAAAAATGAACTTGCCAACGGAAAGAAATATGGCAAATTGTACAACTGGTATGCAGTCAATGATCCGCGTGGACTGGCACCCAAGGGCTGGCATATACCCAGTGATGCAGAATGGACAAAATTGCTCGACAGTCAGGGTGGTCAATCATCAGCCGGAAAAAAGCTCAAAAGCCTCAAAGGCTGGATTGAAGAGGGTAACGGAACCAACGAAAGCGGATTCAATGCCTTTCCGGGTGGAATGCGACTCGATCAGGCAGGTACCTTCACCGGATTTGATAAAGCAATCGGTTACTGGACTAGTACAGAAGCCAAGATCACTGCTTCCTGGTGCTATTCTCTCAGTGCTCAACTGGGATCAGTAATCCGCACTTCGGATAATAAAGGAATGGGGTATTATGTGCGTTGTGTAAAAGACAAGTAATACACTGTTTCTGCACATTAATACGCTACTTGTGCACATTGACACTCTTCTTCTGCACATTCACATTCTCCTTCTTCACATTAACACGCTACCTCTGCACATTAAGACGTTACTTCTACACATTCACACGCTTCTTCTGCACATTAACACGCTACCTGTGCACATTAACACGCTACTTGTGCACATTGACACTCTTCTTCTGCACATTCACATGCTCCTTCTTCACATTAACACGCTACTTCTGCACATTAAGACGTTACTTCTACACATTCACACGCTACTTCTGCACATTAACACGCTACCTGTGCACATTAATACTCTTATTCTGCACATTCACACACTCCTTCTTCACATTCACACGCTCCTTCTGCACAAACAGAAGCTACTTCTGCACATGTAGCTGCTGTTTCCAAGAAAGGAAACCCAATCAATTGAAAATGACATCGTTGTTCTCCAGGTAAATGTCCATCTGAAAAAAGAGAATACGCCATTCTTTACAATCTGATATAGTTTCATATGATAATCATGAAGGGAAAGGGCAAGAAGGACTTGAATATTGGACTATATCTCTATATTTGACAATACAATTCAATCCGACACATTACCCTTTCCTGATCTAAAATCCATGAAGAAACAGATACGCTTTGTTTTTGTGCTTTTGTGTTGCACGTTATCAATCCATGCCCAGACTATACAGGGTGTGGATGTTTCTTCCTATGAAGGAAGTATCAACTGGGCCAGTGTAAAAGCGGCCGGGTATAAATTTGCTTTTGCCAAGGCAACAGAAGGTATAACCATCACCGACTCGTATTTTGTAACTAACCAGACAAACGGCGCTGCTGCAGGACTGCCAATGGGTGCTTATCATTTCGGTCGACCGGAAAATAATTCTGCGACGGCTGAAGCCAACTATTTTCTGAGTGTGGCCGGTCCTTATATCAAGGCCTGCAACCTGCCTCCTGTGCTGGATCTGGAAGATCCCCCAAGCGGTCCCGGACTGTCCACTTATTTCACTTCAGCTCAACTTACCAGCTGGGTACAAACCTGGATGAGTACAGTTCAAAGCGCCACAGGTATTGCTCCAATCATATATATTGGACCGCATAATGCCGCCTATGTACAAAGTTCCCTGAATGTATATGGACTCTGGATCGACGATTACAATAGCAGTCCCACTGCCCCACCTCCGAATATAGGTGTATGGAACAACTGGGAATTCAAACAGTTTTCCTGGACAGGTACTGTACCCGGCATAAGCGGAACCAATAATGTGGATATGGATGTATTCCATGGAACCATGAACCAGTTCAATACGCTTATAGGATGCAATGCTGTACTGGCTAGCTTTACGTCTAATACACAGTCTGTCTGTCCGGGCTCTGCCGTCAATTTTACAGATCACAGTACGAGTACAGGTACTATCAGCGGTTGGAGATGGACTTTCCAGGGTGGCTCACCTTCCACTTCCACAGCACAGAATCCTACAGTGACCTATGCCACACCCGGAGTGTACAGTGTCAAAGAAGTGGTAACCTCTTCTGTAGGCGCCGATTCAGTAACCTATACCTCCTATATCAATGTGGCATCAGCCGGAGCCTTGCCCCTTACCGAAGGATTCCAGGCAGCAACCTTTCCGCCTGCAGGCTGGTATATGAATCTGCCGAATGCAAATGACAGTATCTGGCATCAATGCACGTATACCGGACGAAGCAGTACACAATGCATGTACTTCCCGGCTAACTGCGGACAGTCGTCCAATATCACCGGTGAAAGACAACAGATCTATACACCTGACTTTAATTTTTCAACCGCTCCTCATCCCGGAATGTGGTTTGATGTGGCGTATGAACCCAGTCATGTGCCTACTTACAGTGATACACTCGATGTGTATTACTCTTATGATTGCGGCTCTACCTGGACCCGGGTCTATTCCAAGGGTGGCATGACACTCTGCACCACGGGCAGTACCACCGGTGCAGGAACGGATACAGCAGGCAGCCATGGAAAAGGATGTTTCATACCACCCAATACAGGGGCATGGAGAACAGATTCAATCAATCTTGCTGTCATCACCGGAAAACCCAATGTAATGTTCTCTTTCGAAAGCCGTTCCGGATGGGGGAATATTATTTATCTCGATAACATCAATATCACCGATAATCTGACTACCGGTATTAACGAACAGTTGGAACATTCCGTTGTGAGCGTATATCCGAATCCGAGCAAGGGTACGTTTAATGTATCCGCTCCGGTTACGCTTTCTGAGCATTCCCGCCTGGAGTTATATAACTTGCTTGGCCAGCAGGTATTTAATACAGCTTTACATGCAGGCATTACAGAAATTACAACGGAAACATCACCGGGTGTTTATTTTTACCGCATCCTAACAGGAAAAGAAAACGGAATTATTTCAACGGGTAAATTGGTTTTGCAGAAATAATTTTGCGTGTATTATGTCCTATTGTCCTGGATTTGTCATTCTGAGGCAGCATGGGGATGGAATGTGTGGATGCGCAGCAGAAGGATCTATTTGAGAATGCATAAAACAAGGAGATTCTTCGCGTCTGCTTCCCGCCTGCAACCCCAAGGTCGCTCAGAATGACAAATTCCCCTATTCCTTCCTTATACTTACCAGCTGCTTATTTGACTTTTGTGTCTAGTCACTCCTTTACAAACCTGAATTCCGTCCTCCGGTTTGCCTTATGTTCCTCTTCCGTGCATTCCACACCGTTTTTGCAGCGATTAAGGAGTTTGGTTTCCCCGAAACCTTTTCCGCTTACCCGTCTGGCTGTTATTCCTTTTGCTACAAGATAAGCCACTGCAGCCTGAGCACGTTTTTCGGAAAGCTTCATATTATACCCATCATCGCCTTTTGCATCAGTATGGGAATTGATAACCAATTTCAGTTTGGGATTGGCCTTCATGATGGTTACAATTCTGTCAAAATCGAGCCTTGCCATAGGTGTCACTTCCCATTTATCCGATTCATAGGTAATGCTTTGAACAAAGGTTATTTCCTTTTCACCCGATAATTCAAAATGCATCACCTTTAGCTGAGGGTCTTCTTCTGCTATCGCCGAAAGGGCATGCAGTTCGGCCGGAATGAGCTCATAATTGAAACAGGCTCCGGCCTTATCCTTTTTAAGGGCCTGCACTACATCTCCGTTTGTGCGGGCCAGGAACACTTTGGCATCAACAGGGATCAGAGAAGAATTCTCCAGACTGATATTATAACGGCTATCCGGACAAATCTGCTTAAAGGTAAAATCCCCGTTCTTGCCTGTACGGGTGGTTTGTAATACGGTACCTGCACTGTCCTTCAGCATGACCTTTGCATCAGCCAGACGTTCGGGTTTGGCCTTACCTTTTTTCTGAATCAGCATGAGGGCTGAATAATCCACATTATTGCCTACCCGGTAATCCAGAATCTCCGGATCATTCATCACATCGAATGTATTGGTTGAAGGCATATAGGTTATAAAATAATCTGTTGAAGAAGGAATCGCTGTATTGCTTTTGCTCAGTGTCACACCCAGAACGGGTATCAGGTCTCCTTCCGGCGTATTGGTCCTATCCTGGATTTTTAAACGCAGGTAATACGCATTCGAATTGTACCCTTCGAGTGAGACGATGATGGAATATTCCGCATTATATGTCAGCTCTATCCGTTGTGGCTTACCTTCTACAGAGGTGAGTTTGGAAAAAGGAGTTTTATTTTTTAATATGACAATCGATGCTCCTCCCAGGGTGGTATGTATTTTTTTCCCTTCAGGACTAACAATGATATTCACCGGAAATGCTTTTTCTCCTGTCTGCGCCTTAAAAATAGTGAGGCCTGTCAGAAAAAACAGGAAGCAGAGAAGTGGATGTGTGCTTTTAGCTTTCATCATCATAAAGGTTCTGGAATTCGTTCTCCGTCGGAGGTAAACTGATACGTGAAATCGGCCTTGGACTTGTCGCCCACTACATAAAATCCTTCACTGGAATATGCTTCTTCAGTCTGCCCTGGCCTGGCACCGGGAATACGTCTGGCTATACACTTCTCCGCACACCTGACACGGGTTATGGAACGCACTTTATCTTTTTCCTTTTTCAGTTCAGCCTTAATCTTTACCAAAGCTTCAGGAGAAACCATTGTTCCTATAGCCTCCGGGCTGTAGGCCGACTTCATTGTCTGATACCATTTACCCGTATGGGCTCCTGTTCTGTAAAAAAGGATACTGGTATGCCCATCCTGAGAAACCCTGCCTGTTGTACCTTCATTTTCGTTGAATTCGCAGATAAACAGATCATCTGTTGAAATCCAGTTCACATTGATTGCATCCTGGTAATTAATACCTACCCAGGCTTTACATCTGTTCAGTACCACACTGTCGGCATGAGCCCTGGCTCTGTCTTCAGGCTCCAGGTAAACTGCAGCAGTGTGAAAAGTGGCATTTGGTATATCATAGCTCATGGATTCCACATTCGTCTCCGTCATTTCAGAAGGGGTCCTTTTGTTCAGCCTGCAGATCTGTTCCATAAACATATCTGTCTTACCTGCTTCTTCCGGAACGACAGTTGAAACATGGAGTATAAGGGTATCTGCGTTCCGTGCAGAAAGCTTAATATCAAATTCTGAATTCAGTGCAAGGTAAACCAAGGTACCTTTACGGGCTGTTTTTTTATTCAGTCTCCCAACCCCCACAACACGCGTACGGACCGGTGCCGACAATTCCTTATACATTTCCTTGTTGCGCAGGATGTTTATGGAAACTGTTTCAGACAGGGAGTCCGGAATCTCTCCCGGACTGAGATGCGCTACCAGGTCTATATATAAATTCAGTTTCAGTACATGCTCCTTTTTCTGAGCCGTAACACAATGCGTAACAAGCAAACATAAAGTAAAGAGGATGAACGACCTGAACCAGCAGAAATAAGGTCTGAGCATAGGGCAAATATAACGGAATTCGATTGATTTCACAGTACAGCTGTGGGCCATACGTGGCTAAAAGCATGTCAGTTGCATGCTTATATCATTTACATTTGAAAAATAAACCGACGAAACCCATAACTCAGCCCATGAAACATCGCTTAAAGGCTTATCTATTTATTCTTGTGAATTTCGTCTGCATGGTCTCCCTCCCTGCACAAAACTATACTACCAAATCATTCCCCAGATATGCGAATGTAGTCGGCAAATTTTTTGAGACCTATGACTGGAAAAAGGATTTTCCGGAAGGGGATCTTAAATTCGAAAAAAGAAAAGATGGATGGCATATTTCGATTTATGAATACAAGGAAAAAGAAGAAATTGTCAAAACCGCTCTGTTCTGGTCTGCATCGGCGAAAGGATTTAAAGATACGGGTATCCTTAAGAGGCCGGAGGCTGATAAGACACCTGATATTCCTCCTGCTTATAAAGAATTATGGACTGTCAGAGCATTCAACGAGTCACCCTACATCGGTTATATGGGAGCTGAGAAAGATGTCATTGCAGAACTGGATGGCCGTAAGGATCTGAATGACACCCTTACTTTCTCCCTGGCAAGAGCCTATTCCAACCTGGCTACTGATATGCTTTCAAGGCAGACAACATTTGCCGATGAAAAAGATCTGTTTGTGGTTCCTGACAAACGCGGAGCACTCAGCTCTGAACAGCTGGCCAAATACCGGGCAATTGAGCTTAAGGCAATAGAAGCTTTTGAAAAGGTGAAAGCACTGAACCCTCTTTTCGAAACCATTGTTGGCTGTATTGCACTCAAAACAGACAATGAATATGTCAATTCCTTTCTTGAATTACTCATTATACAGGGGGAACAGGAAGCCCGGAAAGAACTTCCGGCAAAAAAACTTTACAGTGATTTCATACATTCGTATTCACGCAACCTGCTTAACAGCTGTGAAAAGAACGCCCTCCTGATTACCAACGGAGATAACGACACTTATCCCCTGCTTTATATGCAGGCTTCCGAAGGTTTTCGGACGGATGTAAGAGTTGTCAATATGAGCCTGCTGCAACTAAGCCGATATATAGACCTGCTGAAAGATACAGTCTTTACCTCCCCGCCAGTTGAGTTATATATTGCGCATGCCGATTATGCCGGCAGTATCAGGGATTACCAGTATGTGAAGAAGCAAAAGGATGATATGGATTTACAAAAAGCTTTCCTTACGTTTAAAGATACCACGTATATGCAGAAAAGTGAAAGCGGACAGATTCTGTATTTTTTTCCCAGTTCTAAGATTAAAGTGAAAACAGCAAAAGGAACAGAAATCAGTTTTAAAATAACCCGTCAATACCTGCTCAAGAATGATTTTACCCTGCTCGACTTCATAGCACATTTTGAAAAAAGGCCCTTGTATATTGCAGGCACTGTAGGCAGTGAGACCTATTCTGACTACGGGCGGCATCTGATCAATGAGGGAATGGTTTATCATTTCAAAGGGAGACCTTATGACGGTACGGAATACGCTTCAGACAGGAAAATATATTATTCCAACCTCATGCAGAAGTTTGAATGGAAGGGATTAGAGAAACAGCTTCCCGCAGGTGAAGACCTGATGGCTGAGAATTATCAGGGTATTTTTATGAGCCTTGCCAACGATTTGTTTGAGGCGGCTAACAAAGATTCAGCCCAGGCAGTTATCAATAAATCTTTATCCCTCTTCCCTGACCGTGTTGTTCCTTATGGATCTATGATGGCTTATTATACTGATTTATTCTTTCGCATGAATAAGGAGAAACTCGCAATGGAGACAGCACGGAATGTATTGCTTCATATCAGCAAGAACCCTTACAGGTCGAGAACGTTGGATAATCTGAATAAGATTGCTGAAAACCGCAACAGCCAGGACTTGAAAAAGCTGCTGAAGGATTATCAAAATAAATGAGGTTGGTTATCGGGTTAAGAAATCTTCTTCATCCACCAGGTACCGTTACCTGCTGCCTCCTCACGGCTTGCTTCCATATGCCATTCACCCTCATAAGCTCCGGTTTTAGGATTGAATATTCCTGAATAAAATATTTCCGGTCCACGCTTGTCTTTTTTCTGAACGATGGTTCCTTCCAGCGTAAACACTTGCAACTGGTTGTATTGCTTAACAAAGCTGATATTCAGATCATCTGTGAAGCCCGTAAGTGATGCCTGTGAAGGATTGGTTCCGAACCCATTGGTATCCAAAGCAGTCCCCACGAAGTCTTCATCCTCTGTCAGACTCAGTTCCATTTCAAATTCCAGCTCTTTTCCCACTATCCCGTATGGCGTATACAAATTTCCATAGACAAGACGACCCGTCCACTTACCGGCTGTTTCCGGCAAAGGCACTTCCTTTTCCAGTTCAGGTAAAATATACTGTTCCGGAACTTCCCTGACAGGCTCTTCCACTTCTTCCTCTTCCTGTTTATGATCTCTCCAGTCGTCCTTCATTCCGGGCCTGCGTTCCATCCTTATTTTCTGAGGGTATTTGGCAATATATTCCCGGCAGGCTTTAAAATCATCCTGCATGGGTTTATTGAGGAATTTGGTCCAGAGACATTCCGTGTCACCCTGATAATGTGCCATCCATGCCATGGCATAAGCGATGAAAGGTTCCGGCATGCTCATTTTACGGTTCAGTGACCAATGTTTATTATGAGCTCCTTCCCAGGATGTGATTTTGAAAAATGCATTGCCAAGGAAAATTCCAAAACCGAATGCAACAGCTGTAATATCACCGGCACCGTCATTCCGTTCCACTATGAATTTCTCATTGAGGAGTTTCACCTGTGCCACTTCCCTGATCAGGGTAGCCATAAGTGAAAGAGGGTCTTTTATTTCATTCAGATCAAGGCAGATTTCAGTATAACCCGTTGGCCTTTGCGGATCTGTACCGGCAGGAATTTCAGATACACTAACAGGATGCAGTAAACTGTCTTTTAGTGCAACCCCGTCCTGCCCGTAAAAGGTGAGCTTGATCAGAGAAGGCTCCACCTTCATGTATTCACAAATCTTCTGCAAGGAAAAATGAGCATCCTCTTCCGAACCATCGAATTTCCGGTCCAGGTATTTGGTACTGGGGGTGATGACAGGGACGTTTTTCAAAAACTCCTCTCCATACTTCTCTCTTACCCAGACCAGGGAATCTTCAATCCACTCCTGACCATCAGGAGATACAGGTAATTTAGGGGTGCTCCAGAACATTGTTTAAAGTATTGGGCTAAGGTACGGGGATTATTTTTCAGAGCCATTTTAAAGCAGGAAAAACTGTTTGTCATTTTATTGTCTGCCTTCATTTGTCATTCTGAAGCACCTTGGGGTATGCAAGCGGGAAGCAGTAGCGAAGAATCTATCCGGTAAAAACAAAAAAACATGAGCAAATAGATTCTTCGGCACTGCCACCGCTAAATTCCGCCCCAAGGCGCCTCAGAATGACAATACAAATCCGGCAAAAATTAATACCTTGAACTATGAATTTCGACCTGCAACCCCATCTGAAAAACACGATCGTCAGGATACAGCCCCTGGCTGAATCCGATTTTGAACGCTTGTATGCCATCGCTTCAGACCCGCTGATCTGGGAACAACACCCGAACAAGAACCGGTATCAACGTGAAGTATTCCAAACCTTTTTCAAAGGAGCGATGGAATCAGAAGGAGCATTCCTGGTATTTGATTCAAAAACAAATGAACCTATAGGAAGCAGCCGGTATACGGAGCTGGATGAAACAAACAACAGCATTTCAATAGGCTATACATTCATTGCACGCAGCCATTGGGGTGGCAAGTACAATCCCGCTCTGAAAGCACTGATGCTTGATCATGCCTTTTGTTTTGCAGATGCTGTCATCTTAAAAATCGGAGCTTGCAATATACGGTCCCAGACAGCCATCCAACGCATTGGAGCCCGTAAAATTGGGGAAGCAGATATTGAATACTACGGAGAGGCCGGGAAGCCTAATTTTATTTATCAGATTGATAAAAAGGATTGGCAAAACGCTAATCACTCAATAAAATAAATATCATCAAACGGGCTGTTGATAGGAGCCCCCATATTTACCGGAGCTGACCAATTGCTGTTCGCCTCATCCCATGTGCTTTTGAAAATATCGTAACCACCCATGGAGTCATAACCTTTGGAGGCAAAATACAAAGTCTTTCCATCGGCGCTGAGAGTCGGATATTCCTCATCCATACGTGTATTGATCATATTCAGGTTCTGAGGAAGCATACTCCATTTCCCGTCGCCCAGCTGATTCAGTCTGTATATATCCTTTCCATTTGTTTCATCTTCTCCGTAGCTGGAATAAAGAATCACACTTTTATCTGCTGAGAGGAAAAGCAAAGGCCGGTAGTTTTTCTTTTTATCAACGCTCGATCTCAATTCATCGGGGGCAAGAAGGATCTTAGCTCCTGATTCCATTTGAGTAAAGGCCAGATTCAGGCTTTCCTTCAGTACTTCCCGTTTTTCATACACTTCAAGCACTACCGGGTTATTCACAAGTTTTATACCATTGCGGCAAAATTCTATTTCCTTATCTATCTCCAGTCTGGCAGCTTCTGTTGCCGGAGCTTTCAGCTTGTATTTTTCAAAAGCCTTGACAGCCCTGCTGAAACGATAACAGTACTGGTTCGCTTTACCCAGATAATAGAATACATTGACAGGAGCATCTTTGGAGGTGGAGGCAAATTCCAGGTCGTCCAGACAATCAGTCTTATCCTTACCCGTATAGTAAAGACTCATACCCAGATAATAGGAGCTGACAGGATCCAGATCAATCTCGATTTCCAGACGCTGGTACACATCCACACATTCCTTATACTTTTCCTGTTCAAAAAGTCCCTTAGCTGTTTTCATGGTTTGTTCATCCTTTGCTATCTGCTCTTCCGTTCTTCTGGGTTTTCCGGAACGGGCAAAATGGACAGGCTCAGCTTCTTTCTTTGCATTCTCTTTAAGGGCTTCTGCTCTGGCCTGGAAGGCATCGTCGGCTGTAGCTGCTTTCTGGGCTTCTTCTTCAGTAAAATAATTATTCAGTGTAATAAGGTTAAAGGATCCGTCTTTACGCAGTCCGATTTCCTGGCGCAAGATGAAATCCCCTTTCTTTTCGGGCAATTGAAATTCCCGCTTGATGAGGGGAAATCCTTCGCATTCAACTTCCACATGATATGTATTCTCTGCCTGTAACACCATCAGGTAATGCCCGCTTTCTGTATTGGTCTTATAGACTCCGGCAATTTCCTCGTTTTCAGCATTGAAAACGGTAAGAATAGCATTCCGGTTCCCGGCCGAATCAAGGGTTGAGAACCTTCCTTTGATAATGGAATAAGAAAGGCTTCGTTCATGGGTCTTAATCTGCATGAATTCCATTTTCCCGTTTTTGCGGTTGGTGCAATAGGATGCTCCTTCTCCCTCTGCTTCCGGAATATACAGTATGTCGTCATAGGGTGAATTGATTGGGTAACCCATATTGACAGGTTTAGACCAGGCACTGAGCGTATCGGCACGGGTACATTTGAAAATATCATACCCACCCATACTATTGTGTCCTTTAGAGGAAAAATAAAGGGTCTTCCCATCCCTTGATATATACGGGTAATCTTCATCCAGAGGGGTATTAATCCCGCTTCCAAGGGGTACACTCTGCCCTTTTGTTCCATTGGAGGCAATCGAATTGCGGAACAGATCTTTACCGTTCAGCTCATTCATCCCATAGCTCACCTGCACTACTTCGCTCTTACCGGATTTGCACATAAGCAGTTTAGCTTTCAGTTTCTTATCGACAGGAGAGGTGAAAAAATCTGTTTTGTACATGATCTTTTCATTCACCAGCTCCGGGCTGTAATAACTGAGTATATCATTATCCTGCATGGAGGAGCGCCTGATAACTTCCACATTGACCTGTTCAGACATCAGTACATTCCCGCTACGGCAGTTGCCAACCAGTTCACTAATATGATTTTTCACCAATTCGTCCGGTTTGGCTTTCTTGCGGTAATTCTCCAGTGCGGCTATCCCGTCATTGAACATATAGGAGAGGTGGCAGGCCTTGCCCAGGTACAGGAATACGTCATAGGGTACTTTGGGCGAGCGGGATGCCAGCTCCAGATAGACGATGGCCTTGGCTTTGTTCTGTGCCGAATGAAACAGACAGACCCCGTAATAATAGTTCAGAAAGGGATCTGTCTGATCGTTCCGGACCAGGTAGGCATACAAGGACAATGCTGTTTCAAAATCATTGTTTTTAAAAGCCTTGAGGGCTTCAATGGGTTTTTTCTTTTCCTCTTCCACTTGTTTCTTAACCATTTCATCAATGGTCAGATAGGCCTTGGTTCCTGCAACTGTTTTAGAAGGTGCCGGTATAGGCGAGGGATAATCTGCATCGCGGGTAAGGGAGTCAGGTGTTGCCTTCAGGAAGAATACTTTTTCATTCTCATCCGAAAAATAATTGTGAATGAGCAGGACCGATTTACGCTGCTCATTTTTCTTCATTTTAATTTCCTGGCGGCATACTTCATAGTCAATACGCATGGGTATTTCAACCTGCTGCTGTACAGGCTCGTATCCATCGACTTCAACCCGGAATACATAATTGACATTGGGTACCAGTATCAGGAGGTAATTACCTGTAAGCGGGTTTGTATTGTAAACTCCTACCCGGTCATCATTGGAGGTATTATACACCCCCACCTTCTCCTCATTGGATGCATTATACACCACTATTTTGGCCCGTTTGAGGGAAGGGTTTTCGGCCATTTCAATATGTCCGCGTATCAGAATCAGTCCGGGTTCACCGGCCATGGAAACGACCTTGTATACATCGGTCTTGCCCGGCTCACTTAACCGGTCTGAAACAAACCACGAGTATTTGTGCTTACGGACTGCTTTGTCACCGGCATGAATACTGTCTTTATGCTGGGCTTTTAAAAAAGCAGAGCATGTAAAAAGGGATATAAACAAGCAATGACGCAGAAGCAAGGTCTTCATAATTGAGGGCAACATCCTTCTCCAACAGGAATTGTGAAGCAGAAATGGAAATATACAGGATATTTTATTTGTATGCAAACGCTCAAGTCCGGAAAGGGGCAATCTGTTAGCTGAAAATATGTGTAGCTTTATCCTGTTGACCATTCTATATGCAAAACACTCCACTTGATTATCTTGATCAGTCTGAACAACCGGCCCTTGTAATTCAGCAAAAAGGACATCCGCCTGGGATGTGGCTCCTCACTGCTTCCAAACTTTTCGAAAGGGGTGCTTATTACGGATCCAGGGGACTGATGACTCTGTATATGGTAAAACATTTACAGCTTAGATCGGGGGATACAGCTATTCAGTATGGTTTTATTATTCAACTGACCTATCTGCTGATGATTCCGGGAGGAATTCTGGGCGATCTGTTGTTAGGAGCCCGAATGAGTATGCTTATCGGAAACTTATTGCAAGCCGGGGGATGTTTTATTCTGGCAACACTGCCTGAGGAAACCGGATTCAGAACAGGTATAGGTATGCTGCTGTTAGGAGGAGCTTTATACGGACCCAATCTGCTTGCTGTGTTTGCACGGAATTATACAGACAGGCTTCGTATGCTTGATTCAGGCGTATATGTTTTATACCTGGCCATCAATATTGGTGCACTTACATTACCGGCTTTGGCCTCCAGCCTCCTGGGCTGGAATAATTTTGCGCCCCTCTTCCTGATTTACGGTGTCTATGCACTATTTGCTATGATTCTGGGACTTTTCCATCCGGGTAAGATCCTTACCAAAGCAAAGGAACCTTATCAAAGCATTACAGGATTTCGCCCCCACTGGCCTGCTCTTTTTATCGCCCTGTTCCTTACCCTTTCTTTCTGGGCTATTTATGAAGCAGTTCATACGGTTTTACTAAGCTGGTCATACGCTACCTCCATTGGTTTCGGCATTATAAATCCGATGCTGGTTACTGCAGGAAGCATAATCGGGGCTGTTCTGTTTGGATTCTTTCCAATGAATTCCTACCGCAAATCGGCATCTGGCATTGTTTTACTTGCTATCTGCTTGCAACTCCTTCCTGTATTATTACCAGCTCACTGGGATTTCAATTCCAGAGACCTTCTGATTGGTACAGCCTCCCCTATTATGCTCACTTGTATGCTTGCTCTGGCAGAATTACTCGTTGCCCCCATGCTTATTCTTATTTCGATCAAATACCTCCCCCGCAACTTTCTGGGAACAGGAATCGGAGTATTTTTCTGTCTTTCCCTATTTACCTATAATCTTGCCGGTCAGATCGAGCATCTTTATGAAGAAAAAGGAATCGGGTTTGTGGCGTATGCAGGAGCGGCTTTATTGTTTTTATTTGTTGTAGGGTTATTGATACTCGGACGGAAACAGAAAAACGATCAACCCTAATTACTTTCTAATACCTCCGCCCATTCCTGGCTTGGCAGGTTCTGGTTTTAATTTTTTCTTCCTTTATTAATTCAAAGAAGGCAAACATCAGTTTTGTTCTTCTCTGAATTATTATATCTTAGCAATTCCAACTAAACTCTTATTTACGAATAGACTTTCTTTCTTTATTTACTCTAACCTGTAATTCATACATATGAAAGCCACGCCACTCTTTCTTGCCCTCTCACTCTTATCCTTTGGAACTGCCGGGACATTCCAGGCACAGCAAATAAATACTTTTGCCGGCAAAACAGAGTTCCATATAAACCTTGGAATTGACAATGAACATGCCCCTTCCGGTGCTGACCTGGGAGACGGTGGGAAAGCGAATGCCGCCACGCTTCGGGAACCTTCAACAATGGTCCTTGATTCGGCCGGAACTCTTTATTTTGTGGATGCAGGCCATCACCGGATTCGTAAAATAACTACGGATGGTTTGATTACAACCGTTGCCGGTAACGGAAAAATAGGTACGCCGAAAGATAAAACTCACGCACTGAAATCCGATATGGACCCGGATTGTATTGCCTTGGACACAAAAGGTGTGCTTTATATTTCCGACGGTTTTAATCATAAGGTTTATAAAGTGAATGCAGATGGAACTCTCCTTACCTTCGCAGGTACCGGCAAGGAAGGTTTCAGCGGTGACGGTGGTCCTGCCCTGAAAGCCCAGCTTAACTTACCAAGCGGGATTGCGACAGATGCCTCCGGCTCTGTTTATATTGCCGATGCCGGAAATTGTCGGATCCTGAAAATTGATACCAAAGGAATAATTAAAACCATTGCAGGCACAGGAGAACCCGAAAGCAGCGGTGACGGAGGCAAAGCCATTTCGGCCAGCCTCAATTTTCCATCCGCAATTACGGTAGATGCCAAAGGCAATGTCTATTTCACAGAACCGATGGATCATAAAATCAGAAAAATCAATACAGACGGCACCATCACTACCATAGCCGGAAACGGAAAGTCCGGATACAGCGGCGATGGCGGACCTGCCCTTCAGGCTTCCATGAACAACCCGGCCCAGCTTTGCGCGGATAAAGAAGGAAATATCTTTGTAGCCGATCAGGAGAATAGCGCAATCCGGAAAATCACCCCTTCAGGAATTATTTCTACAATTGCCGGTAACGGAACAAAAGGATTTGAAGGTGACGGAGGCAGTCCCCTCAAGGCCAAACTGAATAAACCTGCTGCTGTACTTGTTGACTCCAAAGGAACTATTTATATTGCCGACCAGGGCAATGATGGCATACGGAAAATTACACCCTGATATATACGACTATGGCCTTAAACAAACTTCTTGCGGGAGCAATAGTGCTTCTCTCTGCCCATTCTGTTTTTGCCCAGGATTGTACTGTTACCGATCCTGCAAAATTAACCGAATCCATACAGGACCTCGACTCTAAGTATGAACGTCATGAAACAGAAGCTTTTTACAGTCAAAGCACGACGCTGTTACCTTGTGCAAACAGCATCCTGTATGAAATGACAGATTTGAAAAAGAAGGAAGAGCTCCGGAAACGGGTGGGAAAAATATGGTATGAGCGAGCGATTGTAAGCGGACAAAAAGGAGAGGCAGAACATACCATTTACAACCGGGCCTGTGCAATGAGCTACGGGTATACCGACGAAGCAGATGCCTGCAAAATTTTTCAGCAGACTGTTCTTCACAATAAGAAAAATGTGCGTGTGATTCCTTCCGGAGGTGTATGTAAGACCGGCGACTGTATACAAGGCTGGGGAAAATATGAATGGACCAACGGGGCAACCTATGAAGGGGAATGGCTGAACGGGCTTATGTCAGGTGTTGGGACTTACAGCACCCGTTCCGGTGAATTGTGGTGGTCCAGGCATTGGAAATATGCAGATCCGAGTTATGAAACTCCCACAGAAGTGCCCCCGGTGGAAGGCTACCCCCTACACGGCCCTGTTCTTTTCGGGCATACCGGAACCAGCACCATCGATCCAAAACTCAGTACGGAGAACGGAATACTCACCGTTGATAACGCTGTACAAGGCCGTCAGGATAATTATGTGTACACCTGCGGGCAACCCGTATATGATGATTTTGAAGTGGAAGTAACAGTCAATATCAAAGACGGGCCGCTCACCCAGGGCAACGGAATTGTTTTCCGCAGCTGGGGCTACACCTGCTATCTTTTCACAGTGACCGGTGACGGCAGGACAGCATTTTACACCTGCACACCGGGGCAATGGACCTGGCATAAACTTACAGACGGTCAGACTGCAGGCAAAACGCTTCACCCTTCCGTAAAGATGAATGCCCCCAATACCCTGAAGGCAGTGGCAAAAGGAAGCATGATAACGATATTCATGAACGGACAACAGCTTGGTTCTTTTAAAGAGCCTTTGCAACTCCGGGGTAACCTGGGTGTTTATGTATCGGCCAATAATGTGGTCAGCTTTTCAGACTTTAAAATAGGCCCTGCTCCCGTAAATTAAAAGGCTATGAACTCACTCCGGACTCCCCTCCTGCTTTTTATCTTTCTTATTGTGGCAACTCCATTCCTGCGTGCTCAAAGTAGTGCCCGGGAACCAAACAACCGTACAACTGTTTATTACAGAACAATTCTGGATACTTATTCCAATTCAGATTTTGCTCCTGCCCTGGGCAATGAAGATGAAGGAATGATCCCCAGACTTGAAAACAGAATGCGTGATGCAGGGATGAGGGGTTATCCAGTCGATCTGGATAAATTAAATAGTTCTTTCCAAAGCAATCGCTCCGCTTCTGAACTGTTTGCAGGAGAACCGGTACCTCTGTCTCCTTATTTCCATGAGCCCGATACAGCCGGACCTGATCAGGTAAATATCCGCATGCTTGTTCCCACTACAATAAATTACCAGTACTATGACTTTGTCCGGATAGCCGAAATGGAAAATGGGAAAATAACCAATATACATCCCGAAGTCATAGCCATGGGACCTGTCACTCTCCTGAATGAAAAGGGCGGGAAGGGTGAGAAAAAATTCAAAGACCTTTTTCTCATCAGCATGGAAGAAGTGAAACCTTTGTTCAATCCTGTGGTCTTTAAAATACTCGATAACTGCCTGAATGGAAAACCGGAAGCAGACCTGGTACACCGATTCTCCTCTTCTACCTATGCTTTAGATCTAAAAAAAGATACCGCCATAGTCCGCATACTTAAATCTTTGGTGAATGAAATGCGGGATGGACGCATGAATGGATTTGGTGATGGCACTTTGATCACATATAGAAGCAAAATTGAACTCGATTCAGCCACTCATGAGGTTCTTTCACTTCCAAAAAACGGAAAAGGGATTGTAAAATACGCTGATCTGACTGACAGCATCACGGCTATCAATCTTGTAAGAGGCTGGTACCGATCCGGCCCGGATCATTTTGAAAGTTCTTCAAAATTATTTTCAGTTGCACCGGTCTATTACAGAAGAGAGCAGAAAACAGGCTGGCCCCTCGTACATGTGTTTATTCCCGAATTAAGAGCTCAAGTGGGAGAAAAGGATTACACGCTTCTTTCCGCCTTTTTGGAAAAGAACAGGAAAACATACAGCTCCTCATTGCGGGTGGAGGTAGATACATCGGGAGGTTACCCTATTAAATATCTAAGGAACGGAAAGCTCAGGTATCAGGCTGTTAATCTTCCGGATTCCTATAAAGATGGGGATACGCTTAGCGGACCATACGAAATACTCAGCAATTACCCTGCACTACTATGCGGAACAGATATGATATATCTCCTTCGCATCAACGGCCCTGCATCACCAAAGCAGGCTTCAGATGAGCTTATCCCTTTCAACGTACATTTAAGCTGTTATGGCAGGAGTAATATGGTGTTTGGCATATATGAATGGGGCTTTACTGATACCCGCATGAATGAAGTCCTGAAACCCGAATATGAAAGCGCCTCTCTGTTTCAGGAAGGGTTCGCAAGAGTAGGCTCAAGCCGTTATAAAAAGGAAGGCTATGAATACGGACAGAAATACTCCTTCATAAACAGGGCAGGAAAACTTCTGTGCCCTTTTCAGTACACCAAAACTTCAGCTTTCAAAGAAGGAAGATGTGCCGTCAAAAAAGGAAAGAAATGGGGATTTATTGACCGGAGCGGAAAAGAATGCATTCCGGTAGAATTTGATACCGTTCATGATTTTTCCGAAGGTTTGGCTGTTTATAAACAGAACGGTTTCTGGGGTTTTATGGATACAACAGGCAGACCTATGGTTGAGCTCTTGTATTATGTCATGCCCGGTGATTTTCATCATGGAACAGCCATACTCAAAGAGGATATTCACACGCTTATCAATAAGGAATTCAAACAAATTCCGAATTGCAAATACGATTCTATTGAACCCTTCAGGAATGGTATTGCAAAAGTACATGCCGGTCCGGACGTTGGATTTATTGATGAAAAAGGGAACTTAAAAGTTTCATTAAATTATGAAGCAGCCGGAGATTTTAACGATGGACTTTGCCCGGTTAAAAAAGAAAATAAATGGGGGTATGTGAATGAAAAAGGAAAAATAATCATTCCGATTGAATATGAAGGAGCTGAAAAATTCGGAGGGGGTATGGCTGGTGCGAAACAAAACGGGATCTGGAAATTCATTGACAAAAACAACAAAACAATCTTCCCCCCCCCTGCAAATACCATTCAGGTTGGATCTGTGTCAGAAGACAGGGTTGGCTATCGGATCAAAGGGAATACCCGCTGGGGTATTCTGGATGGGAAAGGCAATATCATCACAGCTCCCGAATTCCGCAGCCCACCGGTATTTTACCAGGGCACGGCAGTGATAAAAGACAGTATCTGGTTACAGATCGTCGATAAAGAAGGGCACCTTCTTACCAAGGACCAACTGTATTTGGTCGATGATTTCAACCAGACTAATGATGCTAATCTTACTATGCGAACCTATTTCTATGTGTCAATCGGTTACGGGGAGTTTTATCTCCGCCGTGACGGTAAAGAGTTTAAAAACTGGTGATAGTTATTTCTTCCACCTTTTCAAAGTTGGGATAAACTGCCTGGTTTCAGCGATAAGTTTTTCAGGCATATGCATTTTCCGCATGGCACCGGCACTGATTTCTATAATCTGATCCATCGTAGCATTCGGGGTGGTGAACTTACCGTTTTGGAAACAGTAATGGCAATACTCCTTATTCGAACTTCCATCTGCATTGGTGCCGAAATCCTCTTTTTTTGCCATGGGCATTGAACAGCTTTGGCAAACCTGTCCTGTTGGTCCCTGATTATTCATATGACTTGGTTTTAGTTTGTTTGCTCTTGCATGGAACAAATTTAGACCCCGGTTTACCAATTCAAAATGATCATCCTCATTTCAAGGTATGTTCCTTATCAATATCAGGAAACTATTAAGAATGCTTTGCAGGTCGTTTTTGTTAAATACTCAATAATTCAGGCCAGATACTCGGTCATAACCGCCTGCTGCTCATTTCTGTATTTAATAATGCAAGGGGGAACTACATTTATCTTCAAAAAACAAGAATCATGATCATTATGAAGAAAAACACAATTAGTCTGTTGCTGATAGCAGCCTTCACCCTCTTCAGCCGGCAAGCCTGTGCTCAGCAATACCTTTGGGATTATATTACCTCGGGTACCACAACACAGCAATATCCGGTTGATGTACACTACAACTCAGGATATTATTATTCCCTCCATGCCAATGCCGGAGGAAACATTGGTTTTGTCAGGTATGATGCTACAACCAATTCAATAACAGGCTCTGCACAGCTTTCTATTGCGGGGTTGTCCTTGTCGCCCGTGGCTATGGTAAATGACGTCACTTATTCCTATATCCTGTTCAATTTTGTGGAAACGATAAGCGGTATCGGAGTAAACCGTTACGGTGTCAGCAAAGTGGATCCTGTGGCCGGTACTATTCTTTGGACCAATCTCCTGAATTACCCGACCTCTTCAGTTACAGTAAATGCCTCTGATATTGCAATGGATGCCGGTGGCAACAATCTCTATATTTCAGGGTCCATTCAATTAGCCTCGGGAGGCCCTCTGATGGTTTATGCTGCTTCCATGCCTGCCGCTACAGGAAGCCTTAACTGGCAGTATTATTATTCCATACCGACATACAGCCTTGCCTCCAACAATATCTTTTTTTATGATAACAGCAATATTTATAT
>JBIOHC010000047.1:0-34644 GCA_044448685.1 Bacteroidia bacterium
ACAAAGGGGGATGTGGCAAAAAATGTTAAGACAGCCATGGATATTGCGAATGAGCTTATGAATTTAGGTTTTGCACCATACTGCCCTCATTTAACTCATTTCCTGCATATAAATAATTGGCAACCATATGAAAAATGGTTGGAACTCGATTGTGAATACTTGTTAATTTGTGATGCCGTTCTCCGCCTTGAAGGAGAGTCATCTGGTGCAGACAAGGAAGTGATTTTAGCACAAAAGAATAATATTCCAGTTTTTTATTCTATGGAAACACTTTGTGAAAATTTGAATTCCTAAATTTGGCATTAAACAAAAGCCCAGAAATATTCTGAGCCTTTGTTTAATTTGTCCACATAGAATATTTTCATTCCTTAAATTTTACAGCATCGGCTCTATCCATTGAAATAGTTGTAAAAATTATTGCATCTGCCTTTGGATAATCACTTTTCACCTTTCTTATCATGCTGTTCAGCATTTCTTCTGGTTTGCCAGTCCAGGCAATGGACTTCTTCTCTGATCCCAGGTAGTCGTAAGGAGTAAGAGGCTTGCTGAGGATAAAGATGTAGAAGCCCTCCTTTTGATCCGCTACGCCATAACTTTTTTTGTCCTCTGTTGATCTAAAGCCAGTGGCAATGAACCCGAGTGCAATAATTGTAATTAAGAGTTTTGTTTTCATATGTATTGTTTTTATGCCCGAATATCCCGAACAGGCTATAAAAAAATCAGCGTGGGACATTTAGATACTCTGTCGTGGAGGTACTGGTATACCTGACAAACGGAATAAACTAAAGCCCACGCCTTTGCGTGAGCGTTTAAGCTTATTTCCCGTTTGTCTTAGTAAATTACCAGTTTTCCACGACAAGGAATAGCTAACGCTGATATGTTAGAGATGCTTTTTTATATCATATATGTCCGCATTTTCAATTCAAAGATAATGCTAAAAATGATTTAACTCACCCACATTCCAAGCCCAAAACAATCAATAATCTGGAATTCCCAGCTTTTCAAATATGAGTGCTATCTGTTTATGGCTGTAATATAACCCGATGCGCTCACCAATTTCATGCTGATAGGGGGCAAGCCATTGTCTCAGAATGTATTTGCTGATACCGTACAGATTGGAAACCTCCTTCGACGAATAGGACTTGAACTTTACGGGAGTAGATGGGTTTAGAATCATAGTTTTAATAACGAAAGTGTCAAAAAACATTTTGAGCCTCAAAGGAAGCGTTGATTCACTTTACGAAAGGTTGTCAAATCAAAGCGGATCAGGTAATCTGCAAGGTCTAACCCTAACGCTCTGTCCATTTCTTCAGCTCCTTTTTCTAACAGGCAAGATATCTTGAAGCTCGTCCCGGGCATCCGCAGGGATAATTCCTTAGCCCTACTCTCCCATTTTTCGAACCCATTAAGATCTGGGAACAATATAACCTCCTTCTCCTTAATTACTTTACACCTATCAATGGACAATCCCGTCAGGCTGCTGACCGCCAACCAGACGAACTGGGGTAAGTAAACACTGGCTATCAAGGCGGTTTTGGCCGATTCTACCAAAGCAACCGGTTTACCCGGACAGTTTACCAGAAGGTGCTCACCGAAAAGGCATTGTTTAAGCTCAAAATCGGCCATTTTAAGCACTTTATGTGCCCAGGTGATGTGGTTGTAGGGTTTCTTAACTCTTTTGCCCGTAGAAGGGTCGTAAAGCATGATTTGTCCGGTTCTGACCTCCCCTCGGCTGTCCACCTGCCAGAATACGGTCGCCCCGGGCCAGTGTTTAGAGGTTCCAACGTAATATTTGGCTATTGCCTGCTTCGTAGCCATTTCCCCCACCAGATGCTTCATAAACACGAAGAAATGGTTGTTTTCATAATTGGACATGCTCTTTTTGAGCAAAGCCTCCGGGATTGTTGAAATCCTATCGCAGCTCACCTTCTCCGGAATCCGGGCCCGACTGTTGCCGATAGATCGGGAATGCTGTGGAAGGGGTTGATTGCTCCCATTCATGCTCTCAAAATACTTCTTGGGGGTTAGATGATACCCACACTTTACGGCCCGGTTACACCGCCCGACATTTTCTGCTACATGTTCATTCATTTCCAGGTCAATGTACCGGGAAAAAACTTGTCTTCTGCCACAAGCCGGACAGGAATACCGGGTATGAAGGCCATCATATGGCTGTAGAATATAACGGAACTGGCCCATTGTCTATCATTTTGCGGAATCGAGCCAGGCGGTTTGATATCCGATAAGTAATTTGTTTTCATTGATACATTGCTACACTAGCTACACCTACCTGATAGGTAACACCGATGTAGGAAGTGTAGCAAGTGTAGATTCAGATAAATCTTTCTTTTCCACATCGATGTACATACCCATGCTTCTTCTGGTCATCTGAAATCCCATATTCCGCAATCGCTCACTAACGGTCCTAAGGCTGCATTTATTATAGCCCCCATCCTGGCAATATGACTTATACTCACTATACAAATCCTTTAGCGGCCGTTGCTGAACCTGCGAACGGGAATACCCTTCCTCTAACAGAAACATTTTTACACTATCTGATTCTGTCCTATACTTTTCCCTGGCGGTTTCGGAAGCATCACAGGTGCTGAATTTTCGCTGTTCCAATAGTCTGGCGAGGCCCCATAACATCCAGTTGAAAACCCCAGACAGTTCAGATTGGATTATTTTGGTGTGCAGCTGCTTATCCTGTTCTCCTTCAGGTATAGTTATATCAAAGGGGACAATCAGGAACCGTCTAAAGAAGGCATTGGTTTGTTCCACGTCTTTTGGCAACTCATTCACATTAAATATAAGCCTGGCATAGTCACTAATCTGCATAGGATTTCCGTAAGGTAATCTTGCTTCTACAGTCTCTCCTGAGGCTAACTGCTTAAAGGTCGCAGATTGGAGTTTGCCACTGATTTCAGAAGCGTAGTTGACCAGCTTATTCGCAATCATTGCTCTATAATAGCCATGCTCATTAGTTAGACTCTGCAACGAATATTGGGAAGTGTTTTCAGGTCCTAGCAACGCCTTCACGACCTCATGAAATACCGACTTCCCATTAGCGCCGGTACCATAAAGAAAAAGCACCTTTTCTTCCTTCAGGACTCCATTCCTGATGAAAACATACCCCAGATACTCGGCCAGTACATCCTGCCTTTGAATGTCTGGCAAAACTTTATTCAAATACTGCATAAATAATGGAGCTGTAGCCTCTGGATCATACGAAAAGGGAAGCTGATAGGTCATAAAGTCCTTGGGGGCAAAGGGCCTTAATTCATGACCAGTGGGGGTAATTTCAAACGTACCATTCTTGAGATTGATCAGAACCTTTTCCTGCTGCATATCCGGCTTTGGTAGGTTGGCTAACGTCATGAACTGTTTGTACAGATGCTCTCTGAAGATGAAATGCCGTGCTTTGAACTTGTCCACGCCCATCTTTTCCGCTGCTTCGCCTAAAAAGACAATAATTTCTTCTCGATCAAGCAGACTCCAGTATGCACCATTATAGAGATATATGAAGTCCAAATTCTTGCAGATACCCCAACGGTTAAGCACCGATAAATTCAAGATCTGTTCCACTGTTATTATAAGGTAGTGGTTTGTTTTAACCTTAGAATCCTGATCCAGGTCTGCAACATCAGCAAAATCTACAAGTGTGATTTTGTCGAGGAGCAGGGATAATATTCTCTTATGCGGTACCGGCTCTACCTCTTTGAGCAATTCTTGTACATGACTAAGTATGGTTTCCGGGTTGTCCAAACTGCCTCTTTGATGGGAATGGCTCCCTTGTGGTCTTAACTCGCTATTATCCGCGGACATTTAGGCCTCCTTTCCCAACAGGGCCGAACAAGTCCTCATTTATGCTGACGCTTATCCGGGCGAAACCTATCAATTTCTTCTTAATGCCCGGACACCGGCTTAAAATCTGTCCGTTATTCGAGAGATTTATTATGAATTCTCCGATGAGAAGCCGGTTGAATTGATATATCATCAGGGTCAAGTTCCGAGTATCGCGTCTTCGTCGGGAGCTTTGCCCGGACGAAAATAGTTCTTTGACCTTACAGGTCGAGGCATTATCTTTGAGCATCTTATTTAAATTTTGTGGTTAAGTAATTGAAATTGGAGCTGCGCTAACAGCTCCAATTTTGTTAACTAGCACTCCGTCTCTTCTTCTTCTTCTTCTTCTTCTTGATCGATTGACAGGTAATCCTCAAACGTCTCATGAAAGCCATCCGCATCTACGTTAACCAGATGAAGGATGGGTTCAAACTTCTCGATAAGAAGACCTACGATGTAGTAGTCGAGGTTATCCTCTGCCTCTTCATAATCGATATCTGAGTGAGAGGATATCAGTTCAATGATCATTTCGCGCTGGTCTGCATCAACATCCAGCACGATGCGACTTTTGTTTGTGGTTTTCATGGGATTTGGTTTTATTTATGTTTGATTTCACTAACTAGATTTATTAGTCTATTCACTAAGGAAAATAGCTCATCAATTCGACCCTTGGCTTCTTTGTTCTGCTTTTCCTGGGCAATGTAAATTCTCTCGAAATCATTCTCCAAAGTTTCGAGATCAGTCTCCTGCATTTCAATTCGAAAAGCCATGTTTCCAAGGCGTTCCTCCAGCTGAGGGTCAGTAGGTGGTGGGCCGAACTTCTTCCGAAGGAGTGATTGAATCGTTGACTTTGGGATGCCTAATCTACGGGAGATTTCCCCAGGCGTACAGCCGTCCTCATTGAGTTTGTAAATTGCGGAGAGCTCTTCATCGCTTCTCATGGCTTTTCGGTTTTTAAGGGTGAATTATTTGCCTGTACTCTAGTCCTTTTTTTCCTGCGTTTTATCTGACTTAAAAGAGAATCCACTTCATTATTTATATCTGCTGTGGTAGTGCTTGATGGACTTAGTAACCATGCATCGATCTGGCTTTTGCGGAAGACTAATCGACCGTTCTCTTGCTTTTGATACGGTATGGATGCTTCACTGACCCACCTGTATATGGACTTCTTTGTTGGCTTACCCGGCAGGTAATCACGAAGTTCTTGAAGTGAGAACCATCGATCTGGCTCTTCAGGTGGAGATTTACCAATCGCGCCGATCAGCTCTATGGCATGGTCAATCCTTCTTAAAAGGTGTAAGAAGGCATCTGGAAGATTTTCTAATGAGGGGCGAGACGAAGGTGTGTACATAGCGGCTAGATTTGGTATTAATCTGGCCGAAAGGTACCTGTGGTTGACCGGGGTTGATCCGGGGTGAAATTGATACCCCGGAAAAATACTACCCTATTTGTATGATTTTCATACTCTTAATTTTTATAATCGGTTCCACGCAGGGGTCTAAGCTTCCGGAAATACATTGCTCCAAATACTTATATTTGAAGGCAGTTATTGCACCTTCCCTGACATATAGAAAATTATTTACAATCCACATTTGAAGATTGCTCTTGTTTCTGTTCGTAATAATATGAGCTTCAAATAGCTGTTTGAAAAAATCAGCAAGCGCATTAGCATAGCGATTGAAAAGTATCTTCTCTTTGACATCATCTCCTCCGTTAATAATTGACTCCAGGCTCGGCCAATATTCCTCATTCACATGATCCTTAAGTACCAAGAGAATGTCTGGTATTGATTCTTTTTTAAAATTAGGGTGCTTACTAACAATTATTTTTTTTCCGTTGCTCGTAGCAGAAGGTATGTGAGGGGAAGAAGCTTCAGCATTTGCTTTAGCGACAGTTTTTTCAATAAACATGATTCCTTCGATTGTTAACCAGTATTTATATCGTGGAAAATAATCATCTGCGTCATTGTGCAACTCAAATCCTATGAAGCCATGACCAATTAAATAATTTAGTGCAAGGTCTGTTTCATGCTCACTAAGCACATTCTTGTACATTTTCTGGACATCAAGGCGAAACATTTTCTGTTCCGGGTTTCGATATAGAGCAGAAAGCACCAGAATTATGCAGTTCTCAACGGCTGTCATATGTTTGATGTTTTTAATATGTTATTGACATTATTTTTTAGACCTTTTCAGGATTAAAATTCATTACTTTACTTGCGAATTCTTTTTTTACCCCTTCATCAAACCCTGCAAAATAGCCTTCGGTAGTCTTTATAGAGCTATGCCCCAGGCTTTCCTGCATAAATTCAATAGGAGTTCCGTTTCGAATAGAATTTGTGGCGAAGCTGTGCCGTGCCCAATAAGTGGATATTTCTGGTAATTTATTCGCATTACAAAGTTTGCGAAGATGCTGATTCACATACCTGGTAAAATATTGAACATGTAATCTTTGCTGGATTGGATTCATTTCCTTTGATACAATGTCGAACAAGTAGTCTTCAGGATCATTACTTCCTGTTTCATATTTCTTAATCACTTTTTTGGCAAAATCCGAGAGGTAGGCAGTAATCATCTTCATATTCGCCCTGGAGGTTGTGATGGTTTTCGCTCTGTAGAAGTGTACGGCGTCATCATATATGTCCTTATATTTAAGGAGCGCTATGTCCTTCATATTCATCCCATTGCATGAATACGAAAAGAACCAAAAGTCCTTGGCCTTGCTTTGCTCTGGAGTTTTCGGCCGAGCTTTAAACAATATTCTTAATTGCTCTTGGGACAAAGCCTTCTTTACTTTTTGGGTGGCAGGAATTTGGTATTTTCGCTTACCGAAGGGGTACAATTCGAGCTTGATTTCATTTTCTGCAATGGCGCGATTGAAGATCGTACGGAGCACCCGTAAGTACATGCTAACGGTGGTATAACTCTTGTTCTTGCTCTTAACCATGTAATCTTCATATCCCTTAAGCCAGTCTATATTTACCTCGTAAAATGAAATAAACACGGGCTGCTTGCCAGTCCTTTCTTCTAAAAATGCATAGATTGATTTCAGGCTGAGTTCATAGGTGCTTGCTGTACCAACCTGACCGTGCAGGTTAAATTCTTCAATCGCTTTGTCATAATGGTAGATAATATTAAGCCCATCACCAGCCTTTCTGTACAACTTCTTCTCAAATGCCTCAAAAGTGAAGGGTTCGAGATCTGAAGCGGCTTCTTGGGCTCTGGTTTTGATTATATCTAACCGTTCCCTTAAGCCTAGGGCTTCCCTCCGAGGCCTTTGAGTAAGCCATGCGCTTTCAAAGTCCTTCTCAAGAAGATCGAGTTCAGCCCTGTACAATTTGGCCTTTCGTGTGAATCCATCCCAAATTCTAACCTTTAATGGATATAAACCGTCCACCTTGGGCCTACGGGTGTCAAGAAATAAGGTGATTTGTACCGCCATATATGCCTATTTTACAAGATTGATCTATTATGAGCCATTTGCACACAATTTGCACACAAACAAACCGGATAAGTCGGATATCCTTGGAATAGGGCAAAGGTATGAAATTCCATGAATCCCTCTCATATCGCTATATATGGGGATGTTTAAGGTAGATTTTGGGTATGGCAGGGGGTGCCATTTTAATGCCTTACAAGCAGAGGGTCACAGGTTCGAACCCTGTAGCTCCCACAACAAAATCAAGCCTTTCAGACTAACCTCTGGGAGGCTTTTTTGTTTGGGTTACACGACAGATTACACAACCAGCCTTTTTCACTTATGGACCAGATGGTCGGATTTGGTCCGGTACCGACGGGGGTGTTACGGTGTCAAGTGATGGAATTAATTGGACACCCAAAAATAATGGGCTGGGGGTAGAAACATCTTACAATATGGTAAGCTCGGTTACGAACCCATATTTCATAATTCAGGGAAACCAAGAATGTGGATCAAATTTGTATGATGGTACAAATTGGACACACGTTTTTGTTGGAGATGGTATCAAGCCAGTAATTGATTATTCAAATCCCAATCGTATGATTGCTACCGCTGGAGGAGGATGGGTAGTTACATCTTCAGATGCGGGAATAGTTGGAGGAGACCATTTTCCCTACAGTGAACCTTCTTTACAAAACAACCGCTGCTTCTGCAGATTCATACTCTGCTTCTTCACATTTACACGCTACTTCTTCACAAACACACGCTACTTCTTCACATTTACACGCTCCTTCTTCACAAACACATGCTTCATCTGCACATTTACACGCTCCTTCTTCACAAAGACACACTACTTCTGCACATTTACACGCTCCTTCTTCACATTTACACGCTCCTTCTTCACAAACACAAGCTACTTCTTCACATTTACACGCTCCTTCTTCACAAACACATGCTTCATCTGCACATTTACACGCTCCTTCTTCACAAACACAAGCTACTTCTTCACATTTACATGCTCCTTCTTCACAAACACAAGCTTCTTCTGCACATTTACACACTCCTTCTTCACAAACACACGCTACTTCTTCATTAATACATTCTGTCTGACTATTTGGGAACTTCCTTCTTATTCAATAAACACCGGAAATACCCTTCGAGTCACCTTACCCACTCATTATCAGGTTATTTCAATGGCTGATAGCCCTGGCTTTTTAGGATTGTAAGGTGGGGTATTATGGGTTCACCGGTACATAGAAATACCAACGGTCGGCTATCTCCTTTTTGTAATCTCCTGTTCCAAGCATGAGTCCATGTACCTCTTTTGCAAAACTGTGGCTCTTTTCATCATAGTTCCAGGTTTCAAAAAAGCGGACAATATTGATATCCTTCCAGGTAACAGGTCTGGGCTTTCCGTCATTAACCATATTATTGCTGGTATCCCTTTTCATATCCTGTCTTGTCAATGCATCCTGCAAGGCATTCCCGCTGAGTTCCCGGGAATGAGCTGCATCGGGTGCATAAGCCTTCATTTTTCCTGTCTTTACCTTTTCAAGTATGTTACTCATCATAGCCTGTTTGTCTGATGCAGGTATCAGATTCCGGTAGAATCTGTAATAATCTACTTTATCTTCTGCCCCGCAAATCTGTGTTCCTGCCAATATACAATTATAGGCCACTTCCTTACCGAGACTGAGGTTGCCTGCACCACTTGCCTTATTCAAAGGGATATAACAGGACATTTTATATGCCAGGAACTCCCCGTTCCTGTTCGCTTCAATCAGAAAATCAAGTCCCCTGACCTGCTTCTTAAATGTCATCAGTTGAGCATCGAAATTCCAGCTTTCATCAAACATCAGTCCGCTGCAAGGCTGACCATCCAATGGGGTAATAATTGTAGTCTTTTTTTGTTTTCCTTCAACCGGATCACTGGTATACACCTGATCCCGTGCATTGAAAAGTTTATCCACCTGTGTTACAGTAAGGGGTATCAACTTCCCGTTTGTCTCCATTTTCGATCCGTCAAAACCTGCTGCAAAGGCCGGACGTTTACCGGTCTTGATTTCTCCTATCACGCTTTTGCGAAAAGTTGCATACATTCCTGAATCAATTCCGGTAGTGGTGTGTAATGTATCACCTTCCCTCAGGATACTGAGCATATAACTCATGGATTCGACCTGTACAGGCTGAACCGGTTTTTCTGCTTCAGGTTTATTCACCCGTATATAAAACAAGGGTACCGGATATGTACTGCTTGCATCCCTTCCATGCAGGGTACGCATGAGGATGATACCTTTTACTTTTTTAGCCATCATCCCTTTGCCTGCATTAAAATACCAGGATTCATGAAATTCAAGGTCATTGATATCATCCGGTCTCAATGTTTCACGGCATACAAAGGTGTCGGACACAGATGGATACAGTCGTTGGGGTAGTACCAGACTGTCACGGCGTTTGCATAAGTCCATAATCTCTGCCTTGGTAAGGACCCTGGAGAATGGGTATTCAGGAGCATAGGCCGTCACCTTCCCGTTCATCACGGCATCATACAGTGTATTTACCAGGAGTTTACGGTGCGATGGTGTAAGGAAATTAATTTCTGTGCTATCGGCATAAGATGATATCAGCTGTGCATCCGACACAATCAGGTCGGCAAGGCTGTTGCTGTCATTCATAAAACCGGGGGAAGGTGTTTTCATTGGAATATAATAAAGGGATTTATACCCCTTGATATCCCCATTTTCCATATACATTAACTGAACCGGTATCAGCCCCTTAACTTCCTTGGTGAATTCAAAAGTCCGGGGATTGAATCTCCAGACTTCGTGAAAACGCATCACCGGTAAAGCTTCTGCATAAACGACCTCCTTCACCTTTTTAGATTTCAAATTGCCGGTTACGGGATCAGCTACAAATAATTCAGTTTGTTTGGAAACGGCATTCTGGATTTCCAACGGGGTTAGCAGGTGTTTATGAGGGCTCAGGGGTTCATAGGCTTTCCAGGTCCCTTTTTGTGGCAGGCTAAGCACAGGATCGTTAAGGCGGAAAAAAGGCCCGGGCTCGAGATAATGATACCAATTTTCCTGGTATTGCCCGGGCAGGCAATTGGCTTCCAGCCTGACACTGTATTCAATTTTCTGTAGCAAAGGTATGCTGTCTGCTTTCTTCCCTGCATCGGAAATTTGCGCGTGGGTGCAATGCATACTGAATAAGATTCCCAGTGCGGACATTAGCAGGGAAAGAGTCGATTCTTTTTTCATGTTTATTACAGATAAGTAAGATTCAGAATTCGGATAAAGCACTAATTTGTTTTATATATTCAAATTGCTTTTCTGCCCTGGGTATATTATACAAACTTCTGAAAATGGAAGGTCTTAGCTCATCTGCAGCCCCCAACACAGCAATGCTCATTCTGGAATACCGGATCGATATTTTCATATTCGGTCCCAGGAGATCGCCTGCTTTAAGGATCAGCTCCCTGCGTTTGGGGGTAAGCACTTTACCCAGTCCGTCTTCCCGTGTTGTGTGGATAAGAAAGCGGGAGTCGAAGGTCTCATCACCTGACATCACAGGTTTGGAATCGCTATGAATGAATAACTGTATAGCCGATTTCACTTTATTACTGAGTCTCTGTCCCCGTGTATTGCATGTGATCATCGTTTCTCCATCTGCTTCATCAATACCTGTCAACGTTATGAACACACCCATGAAGATCGTTCGGGTGGCATTGCTGCTGCTTCTGGATGATTCAAAACCACCGCTTCCCCTGATTGAGCTCCGGGCAATATCAAGATAAGAAAACTGAAGACACTTTCCGCCTTTTTGCAGGCGGATCAGGTCACTCCCTTTGAACGTGACTGAATAATTGCTTGCTGTGATGGCATAGATCCTGGCCTGATCGAATTCATCCTGGCTGATATACCCCGCAGCTTTATAGCTTGATTCTGGGGATGCAAACTTCACAATTTCAGTGATGACCTTCTCTTTATATTCAGTTGAAAAAAGATTTTCTCTCTTCATGCTGTACATGAGGACGGGGAAACCTACAAAAATAACGAGGGCTATAATTTCAAATACAGAACCGAAAGAGATATCCTTCATGCTGTGAATATCCCTCGTGAGCCAGAGAGACCCAAGGAAGGGAAGACAGAGCAGGAAGAATACAATACAAGCTCTCATGCCCCAAAACTGGGAAGGAGAGTTCCACCGGTCGGGATATTTTTTAACAAGGTATTTCATCACAAAACCGGAAACAACCAGTATTATAGCGATGAGAATGAATGCAAAGGCCCCGCGTATGATATGCAGAATGGTTTCCTTTCCCGGATCGAGATGAATGACAACGCCGGTAAATACGGACATAATAAGAATAAAAAAGGCGGAGAAACCAATCCTCCAGAAAAGAGAGAATGGTAGCAGCAATATCCTTTTCCTTTCAAGAGGGCCTGTTTCCGGCCTGATTGCCCGGTCAAAGAAATTTTCAAATTTATTCGATATTGATTCCATCTTTATATCCTTATTCTGTGGGGGCAGAAATGGCAGCTCTGTTTTCACTGAATGGCCCTGCATCCTCATAAACAGGTTTACACAGATATGATCCGTCAGTGCGGATATAGCCGCTTTGATAAGGTGATCTCAAAGTAAAAAATAAATATTTCTTTTGAGTCGGCAAAAGTGTATCCTGTACGCTGGCCAGACCTTCATGGAACGAATAGGCTTTGTTGAACAGCGCAGGAATCACCATTTTCCCAAGCGAGTCCTTGTACCCGAAACGGTATTCAATCCGGTTATCCAGTCCCCCAACATGTATACTTCCCAGTTTCCGGTATAATACCCTTGTCAAAGCCCTGTTGAAAGATAAACGACCGATAACCGTATCCGAACCTTCCGGTTTTTTCCATGCATTCCGGCGTATAGCTTTTTCACCGGCATAATGACTGACTTCAACGATGCCATATTCTTTCACCTCCTCCGACAGGAAAGCGGTATCGGCAAGGACAGGCAGTGTATGATTCAGATAACCGGCAGGAGGTGTTGTCTTGCGACCAAGTGTATCAATATAGTAGGACACGCCCTCTTCTTCCACCCGTGCATAATGATCTGCAAAAGGGCCTGCTTTTGTAAATTTCAAAGGAATAACAACCTTACCCGCTCCATTGATGTAGCCGAATTTAACGGACGACCGGAAGGAGTTATTCAACCCTTCTTCCAGGAGCAAGTGACAAAAAAACAGAAACAGGGAAATGGAACCTATCATAAACAACCCGCTGAAACACCCTGCGATTATCAAAGGAATGCCTTTTGCTTCCTTTTTTGCATACCTGAATATTTTGTATGCAAAGAGAAAAATGCCTCCGCAAAACAGGAAAAGAAAAATAATCAGTGAATATCTCATCCCGGGATTGTATATGACAAATATAGTCCAATAATGAGCCTCTCCAAATAATGAATACTTAACCTGTTCCGTATTGAAAAAGTACTAATTTTACTTTATGCCCTGCCTTATTTTACGATTCAGGTTTCTCCTTATCCTGTTTGCTTTTCTGTTCGTTAGTCAGGGCATATTGCCTGCACAGCGTCTCTCTCCTGCCGACCAGGAAATAGCAGCCAAACTCTATGCTCTTATACAGCACCCTGCTAATGATACAATACTCGCTGATTCCTATATAAGGCTCGGGGAGCTTTTCAGCACAGTTAATACCGACAGCGTTTTAAGCCTTTGTACTAAAGCTATTCATGTAGATGATAAAAATCTGCAGAAAAATGCACCCGGCAAGGAACGGGACTTTTACTTGCTGAACAAAGCTTTTGCACTGAGCGATATAGGCTATTACTGGAAAAATTCAGGACAGATGCAAAAAGCACTGGAGTGTCAGACACAGTCCCTGCAAATCAGAAGAGAGATCGGCAAAAGCGTTTATACCTATCTGGCACTGAAAGATATTGGTCTCCTGTACACAGCTATGGGTAATTATAAGAATGCACATATCAATTTCAGGGAAGCGCTGCAGATAGCCACCGACCTGAATTATGAAGCTGGAATAGGAGATATCTCCTATGACATAGCCATCGTGGATGAACGGCTCGGTGATAATCTCAAAGCCCTCAGCGATTATCAGCAGGCCCTGAAATACCGGGATCTGAGCGATACCAATCAGTATGCAATTCTGGAAAACAGTCTGGGTAATATATATGACAGCCAGGGTGATTTAAAAAACGCTTTACAGGCCTATTCAACATCGCTTTCCCTCTTTGAAAGCGTAAATAATTCTGTAGGTATAGCCGATTGTTTTTCCAACCTCAGCCGGATTTATTTTTCACAGGGCGATACAGCTCAGTCTATCGATTATCTGGTTCGCTCGCGGACTCTTTATGAAAAGACCAATAACCTGGAAGGAATTGGACTTTGCTGGAATAATTTAGGTGTTATTGCAAAACGCAAAGGACAGTTTAAACAAGCTATGGACTATTTTAACAAGTCATTGACATACCGTTCCCGCCAGGGTGACTCGGCATCCATAGCGCAGTCACTCAGCAATATCGGACGGGTTTATGACGATATGGATTCCCTGGTCCGGGCTGAATCATATATTGTTCGGGCATATCATATCAACGAAAGGCTTGGAGCACGACGGGGACTGACAGTGACTATGCTTGCTCTTTCGGAACTTGATTTCAAACAAAAGAAATACAAAGAAGCGGAGAGCTTTGGGGTTCAGTCAGCCCAGCGTTCCCTGATCAATGGATATACAGATATCCTTCAGGAATCCGAAGAATATCTGACAAAGATTTATGAAAAAGAAGGCAAGTACGATTTGGCCCTGAATGCGCACCGCTTATATATTCAGATCCGGGACAGCATTAAGAATACAGAAAACAAAAAGGTGGCATTGCGTCAGCAGCTTTCTTATGAATACGATAAAAAAGAGCTGGAGGCTAAAGCGGAATTTGATAAAAACCAGGCACTGGCCCGCGTAGAATTCGAGAAAAAGCAGGCCTTATCCAGAGCCGAATTGGGAAAGAAGGAATTGTTGCTTGACAGAAATAAAAAAGATCTGATGCTTCTGGAAAAAGAAAACCAGCTTAAAGCATTGACAATTCAGGAGTCGGAAAGCCAGCTTAAACAGAAAGCAACGGAAGGAGAGAACCAGAAAAAAGCAATCCTCCTGCTCAACCAGGACAAAGCTTTGAAAGCAGCAGAGGCGCGACAAAAAGAAGAAGCCCTGAACAGGCAAAAACTGCTGAACTATGGTCTCTCTGCAGGAGGAATATTGGTGCTTCTTTTATTGGGCCTTGCCATCAGAGCCTACACCCAGAAAAGAAAAGCGAATCAAATCATACAGGATCAGAAAAATGAAGTGGAAGAGCAGAAACTGCTCATTGAAGAGCAAAAAGATCTGATGGAGGAAAAAAACAAGGAAATTGTTGACAGCATACAGTATGCCAAAAGGATTCAGGGAGGATTGCTTGCCAGTGAACAGGTGCTTAAAGATAACCTGAACGAATATTTTATCCTTTTCAAACCTAAAGATATTGTGAGCGGTGATTTTTACTGGGCGCATCGTAAGGGTGAATGGTTTTATATGGCCACAGCCGACAGTACCGGCCACGGTGTTCCGGGAGCATTCATGAGCCTGCTCAATATTTCATTCCTAAATGAGGCTATTAATTCCACGTCCCTTGTTCGCCCCGACGAAATTCTGGGCTATGTCCGAACAAGGATAATTGCCGCACTTAAAACGGATGGAAGTGATGAAGGAGGCAAGGACGGGATGGATTGTGTTTTATGTGCCTATCATTTCAAGGATCAAATACTCCTTGCTTCCTGTGCCTATATCCCCATCTGGATCATGCGTGAAATACCTGAAAGTCAGGATAAGGAACTCATAGAAATTCGTCCGGATAAATTTCCAGTCGGAAAACATGACAGGGATCATATTCCCTTTACTTTGCAGGAGATTCCTTTGAAAAAGAATGACGTGATTTATACTTTTACCGACGGTTATGCCGATCAGTTCGGAGGCCCAAACGGAAAAAAATTCAAATACAGACAGCTCGAAGATTCCATACGCTCTTTTCATCAGGAACCGATGGACTTACAGCAAAGTTTACTGGAAGAACGTTTTTTGAACTGGAAAGGCGAGCTGGAGCAAGTCGATGATGTATGTGTGATGGGTGTCAGGATATAAATAAAAAAACAACTCATATTTACTTTTAAATTCCTCCTCATGAAACACAAGCCGGCACAATTAATTTTATGCATATTCCTCCTTCTCCTGACGGTGAGGGTGCATGCCCAATCAGCTGTGGGTTATTATGTATATAATCCGAATAAACATATCAATGAAGTGAGGTATTATCAGCCGCCTCCATATAAGGCGCCTCCTCCGTATCAGAACAACAGTATGCATACATCCGGCAATCAGGGCAGTAATTATTCCAGCCCCTCTTCCGGATATACAGCACCTGCAGTTACACACTATAATACTCCTGTTGAATCCTTCTCTTATTATTCTGTAAGCAACAGCTTTTCCTATATTGATGAAAAGGGAGTGGAGCATAAAATGACGGAAGAAGAAGGTCAGTTCAATATGGATCTGATCAAGGCCGATGGTTTTTATAAAAAACAACAGTATAAAGAATGTTTCGACCTTGTTATCAAATATGCAACACGTCCGTTCTTTACCGCGGCCGGTTTTGCAAAACTGGGTTATATGTATGAGGCCGGACAGGGAACTGCTCAGAGCTATTCGGAGGCCATGAAGTATTATCAGAAGGCGGCTGATATGGGCAACCCTTTCGGACAGGCCGGACTGGGACTCTGCTATGCAAACGGAAGAGGAGTTGCCCAGGATGATGCCACAGCCCTGAAATGGTTTCAGAAAGCAGCCGAACAAGGTAATGCAACCGGGCAGTATTGTCTTGGAAATTGCTGTGAAAAAGGTATTGGTGGAAGTGCCCAAAGCGATGCAGAAGCCGTGAAATGTTATAAGAAGGCAGCTGATCAGGGCAATACCTATGCCGAAACCGCACTGGCTGCGATGTATCTGAAAGGAGGAGGAGGGCTGAGCAAAAGTGATGAGGAAGGATTCAAGCTTTACCAGAAAGCGGCCGATCAGGGAGATGCTTTTGCATCAACCATCATGGGCCTGTTCTTTGAAAACGGAATTGTGAAATACAGTCTGGAAGATGCCGTTAAATACTATAAAAAAGGAGCCGAAGGAGGAAACCAGACAGGCCAGACCAATCTGGGTCTTTTATATCATCGTGGAAAAGGCGGACTGGCAAAAGACGATGCGGAAGCGGCAAAACTGTTCCGTAAAGCCGCTGATCAGGGAGATGCAAAGGGAGCCTATTGCCTCGGTTTTTTATATGAGAAAGGAAAAGGTATTGTGCAAAATGATGCAGAAGCCGCTAAGTGGTATAAAAAAGCAGCTGAAGGTGGTAATGCGGATGCCGCGTCCGTATTGGGTTCATGGTACCTTGCCGGAGTAAGAGGCATGACCAAAAATGAAACAGAAGCCGCTAAATGGCTGCAAAACGCTGCCGAACAGGGCGCTGCCGATGATCAGAAAACAGGTGCCTATACGGCTGTTGAAAATCCGCTTGTAGCTAATGCCCAGGCTGATCTGGCGTATATGTATTACAATGGTAAAGGTGGACTTACTTCCAGTCGGGAAACCGCTGATAAATGGTATACAGCAGCTTCGAAGGGAGGCATTCCGGTAAACAGGAATGGGCAGCTTTCCGGTGACGGGGTGGCCAAAAACGAAGAAATAGCTGAAGTAGCTATTAAGCAAAAAGGTTCCGGAGCAAGCAATGAGGATATTGCTGCAAAAGCAGAAAAAGGAGATGCGGAAAGCCAGGCACAGCTTGGATATATGTTCAGCAAGGGAGAAGGAGGCCACCCAAAGGATTATGCCCAGGCTGTGAAATGGATGCAGAAGTCGGCCGATCAGGGAAATGGATGGGGTGCTTTTTACCTTGCGCTTCAATACGAAAACGGTCACGGAGTTGCTGAAGATAACCAGCAGGCTGCCAAATGGTATCAGAAAGGGGCTGAAGCGGGTAATGCACCGGCAGCCGCACGAATAGGCAGCTGGTATTATGCCGGTTCAAATGGAATAAAGAGAAATGATCAGATTGCTGCAAAATGGCTGAAACAGGCAGCAGAGACCGGAATTCGCAATCCGGAACAGGAAGACGCCCTGCTGGCTAATGCACAATGTAACCTGGCATCTATGTATAAAGAAGGATTGGGCGGCCTGGTAAAAAGTGATGTGGATGCTGCCAAATGGTATATGGCAGCTGCCAAAGGGGGAGATGCAACTGCACAATTTCAGCTGGCTCTCCTTTATTTTAGCGGTAGCGGAGGATTGTCAAAGGATGAAAAAGAAGGAGCCGCCTGGAGCCGGAAATCTGCTGACAAAGGAAATATGAGTGCACAGTATATGATGTTTGTCGTCTGTCTGAACGGAGCAGGAGGCTATCCCGTAAGTGAAAGCGATGCGGTTCGATGGCTGCAAAAGTCGTCTGAAGGCGGTCTTGCCAAAGGACAGCTGGATCTTGCAAAGGCCTATTTTAGCGGAAAGTGGGGCCTGACAAAAGACTTGTCTGCAGCTTTCAAATGGACACAAAAGGCAGCCGAACAAGGCAATGCGGAGGCTCAGGGGTTTCTTGGGGTGCTGTATGATAACGGGATGGGTACTGCGGTTAATAAAAATGAGGCCGTAAGATACTTTCAGAAAGCAGCTGAGCAGGGTGATGTGAATGCCCAATATAATCTCGCGGTAAAATATGAGTACAATGAAGGCGGAGTTTCCGGTATGGAAGGCGCAATTAAATGGTATCAGAAATCAGCAGAGCAAGGTTATCTTGATGCGGAACATGCTTTAGGCTTATGTTATCTCAAAGCTAAAGGAGTGCCACAAGATAAGTCAAAAGGAATTCAATGGATTCAGAAAGCAGCCGAGGCAGGAAGGCAGGAATCCCAATCAGTACTCGGATATTATTATGAAAAAGGGGAGTATGTGACCCAGGATGATGTGCAGGCATTTAAATGGTATAAGAAAGCCGCTGAAAACGGAGATGCTTATGCTCAGGGCACTTTGGGCTACTTTTATAAGAATGGAAAAGGAACAGCGAAAGATGAACAGGAAGGTGTGAAATGGTACCGTAAAGCCGCCGATCAGAATGACGCTTCGGCAATGAATAATCTGGGCAATAGTTATTACAATGGATCAGGTGTTGCACAGGACAGGCAGGAAGCAATGAAATGGTATAAAAAAGCCGCCGATGCAGGAAACCTGGCTGCCAAAGAAATGATTCAGAAAATCAATGCACTCGCCAACCCTACTCCTGCTCCGACAAACGGCCCGGGCTCCTATACCGATGCAAACGGAAATAAACAGGAAGGTAATTTCAAAGACGGGAAGCTGGACGGACAAGGTACTTATACAAAAGGAACATCAGTCTGGACAGGAAATTGGACAGCAGGTGTGCTGAACGGGAAAGGCACTTACAAATGGCCCGACGGTGGTTACGACGGGGATTATAAAGCCGGTAAATATGAAGGCCAGGGAACACAAACCTGGGGAGAAGGAAAATATAAGTATGTGGGAGCCTTTAAAGATGGTAAAAGTGAAGGGCATGGTGTTTATTCCGACCCGGCAGGTAACCGGTTTGAAGGAGATTTTAAAAATGATGTGAAAGACGGGAAAGGCACTTTTAAGTACGCCAACGGTGCCTCTTATACAGGAGGATTCAAAAATGACAAGTACGACGGTGAAGGTATTTATACGACGGAAAAAGGAATCAAATATGCAGGAAATTTCGGACATGGCTGGCTTTATAACTGCAAATACAAAAGCCAGTATCCCAACGGAAAAACAGCGGAAGAAGGAACCTTTGTGGATAGCTTACTGGAGGGAAGCGTTAAAAGCTATTACGACGATGGAAGTAAAAAAGGGGAATATACTTACAGCAAAGGTAAGCTTACTGGAGAAGGTAAGTCTTATTACAAGGACGGAAAAGTATGGTCTGATTATATATATAAAGACGGGAAAGTATGGACCTGTATAACCGATAACCTGCCTGACGGAAAGCCGACCGGCTCCAATGTTAAGGACGGAAACGGAGTAACAATGGGACAGGACCCGGATAATCCTGCCCTGATCATCAATAAAAGCTATTACGAAAACGGAGTATTGGTAAAGACTGAAAAGCTGAACGGAAAATAGTTTAAGTCCCGTACACTTTATTTAAGGCTTGACAAACGTTGTCGTGCTCAGATCCCCTTTTTCATCGGTTTGGGTAAAGGTCAGTTTTCCGGGATTCAGTTCCAGTATACGGCAGGTATCTTTTTTACCATCAACATCCATCACACTGACAAGGAGCTTTCCGTCTTCACTCAGCGTCCATTTGCCCTTGTAGGCTGTGCCCTGATAACTGGCATTGGAAGAGCCGTCTTTATTGAAGGTCCAGGTATAGGTTTTTTTCATATTCTCATTCATCTCCTTAAACTGAGCCTCCAAAGTGGCCTTCATCTCCGGGCTTGCTTTTTGCATGGCTGTATTAAATTCTCCATGCTCAAACTTCCAGGTGCCTATAAGCATGTCGGATTTTTTCCCCCCGCAGGAAAGCAAACTGATCAACACGAGACAAAGCATAATTTGAATTGGTTTTTTCATCGTCGTAGTTTTAAAGGTTTAGAAATTTATTACCGTGTAATTTTTGAAACAGCTGCCTTGCCTTCATGAAAATCGTCTGCATCCAGATAAACAGGATTGATCGCATACTTGCCACTATGATCGATATAGCCCCATTTATAACGCATATCCGTTAATAGCGTATCTGTAACAGATGCAAGCCCTTCGCTGAACGGGTAAGCATCATAAAATGAACAGGGTATTACTGTCTTTCCGGTACTGTCCTGGTAGCCGTAGTGGTAGCTGATATACTTGAAGTGCCCTTTGGTAATAAAACGGCTGCACACAAACTGAACCACCTTCAAACCTTCAGTAGCAGGTTCAATGGCTGAAATCTGACCGAATGTATGTTCATCATATCCTATAGCACCTCCTCCATGCCGCTCGGAAGTCCTTCTCTGCTCATATTTAATCCGATAATGCATATCCTGGTTCATAGCCTTCTTTCCCGCCGAATCAATCCAGAATGATTGCCCCTCACTCGCTACCAAAGCATAGCCATGTTCAAAAGGGCCCGCATAGGAATACAGAAACGGAATGACTGTGTTTCCTTTGAGATCAATATACCCGTAGCGTATCGAAGCATCGTCTTTGGCTCTTTGATAATCGCTAATATCCGACCTTACAAGCCATAGTACAAGTACAAGAAGGGGCAATGCAAAAATCAGGCAGAAGCCCCAGAATGCAATTTTGAGGGAAGTTGTTCTTCCTTGCCATTTGTAAGCTCTGGAATAAATACCATAACCCATAAAATACAGGAATACACCGATAAGGGCGAAGGCAAGGTATTTAATGAGTAGCGTCATTGTGTATCTGAAGCAGGAATAATCCGCTTAAAATTAATCCTTTTTCAATACACTTTGGGAATCGTGTTTATTTCCCCCACCTGCTCTTTTTGTGCCATGCAGGATCAGGCTCCATTACATCCATTCCATGTTCTGCCATTGCTGCGAAAACAGCACCGGCTAAACAGGCAAAGAGAGGTGAAAAATACAAAGCTGCAACCAGGATACCCGCAACCCCAAACAGGATGAACAGGATTCCCTGTCCGACATGTTTTCTGACCCAGGGATGTTTATGGAAGTCATTAAAGGAAAAAATATAACCCAGCTCTGTACCCAGAATACAAAGCACTGCGAGCCCTGCAATGATAACAGGAGCCAGGGGCATAAGGTAGAAAAGAGCCAGAGCCATGTCTCCCATACCTGCAAGAAGGAGCAGGATACCGAGCAGGGAATGTGTGAAACTGATTTTGGGATCATGTTTACCTCTGTTTCCGGAAGAGAGCAAAAAAAGGGCAAGTGTCAGCAATAGAATAAAGAGAATAAAAGACAACATACAGGAATAATATAATGAAGGGGTGAAAGAGGCATTCGGCATATGCCAGAAATCGACCTTAATATTCCAGACCAGGGAAGCTGTTCCTGCAAGCAGGGAGAAAATACCCAGACCTATAGAAGAGGGCGAAGCCTTTTTCTTCGCTTTCCTGTGATGATAAAGCGGAGCCATGCTATGCGTTCGTGCAGGTATTGAAAAACGGTGTTGCTTATTGACGCCCAAAAGATCCTGTTTCGTATTCAATCCTGAACTTGTTCCTGTTCGGATATTTGTAATGGCGCAGGCAGTATGCCTTGTCATAATGTAAGCGGAAGATTTGTCAATACAGGCTGTTACCGGGCCGCCCGTTTCTCCCTGAACAACAGGAAGAGTTTCGGGAGACGGGGATGGAGATACGGCAACCGCATGATGAATCCTGATTCCTTTCTGCCTTTCAGCATAAAAGCCTTTGCGGTATATTCTCTTTTCCACTCCGGAACAGGAACCTAAAAACACAAGTGAGAGGAGGGCTAAAACCAGGATACGGATGTTCATAGGCTTTGGTTTTGGTTGGGGAAAGTGAGCCGGAATCGCATTACTAACCTGGCGTTAATAACCATGCCAGAATATGGTAAATACCCGAATAGAAGATCATCTCATTAAATTCTAATGAGTGAGTTCAGGTAGAAACCAAATATAAAGCGGAGAGCGAAGAGCGTGGTGCGGACCTGTCTAGTTAAAACTCGCTTGTGGAAGACAAAAGCTCCCTGTTTTCACTAATCCACAGCAGCAAACTGTTATTCCTTGGGGGGAGTCCCAGTTTCTGACATACTTTGGAACGGTAATTTTCAATCGTTTTTTCTGACAGGAACAGGAGTTCAGCCATCTCCTTCGTGCTTTTGTTCTGACTTACGAGCTTCAGCGTTTTCAACTCAGCCTGTGTGAGGCCCTCCAGCAGGGTGATGAGTTCCTGTTTCTTTTTGTCGAGTTGCAGCATATCCGTATACATAGGATGAAGAGCAGGGCCTATATACTTTTCGTTGGACCTGACCTTAGCTATACATTCAATGAGTTCATCAACTGCAAAATCTTTGAGTATATATCCGGATGCACCGCTAAGCATCGCCTTTTTAATCATCTCCTTTTCCCTGTACATGGTCAGGATAATGATTTGTGTTTTCAGATTTTCCTTGTGCACCTGCCTGCATACATCCAGACCGTCCATCAATGGCATATTGATATCAAGTATTGAAATCTCCGGCTGTTCTTTACGAATTGTATCAAGAGCTTCCTGTCCGTTCGGACATTCCAGAATTATTGCATTGGGATAGGCATGTACGAGTATATCTTTCAATCCTGATCTGAAAATCGGATGATCATCGGCTATCAGTAGTTTCATAAGCTTGCATTTTTCTTAGCATTGAATTGAATCGTCAGTTTGAATCCCTTGGAGGCCTTATCGTCAAAACTTACCTGTCCGTGAATGATTTTAGCTCTTTCCTGAATGGAGAGCAAGCCAAGTCCGTTCTTTTGTCCGTTCGATTTTAACCCCGTTCCGTTATCCTGATAAATAAGCTGATAATTCCCGTTTTTTTCCTGGAGCGAGACTTTCAAAGCAGTGGCATCTGCATGCTTAATGGTATTGTGTGTGCATTCCTGAATAATACGAAACAGGTGAGTGCTTAATTCCAGGGGGAGTTTTTCTGCTTCTTCCGTGCAATCATAACTGCATTGAATCCGGGTTCCGTGCTGCACATTCTCGAGCAGACTGGCTATACTGCGAACGAGTCCGATCTGGGTAAGATGCGATGGGTACAAGGTACGTGCTATCTGACGGGTTTGCTCAATCACCCTGCTAAGCTCAGTTTCCATACCGGCTGTAAGGTCACTTTTGTTGAGGTTGCCGGTCACGATCCTTGATTTAATAATTGACAGGCTTTGCCCAACATCGTCATGCAGGTCCTGAGCGATTCGTTTACGCTCATCTTCTATATTCTCGATAAGCTGGCGGCTGAAGAGCGCCTGCTGCTGTCTCACCTTACGGAAATAGATCTGAAAAGCCACTGCAGTTAGCAGTATCAGCAGGATAACAGCCAGCTCTATCGTCAGGCCCCTCATAAACCGCTCCTTCTGGTTACTTGCTTCCAGCTGCAGAGAACGGGATCGCTCTTTCTCTATCTCCGCTTCCTTTTTCTGAATATTGTATTTAAGCTGCATCTCAGCAATGGCTTTATTGTTCAGAATAGTATTCGAACTGTCGCGGTAATGAGAATACTCCAGGTATTCTTCCAGTGCTTTTTTATAATTCAGTTGTTGAGCTGCTATACGGTATGACGTCAGATGATAAGAAGCCAGATCATCCGGATTTTTTTGCTTAACAGTCATATGTTCCGCTTCCTTCAGAATGCGTATGGCTTCTGATGTGTTACCGGAAGAGAGCAGGATATCCGTCTTGCCCAGGTAGGCCTTAAACAGATCCTTGTCCAGGTTATGAGCCTGGAGAACGGCAATGGCCGAGTCCATATACAGGAGAGCAACAGGTGTTTTCTTTACATTCTGAAAGGCAGATCCGAAATTTATATACGCACTGGCCAGCTCCTCCGGAAGCTTATTGGTTCTGGAATAGGCAATCACTTCAGAAAAGAGTTCATTGGCTTCTTTATATTTCCCTTCTGCAACGTATACCATACACATATTGCTTTGTATGTGACTGGCCAGACGTTTGTTTTTTTCAAGCCCTGTTTGCTCCATACCTTTCCGGAAATCTTCCATGGCTTCTTTGTTCTGACCCGTAAAATATTTGAGCAATCCCAGGTTATTGTGAAACACACCGGCATAATAATGCATGCCCTTTGATTCTGAAAGGGTAAGGCCCTGCAGATAAAGTCCGGCCGCTTCCTGAGCCTTGTTATTATTTTCCTTGTTAATACCGATAAGGTTAAGCAGTTCGGCCACATTCCGGAAATCTCCTCTTTCCTTTTCTCTCATCAGCAGGGAATCCATTTCCCTTTCTGCTTCGTTCTTTTCCCCCGTCTCCGCATCAAGATATGCCAGACGAATGCTTGCCAGGTCATGTATATGATATTCATGATTTTCATCAGCTTCTTTACGCGCCTGCTTAAAATACTGCTCTGCCTTTGTGAAATTACGGATGTAGCAACAATAGTTACCATAATACAAATGAACTTCAGCCACAGCACTTTTATCAGCAGTTCCCTTAACATGCGTGATCAACTCCTCTCCAAGTTTGAACAGACGGGCAGAATCATAATAGGAAGCATCTTTCAATACCTCCACACTGCGGTTCACTTCCGCACTGTATTGGGCATACGCAGGAAGTGTCGTCAAGACAGTGAACAGGATAAGTATGAAGGTTCTTACACGCAATGCTATTTTGTTTTGATATAATAACGCGCAAGCCTCTCCTGCCGCGGGATATAAGATGTGAATTTTGGGCTGAATTTCGTTTCAAAATACGGAGTTCTGCCTGTAATCCCAAAAATAAAAAGCTATAAATACGAATACGAGGGCTGGCCCCCTACCCTGTCCGATATGCATAATCTAACTTTGATGAAACACACAGTCCTTGAAATCAAAAGTTAAACCGGCCCTTGTTTCGGTTCTGCTTATTCTTACCCTGTTGCTTCTTGCTTTTAATGCAGCAGGGCAAACTACGTTCACGTGGAATAATTATACTACAAACACCACCTATTCTCCCTGGACCGCCACTTCCTATACCTGCACACTTGTTAACAGCGGGTTTACGGATCATGCCATGGCTACAGTAACAAATACAGGAGGCACAGGAAAATTTCAGGCCGGGTATCCCAAATACAACAGCGGGGCTTCTGATCCCCTAGATGGAAGCTGCGCAACACCGATAAATCCCGGACTCATTGTAGCCGTAAACTGGAGCGGAACAGCCGGGAATTATGTGCTGGTTACGCTTGATTTTGATGCTGGCGTAAACGGTGTGTGCGGGCCGGTGAGTTTCAGCATGTATGATATCAATGATGATGGTTCAGACAGCTGGGATGATGCCGTTGACGTAACTGCACTGGACAAGAACAGTGCTGCACTGACTGTAACCAAATCTGTTGATTGCAACGGGCTTGGAGGAGGAAACGGAACTACAGTTACCTTCGAAGCCCTGGGCAACTCGGGAGCAGGGAACTGTACCTGCTGGCCCAACAATACAGTCACTATTGGCACTGCCTCAACCATTATCAAAACAGTAAAAATAAAATACTATTCCACCACTACTCCCAGCGCTGCCCAATACATTATCATCAACAATATTACCACCGGTGGTTTCGGCTGTGCAGGGGTTATACTGCCAATTGACCTGCAAAGCTTCAGCGGCAAATGCAAAGGATCGGTCAAGGATTTTAACTGGATCTGCAATACCGAAACTGACAATCACTTTTTTACACTCGGGCACAGTAAAAATGGAACGGACTATACTGAGCTTACCCGAATAAACGGAACCGGCAACAGTTCGTATATAACAACTTATAATTACAGTCTTGAAAATGAACAGAGTGATTATAAATATTACCGCCTCAGCCAAACCGATCTGAACGGTTTAAGTCATATTCTGAAAACCATTTATCTGGATTGTAACTCTCCGCTTGAAAAACTGGAGCTTTATCCTAACCCGGCACAGGATGCAGTGAATCTGAAATTTTTATCTGATGAAAGCAGCAGTCTGCATATTTCTGTTTGCGACGCATTGGGCCGCTGTGTAAAAGAGGAAAACCTGGAGGCTGGTCTGGGCGCGAACTCTGTTGCATTGGACATATCCTCCCTGTCAGCCGGATTGTATGTACTTAAAATAACGGATATTTCAAACCCTTCCAGGGTGATGGTACAAAAATTCGTGAAAGGCATTATGCGTTAATTCCTTTTCACCTGCATTCTCAACTGACGGAATATAAAGGCGTAAACATAAGCCGACTGTTCCATATAATTTTCGTAAACCTGACTTCCACTATGCCCGCCCTTACTTCCGTAAGCCAGTAAATAAGGTGTTGACCCATCACTTATAGCCTGCAATGCTGCGAGAAATTTAAACGATTGAAAAGGATTTACCCGGTCATCATTATCGGAAGCAACAAGCAATGTGGCCGGATAGTGCACACCGGCTTTAACATTGTGAACAGGAGAAAGCCTTAACATATTAAAAAAATCTGCCGAATCTTTTACAGTCCCGTATTCATTGGTATAGATATAACCAATATTGTATAAATGATCTCTCATTAAGTCAAGCACTCCCGCTTCACATACAACAGCCTTGAAAAGCTCCGGTCTTTGCTCCATACAGGCTGCCACAAGCAAGCCTCCGTTGGAACCACCCTTGATCACCATTCTTCCGGCATTTGTATACTTGTTCGCCACCAGATATTCAGCAGCACTTATAAAATCATCAAAGGAATTTTGCTTTTTCAATCTGATTCCCTTTTCATGCCAGCCGGCTTGCTCCCCACCTCCACGGATACCAGGGTTTGCCAGGACACCTCCTCTGTTCAGGAACACCATATTGGCTCTGCTATAATACGGTTCTTCCTTAACCCCAAATCCTCCATACCCTTCCAGTAATACAGGATTGTGTCCATCCAATTTCATGTCTTTCAAATGGGTAATGTACATGCCAACACGGGTGCTGTCTTTGGAATAATAATACACCTTATCCGTAACAAGATTTTTCGCTGAAAAACTAACCTCGGTATGGCCCCGTGGTTCATTCACATACGATTTCAGGTTAAGTTTATAAAGGGAACCGGGCTGGTAGTAGGAATTGAATCCGTAATACATTTCGTCACCATCACCTGCAGAGAATGAAGAAAAAACAGATCCCTCCGGCAATTTCAGGGTCTTCATTACCTTCCCTTCCCGGTCTCTGATAACGGCCATATCCGGTTTTTCTCCCGAATACGTCAAAATCAAATGATCATGGAAGATAAACGCAGAGTTCAGTATCTGGCTGGAAGGATTCACGAATACTTCCCGTTGGTTTGTACCTTGTGGATTATATGTAAATACAGCTCCGTTTGGAGCACTCTGATTAGAACGGACAAGGAGCTTCCCTCCCAATTCTCCCAGCACATCAAAGTAATTATCTTTTGATTTTGATATAATAAGCGTACGCGGACTAAACTTCAGGCTGTCATTCAGCGGTATCAACGAGGTAACCCAGGTGGGGGGTTTTTCGATTCCCGAAGTATACAAAACCAGGTATTTTCCTTCCGGGGTACGTTCATAGGAAAAATAGGAAAGATCATTCGAAGAACCATATACAAGCAAATCATCGGTCTCGGCTGTCCCTAGTTTATGGTAATACAATTTCCTTCCTTTGATGATTCCTGTTTTTGATTCTTCTTCCTGAAGCACTTGATAGTGAGAATAAAAGAACCCGTTTTTATACCAGTATACCGCTCCGTATTTCACAAATTTGATTTCGTCTTTCAGCAGGTCATGACTGTCCATATCGAGGATCCGTATTGTTTCCCAATCGCCTCCATTCTTTGATAAACGGAGGGCAAGGTATCGGCTGTCATCTGAAAGGGTATAAGCATCGATGCTTACCTTATCTGTAAACGATTGCCTGTTTGGGTCAAAAAGACGAACCATTTCTCCGTCTTCTGTTCTGGAATAAAAAAGGCTGGAAACTTCATTCTCTTTTTCGATATACCACCTGAAATAGTATTTTCCCTGCTTCTCCACATATTCTGATTTTACCCGGCTTGCAGAAACCTGCTCAAGCACAGACCTGAAAAGCGGTCCTTTGTAATCATCCGCAAGTTTTTTTTGAGCTTTCAGCCACTCCGTTACTTCCGGAGATGTGCTCTGTTCCATCCAGCGATACGGATCTTTAACAGGAGTGCGCCAAATCGTATCTGCCAGATTGTTTTTGACAGCTTCCGGATAAACCCATTTTTCCTGAGCCATACAGGATACTGAAAACATAAACAAGCAGGCAATCAAATTTCTCATGTGCAAATATAGGATTCTCTCTTCAGCCCCTTTCTCCATTTTTCCTCCCAAACCAACCATCCCTACAATTATTTCCACCACCCACTCATTCCTGTATTGTACTTTCCTGCCGCCACTTATATTTGTAATGTAAAATAGTCCTTTCACCTGCCGAAGCTTTAGCGAAGGCAGGCAAGCCTGGCCCCATCAGGATTAAGCTTTCATCCCCCCAGTGCCGGTTTCACCTTTAAATCCTCGTTATGAAAAGAAATCTCCTCGGTATTACGGGCACAGCCCTTAGCCTTCTTCTGACACAAGCGGGTTTCAGTAAAGAAATGTCTTATAGGAGTGAACGCCCTCACCAGGAAAACAAAAGCATGACCAGTCCGGCTCAGCTGCTTGATAATTCCTGCTCACCGGGAACTGCAAAGACAGATCTGGATCTGAATAATGTAAGAACGAAAATACTCACAGGAGGGGATATGTGGTGGGATCTGATCTCGGCCAAATATGAAGTTCCAAAAGGTGGTGGTGCCAGCTCCGTTTATGCAGGCTCACTCTGGATAGGGGGAGTGGATGCAGGAGGACAGCTCAAAGTGGCTGCCCAGACTTACCGTCAGGATGGAAATGATTTCTGGCCCGGCCCCCTCGATACGGTTAATGTATCTACGACTTCCGATCAGTGTCAGAAATTTGATCAACATTATAAAATTTATCTGAGCGATGTGGAACGTTTCAAAGGCTGGTTTGACAACCCTTCCGATCCTCAGTATGCCGGATATACCATTCCTCAATCCATTCTGAACTGGCCCTGGCAGGGCGATATGTCCAAAAATCAGAGCCGCTATCTGGCACCCTTTTATGATAACAACCACGATGGACGTTATGACCCGAATGACGGCGATTATCCCGGCTTTGACCTCCTCGGCAATCAAAACTGCGGGTGGAAACTCTTCGGTGATGAAAACCTCTGGTGGGTATTCAACGACAAAGGAAATATCCATACTGCTACCAACGCTGCTGCCATAGGTCTTGAAGTACAGGCCCAGGCTTTTGCCTTCTCCACCAACGATGATATCAATAACATGACGTTCTACAAATACAAAATCATTAATCGCTCTTCATATACATTGGAGCATACCTGGTTCGGGCAATGGATAGATATGGACCTGGGATATGGACTGGACGATTTTGTAGGCTGCGATGTAGGCCGTGGTTTGGGCTATACATATAATGGGCTGCCCTGTGACGGGAGCGGAAATCCCGGCAGCGGTACTTACGGCTGTCAGCCTCCTGCCTGCGGCTGCGATTTTTTCCAGGGACCTCTTGCTGACCCCCACGATGGTATCGATAATAACCGGAACGGTGTCGTTGATGAACCGGGTGAGGAAATTATCATGTCCAAATTTGTCTATTATAACAATCAGAATACCGTAAACGGAGACCCCAGAACCGGAACCGATTATTACAATTATATGCGGGGTTACTGGAGAGACGGAAGCCGTATGACATACGGACAAACAGGATATAACAGCGGTGTGCCCTGTGATTTTATGTTTCCCGGAAATTCAGACCCAACCGGATGGGGCACAAATCATATTCCCCAGCCGGCCTGGTCAGAACGCACAGCAGGAAACACACCGAATGACAGGCGCTTTCTTCAATCGGCCGGCCAGTTTACACTTCAGCCCGGTGCCATCAATTATGTTACAACAGGTATTGTATGGGCCAGAGCTACTTCAGGAGGTCCGGATGGTTCCGTTGAATTACTTAAACTTGCCGATGACAAGGCACAAGCCCTTTTCGACAATTGCTTTAAAGTGCTGAATGGTCCGGCAGCACCTGACCTTACATTACAGGAACTGGACAGGCAAATTATTATACGCCTCAGCAACCAGCCGGCCCCTCTGTCAAATAATTATATGGAAGGGTATTACGAAATAGATCCTCAGATACAGGTTGAATCCAATTACCTCTTCGGAAATACAACTAGTCTGCGGGATACATTCAAATTTGAAGGATATCAGATCTTCCAGCTTCATGATGCCACCTGTTCAGCTTCGGATCTGGATAATGTGGACAAGGCCAGACTTGTTGCTCACTGCGATATAAAGAATGGTGTTACCCGTCTGGTCAACTATGTTCCCAACAATGCCCTGGGTGGAACAACACCCCAGGAAATGATTGCAGGATCAGATGGAGGAATCAACCACACCTTCAGCATTACAAACGATCTGTTTTCACAGGTTGCCGGCAATAAACTCGTGAACCAGAAAACGTATTATTACATGGCGGTATCTTATGCCTATAATAATTATATCCCTTATGCCCAGGATGTACCTTTTGTGAACGCTCTAACCCCTTCGGAGATCGGACAAAAAATGCCGTATAAGAGGGGGCGTCAGAATATCCGCATCTATTCTGCCATTCCGCACATTCCGGCACCTCAGACCGGAGGTACAATTATCAATGGCAATTACGGCTCCGGCCCTGTCATTACACGTATTGACGGAAACGGAAACGGTGGCAATATACTTGACCTCACGGATGCTTCTGTAAATGCCATCCTCTCCGCTCCTGCACCTCAGAGCCGTTTGGAACAGGTCCAGTACAAAGGAGGAGCCGGACCGGTGAACGTAAAAGTGGTGGACCCTTTGAATGTCCCTGTTGCAAACTTCACCCTTAAAATCAATGGTCCTTCAACAGGAGGTATCCTGAGCGGTGCAAGTACCTGGAGCCTCACCAATACCACCACCGGTGAAACAGTGACCTCGGATAAAAATCTTTCTATCTATAATGAACAGACTCTGACAGCTGTCCATTCCGTCATGCCCAACTGGGGAATTTCAGTCACCATCACACAACCCTTGCAGACAACTGTTGACGCTAACGGAGGAGGATATAATTATACACCTGGCGATTACCGTTATGACTTTCTTTCCGGAACCATGACATTCAGTGATAATACCAGGAACTGGCTGGGTGGCATTCCGGATGCGGATGGATATACAGATTTTAACTGGATACGTTCAGGTCAGCAGACTGCAACTGGAACGACTACCTGTGATGCCGCTTTCAACAGTGTAAAGGGTAACACCGGCCTTTATCTCGATGCCGCTGAACAGTACTCCAAAGTACTTGGAGGCACCTGGGGGCCTTACCGTTTATGCGCATTTAACCAGACAATAAACGGAACACTTTGCAACCGAAACGGTCCGGCCTGGGATCAGTTCAACGCACTTACCAAAATGTCACAGCTGCCGGGAATAGATATCGTTCTTACAAATGATCAGAGCAAATGGTCACGCTGCCCTGTTTTCGAGCTGGCCGATGAACCCGGCCTGGCTAAAGGCAATGCATCCAAACTCGATCTGAGAAAAGATACCTCTGTTGATAAGAGCGGCCATCCTGCGCCTGGCATTGACTATCCAATGGGAATGGGCTATTTTCCCGGTTATGCCATCAATGTGGAAACAGGCGAGCGGCTGAATATTGCATTCGGTGAAGATTCCTGGCTTACAGCCTACCATGGACGCGATATGCAATGGAATCCGACTTCCGATATGGTTGACGCGATAGGAACAAATGTATGGGGTGGCAAGCACTATATTTATGTCTTCAATCACAATGGTAAATATATTCAAGCTTCCGGGCCTTCCGGCAATACGAATATGCCCGCTTATGACGGAGGTGCCTATATACATACTAAGCTGGCCAGCGGAAACCCCACAGACAAACGCAATGTGTTCAAGGACTGTGCCTGGGTAGGAATACCTATGCTCACCCCTGGAGAAACCCTGCTGGCGACTCCTGTCACAATCAAGATAAGAGTGGAAAAACCGTATGCAACCTGCCTCAACGGTGCGGCTGATTCTGCAACAATAATCCCGAACAGGAATATGCCCGTATATAAATTCAGCACAGAAGGATTGAAAACCATTAACAATGATTTGACTACAGCCAAAAATGCACTCAGCCTGATTAATGTTGTTCCGAATCCCTATTATGCCTACTCCTCGTATGAGACCGGACAGCTTGATAACAGGGTTAAAATAACCAATCTGCCCTGGAAATGCACCGTCAGTATTTTCACAATCAATGGCACATTGGTGAGACAGTTCCGCAAAGATAATGACCTCAGTTACCAGGACTGGGATATCAAGAATACAGCCGGAATACCAGTAGCCAGTGGCATGTATATCATTCATGTAAATGTTCCCGGAGTGGGTGAGCGGATTCTGAAATGGTTCGGAGTACAACGCCCCACTGACCTGGATTCTTTCTGATCTGATCTTTACGGAAACCCTGACGGGAGCTGTAAAAAGCTCCGTCAGGGTTTCCTCTTTCCACCCTTTTCTTACCCTTTCGATTTCCAATCCTGATTTGATTTTTGGGTGGAAACGGCCGTGCATTTCATTAATTTCATAATGAATTAGCATAGGGTTATCATAGCAATAAAAAGAAACAATTGATGAGAAAACTACTTAAGATAATACTGTTCTTCTTTCTGGTGTTTTCTTCAGTCAAATCCGCGACATCTCAAACCATATTTGCCAGTACGTATGGATCAACCTATAGCTGGAATGCCACCTTCAGTTTCTGGCAACAAATATGGGGAGGCCAGATTTATAAAGTTGACCTGAGCACCTGCACTGCCACTGTTGTGCTGCCTTTCAGTGCCGGCAGCCCGATCACTCCTCAATTTTATGATATTGCCTGCGATCCGTTCAACCCCAACATTCTTTACGGTATCGATTACAAAGACAGTGTTTACCGCATAGATATTTCTGTGCCTTCCTATACCGTTATAAATGGCAACTTCAATGCCACGCACGGAGGTGTGAGCCTCCACCAGCTCAATGCCCTTGTCAGTGATGCCAGCGGCAACCTGTATGCAGCCGATGGGGTAAGCCCCGGAGTGTACTATTACAATGTCGGAGCCAATACATGGACAACGATCGGTAACCCCGGAGGCCTCCTTTCAGGTGGAGATCTGACCTGGTACAACGGAACCTTATATCTGACCACGACAACAAATCAACTCGTTACAGTAGACCCGTCAACGGCTGCTATCTCTGTTGTTTCGACGCTGAATAAAACAAATATGTATGGAGTAGTTTCAGTTACCAACGGAGCCAACTGTGTCTCCAACACCCAAATGATTGGCTCGGCCGACAGCAGCTTTTACAGTGTAAACACTGCAACCGGAGTCTGTACTCCCATCTGTACAAATATTATTCACGGAGGATACCAGATTATTTTCGGCGCTGCAACCCTTACCGAAGCCTTCAATCCGGTACCTGTTAATGTCAGCGCATCCGCTGTAACACCCTCTTTTTGCGCAGGAGGCAGTACAACACTGAATACAGGAGGGGCTGTTTCCTATGTATGGACACCGGGTAATATTCCCGGCTCATCGATTTCAGTGAGCCCGGGTACAACAACAACCTATACTGTTACGGGAACAAATGCAGGAGGATGTACCGGGACAAACACAGTTACTGTCACTGTCAATCCTGCTGTATCTGCATCTGCAGGAGGGGCTAATGCCACTTGCAGTTTGAATAACGGCACAGCAACCGCAACCCCATCGGGTGGAAACGGAGCGTTTACCTATTCCTGGAATAATGGATCCGCATCACAAAATCTCAGCGGACTGGCCCCTGGCACCTATTCTGTTACAGTAACAGATGGGAACGGATGCCAGGCTACAGCCAGCACTGTTATCACTCAAAGTCCTGCAGTAAGCGTAAGTCCCGCGCAGACCCCGGCCAGTTGCGGTGCCTCCAATGGAACAGCCACTGCAAATGTTTCCGGAGGAACCGGGCCCTTCACCTATTCCTGGAATTCAGCGCCGGTACAAACCACCTCTACAGCCACAGCACTTCCTGCCGGAACTTACTCTGTCACAGTTACAGATTCCAAAGGATGTACACAAAGTGCCGGCATTACGGTTAATTCCAATGCAGGCGGAACTGCCGGTATTGCTTCCAGCATAAATCCAAATTGCAACGGATCAGCCACAGGCTCTGCTACGGCAAGCATGACCGGAGGTACCGGCCCTTTTACATACTCCTGGACTCCTTCCGGCGGAACAGGTATCACGGCCAGCAACCTCCCTGCAAATACATATACCTGTACGATTACAGATGCAAACAACTGTACAACCTCTTCCACCGTTGTCATTTCACAACCAGCGGTTCTTTCTGTCGGAACCAGCCAAACCGCTGCCAACTGCGGCGGAGCAAACGGATCAGCAACAGCATCTGTTGGAGGAGGTACCGGTGCTTACACCTATTCATGGAATACAACACCGGCACAAACAACAGTCACGGCATCCGGTATTTCAGCAGGAACTTATTCTGTTACGGTTACGGATGCTAAAGGC
>JBIOHC010000048.1:0-34167 GCA_044448685.1 Bacteroidia bacterium
ATCTTTTCCCACTACGACAACCAGATTCGGAAGGAGAAATGTATGTCCGGAACCAAAGAAGCATTGGAAAGAGGCGATTGGGTTACAAAACCCCCGTTTGGTTATGATATTATTTATTCAAACGGGGTAAAGAAGATTATACTGAACGAGAAGGGCAAACTAATCCGGAAGGCATTCCATTGGAAAGCCGAAGGATATACTGCCGAGGAAATCCTGCAAAAACTGAAACCGCACGGAATCGAAATGTACCCGCAACGAATCTCACGCATGTTCCGCAATCCATTTTACTGCGGATTACTTTCCCATGTTGCGCTGGAAGGAAAACTTGTAAAGGGAAATCATGAAGAATGTGTAAACGAAGATATATTCCTAAAAGCGAATCAGATTTTGCAAAAGAATCCACAGGGGTACACCCATACCGGAGTAAATGAACCGATTCCCCTGAAGAACTATGTGAAATGCGATCATTGCAAATGCAACATGCCGGGGTATCAGGTCAAAAAGAAGCGGATTTGGTATTACAAATGCCGGGTAAAGGGGTGTTGCAACAATAAGAGCGCAAAGGCAATGCATAAACATTACCGTTATTTTCTTGAACTATTGACAGTAAAGGAGGAATATCGAACTCCCCTGAAAAACGCCATCGTTGCCAAGATCGGGCAGTTGCAATCCGATCACCATGAGGCCCACGAAAGCCTCTTAAACCGCCTTAAAGACCTGAAAAACAAGCTGGAAAGATTGGAGGAGCGGTATGCGTTTGAAGAAATAAGCCGGGATATTTACGATAAATTCGCCGGGAAGCTGAAACTGGAATTGCAGGAAATCCATGAGAAACTCCGGGTTTCCGAGATCAGGGTGTCGAACCCGGAAAGCTTTGCCGAACGGCTGCTGAATTACGCCCAAAACCTGCGTGAAGTGTGGGACTACAGCGATTTTAAGGATCGGCAAAAGCTGCAACTTATGCTGTTTCCCAAAGGAATAACCTACAACAAGAAAACCGACGAGTGTCGAACTACAGAGTTGGACAAAGTATTCGGCTGGATCGCCCGACAACAGGCGGAGATGGAGGTAAAAGATAAAGGGGAATCTCCCATACTGATGGAAAATTCCCCTTTAGTAGACGGAACCGGAGTCGAACTTTTAAATTGTGCCATTTTCTTCGCCATTCGGGTTTTTCTGAAACCAAATCTACCGTACAAGGTAGGTATTGCATAATTATCCGCAAGATATTTCACCTTTTTTTTGAGCAAACACCTTGACATTCAGTGCATTTTGCACATTTATTGTTTCTTACCCGGGTTGCTATCGCATTTTTTACTCGTTTTCTGATATCGAAACCCAAGGGAGTATTGAAATAAACCTCCTGCGGGGTCCGGGGCCTGTGTCTATAATGTGGTCTCAGAACATTGTAATCGTGAACTGCCCATTCCAAATATTTTGTAAGCACACTTATATTTTCAAACTTTCTATTCCGGAGATACCGTCCTTTTATTGTTCTGTGAATAGCTTCTACCGGTGAGTTCGAAAAAACAATATCCTTCAAGGCTATAATCTTCGTAATTTTATGATCTGACAACTTTGCAATAAACTCCTCAACTTGTTTATTATGGTTTTCACTTCCTCCATCAGCAACGAGATAACTATGTTCCTGATCCGGATGTTTCATTATTACTGCAAGAGCATTTGATAGGGCTTCTGTGATGAGGGCAAAACTTAATCTTTCCGCTACGGCGAAGCCAAGAATCATCTTGGAATAGTTATCCATGACGAAGGTGATGCAAATTTCTTTACCATCGATGATCAAGTAGAAGGTCGTATCAACATGTAAATATTCATTCGGACATTTAGCCCTGAGGCCAACTGTTTTCCGAATTTTTCCTACAAGTTTTCGCGTAATTCCCAAAAGTCTGGCATATTTATACCAGGTGTAAAGGCTTGCTGTCAATTTCTTTTTCCTAAGACAAAGGCTGGCGATTGAAACAATAGGCCAATGATCGAACTCGGAGGAGCGAAGAACTCTTTTGATCGTTTCTATTTCCTTTAATTGAAGTTGATGAGGATGCCTTTTTACACACAGGGCTGTATAGGAGTCAAAACAATCAAAGCGGGTTGCCAATACCCATTGCTGATACAATGTTCGGGAGACGCCCAGAAGTTTAAGTGAGCGATCCAACCCTATATGCGATTTCATGTATCCAATCGCTTTTAGAATTTTCATCTGCATTTTTCTGTCCTTGCCAGCATTCTTGATTAATGGTTTGATGAATGCGGAAAGTTCCACCCAGGTCTTAGCAAATCCGAGCATAGCCTTTTTCATTTTCCGGTAATGAAAATTCAGTTCGGCATTATTGAAGGCTTCATCAAAAAAATACCTGAACTCATGCCCGGTGTATCTACTGTAATCCATCCTTCTCCAGTTTGAAATCGTAGTATAGGGAATTTGTTTCCTGAATTCTTCAGGCAACAATCTTTCTTTCCCAACTGCATAAAGAAAAATAACTGATGTGTCGTACTTGTTTTTCATGGCCTTTGTTTTAAGTGTGAAAAAATATATCCAATTGGTATCCTTTCCACACCAAACTATAGCGGCAGGCGTGATATTGCCTTTTTACCCAATTCCCGCCCATTTCTGCCCTGAAAACCAATCCGGCAGTACATTCCCCCATTTAAAGGAATATACTGCCCTGTTAGGGCTTCGTTCTTCAGAAAGTGTGTGTAAAAGTGAGTGTAAATATAAGAAAAGCCCCTGAAATCAGGGGCTTTATGAGGTCCCGTGCGGATTCGAACCGCAGTACGAGCTTTTGCAGAGCTCTGCCTAGCCGCTCGGCCACAGGACCCTATGTTTCTGCAAGGGACAAAGATAATAAATTTCTGATTAGCAAAAAGGAGGGTTAGGGAGTAGGATGTGTCTGGTAATCCAGTCATTAGCTTGCCTGCCGGAGCTTCAGCGCAGGCAGGACACAAGAATCAAGACATAAGAAGCAAGACTGCCTGGGTTACCGGATCACACCCGTTTGTAAAAGTGGCTTTCCCTGTAGAAATCAATCTTATGTCTAACTATTGTTCTTTAAAATAAGGCATCACAATAAACGTGAAAATCAGCCCCGACACAATCCCCTCCGCCATAATAGCTGCAGCTGCAGTAGCCGGGTTCAGATACATGCCTATACTCATACTGCTGACCAGATAGTTCATGAATCCTGTGTCAATACTCAGGTAAATGCCTGTCATCACAGCAAAGGGTATGACGGCTATGAGACTGATAAGGGCTCCTATACGCAAACCGGTAAAATACTCTATGTTCGACTTTACCAAGCCCTTGTATTGCCTCAACCCTACCAGGATACCCCAACCCAGAATAACCATATTAAAGGCCCGGAGCCAGATAATCCGGCCAAAGCCGAATACATCCATCAGCAGAAAATATAAAATCAAAAAGGCCAGGGTTACTCCTCCTACCCGGAGACATAATCCTGTTACCAGCGATATTCCCTTATAGTGGTTTTTTTCCCGTATGATATCCATGGCGATTTGTTTTAGGAAATATACGGCCGTCTTCCCCCCTCCAGGGAAATTAATAGATGAACTTGCTAAAGAATAGGTTGAACTGGATCTTTGAAGGACTGGAACGTATCCTAACTACTGAGAATAACAGAGACACTTTCCACATCTCCTTTTATAGGCGGACGGAGTTTCGTCACCTTCACCTCTATCCTGGCTTCTGACCACGTTGCCTGAAGCTGATCCAGAATACGCCGGCAGACATGCTCTATGAGCTTGGACCGTATATCCATCTCTTTCTTTACAATGGCATAAACCGTACAGTAATCAACCGTATCAGCCAGCTTATCGCTTTTCTCAGATGCCGAGAAATCGGTATCTATGATAACATCAACCCGGTAGTCGGCTCCGAGTTTCGCTTCTTCCGGCATACACCCATGATAGGCATGCAGTCGTATTCCATTTACCTGAATGATTCCCATACTTATGCTACTGTTGCTTTTAACGTGTGTACAGCCTGCTCCAGCCTCTTCACGGCTTCCTCTTTCCCCAATAATTCAGCCAGCTCGAATAAAGCCGGACCTACGGCTGCTCCTATAAGACAAACCCTGAACAGCTGCATCACCTCCCCGGTCTTGATACCCATAGCCTCTGCCGTTTGTTTGAAAGAGGCCTCGGCTGATGCAGCATTAAAGGGTTCCAGCCCTGCAAAAGCCTTAGCCATAGCCTCTGCAAACGCTGCACTCTTTTCATTCCAGCGCTTCTTGATCACCTCTGCATCATAACTTTTCGGCGCTTCAAAAAGAAAACTTCCGAGATTCCAGAAATCAGTGCTGAATACAGCTTTCTCTTTTATAAGATGTATAGCCTTCTCCACATACGCCGCTGTGGTCTTTATTCCTTTTGCCTCCAGCTCCTTCATCCATACTGCTGCCAGCTCTGCATCACTTCGCATGCGTAAGTATTGTTGATTGAACCATTTTGTTTTCTCAGGATCGAACTTGGCCCCCGACTTGCTTACCCGGTCAAGTGAAAATTCTTTCACCAGCTCTTCCATCGTATACAATTCCTGATTCCCGCTGCTATGCCACCCCAGCAAGGCCAACATATTCACAAAAGCATCGGGGAAATACCCGGCCTCCCGGTAACCGGAAAAAGATTCGGGTTTATTGGTCTTGGTATCCAGCAATGAACCGGAAATAGGGAATACAGGAAATCCTAAGCGGTCTCCGTCACGCTTGCTCAGCTTTCCGTTTCCATCGGGTCTTAATAACAAAGGCAGGTGAGCAAACTCGGGCATAACACTCTCCCAGCCCAGACTGCGGTATAAAAATACATGCAAGGGCGCGGAAGGAAGCCACTCTTCTCCCCGTATAACATGGGTTATTTTCATGGTATAATCATCCACCACATTCGCCAGGTGATAAGTCGGCATACCGTCTGATTTGAACAATACTTTATCATCCATCTGTCCGCTATGCACCACCACCCATCCGCGTATTAAATCTTTAACACGTATCTCTTCATTGCGGGGTATTTTCATACGTATCACATAGGTCTCGCCTGCCGCAATACGGTTCTTTACCTCATCTTCCGACAGGGTCAGACTGTTCTTCATATTCATGCGCGTGATGGCATTATACGACGAACTGCCTCCCGCTGCCTCTATCTTTTTGCGCATCTCATCCAGCTCTTCGCTGGTATCGAATGCATAATAGGCATGACCTCCCGTTACCAGTTGCTCGGCATACTGACGGTACATAGGCTTACGGTCGCTCTGACGGTAAGGGGCATAAGGCCCGTCACCGAATCCAATCCCTTCATTGGGAATAACACCACACCAGTTTAAAGCTTCTATGATATACGCTTCTGCACCGGGTACAAAACGGTTCTGGTCTGTATCTTCTATACGCAGGATAAAATCCCCTCCGTGATGCTTGGCAAAAAGATAATTATAAAGGGCTGTACGTACTCCACCCATATGCAAGGGTCCTGTTGGACTGGGTGCAAAGCGTACTCTTACTCTTCGGTTTTCCATGGTTTTTTGTTCGAGGTGCAAAGATAAGGATTTCACCCCCTCATTCACCCGCTTCACCGAATTCCCCACCCTTCAAAACCCTTCTGAACTACCTTTGTGTTACAGACTACTTCCTTTTCTTCTTTGTAAAACATACTTGATTTGTTTTAACTAAAAACGAAAAGCCATGAAGTCTATTCTGAAACGCATCTTGTTCCTCTCCGGACTCTTACTCAGTCTGGAAACCACCACCCTCCCTGCTCAGGGAGTGAGCATAAGCTATCAGGTCTTTTATAATGAACTCAGCCCATACGGCACCTGGATCGATTACCCTCCCTACGGTTATGTCTGGACTCCTTATGCAGGACCTGAATTCATTCCCTATGGCACAGGAGGTCATTGGGTCTGGACAGATGACTCCTGGTTATGGCTCTCTGATTACAGCTGGGGATGGGCCCCTTTTCACTACGGAAGATGGTTCTATGATGATTATTACGGCTGGCTCTGGATACCGGGTAATGACTGGGGCCCTGCATGGGTATGCTGGAGATATTCGCCCGACTTCTACGGCTGGGTAGCCCTCGGACCTGCAATAGGCGGTGACTTCTATTTCGGATATAACTATTATGGAAGAAGGGAGAGCTGGGTATACCTACCCTCCCGCTATATCACAAGTGAAAATCCTTCCCGCTATTATGGACCCAGGAGCGGAACAAGCTCTTTCCTTAGTACCTCTTCCATGATCAGCCGTACATCCACTCCCGCTTCCGGAGGCGCAAAATATGTGAACGGACCGGACCGGATTTCGGTTGAAAAAGTTACAGGCTCACGGGTTTCTCCCGTATATCTGCGTGAACGTACCAGCCCCGGCTATACCCTGAACAATGATCACCTCAGTATCTACAGGCCTGCACTGAGCAAGGCAACAACAGACAAACCTGCTCCCTCCCATATCAGCAACCGCAATGCCATACGCCCTGTTTCGGAACGGACTACAAGTGCGTTCTTCAAAGAACCTGTCCCCTCTGCTCCTGCTGCCAAAACCCCGGCTCCCAAACAGGAAAAGATTAATTCGGCAACAAATCCTGCTCAGCCTAAGGCTCCTGACAAATCAAATACACATCCTGACAAATCATACTATCGCCCGGAAGGTCCTTTTGACCGGCCCTCTCCTCCTCGCCCGGAAGAAACCAAACCGGCACCTCCGCCACGGCAGGTTGCACCACCCCGTCAATCCGCTCCTATGATGGTGCCTCACAATCGCCCTCCCAGCAATGGAGGACACAGAGGCCCTGGGTAAAACAGAATCACTTCTCGACTTCGCTCGAAGTGACATAAGTAAACGCTCGAAGTGACAGGATAAGCGATGTCATGCCGAGCGAAGTCGAGGCATGTATTATTCAATACTAATTTCATCAATAAAAATATACGCCTTGCCCCCTGCTCCGGGATGCCAGTCGGGCAGGCGCCCGTAATTCATCGCTTTCACCTTAATATATCTGGTCTTCTGCTTCCTCACATCCACACCCAGCTCTCTGATCTGTACCCTTTCATCATTCTCGGCTATGTTATGATCAACGGTAACAAGGTGCTTGAACTTCTTTCCGTCAGAAGAAGTGAAAAACTCCACCTCCTTAGGCATAATAATCCAGGCATTCTCATCCTGTAAGAATTCGGCACTCACATGACTTATCATCTGGGATGAACCCAGATCAATAATGGCCTCAAAATCCTGCCCCTGATAGCCCTGCCATTTACCTTTTCTCCAGTTCAGATCTCCATGTACTCCGTCAATCAATGCCTCATCTCCTCCTCCTGAATACTGAGGACTGTAGGTTGAATTAATCTTTACCGTCCACCAGTTGGGAAATTTATAAAAGGTGCCTGTGCTTATTCCGCTGTGTATGGAGCTGTCCTTTTCATTCCAGGCTCTGGCCTTGATAGTGGTGGTCTTTGAGAGGACTAAAGGTTTGGTATAGGCCTTATCGGTTTGATCGGGCTGACTTTGATCTTTCGTATAATGAATTTCCGTTCCTGATTTGGCTTCATCTATTCTCACCTCTTCTTTTTCACGAAACAGAAAAGAGGTGGCATTGAAGATTGGGGCCGGAATAAAATCCTCCACTTTACCCGCTCCGCTCAGGGGTTTGCAGGCACTCTTTCCTGCACACTCCGTGCAGGGCTTGGAGCCCATCTCAAAGTTCAGGCTCTCCCCGTTCATGATATCAGCATGGGGAAGAACAAGCGGATCATTGGGTGCATGCGAGCTGGTACAGGTTTGTACATAATGATTTTCGTCCGAAAGATTTTTAGCATGTACAGTAAAGAGTTTCCCGTTCTCCAGATGTATACGTACTTCCGGAAACAAGGGCGCTCCGATTGAATAAGCAGGGCTGCCCGGTGTGACGGAATAAAATCCCATAGCACTCAGTACATACCAGGCGCTCATCTGTCCGCAGTCTTCATTGCCTATGAGTCCGTCCGGTGTTGCTTTGTAAAACTGAGTGAGTATACAGTGAACGAGATCCTGTGTTTTCCAGGGCTGGGCGCAGTAATTGTACAGATAGGCTATATGATGGCTGGGTTCATTACCGTGTGCATACTGTCCTATCATACCTGTTATATCGGCCTGATCACGCCCTGTTGTCTTGCTGCTGGTTGAAAAAAGTGAGTCCAGCTTATGCGCGAAACCGGCCTTCCCTCCCATCATGTCTATCAACCGGGGGAAATCATGGAGTACAAAAAAAGTGTACTGCCAGGCATTGGCTTCTGTATAATGATTGTTCACCTCCCTGGGCTCAAAAGGCTCCAGCCAGCCCCCGTTGCAGCGGGGACGCATAAACCCCGTGCCGGCATCGAACACATTGCGGTAATACTGAGAACGGTGCAGGAACTTTTTTTCTATGTCATGCTTATCCTGTAAGAAAGCCATTTCGGATATACACCAGTCGTCATAGGCATATTCCAATGTCCTGGAAACAGATTCCGCCTCATCATCAGCCGACAGATATTCCTGGGAACGGTATGTTGCCAGCCCGTTCCGGTTTTCCATTGCACTGTGCTGCATGGCTTCGAGGGCCAGCTTCTGATCATATCCTTTCAACCCTTTTATGGCTGCATCGGCAATAACAGCTACACTGTGGTAACCGATCATACAGTCCGTTTCATTCGACGCAAGCTCCCAGACGGGCAGACGACCTCCCTGCTGGTACTGGGCCAGGAAGGTTTGTATAAAATCATTCGTGCGGTTCTGTTCTATAATGGTATAAAGCGGATGAGCCCCCCGGAAGGTATCCCACAAAGAAAAAACCGAGTAATACGTAAACCCTTTGGCCTTGTGAATCTTATTATCCCGCCCCCTGTAGCTGCTGTCCACATCCATATTCAGATTAGGCTGCACCATGGTATGGTAAAGAGCTGTATAGAATATCTTCAGCTTGTCGGGATCAGGGCCGCTCACCTCTATCCTGCCCAGCTCTTCTTCCCAGGCTTTGGAAGCATCCTTACTTACTTTCTGAAAATCCCATCCCGGTATTTCTGCACGCAGATTCTTACGGGCTCCTTCCATGCTTACCGTAGAAATACCGACCTTGACCAGTATACTGTCACCGGCATTTGTTTCAAAGCTGAATACCCCTCCCCTGTCCTTTCCGGGTTCATCCGATCCTTCCTTTGCATCGCCCTGAAGAATAGAAGTCTTGAATGGCTTGGAAAACTCCAGTGAAAAATAAATATGCTGATCCTTAGCCCAGGACTGGCTCCGCCTCATCCCTTCCAGATGTGTTTTATCCAGCACTTCCAGATGACTTTCCAGCGTCTTGTCGCGGTGATATAAATCAACGACGATATTTCCTGTGCCCGCTTTCGGGAAAATATATTTATGAAAACCGGCCCTTAGTGTGGCCGTTAATTCGACCATGATATCACTCTTGTTCAGCCTTACGGCATAATAACCGGGACTGGCTTTTTCATACTGATGTGAAAAAGTGGAGGAGTAATTCCGGCTGTCGAGGCTGGGCGTACCTGTAAAGGGCATGAGAAGTATATCTCCATAATCGCTGCATCCTGTTCCGCTCAGATGGGTATGGGAAAAACCGAGAATTGTCGTATCCGAATAATGATATCCTCCGCATCCATCCCAGCTTCCGTCAGCACGTGTATCCGGACTGAGTTGAACCATTCCGAAAGGCAGTGTAGCTCCCGGAAAGGTATGCCCGTGACCTCCTGTTCCTATAAAAGGATCTACATAACGTACAAAACCTGAAACACCTGATTTATCCTGTTCCTTCCCTTCTTTACAGGAAAATAATACGAGGGCCAAGCCAATACAGAATAAGGAATGCCTGCTGTTCATCCGGGTAAATTTACAACAATCCTTCAGGACAGAAAATCACTTATCCCAATTTGAATATCTTTGATATATATCCTTGTACGTTCATGCCCCAGCTTGAAATCTGTTGTTACTCCTATACCAGTGCACTCCATGCTTCTTCCGGTGGTGCTAACCGTATAGAGCTTTGTGCACCGGGCTCCGGTGGACTAACCCCTGACCGCCAGACAATCGTTCACTGCCGCTCCCTGAACGATATCGCTCTCTTTATCATGATCAGGCCCCGTGCCGGCAATTTCTGCTATACTCAGGAGGAGTTTGAAGAAATGAAAGAAAACATTCGTATGGCCAAACTCCTTGGGGCCGATGGGGTGGTTTTCGGTATCCTTAACCCCGATTATACGGTTGATGTAGCCCGTAACACCGAACTGGCCAGACTTGCCTATCCTATGTATGCTACCTTCCACAAAGCTTTTGACCTGTGCCGTGACCTGGAAAAAGCCCTCGATGATTGTGTGGATTGCGGGATGCACCGTATTCTGACTTCCGGCGGACAGGCGACTGCTCTCAGTGGTTTTGCTGCCATCAGTCACCTCGTAAGTTATGCCAATGACCGTATCATTCTTATTGCCGGTGGTGGTGTAAGGGCATCCAATATTAATGCACTGCATATTCCCGGACTTTCTGAATATCATTCCTCCGCCATCCTTTCGGGTACGGATGCTGACCTGACGGAAATACAGGGCCTGCGCCGCCGTATAGATTCCTTTTCTACCAAATGAGACACTCCGCACTGTTCAAACACTTCGCTCTGCTTCTGTTTCTGTTTCTGAGTCTTTCAACATGGGCGCAACACATGGGCGTCGTTGATCTTCCACTCCAGAACTGGAAATTTTCAGAAGCCGGTAAGGATGACTGGAAACCGGCTACCGTACCGGGAAATATCCACCTCGATTTACTGAACAATAAACTGATTCCCGATCCGACATACGGTGAGAACTATAAGAAATGCCAATGGGTGGAGCAGAAAGACTGGGAATATGCTACCATCCTGAACCATGATTCAGTCCGCTGGCATGTCCTGAACGGTGCCAATGCCGAACTGGTATTTGAAGGCCTGGATACCTATGCCGATATTTTTCTGAACGACTCCCTGATTCTGCATACGGAAAACATGTTCCGCATGTATACCCTCCGGGTTGAAAAAATACTGAAACAAGGAGATAACAAACTCCGTATCCGCTTTCATTCTCCTCCTGCCTATGTCCGCGAACATATGATGAAATCAGGAATTCGTTACCCGGCCGATAATGACAGCACGGCTCCTTATACACGTAAGTCGCCCCTCCAATACGGCTGGGATTTCGCCCCCCGTATGCTTACCTGTGGCATACGGCAGAAAGCGCATATACTTTATTGGCACGACCTCATCATACGTGATGTACAGATGACAACTCAGCAGCTCAGCAAGGCCAGGGCAGAGATGATGATACATCTGACACTTGAGTCCACCCGCCCCGATACTGTATTAATTGCCGTTGAAGCCTTTCAAATCTCCGCACATGTTCCTGTCTCAAAAGGAACTTCTGAGATTCATATCCCCTTTACAATAGAGCACCCCAGCCTCTGGTGGCCTGCCGGAATGGGAGAGCCGAATATGTATGAAATAGCTGTTTCAGCAATCGGTAAGCAATACAAATCTTTCCGCCGCGTTTCCTTCGGATTGAGAACAGTGGAGCTGGTCAATGAAACAGATTCCATCGGAACCTCTTTCTTCTTCCGGGTAAACGGAAAACCTCTCTATATAAAAGGTGCCAACATCCTGCCCCCTCCACTCCTTCAGAAAGTTTCCGATTACAATACTTCTATACAGAGCCAGTTCACGGATCTGCCCCTGAATATGATCCGTGTATGGGGAGGAGGTGTTTATGGTGATGGAGAATTGTATCACTATGCTGATCAGAACGGAATACTGGTATGGCAGGATTTTATGTTCAGCGGCACCCTCTACCCCGGTGATTCTGCATTTCTTCAGAATGTGGAAGCCGAAGCGAGAGATAACATCCTGCGTCTCCGTAACCACCCTTCTCTTGCGCTCTGGTGCGGAAACAACGAAATAGAAGTGGCCTGGAAAAACTGGGGCTGGCAAAAAACATTTCACTACAGCACGGAAGATACCACGCGTCTGATGAAGGATTACAATTCCTTGTTCAGGCAACTTTTACCCCGCCTGATCACCTTCCTCGATAACGGACGTTCCTACCTCCCTTCCAGCCCCATCAGCAACTGGGGCAAGGCTGGTGATTTTAAAAAAGGTGATAATCACTATTGGGGTGTATGGCATGGGGAAGAAGATTTTGGGGCTTATAACACCCATGTAGGAAGGTTTATGAGCGAATTCGGTTTCCCGTCCTTTCCTTCTGTGAACAGTATCCGGCATTTTAACGGGGAAACAAATCCGGATGTAAACTCCCCTGTGATGAAAGCCCATCAGTTCAGCTATAAGGGAAACGGGCTTATTGAAAAATACATCGACAGGCATTACCGCAAGCCTAAGGACTTTGAATCTTTTGTTTATCTCAGCCAGCTTCTTCAGGCTGAAGGAATGAAGACAGCCATCGAAGCCCAGCGCAGGAACAAACCGGCCTGTATGGGTTCCTTATTCTGGCAGTGGAATGATTACTGGCCTTCTGTTTCCTGGAGTGTCATGGACTATTACGGAGACCCCAAGGCTGGTTTTTATGCTGCCTATAAAGCATTTGCACCTGTCCTGCTTAGCGCCTGGACGGAAAAAGGGATGCTGAGAATAAATGCCGTTACAGATGATGAAAAAACAAGATCAGGAGAACTCGTCATAGAAGTAAGCGATCTGTATGGAAAGCATAAAACCGAAATAAAAAAGAATGTGAAATTCAAAGGCAATGAACGTATTTTCTCCCAGCTGATGCAAAGCGGAAACCCGGAGAAGAATACAAAGACAACAGCCCTGCTGGATGGATATGATCTCACAGATTGTGTCCTGTCCTATTCCATGGCATTAAATAAGGATACGTCCTGCAGCGGCATCTTTTATTTTACAGAGCCTAAAAATCTCCAACTTCCCCAGCCCCATATTACCTTCACCATCAAAAAGGTGGATGATCACTTTGTACTCTACGTCAAAAGCGATGTCCTGGCTAAAAATGTTTTTATCACCACCACCGAAGGCACCGGAGCCCTTGCCGATGAAAATTATGTTGACCTCCTGCCCGGTAAAGAAAAATCAATTATCTTTTTCTCAGACCTTAGTGAAGAGAAACTGAAAAAAGGGATTGTACTGAAAAGTCTTTGGGATACGTATAGTAAGTAGCAGAGTGGTGTTTATCATTCTGAGGCGCCTCAGAATGACAAAGTGACTCCAAAAGAACAAAGACTATTTTAAATAATACTCCGAATCAACCAACCGATTCCCCTCAGCATCATGAATGGCATAATTAAACCCCTTCGCAACCGCATAAGCCCCGGTCTCCCCTTGTTTGTTCAAAGCCAGAAAACCCACCTGCATATCAGTGTAATTTGGATTCTTATTTATTAAACGTTGAATAGCTTCCCGGCAGGCCTTATCCGGACTCATACCCTGGCGCATAAGTTCCACCACCAGAAAGCTTCCGCATACCTTCATTACCGCTTCTCCGACACCTGTGGCACAGGCAGCACCTACTTCATTATCCACATACATACCGGCTCCGATAATAGGTGAGTCACCTACACGCCCGTGAATTTTATACGCCATTCCGCTGGTAGTACAGGAACCGCTCAGATTCCCTTCTTCATCCAGAGCCAGCATTCCGATGGTATCGTGGTTTTCAATATTGACAACCGGTTTATAATTCGTCTTTTTAAGCCATTCCTTCCAGGCTTTTTCACTGGCTTCACTGAGCTTGCCGTTTTCCTTTCTAAATCCATTATCCAGCGCAAAACGCTGAGCTCCTTCACCCACGAGCATAACATGGGGTGTTTTTTCCATCACCATACGGGCTACGGAAACAGGATGCCTGATCTGCTGTAAAAAAGCTACGGATCCGCATTCCCCTTTTTCATTCATAATGCATGCATCGAGGGTCACCTTCCCATCCCTGTCGGGTAAACCTCCCAGCCCTACACTGTGATTGGTGAAGTCGGCCTCGGTTACATTGACACCTTTCTCTACCGCATCCAGTGCGCAGCCCTTTGCACTGAGAATTTTCCAGGCTGCTTCATTGGCATCCATACCATGCTTCCAGGTCGATATCACAATGGGTTTACGCACCGGGCCCGGCGTATTCACGGAGGCTTTTCCAACCCGCGGAAGACCCGTCAGTACTGCTGCTCCAGCAAGAGCTGTGCTTTGAATAAATTTCCGGCGACTGGTCATGGCTTTGCAGTTTGAGTAAGGAAATGTCTTGCATAATGCACTTGCATCTTATCAAGCAGGGATGTATGCTGTTTCAAGCGTTTCAGAAAAGAGGAATAATTTTTTTGCCCTTGCGCTGTCCACAAGGCTTCCGACAAGGCACACATACGGGGTACTGACATATATTCCACCTGTGAAAAGGTAGTGATATATTCTGTCCATACATTACCCTGAGCACCGACGATATATTTAAGGGCTTCTTTGCGTTGTGCAGGACGAATCTCCCCGATCGGATTGAAAGCATAAACAGCTTCGAGGGGATTGAATCCTCCTATGGCCAAAGGTTCTTTTGCTTTGTCCTTGCTTTGGTAATGGTCAAAATAACAGGGTTTGCCAGGTGTCATGATAACGGTGTGTTTCATTTCCATAGCCTTGAGCCCCCCTGCAGTCCCCCTCCAGCTCATCACTGTTGCATTGGGTGCCAGTCCACCATCCAGAATCTCGTCCCAGCCAATAAGCTGTTTGCCTTTTTTATTCAGATGCTTTTCGATACGGCGTATAAAATAACTCTGTAATTCATTTTCATCTTTGAGCCCTTCTTTCTTAATCAGTGCCTGGCATTTGGGACAGGCTTTCCATCTGTCCTTCGCACATTCATCTCCTCCTATATGTATATACTGTCCGGGAAACAAATCAGCTACCTCATCCAGAATATGCTCCAGAAAAGTGAATGTTTCTTCGGTAGGACAGTACACATCCTTGAATTCTCCCCAGGTTGTTGCCACCGGGAAAGGGCCTCCTGTACAGGAGTATTGCGGATACGCGGAAAGTGCCGCCTGTGCATGACCGGGCAGTTCTATTTCAGGAACCACCACTATATGCCTGGCATCGGCATAAGCAAGTACTTCCTTTATATCTGCCTGTGTATAAAAACCTCCGTGCTGCTTTCCGTCATAACGGGCAGTATCGCTCGGTTTACCGATTACCGTTTCTTTTCGCACGGAACCGATTTCTGTCAGCCTTGGATATTGTTTTATTTCTATCCTCCAGCCCTGATCATCTGTCAGGTGCCAATGAAACACATTGAATTTATACAGAGCCAGATAATCCAGATAACGTTCCACTTCTTCCTTGGTAAAGAAATGCCGGCACACATCCAGGTGCATTCCCCTCCAGGAATAAAACGGCTCATCCCGGATTTTCAAGCAATGTAATGTATTGCCCGTTCCGCAAAGCTGTACCAGGGTCTGCATACCGTGAAAAACACCTGTAGGATAACCTGTTAATTCAATATGTTTTGGCTTGATTCGGAGCGCATAGAACTCTTCAGCCGCTCTTGCATTCCCTTCATTGCCGTGCTCTAAACGTATGTAATTGCCGGCGGGCTTATGCGGGCTCACCGTTAATGTAAAGCCCAGATTTTTCTGTAATTGCCCGTTGAATACATTGATCTCTTTTGTGAATTCCTGCAGACTATCGACCAGCACAGTGGTATTGCTGAGCCTGAAGAAACCTGTATCCGTTTTTATTTCCAGAGGAAGAGGAATGATGCAGGGTATTTGTTTCTGAGCCCCGGCATGAAGAACGAAACAGATGCTGAGTATAAAGATTAGCTGCTTCATCCTGTTAACGGAATTGATAGGGTATGCCTTCCGTAGCCTGAGTGAGCAGATCAGCACTTGCATCTGTTGCAATAGCACGGCCTTCTATTTTTGGTGACACCGGTGAATATTCAGCCAGGTAGCTTTCCATGACATCATGCAACAAAATTCCCTGAGGCACTGGGTTGTGTACATTCATCATACGGCACAGCATATTGTCCGGATCTCCTTCTCTTTCACAGGCGGCCATGGTATATATCTTTTCCGGATCCAGACATTCTCCTTTTATCTTCACTTCCTGAACCCGCTCTCCTTTTTTATTGTTGATGGTAAAGGTGACCTGCATACCCTGAAAACGGACAAACCATCCTCCAAAACGTTTGGTAGCATCTTTGGCAAAGACATTCTCCAGCTCCTTTTCCAGCCAGTTCAGAATTTGTCTCCCTTTTACATCGGCTGTCTTTACCTGTGAATTGACCGGCAGCATACTCCACAGGTACTCTCTGGTAATATCGGCCATTCCTGTATGCGCATCGGGTACCAGGGGCGGACAAAAACGGAATCCGTTAGAAACGACAATATCTGTTTTCATCTTCCACATCACGGCATCCGTGATGAGGTTATCCATAGGCGTCTCGAGAATGTAATACCGCACCAGTGGTGTCCTGGTCTGACCGATTACCTGACTCAGTACTTTGTTGTAAGGTTTCTTGATAGACTCAACAAGGTGCTTCATTTCCGGATCTTCAGGATACTTCTCCGGGTCCACATCAATCAGTTCGTAATGTTCATCTTTGATCTTTCCGTTTTCAATAACGATATCGAGCTTGCCTACAAAAGATGCAAATGCTCCGGGTTCTGTAACCTTGCTGTATTTACCCTGCAACGGTTCGCGTATACGTTCATGGGTATCGGCACCGAGTATATAATCGACTCCCTGGGCACAGGGCTCATTGGCCAGGTTGAGCTGCTGGGCCAGGCCCATGTGGGAAACAACAAATACCATGGCACAGCCTCTTTCCTCTCTTAATATCTTCACATATTTTCCCAGGTCCTTTTCCGGCTTGGTAAATTGTATTCCTTTGGAATAGGCAGGACTTTGGCGCACCGGCGTGAGCGGATCATTGTATCCTATGAAACCAATGCGTGTTCCGCCAATATTGAATATCTGGTATGGCGGAAAGAGCGTGCCGTGCTCCAGGTCATCATTATTAAACATATTGGCGCAGACCTTTGCTGCGGCATATCCATTCATATTATGCTGCAGCATTCGCTTTCCGTATACCACTTCCCAGTTACCCGGAAGCACAAGGTCATAGTTCAGCTTATCCATCAGTGGCATCATGGCCTGCCCCTGTGTCAGTGAAGTAATACCACTGCCCTGGAAACAGTCACCCCCGTCGAGTAACAGCGTATTGCCCGGATTCTCTTTACGAAGTGTATTTATCAGCGTCTGAAGGTTGGAGAATCCGCCCCGTTTACGGTAGGCAGGCTTTCCGCTTTCCCAGAAAAATTCATCATGAATATCCAGCTGCCCGTGAATATCTGTCGTATGCAACAGCGTAATGCGTTGCGCTTTCCCATTTCCGATAGCCGGGTTTTTAATAATTTCATTCAGATGCCCCTTGTCCTGAAGCCACCAGGAAACAGCAGGCCCAAGCCCCATTCCAATCCCTGCCAGACCCGCATAACGGATAAAATCCCTCCGGCTCTGATCATGCTGTTCCTTTTTCTCCTCTACATTCTCAGGCAAGGCCTGCCCGTGGCAGGAACAGGTACAACCTGGTTTAGTGCATCCTTGTTCGCTCATCTCTTCTTTCTTACAGTTCTCTTAATTCCCGTTAATGAGGCAGCCTGTCTTTCAGGAGTCCATAAACAAATGTGCCCAGCACTGCACTGATAAGCACCACAGCCACTACCCCCATTCCACTTCCGATTAATGCATACAAGGGTCCGGGGCAGGCGCCTGTCATAGCCCATCCCAAACCAAAGATAAATCCGCCAATGATATTACCTTTCGTAAACTCCTTGTCGGCAATACGGATTTCTGTCCCGTCCATACTTTTTACTTTATTGCGCTTGATGAGCATAATGCTGATCATGCCCACCACAATTGCGGAACCGATAATTCCATACATCTGGAAGGACTGAAAACGAAACATTTCCTGGATACGAAACCAGGAAATCACTTCTGTTTTGATAAGAATGATACCAAAGATAAATCCCAAAACTAAAAAACGAATATTTTTCATGGCTCAGAGTTTAAAAATGATTGGAAGAATAAACCAGGTCATTGCCAGTCCTCCGGCAAAGAAACAACACGTGGCAATAAGCGAAGGCCATTGCAGATTGCTCAGGCCCATAATTGCATGACCCGACGTGCATCCTCCTGCATAGCGTGTTCCGAAACCCACAAAGAAGCCACCTACAACAAGCAGCAGGAATCCTTTCAGGGTTAACAGGGAATGCAGGTTGAAAATCTCAGCGGGTGCAAGTCCTGAATACTCTTTAATACCCATTAAAGAAAGATCATTAACCGTACCTGGTGAAATACGGACCGGAGCAGGGTTCATAAAGAAAAAACCCGCTACGAGCCCTCCGAGTGCTACACCGAAAACAAAAATGAGGTTCCAGCTTTCCGCTTTCCAATCGTATTTGAAAAACTTAGCATTTGTGGGAATACAGGCTGCACAGATATGCCTTAAGGTCGACGATACTCCAAAGGGTTTATTGCCCAGAATAAGCAATGCCGGGACCATCAGTCCTATCAGAGGGCCTGCAATATACCAGGGCCAGGGTTGTGTCAGTATGTTCATTTTGGTTTTTTTTGTTGATGTTTAGTATTCCATTCTTTAATTGCTGCATAAGGTCCGTACCGGTGTTGTTGTACCGAAAAAGGGTCGGCATAAGGTCCAAAAGGATTATCAACAGGCTTTCCTCCAAGGCGGGGCCAGTCTGATTTTATATCTCCTGCAGGCCGGGGCATAGAATTTACATAGGCTGCAATATCCCAGGCTTCTTCATTACTCAGCTGTGTAAGTTCATGTGTAGCACCGTAAGGCATATTGTTCCTGATATAGCCTGCAAAACGGGTGAGACGATATAATCCGGCTCCGTCATTGTAACTATGAGCTCCCCATAAAGGCGGATACTGATAGGCCATCCCATCGGGATTTAACTTTCCTTGCCCATCGGCTCCGTGACAGGAAACACATTTGGAAACAAAAAGTGTTTTTCCTTTTTCCGGATCTGCAGACCTGTCCATAAAAGGCAAATCCTCTATTCCGCTTCCCGCTGGTTTAACTCCCTTTTTCACATCTTTTCCAAGCCAGCATATATAGGCCTTGATAGCCTGCATCTCGGCCGAAAGAGTATCCAGTGCACTCCCGTTCAGACTTCGTTCAAGGCAATCATTCACACGTTTGTAAATATTTTCTGTCTTGCCCGACCGCTCCCTGAACTTAGGATAGGTTGATGCAACCGCACTGAAATTATTTCCGAAAGGACGCGTACCTGCATCAAGGTGGCAGTTCTGGCAATTCATTCCATTCGTGGTATGCGATACACTTCCTCTCGGTCCGAGGTACAAAGCTGTGTTCCGTATCAGAGCTTGTCCGTATAAAATGCGTTTGCTGTCAGGATCCTGTTGTATAGTAAGAGTATCCGGAGCCTTCCAATAATTTTTGGCTACAGCAGAAGGAGAAGAAAAAGCTTCCGGTGAACGAATGTTCTTTTCTGCATACAGATGCGGCATACCGAATAACAACACATACAGCAGCACGGCTATCACACCCGTAAGTATAGAAACAAGCAGGAGTAAACGGTGTATAACCGTAGCCATATGATTGCGCTCTTTTCCCGGATCAGGCTTGTGCATTAGGAACTTTAGCTTGATGTTTTTTCCAGATAAGGGATGCAGCGCCGAGAATGGCTGCATCATTTTCGGCCAGAAGTGACAAGCCTAACTTAACCTTGTTGCGGTATACATGTAACAGATTAGCCTCCATACTCTGACGCGCAGGCTCCAGAATCCAGATGCCGGCCTGGGCCAGACCACCGAATAAAAAGATATCTGACGGACTTGTATAGGCCACACTATTTGCCAATGCCAGTCCCAGCAAACGACCTGTATAATTAAATGCATCTATGGCAGCCTGATGGCCTGTCTCTGCCAGATCGAAAATATATTTCGCATCTATGCCCGGCCTGTCATGCTCACCTGTGAGTTCTAAAAATGTTGTACGTATACCTGTAGCCGAACAATAGGTTTCCAGACAACCCTTCCTTCCGCAACCGCATAAGCGTCCATCCGGAATCAGAATCACATGCCCCATTTCTCCAGCCATACCATCATGCCCGTATACAAGTTCACCGTTCACCACTATGCCGCTTCCCAAACCTGTACCCAGTGTAACGAATAAAAAATTCTTCAGCCCTTTCGCTGCCCCGAATATCATTTCACCCAGAGCTCCTGCATTGGCATCGTTGGTAATAACAGAATCGGTGTGGAGATGCTTTTGAAAATAGGATGCAAGGGGAATAATTCCACTCCATTTAAGATTGGGAGCATGCTCTATACAGCCTGAATAATAATTTCCGCTGGGTGCTCCTATTCCTGCACCAATGAGTTCGGAATGACCTGTATTTATCCTGAGCTGTTCCGCTTTCAGACCGAGTGCTATTACCAGCTCTTCCGCCGTATCAAAGGCATTGGTAGGCACCGTGCTGCGCGCTGTAATATGGCCCTGTTCATCCACCAGCCCTATAACGGAATTGGTACCTCCTATATCTATACCTGCGGCAAGCTTCTTTTGCATATGATGTTAATCTATTTCCGGATGATCTTTCCCTACAGCCGCATCATAATCTATCCCCTGTTTCTGCAACACAAATTTAACCCTCCATCCGTAAAAAGCAAGATAAGCAAAACAAATAAGAGGAATAACATAGGAGGCATGTATACCCGCTTTACTGTCGGCAAGGCTACCTTGTAAAGGAGGAATAATCGCTCCTCCCAAAATCATCATGATGAGGAAAGAGGATCCCTGGCTGGTATATTTACCCAGACCGGCAATAGAAAGTGAAAAGATACAAGGCCACATAACCGAACAGAATAGGCCTCCGCTCAGGAAGGCGAATGTTGCAATTTTTCCGGTAGTCAGCAAACCGATGATCATCCCTGCTCCTGCCATAATGGAAAACAGGATCATGGTGCGGACTGGCTTTTCGGCAGCAAAGAAAAACCCGGCTATCAGTATACCTACACAAATAAGATAGGGTAACAAACCGCTTACACTATTGCCCCGAATCATATTCACACCCAGTATGACCGAGAAAGCAAGCAGGGGAATAAACAAAGTCAGAACCTTTTTCAGCCACCCTTTTGGATTGAATACCGTGATGGCTCCCACCCAGCGCCCAATCATCAGGCTGCCCCAGTACAGGGATGCATACTGGTCTATCTGCGCCTTATCTATTTTCCCGAACTCAGGAGTCTTGAGCAAGGCCCCAAGATTACTTTGTGTAGTCACTTCCACACCTACATAAACAAAAATGGCTATCATCCCCAGTATAAGCTGGGGGTATTGCATAGCTCCCCAGCCTTCCCCGTTCTTTCCGGCGAGGATATAGGATCCTATCAGTATACATAGAACTCCTGCCAGACAACCCGATAGCAGCAAGACTTTGTCCACATCGGTAAGAAAACCCAGAGCGATGACCCCAGCAAGCAGAGCTGTAAGCAGGAACATGGCCCAGGTAGCCTTATTCGTTTTGCCGAATTTTTCATTCGTGGTCACTTCCGGCAAACGGCTGAAAGCAAAAATCAGGACTACGAGCAAAAAGACCCCTGCCAGGATAAGATAGAGTTTGTTGATAGAGCTGATATCCGCTTCTGCAGCTCCGCTGATACTGCCAAAGAGAAAGAAGCTGACAATAAGCGGGCCCAGTGTTGTACCGAATGAATTGACCCCTCCTCCGAGGTTCAGCCGGTGTGCGCCTGTAGCAGGGTTGCCAAGGGCTATCACAAACGGATTGGCAGCTGTCTGCTGTATGGAAAATCCGAGTGCTATCAGAAAAAAAGCGCCCAGTATCAATGCAAAAGATCCGGAATGTACGGCGCTGATCATGGCAAATGCCCCGAGTATGGAGATAACCAGACCGAAAATAATTCCTTTGCGGTAACCGATACGGTTTAAGACATCAGAACCGTTGGCTGCAGAACTCAGATAAAGAAGGAAGGACCCTATGAAATAAGCTCCATAGAAGGCACTGTCTATAAGCTGGCTCTCCATCTGGGTGAGATGAAAATGAGCCTTGCAGAAAGGAATAAAGATACTGTTGGATGCGGCCAGAAAACCCCAGAAAAAAAAGACGGTAATAAGAATGTAAAGAGAGGAACGGGAATACTTAGCGGTGTTAGATGTCATAGGCTTAACAGGAATTAATCAGCGAAAAGTAGCCAATTATATGTTCCCTGCTCGTGACAGAAAGAGCTTATTATAAGCAATCTGTGTTTGAAAAGTATTAGGGTGTTTTTAGAAACGGAACGACTTTTTGTCCCGAAAGGCTCTCCACCTTAATAAAATACAAGCCTCCTGACAGGCCTGAAGCCGTGAACTCAATCCGGCATTGCCCTTCCGGAAAAGCCTGATCAGCCAGCACACTTACCTGTCTGCCGCTGATATCAAAGACCTCCACTTTAACATGTCCGCTGCCACCTTGCATAAACTCGATGGTTCCAATACCCTTCACAGGATTCGGATACAGTTTCAGATTCCCATAAGCACTCTGATTCATTTCTCCGGTAGCTATTCCGCTGCTTCCGAAAAACTTGATGATATGGGCCAGAACCGTATCCCTTTTGTAAGCAGGATAGATCGTCTCAAAAGGAAAGCATAAATAAACCAGCTTGCCTGCAGCTGTACCGGACGGGAACACGCCTGCATAATGTATACCTCCCAGATCAGTCCCTGCTGTGGCATAATGCATATCCCCCACCCCCCCGTTCATAGGTGCCACCACATCCGGATAGGCTACATTATACGTACCATGGGTTCCGTTATCAAATGTTATTGTGTCTGCAGCCGGAAAAATAGAAGAAGGCATTGCTGCCGTAAAAGCGGAATAATATGTTGAAGACAGCCCCCCCGGATCATCCGCAGTATAGGAAGCTTTCAGGTAATTATTGAAAAAGGATTTATCGGAAGCACTTCCGTTCTTGTCCAGATCCCAGGCTATTTCAGAACCTGACACAAACAAATGACCTCCTGCTTTCAGATAGGCCGATACCAGGTTCTGTTCCACGCTGTTAAAAGTACGGTTGGCTGTACTCTCCTCTCCCATAATATAATCTGCAGTCGGATAGGTGTTCAGATTCACCAGGGCATTGCTTACCCCAAGCCTGGTGGAAGAGGAAAAGACTTTGTGATTGTTATGAAAACTCTGCCCGTGTTGTATCACAAAATTAAGGGTGTTGCCCGTCATAACCCTGTCAAAGCTGTAAACCAGCAATACACTGTCGGGCATCACCCCGGTAGAGGCTGCAAGCAATTCAGAAACTGCTGATGAATTACCGCTCACCGAATTATATCCGGCTATCTTGATGAAGTAAACAGTATTGTTCAGCAAGCTGTTAATGACAAGGGATGCCTTAGGCATCAGCACTGGTGCAGCAAATGTAACACCGTCAGTACTGGTATAGACATTGTAATGAGTGGCGCCGGTATCATTGCTCACCACAATACGAATGGAATTGGTTCCGTTACATAGCACACCGAAAGAAACGGGAGTAACCGGCCCGGGTGATCCAAAATTATAGGGATACTGAGGTTGAGCAATCGCACCTTCGTCGCTCAGCAAGGGGTTCAGCGTGGCATTCTGTAAAATGGATTTGACTGTGGTCGGGTTGCCGTTATAGATGACACTGTCCTGTACCAGCCTTATACCATGACTGTAGTCCATATAGGTATCCGCATGCACATTGGTCATTGGCTGTATGGGGTTGCCAACAGAGGTATGCCATCCATAAATCACCACCCGGTTAGGGGTATTGTATATGATATTGCTGATCACCACATCTTTTTTATCTCCTCCGGTGAGTTCTCCAAGCGGATGACTTGCAAGAACAGCATCCCGTTCTACCCTTACCGTATCATTGTAGTTCGCCCACACTGGTACAGTGGTCATTCCGTTTGTTGGAGAGTAAGGAATCGGTTTAGGCGTAAGTTTCACGGTAGCTCCAGCATAGATATCATTCACCATCTTACGGGTAGGCAGGGTACATCCCGTTATATCGGCTATATGTGTGGCCAGCATGGGGCTCATCGGACAGAGGAAATAATCCGAATCACAACCAACCGCAAGGTAATCGGGAATCACATAATAGGTAACCGACTGCGTTACGCTGGAAATCGTTGCTGAAGAGTTTACCGGAACCAGATTGCGGTAAAAAGCCGGTATATTGCCGTTGCTGATCTCTGTAAAAATCATGTTTTCCCTGGCCGTCAGACTCAGGGATGCACCAGAGATTGTTGCAACAAACTGGGTTCCGTTCATAGCCGCCGGATTACGTGCAGGCAGCTTCAATACCTGAGCAGGAGCACAAAAAAAGCATAACCCCAGGAAGAGAGTACAAACAAATCGTATCATGACATTGGATTGCTGACTCAAATATATCAAAATCTCCCTGTTCTCCAAAGTTTGAATGGTTATCTTTGGCCATGCAAATCCTTCACCCGCTTTATTGGAAAGAGTATGAACTGATTGATGCCGGAGCTTTTGAAAAGCTCGAACGGTTCGGCAATTTCATCACCATCCGTCCCGAGCCACAGGCAGTATGGGATCGTTGCCTGCAACTCAAAGAGTGGGAACAGAAGGCACATGTGCGGTTTGTACCGAAAACAAGCTCATCAGGTGAATGGAAAATGCTCCGTAAAATGCCGGAACAATGGCAGATTCGTTATGCCTTCGGAGGCAAGGACCCGGCTATCCGCTTCCGGTTGGGACTTACCGCTTTCAAACATGTGGGTGTCTTTCCTGAACAGGCTACCAACTGGGAGTATATCTATGACTCTGTAAGTAAAATCAAAGCCCTTCATCACGGGGAAGCTCCTAAATTCCTCAACCTCTTTGCCTATACCGGTGGAGCATCACTGGCTGCCAAAGCAGCCGGAGCAGATGTCACCCATGTCGATTCCATACGCCAGGTGGTAACCTGGGCCAAGGAAAACATGGATCTTTCGGGACTGGATAATATACGCTGGGTGGTGGAAGATGCCCTCAAATTTGTGAAACGGGAACAGAAAAGAGGCAATACCTACCATGGAATCATCCTCGACCCTCCTGCTTTCGGCCATGGCCCTAACGGGGAGAAATGGAAACTGGAAGACAATATCAATGAAATGATGAAAGGTGTGCTCGAACTCCTCGATCCCAAAGCCCATTTCATGATCCTCAATGCCTATTCACTTGGCTTCTCCTCCCTTATTATAGATAACCTCCTGGCCAAAAAAGCAAAAAACAAACTCGAAACCGGTGAGCTCTTCCTTCAGGCTACTGCAGGCTGTAAGTTGCCGCTGGGTGTGTTTGGCAGGTTCAGGAGTTTTTGACCCCACCGCCGTGCACTGGCAAAATAAATGTTAATAATCCCCAAACACCCCCCGCAAGACAAGGTTATTGACTTAAATAGTGTTAAATTTATCCATTACAAAGCTGCATAAGCTATGAATTATCAGGAAGATATCCTGCTCCGAAAGCTGGATGAATTCATACGAAAATATTACAAGAACCAGCTCATCAAAGGCGGGCTCTATGCCACCGGTATGGTGCTGGCATTTTATCTCCTGGTTGTTGTTCTGGAATATTATGCCCATTTCGACAGTACGGTCCGTACAGTCTTGTTCTATTCCTTGCTGGCTGGTATACTTGCTATTTGTATCCGTTATATTGCTCTTCCTCTTTTCCGCCTTAACCGTATCGGACCTGTTATCAGCAATGAACAGGCTGCTGCAATTATAGGCACACATTTTTCTGAAGTAAGGGATAAACTATTGAATGTGTTACAGCTTAAAAAAGTTTCTCAGGATATAACCTCTGCTCCTGTTAAACAGGAAAGCCAGGCCTTGCTGGAAGCTTCTATCAACCAGAAAATAAAGGAACTTAAACCTGTCCCTTTTACTGCTGCCATTGATCTGGGTAAAAACAAACGCTATCTTAAATATGCCCTCGCTCCGCTTGTTGTAATTCTCTTCCTGGTCTTCTCTGCCCCCAGTATACTTACTGAAAGTACAAAAAGACTCGTGAATCATAACCAGTACTTTGAAAAACAGGCTCCCTTCCAGTTTCATATTCTGAATCCGGAAATGAAAACAATAGAGCAGCAGGACTTCCCTCTGGAAGTCAAGGTGACAGGAGAAGAGATTCCGGCAACTATATCTGTACTCGTGAATGGGAATGAATACAAACTTAGCCGCGACAACATCGTTCATTTTACCTATCTGTTCAAGAATCTGCAACATGATACCAAATTCAGACTCAGTGCCGACGGATTCAGCTCTGCCGAATACCTGATACGGGTATTGCCTAATCCTGTCCTGCTTAATTTCGATATACACCTGGACTACCCTGCTTATATCGGTAAGAAAAACGAAGTGCTGAGGAATACAGGCGACCTGGTGATCCCTGCCGGCACCCGTGTAAGCTGGAGCTTCAATACCAAGGATACCCGCAAGCTGCGTATCAGCTTCGCCGACAGCGCTTATCTCCTAAGCCCTGCGGCAAACACATGCTCCTACAGCAAGCGTTTTCTCAGCAATAATTCCTATGCCGTATCCACTTCCAATGAATTTATCCGGAGCAAGGACTCTGTTGTTTATACCGTACAGGTGATTCCTGATCTTTTTCCGGGAATACAGATAGAAGAACGCAAAGACTCCCTGAGTGATCAGCATATATACTACAGGGGTGAAGTCAAAGATGATTATGGCTTCAGTGCGCTGCATTTTGAATACAAACTACAGCGGGCAGCAGATTCAACACAACAATCAAACGGGGAGAAATATGAAACCGTCAAAATTCCGGTAACCCCATCCCTTACGCAGGATCAGTTTATGTATTTCTGGGATCTGAGCAAGCTGAACCTGGCTCCGGGTGATCAGATTGAATACTTCTTTGAAGTATGGGATAATGATGGAGTACACGGTCCTAAATCGACCCGCAGCCAGAAAATGCTTTTCAAAGCCCCTACGCTGAAAGAGCTGGCTGAAAAATCAGAAACTTCCAGTCAGGCCGTTAAAAGTGATATCACAGAAAGCATGCAGAAAGCCAAGGAGCTTCAGAAAGATATTGATGAACTGCATAAAAAGGTGCTGGAGAAAAAATCACTGACCTGGGAAGACCGTAAAAAAATCCAGGAACTCCTCGACAAACAGAAAAAGCTGGAAAGCAGCGTAGAGCAGTTCAAACAGGAAAATGAAAAGAGCCAGAAAGAACAAAGTGATTACCGTAAGAATGATGAACAGCTCCTGGAAAAGCAGAAACAGATTCAGGACTTGTTCGATCAGGTGCTTACCGATGACATGAAGAAACAGATGAAAGAGCTGGAGAAGCTAATGCAGACAATGGATAAGGACAAGATGCAGGAGCAGCTTGAAAAGATGAAACTGAGCAATAAAGATCTGGAGAAAGAGCTGGACAGGACACTGGAACTGTTTAAACAACTTGAATTTGACAAAAAACTTACTGATACAAAAGAACGGCTTGATAAGCTGTCTGAAAATCAGCAGAAGCTAGGCGAGAAATCGGAGCAGAAAAATGCCGATAACAAAGAGTTGGAAAATAAACAGGATGCCCTGAACAAGGAGTTTGATGATATCAAGAAAGAACTGGATGATCTTCAGAAAAAAAATGATGCCCTGGAAAAACCTCATGAAGAATTCAAAAAGACGGAAGAAAAAGAACAGGAGATAAAACAGGATCAAAGCGAAAGCAAAGAGTCGCTTTCTAAGAACCAAAAGAGTAAGGCCTCCAAATCACAGAAAGCTGCTGCACAGAAAATGCAGGAACTTGCCCAGAAACTGAGCAATATGCAGAGCCAAATGGAACAGGAGCAGAATGAAGAAGACGTTAACTCGCTCCGCCAGATTTTACAAAATCTGGTACACCTTTCCTTTGATCAGGAAGCCCTCATGGCTGAACTGGGCAAGACCAGGCTGGACAACCCTAAATACCTGAAAATACCCCGTAAACAGAATCAGCTTAAAGACAATGCAAAGATGATAGAAGACAGTCTGTTTGCACTGAGTAAACGCAATCCCAATATCGGGAATATTGTAAACAAGGAAATCAGCGCTATCAATTCCAATATGGATAAGGCAACGACGTACCTGGCCGAAAGGAATACAGGTGAGGCATCTTCCCGCCAGCAGTTTGCCATGACTTCAGTGAATAATCTTGCCCTAATGCTGAATGAATCGCTCAACAATATGGAACAGGAAAGCAAGAAAGGTAAACCAGGTTCAGGATCCTGTAACAAACCGGGGGGTAAGGGACAAAAACAAAGCGCTGCCTCTATGCGTGCCATGCAGCAGAAACTGAACCAGAAAATGGGGGAAATGATGAAGAAAATGAAGGAGGGCAAGGGTCAGGGTGGACAAACCGGCATGAGTGAAGAATTTGCCCGTATGGCAGCCCAGCAGGAAGCCATCCGGGGTATGCTTCAAAAAATGGCTGATGAGCTCAAAAAAGACGGCAAAGGAGGAGGAACTTTAGGCAATACCGCAGAAAAAATGGACGAAACTGAAACCGATCTCGTAAATAAGCGTATAACACAGGAAACTATTAAACGCCAGCAGGAGATTTTGAATAAAATGCTGGATTATGAGAAGGCTGAGAAGGAACGGGAAATGGATACGGAACGTAAAGCCGATCAGCCTAAAAATCAAGAGTTTAGTAACCCAAATGCGTTCCTTGAATACCAACGATTAAAAGCCCGGGAAGTGGAACTTTTAAAGACTGTACCCCCCTCCCTGAGCCCTTATTATAAGAGTAAAGTTTCCCAGTATTTTAACACTTTTGAAGAAAAATAATATCAGATATGCTTATAATGGCCGAAGACGAAAAGAAAATCAGGATAACATCACAATCTGAGAATATCGCACTAGTAGAAAAGCTTGTAAATGCGATCTGTGAAACTTACAATATCGGAGAAGACCATTATGGTAACATCCTGGTAGCCATTACAGAAGCAGTCAATAATGCCATTCAACACGGCAATAAGGCAAACCCCAATAAAAATATTGATATCGGATACCTTTCCGATAAAGATCACTTGCGTTTTTCCGTAAAGGACGAAGGGGATGGTTTTAATTATGACTCCCTGCCCGACCCGACAAACCCTGAAAATATAGAAAAACCCAATGGAAGAGGTGTTTTCCTCATGAAACACCTGGCCGATAAGGTGGAATTTGAGGATAATGGCTCTAAAGTTGTCCTGGATTTCAAGCTTTCCGCTAATTAGTCCTTTGGTGCCTCCTGTTTCTATACGTTTTCATTCAGAATACCCCCGTTTTAAGCTGCTTACCCCCCTGCTTCGTAAACGCTGGCTGACTCAGGTCATTCTTATTGAGAAAAAACAGCCCGGTACACTGAACTTTATTTTTTGTTCGGACGATTATCTCTTCGGTATCAACAAACAATACCTCCAACACGATTACTTTACCGATATTATCACGTTCGACTATACAGAAGGACGATGCATATCAGGTGATCTGTTTATAAGCATAGACAGGGTAAGAGATAATGCCCTGACTTTAAAAACTGACTTCGAAACCGAATTATCACGCGTTCTTGTACATGGAGTTCTCCACCTCCTCGGTCATTCGGATAAGGGTCCTGCCCTTAAAGCCCTCATGCGCAAAAAAGAAGATAAATATCTATCTTTACTCGGAAAAAAATAAGGCCTTATCAAGGCCTGGCATGTTCCTTGTAATTCTTCTTTAAACCTAAGATACATACCATGAAAAAATTTGTACTTCTTCTTTTTATGCTGCCTTTAGCTCTGTGCCTGCATGGACAGACCAAACAGACTCAAACCACCAAAACAACAAAACCAGCCGCACCTAAACCTGCTCCGGCACGTGATACTTCCCTCTGCGGAAAAAAATGGGTCCTCATCGCTGTTGAAGAATGGGCTGTAGAATCCAAACCCAAGAAAAAGCAGGTGGATGACTATCTCTGGATGAATGGCGACGGAACCTATAAACTGAAACGTAACGGGGAAGACAAAGCCGGCACCTGGGCCAAACAAGCTGCTTATATCAACTTCACCGATGATGCTTCCAAAGAGAAATTCACCTATAAAGTGGAAAGCGCTGAACCAAAGAAATTAAAAGTTGACTACCACGTTACTGACATGCATACCCTCTTTACCTTCGAAGTGAAGTAAAGAACTCATTATCAATACTCTTAAAACAGTAATCACTAACCGTGATTGCTGTTTTCTGTTTCCATTAATAACAGACTCTTTCCCTTTAAGGAATGATACTTTCCTTTATAGGATAATCACTTTCCTTTTAAGGGTAAATACTTTCCCTTCAAAGGCAATCACTTTCCCTTTAGGGATTGATACTTTCCTTTTAAGGATAATCACTTTCCCTTTAAGCATTGGTACTTTCCTTTTAAGGATAATCACTCTCCCTTTAAGGATTGGTACTTTCCTTTTAAGGACATTCACTTTCCCTTTAAGGATTGACACTATCCTTTTAAGGGCAATCAGTTTTCCTTTAAGGATTGACACTATCCTTTTAAGGGCAATCAGTTTCCCTTTAAGGATTGATACTTTCCTTTTAAGGACAGTCGCTTTCCCCTTAAGGGTTGATACTTTCCTTAAACGAAAAGACTCTTTGCATGCAAGCAAAGAGTCTTTTGTCATGTAGTCTGTTTCCCCCCCCCTTCAAGGGTTCTGTCTTGACCCTTGTGTCTTATGTCTTGTCTCTATAAAGGCTTCACCAGCTCACAAGTACCGGAAGCGGCTTTAATAAATTTATCTTCCAGTCCTGATTTGGCTTTTTCATTCGCCGGATCCAGTTCCTGAAGTTTCAGGAAGGCTGCCTTGGCGCAGTCATAATTTTTCTGAACGAAATAATAAAAGCCCAGATAGGAATAGGCTGATATCAGATCTTTCTTATTCCGTTCCACATCTTTGGATCCCTTTTGAATAACCAGCTCATAATAGGGTTTAGCCTTGCCTTCGGGCTTTTCCTGATTTTCCATCATGAAATTACATTTTCCCCTCCAGGCATTTCCGAAAACAGAGTACCCTTCAGTTTCGGCGAGCTTCATAAAAGCCGTATCGGCCTTTCCGAATTCCTTGCCTTTGTAAAAAGCCTGTCCAAGTGAATTATAATCCAGAACATTCACCTTCTTACTCATTCTTATTTTTTGTTTATAGTATTTGGCTGCATCGGTATAACGCTTGGAATTATAATAGATCGTTGCAATATCTCCATAGGTTTCCACATTGGATGAATCCAGGGCAATTGCTTTGTTGATTTGTTCGATCCCTTTGTCTTCCTGGCCGGTCTTGGCCAGAAGTTTACCGTAATATTGATAATCGAGGGCTATGAGTTTAGGCTTGTTCTTTATTTTTTGTTTGGCCAGAAAATTCTCCATGTTCTTCAGACCCGGTCCATAGTCATTAGCCTCGTAATAGCTATATGACATTAAACGGAAAATAACCAGGCTGGAGCTGTCCTTTTTCTGCACTTCCTTCATTTCATCTATACACATCTTATATTCCTTGGTGAAATAAAGAGCCTGTGCATATTTTTCCCGGGCTGTAGTACTGTTGTTCATGCTCAGGTATTTTTTATAATCTGAAATAGCCTGTTTATACTTTCCGGCATTCAGGTACAGATCTCCTCTGGCTCTGAAAACAGGAGCGAAAGTAGAATCCATTTTAACAGCCTGGTTATAATATTTCAGGCCTTCATCCCAGTTCTGAACACGTACGGACATCTGTCCAAGACGCATGAGGGCTTTGGCGGAAGTCTTGTCAAGTTCCGATGCTTTCTCATAATTTTTCATTGGTTCCGAAACATCCGTAATGTTCTTCTCCACACCATAATCACCCAGGAGTACATACACATCCGGGTTCTTAGGATCAATCTTCATCGCTGCATTGATATTGGTCAGTGCATCGGGCAAACTTTTTGGATTGGAAAGGTAAGCCTGAGCTATATTCAGGTATACCTGCACCTGTTTGCTCTTGGGAAGCTCCTTGGCTTGTGTGGTAGTAAGAGAGGTGGCTTTGTAGAAATTCTGTCTGGCCAGCTCTGCATTATGCTCCATCCAGGCTACACTTCCTAAACCAGTGAAATTAAGCGGATTGCTTGGTTTGGTTTCGGTACCCTTCTGAAACATCATCCGGGCTGAATCGAGCACATCCCATTCGAAAAAATTATCTCCGTAATAAAACCAGGTATCACCTCCCTGGTCATCACCGCTCTTTAGCAGTTTTTTGAAGGTTGCTGAAGCTGCTTCATACCGCTCGCTTTCTGTCATCCGGATAGCATCTTTCAGGGTCTGGGCTGATGCAGCATACATACCTAAACACACAAGGGTGGAGGCTAAAAAATGTCTTTTCATAGGGATAAAAATAAATTACATTACTCAGTTGAAATATGAACGGCACGTACCGGTGCAGTAGCGGCAACCATACCCATTTTATGGATAATAAGCTGGCCCTTTTCACCGGCAATGAATGCTGCAAAACCCGAGCCAAGAGTTCCGGCTAGTCCTGTTTTTACATAATATACATCCCTGCGCAGGGGGTAGGTCTTTTCGTAGATCCAGGCCTGGTAAGGTTTTTTATAATCGGCTGCACTCCCCGGCTCTTTCCTTTCACTCAGGCCCACCACTTTAATCTTGCTCAGAAATTCCTGAGAAGTCCGGTCATGAAAATCACTGATCCAGCTCACACTGATTACCCCCAATGCATTCTTGTTCTTGTTCACATACTCAATCACTTCGGCATTGGTCTTAACTGAAAAGCAGGAAGGAGGAAACGGTTTTTTATCCAGCAGATTTTCGGAAACAAAACGCGCATTACAGCTCTTTGTATTGTCAAATAGAACCCGAATAGAGCCGAATTTGTTATTCTTATCGAGTTGAGACCAGCTGGTGTCGGCACCTGCAAAAATTGCTTTAAGCTGATCAACAGATAAACTGGTATCGTTATTTTCAGGGTTTACGATAAATGCAATGGCATCGGTAGCAATTTTGGTGGTAGTGACGATTCGTTGCTTGCTTTCAAACATTTTCTTTTCAGCATCAGTCAGGTCCCGGCAAATAACAGCAGCCTGTATACTGTCTTTCAGTAGATCCTGTATCACATCCGCTTCTGGCAGGTAGCGGGGCATTACTTTGGCATACTGATAAAGAGCTTCAAAAGTATAGATCTGTGAATCCATCATCAGTGAATAGGATTCATCTACCCCCAGCTTCAGCTTACCTGTAGTAGCACTTTCGGTGTTTTTATAATCGTAGGAGCAGCTGGCACCGAACAGCCAGAGAATACCTGCACAAATGCCGGGAAGCTTTTTCATAATGCGGCAGCTCATATTAATTATCCGGATTGTCACTGTATTTTTTCCAGGTCCGGTATCCCCTGAAAATCCCGTAAGCAAATAGGATACCGATAAGCAATGGCCTGTTTGCTGGCACAATATAATCGCTCATAAACGGAGTAAACCAAAGTAAAAATCCCAACCCGAAGAAAATTGCAATCATTGACAGGCTCAACAATTGCAGCGTTCTTCTCAGGATGGGATGTTTGTCTTCCAAATGCTTTCTTATCTCAGCACGAAACTAACCGGTAAGTTAAACTGCACCTTCACCGATTTTCCATTCATTTTACCCGGCTTCCAGGCAGGCATTGTTTTCACAACACGCATCGCTTCTTTTTCCAGGTTCGGACCTCCTTTAACACCTTTCAATGTCTTTATATCCGAAATTTTTCCACTCTGGTCAACCACAAACGTAAGAACCACCATACCTTGTACACCGTTATCTTTTTCCATATTGGGGTACTTAATGTTTTCTCCCAGATATTTCATCAGTGCCGCTTCTCCTCCTGGAAATTCAGGGGATACTTCGGCATAACTGAATACAGTATTCTCATTCGGATCGGTTACAACAGGAGGAGTAACGGGTCCTATAGGGCCATCGTCTGTACCTTCGGTCGTTTTCTCCCCTACATGGGTATCCTTCACTTCATCCTGTGGGGGGGGCGGTTTTTCCACCTCTTTCTCCGTTACTTCCGGAGGGGTAAACTGAATCTGTTTCACCG
>JBIOHC010000049.1:0-32935 GCA_044448685.1 Bacteroidia bacterium
CACCCTTACGATGGCTCAGGGCTTGCCGAATAACTGGGTTTTCAGCACTGTTGAAGACCGGGATGGAAACCTTTGGTTTGCAACGAACGGAGGAGGAATTTCACGCTATGACGGGGAGGCATTCAAAACCTATACCACCGTGCAGGGCCTGAGCAACAACCGTGTGTTCAGCATTACTGAAGATAAGGAAGATAAACTATGGCTCGGAACCAATGGTGGCGGTGTATGCCTTCTGCCATTAGGCAGAGGAGGGGAAACGGTATTTTGTAACTGGACCCAGGAACATGGTCTTCCCAATAACACCGTCTGGAGTCTGCAGGAAGATAAACAAGGATCAATGTGGATGGGAACCGATGGAGGAGGTGTGTGCCGTTACAGCCTTCCTTCCAAACCGGGAGACAAGGCAAGCTTTACAACCTATACCACCAGGCAGGGCCTTGCGAGCAATACTATTTTTTGTATGTGCTGTGAACGTAACGGAGACCTCTGGTTCGGTACCAGCGGAGCAGGAGTTTCGCATTTCGACGGGCATACCTTTGTCAACTATTCAACCTCCAACGGACTTGGCAGCAATGGTATCAATGCCATCATACAGGATAAGGACGGGAATATATGGTTCGGTACACAGGGCGGAGGTATAAGCTGCATTCCCAAAGGACTGAAAGGTGAAAAGCCTTTTGTGAACTTCACTACGGCCCAGGGCCTCTGTGCCAATGAAGTCAATGCCGTATATGAAGACAATGCCGGTAACCTCTGGTTCGGTACAGGTGGTGGTGGAATCAGTGTATTACCGGCTTCGGATAAACTAGCACTGCTTGCAGGGGATAAAAGCAGCCCTCCTTTTATTAACCTGGGGCTGGAAGACGGATTACCTGACGGACAGATATACAGCATTATTCAGGATAAGGAGGGACGTATCTGGGCCGGAACCAATCTGGGTCTGGCAGGCATTGTATTCCGCAATGCGCCCGGACATACCGTCACCGGAAACTTGCCGCTTATCAAAAGAAAGAATCTGGAGCATGCAGGTTTCGAAGTATTCAATATCAAGAACGGGTATCCGGTAAAGGATGTAAGCTTTATGTTTTGTGATTCGAAAAATATTATCTGGGCGGGTACAGGCGACAGGCTTGTACGTTTCAACCCTCATGCCCTCAATAGAAGTATTGTACCTCCGGAGCTTGTTATACAAAACATACAGATCAACGGAAAAAACGTAAACTGGTATAGTCTCCAAGGCCGTAAACAAGGCAAATACAATGCCGAAGCTCCTGCAACGGCCTCAGAAGAATTTCTTTTTTTCGGAAAGTCACTGAGTCCGGCACTGCGCGACAGCTTTGACAAACCATTTATGCAGATCAGTTTTGAAGGGATCAATCCTTTTTACCCCTTACCCGAAAATCTCTGCCTGCCTTATGAAAACAATGATGTAACTTTTGAATTCAATGCCATAGAACCTTCCCGTCCCTATCTGGTCAGTTATGAATATATTCTGGAAGGCTATACCAATGCCTGGAGTCCGGTGAGTCAGCAAACCCGTGCCTCATTCGGTAATATAAGAGAGGGGCGTTATACATTTAAAGTCAGGGCCAGGAGTCCGGAAGGTGTTTGGAGTCCGGTTGTCATGTATTCCTTCCGCGTATCACCTCCCTGGTTCCGTACATGGTGGGCGTACAGCCTTGAAGCCATCCTGATCTTTGCATTGCTCTTCGGTCTTTACCGCTGGAGAACAGCTGCGTTGCTGAAAGAAAAAAGGATCCTTGAGCTTAAAGTGGAACACCGTACTGCCGAGGTGGTGGAACAGAAAGAACTCGCTGAACTGGGTAAAAAGGAAGCAGAACGCCAGAAAGATATTGCAGACAGCCAGCGTGTTATTGCCGAAGAGCTGAGAGTAGTTGCGGAGAAGCAGAAAAATGAGGTGGAAGAAAAACGGGTTATCATTGAAGAAAAACAAAAGGAGATTCTTGACTCCATCCATTATGCACGACGTATTCAGCAGGCTTTGCTGACCAGTGAAAGTTATTTTAACAAACACCTGCCCGACGAACATTTTCTTCTTTTCAAGCCTAAAGATATTGTCAGCGGTGATTTTTACTGGGCTCTTCATACCCCACCTGCTCCCGGTAAAGATGGGCGCGGACTCTTTTTTGTAGCTACAGCAGATTGTACCGGACATGGTGTGCCGGGTGCTTTTATGAGTATGCTCAATATCTCTTTTTTAAATGAAATAGTCATGCAGCGTGGCACTGGAAATCCGGCAGAAGTGCTGAACCTGGTGAGAGCTGAAATCATTCATGCCCTCAACCCCGAAGGCTCGGAGGAAGAGGCGCGGGACGGAATGGATGCCGTTTTATGCTGTTATGATTTTGATGCGATGAGCCTTCATTTCGCAGGTGCCAACAATGCTATCTGGTTATGGAGAAAGGGAGTGTTGACACATTACAAAGGGGATAAAATGCCGGTAGGGAAATATCATGATGAAACAAAATCATTTACGTTGCATACAATTCCGCTCGAAAAAGGAGATATTGTTTATTCCACCACGGATGGTTACCCCGATCAGTTCGGTGGCCCTAGAGGAAAAAAATTCAAATACAAGCACCTGGAAGAAGTTATTTTGTCCTATTCCCGATTACCGATGAAGGAGCAGCACAAGCGGCTGTCAGAAGTGTTTGAAGACTGGAAAGGAAAACTGGAACAGATTGATGATGTGACTATCATCGGAATACGGATTTAAAGAGCAATACAAGCACCATCAACACGTATGAAAAAAACCGACAAAATTATCCTTACCAACCTTTCCGCACTTAACCGCAAATACGGAAAGAATGTGAAGCATATCCGGAAGGCTATAGAACACCTTATCAAGTGCGACGCAGGCAGGGGTATCTCCACTTCACTGTTTTTTTTGGATCAGGAGTCTAAAGCAATACCAGGTTACAGGCCTGTATTGAAAGCCAATGATCCTGTTCAGAATAAACTGGCTATTGATTGCATTTACAAACAGATGACTCCCGATTATATTCTGTTGCTCGGCTCTCAGGATGTCATTCCGCATATTCAGTTACAGAATCTGGCGGATAAGGAAGACAAGTACGTGAACAGCGACCTGCCTTACGCCTGTGAAGCGTCTTACAGCACCGATCCCGGAAAATTTATTGCTCCTTCCCGTGTCGTTGGTCGTCTGCCTGATATTACCGGAGGAAGGGATCACCGTTACCTCATGAACCTGCTGCGTCAGGCTGCTCTGGCAAAACCATTGGAGCTGCAGACTGAAATTGAATACTTCGCTGTTTGTGTACCGGCCTGGAAAAATTCAGCGAAAGACGGTCTGCGCAAAATGTTTCATGATACAGATGACTTGAAATTATGTCCTCCCCAAAAACCGCATAAATACACACAGAAAGATTTACAGCCGAGAATACATTTCTTCAACTGTCATGGCAATAAGCACAAGCCGGAGTTCTACGGGCAGCAAGGGGATGATTTTCCGATGGCACTGAGCAGTCATGTCATACAGGGAAAGATAAGTCAAGGAACAGCAGTGGCTGCCGAATGCTGCTATGGAGCGGATTTATATGATCCTTCTCCTTCCCGGGAGTTGCCACTCCCGAATACCTATCTCCTCAATGGAGCCCTTATTTTTCTGGGAAGCACAACTGTTGCTTACGGAGCTGCCAGCGGACAAGGGCAGGCCGATCTGCTTACGCAGTATTTTGTTCAATACCTGTTACAGGGAGCTTCTTCAGGGAGGGCATTTTTGCAAGCCAGGCTTGACTATATGCACCAGTCGGCCGTTCATAAAGATCCTGCTGATCTGAAAACGATAAGCCAGTTCCTCCTGCTGGGCGATCCTTCTGTCCAGTTCCTTGTTTCAGCTGAGCATCAGCAGCTCTGTGATGTGCTCAACAAACAAGAGCTGCAGCAAGCCTCAGCTCTGCACCGCAGGAACAGAAGAATTCTCATGCACAGCCATGCGCTTTCCGTTAAAGAGAATTCATTACTTCCCAAACATCATACGGGGAAACGATCCGCTTCGGTTGAAAAACACATTGCCCGGATTGCGAGGCATTATAAACTGAGAAAGTATGAACATACTACATATTCCTACGATGAGAAGAAGGATTCAGCTCTGAAGAAATCAGAAAACAATCCGGTGGTTCATTGTCATCACCTCGTTCAGCAGCATAATGTAAAGATAGGAGGCACATCACGCACACTGAACGAATTGCTTATTATTCAGGAAGCCGGCGGAGTTATTACCCATGTAAAACATTACCATGCACGGTAGCTTACGGCATGGCATCGATTCTTAAATCATCCACCAGCAGTTCCGTTGTATTGTGGTTATCAACACTTATAAGGAGCTGGTAGTCGCCTGGAAAGTCAATCGGGATCTTTACTGAAAGCACAGCCTCCGACCACTGTCCCTTTTTGGAAACCGTATTCAATGCAAGGCTTTGTGCCCATACTTCCTTGCCGAGAGGTGTAAGAATACGGGCTGTAAGTCTGGCTTTATCCTTTTCATCTTCCCTGAAATTTTCCGGAATAAATATATAGACTGATGTTTTAAGGGATGTTGCCTTGCGTTTATAGAGCAGGTCTGTCTGTATAGACAGTTCGGGAGTGGAAGGGAAATCCACATTCAGGACAAGGGAGGTTTCTCCGCTATGGTGAACAGCCTTGCTGAGATGAGTTCTGAATTCTGCCGGAACTGTATTTGCTTCGTAGGTTTCCAGAGCCTGTATGGATTCATCAATCCCTTTCAATACGGCATCATAGTTAGGGGCTTTAAGGCTTGCCCAGAATTCACCGCTCAGCTTTGTACGGGTAAAGCTGAGGCGGTACGTTTCAGCAGTCATGGAATCATAATGAATAAGTCCTTTATAATATTCCCAGGTCTGGAACAGGTTAAAAAGGATAAGCGCTGTGGTGATTGTAAAGAAGGAAATTCTCCAGGGTAATTTCAAGGTCAGTACATATTGAAAAAAGGCTGCAAGCGGAAATGCAAGGAGGGGATAGAAATCAATGAATGCCCTTGCCCCGAAAGAGCCTCCGTACCACCAGCACCACCAGCACAGCAAGGTATAAATTAGCAAAAAGGATGGAAGAAGCGAAGCCAGAAAGACCATCCTCCTGCTTTTCAGAAGCGGAATAATGCCTGCGAATGCAAGCAGAAAAAGGGGTGTATAGCGCAGCCATCCTTTACGGTAACCGAACAACCCGTCGAACAAATGCGGATGAGCCCAAAAGAACTGTTCTCCTTCATAGGAAAAAAAGAGCCAGTGCCCCGAAGTGTATTTCCAGTAAATAAGCTGGGGAAGGCCGGTAAGAATAAAAACAAGGATCAGAACCAACAGTTTCAGGCGGTTCTGAAAGAGGAACAGTAATTTGTCACGTACAGCACGAACACTGCTGACCTGATGCAATAGAGGAAAGAGAAGCAGGGCTATCATAGTTGGACGCATTAGCGTCATTAGCGCTGCCAGCAAGCCAAGTATTGCAGCATTACGATAGCTCGTCTGTTCATGAAACAGGACAGAATAATAAAGAAAGATACAAGCCAGGGAAAAACAAAGTGCATGAGCCATTAACGGCGTAAAAGCGGCATAATAGAGAAGGTTGGTGCCTGTAAACAGACCAAGCAGTGTAATGAATGTCGTTGTTTCCGAAAAGAATTTAAGCAGAAGCTTACGAAGGAACATAAAGCCCACCAGTGTATAAATAAAAATGCCGCAGAGGACTGCATATTGGTAAGGAGGGCTGAAGCCGTCGGCAGGGTAAGCACTGACAGTTGCAATGAGATGACCGATGCCGAAAAAGGGTGCGCAGAGCAAGCTCACCCCCATTGTTGTTTTGATAACCAGGCCTCCGTTAGGCGCTTTTTCGGGCCAGAAACGATGGATATAACGGTCCTTGTCCTTTTGTGTGAAAGCAAGACTCAGGTCGTGGTGTATGAAAGCGGCAGGCAGATAAGCATAATAAGAAACAACATCGCTTACAACCTGATCCTTTTTAAACAGATCATATTGAAATGCACTGTACCACCAGGAAATGCAAATGAGAAATATGGCGAAGCCACTCAAGGAAATTCTGCGTGGGAAGAGTCTGGAGAATAATAACCGGACTTTAATGGAGCTGTTCATTGAGGTAAAGATATTCACTTTCCGGGAAGGAGATTTGAAAAATGAAAATCTATACAAACAAGACAGCGTATTCATGTTTTCTTTGCGGAGGTCATGGACTAATTTAAAAAATGCAAAAGGAATAAATTCTATTTACATTTGCATTTGTTAACGCATTATGGTAATCATAAATTAAATCTATTCTATGAAAATTCGTTTGAACCTTTGCTGTAGCGTGTTATTTGTTTTAACAACTCTTTTCTGTGAACAAAGCAAGGCCCAGGCTGTTTATGAAGTTTATCAGGGCGAAGTTCCGCCGAAGGGTCTGGAAGGAAAAAATTTCCGGCTCCATGGCTTTGTCAGAGTTGAAGCAGAAGATGACAGCGCTTCTGCCTATCTGTGGATCAACATTGAAAAAGAAAAAGGACTCGGATTTTTTGACAATATGGAAAAACGCCCTATACGGAATAAGGAGTGGAAAGAATATAAAATAGAAGGGAAGGTGGATAGCGATGCAAGTGTAATGACTTTCGGATTGGTATGCACCCTGAACGGGAAGTTCTATTTCCGAAATCTGACACTGGAGGTTGAGAAGGAAAAAGGGAAGTGGACGAATATATATTCCTCCAATTTTGAAAAATGTACGGAAATAAAAGACATTAATTTAAGGAATCCCGCTCCTCCCAATCCGAATTTTAAAGCGGAACTGCTGAATGATGCTGCCAAAGGTGGAGGCCCCTCTCTGGTTATCACTGCTACGGGGATTATCAATTACGGGGGTAATAAAGTCGCCGGAAAATTCGCACAGGTGAACGGCATACAACTCTACTATGAAATTTACGGGGAAGGAGCACCCTTGCTGGTATTGCACGGCAACGGAGGCAGCATTAACAATGCCGCTCCATTTTATCCTAAATTGATAGGAAAATACAAAGTCATCGCCATCGATACGAGAGGACAAGGCAAATCGACCGATACAAAGGTCAGGCTTACTTACGAGCTGATGGCTTCTGATATCTATGAACTTCTTAAACAGATAAAAGTTGATTCCGCTTTTATCTGGGGACAAAGTGACGGTGCAATCATGGCTCTTATTCTGGCTATGGAACATCCTGAAAAGGTAAAGAAGGTACTGTCTTTCGGAGCCAATATGCAGCCGGATTCAAATGCCGTATTTTCCTGGACACTGGATTGGGCCAAAAAGAATATAAAGGAAACGAAGAATCCGGAAGAGGCAAGGCTCAATCAGCTTATGCTCGATGAACCCAATATTCCCCTCAGCAATCTGAGCAAAATAAAAGCGCCGGTTCTGATTATGTCGGGAGACAGGGATATGATACGTCTTGAGCATACCATCAAGCTCTTCCAGCATATACCCAATGCCCATTTATGCATTGTTCCGGGTTCAACGCATGGAGCAGCCTGGGAAAAGGAGGACTTGTTCCTGACCCTGATGAATAATTTTTTCGATAAACGCTTTGAGATGCCGGATTCCAGGAGCTGGATGACACAATGAGCTGAAATTCGTATATTTGATACCATCACTTTTGCAGCCGTGAAGAAAGAAGAGGAGTTGGCATTTATTCCGGATACCTATTTTCAGCAGTTAGCTCTGTCAAGTACAGATCATATTATGCTGCTTGATCCTGTTGATTTTAAAATACGGTATATGAACCGTAAACCTTCTGTACTCATGAAGGAAGAAATGACAGGAAGGGAAGCCTCTGAGTTTGTGGCTACTGAATTTCAGGATTCCTATAAACAGTTTCTTCTGGATGTGAGGGATACGGAGGAGGCCAGATGCATAGAACTGGAAAGCTCGGATCTGATCAGGGATGCAAAAGGCAACCAGTGGTTTCTGTGCTGCGGATATGCCATTAAAAATCAAGCCGGAAAAACAGAAAGCATTCTTATCACATCAAAAAACATCACCTCAGCCAGATTCCTGAATAATGAAATCCGGAATAAAGAGGAAAAACTGTATGCTATCCTGAATAATACCGGTGATGTGATTTTATCCATCGACACGGAATTCCTGCTTACTGAATACAACTCCGTTTTCAGCGGTATGATCAAAAAAGGATATGGAAAGGAAAACCTGAGAGGTACTTCGGTTTTGGATTATATAGATCCTTCCAAACATTCCCGCCTGAAGAAGATATATTCCGAAGTGCTAAACGGGAGAGTGGCAACAGACATTGATAAGTTCGAAACCCGAAGCGGATTAACACTTTATTGTGAAACAAGTTATCATCCTATCCGTAATTTCCAGCAGGAAATAACCGGCATATCCATCTTTTCAAAAGATATTTCAGAACGTATAAAGAATGAACAGGCCCTCCAGAACACCCTTAAAGAAAGGGAAGTGCTTCTGGCTGAAATTCACCACCGCATCAAGAATAATCTGGCATTGGTATCCAGTATGCTGCAGCTGAAAGAGATGAATATGGAGCATGAGGAAGCCAGGGAAGCCCTGAGTGACAGCCGTAAGCGTATCCGTTCAACAGCCCTCATTCATGAAATGCTTTACCGGAATGAAACATTTGATAAAGTGGTGCTGAGTGAATACCTGAGCGAACTCTTTAAAAACCTGAATATAAATCCGGGCATTACACTTGTATTAAAAGGAGACAATCCCGTATTTGAACTGAATAAAGCTCTGCCTTTAGGACTGATGATGCATGAGCTGATGATGAATTCTTTCAAGCACTCCTTTAAGAATAATAAACCGGCCAGGCTTGAAATCACAACTACCATCAACAATAAAACGCTGGAGCTGGAGTATTGTGATTGCAGTGGAGTGTTTCCGGAAACTGTAAATTTTTATGATACCACTTCAACCGGGCTCATGCTCATCCATACATTTGCGGAGCAGCTGGAAGGAAGCATAAAACTCATCAGTCATATTCCTCCTATTTACCATCTGCAAATTCCGCTTTTGTGACTATCATCAGGAAAATATTAATAGCTGAAGATGAGCTTATCGTTGCAAGGGTCCTGAAGCGTGTTCTGGAACTGAATCATTTTGAAGTGAGGCAGGTAAGCAATGCTGAAGAGGCTATCCGGGTGGCATCCGATTCCTGGCCCGATCTTATTATCCTCGACATACATTTACAGGATAAAGGCTGCGGAATAATGGCCGGGAAAAAGATCAGAGAACATAAGGTGGAAAGTCCTATCCTGTTTATCACCGGAAATTCCTTTGAGCAGACAAAAAAAGAGATAGAAGGAATTTCGAATACCTTTCTGTTTATCAAACCTATTGACAGCGACCACCTGGTTAAATTTATCCGTACCAGGTTAAGTTAAACAGTTCAGGCTTTGGGCAATTTAAAATGCGGGTTACAGATTAACCCCAGGATATTCCCGAATGGATCTTTGACAGTGGCAACAAAGATGCCACTACCAACCTCTTCCGGAGCCGAATGGGCTTCAGCTCCCAGATCTATCAATCGCTGGTATTCGAAAGGGATCTGCTCAACACCCCAATAAGCTACAACATTTTCAGTTTTGTTCTTCACCGGTTTATTTTCCGGCTGCAAACCCAGCTCGTAACCCTGTATATTGAACCCCACATAAAAGGGTTCATCAAAATAGGGTTCAGTGCCAAAAGCTTTGGAATACCACTCCGCAGCTTTTTGAATGTCGTTTACATGATAGATTACAGTACGGAGTCCGAGGATGTTGCTTTTCATGTTAATTATCTGCCGGAGCATTCAGGTTAGGGTCTTCCGCTTCTTTTGTTTTCTTGAACTCCATCTTTCCGAATTTATAGGTGAAGTTAAATCCGAAGGAACGGTAAGGTAGCTGACGGGTGCTGGTAAGGTTGAAATTCGATCCGGCCAGGGTAGTGGTTTGGTCAATATATTCACTGAAAGGGTTTGTGGCAGTAAGAGCGATACTGGCTTTCTTATGAAACAACTGCTGCCTGATGGCAAAATTATAGGTGAAGAATGCGGGCATGGTGCCCTGGGCATTTGTTCTCGGGGAATTGTAATTACCGAACACTTCCATAGCCAGTTTGCTGTTTATCTGGTAAGCTGCATTCAGGTTGATACGGTAATTGAATCCCTGTGTATTTCCTCCGGAAGGAAGATCCGTAAAAATATAGCGTTGAAATGCAGAGATATTGGAACGTAAAGTGATTTTGGAGCCTGCCGGTACAGAGATAAAAAAGTTTGCTCCGTAATTATTTTCATGTCCTATATTCTCTCTTGTACTTACCGCTACATTGGTATAAATGGAATCTCCTATTTTATAAGTAGGATAATAACGTGTATAGCTCTGTATGTCATCTGTGTTCAGGCGGGCGAAAAGTACAAAGTTGATATTTGTCCCTTTGTTAAAGGATTTGGAATACGTAAGTTCAATTTTATCGGAAATTTCGGGAAGAATACCGGGATTACCTGTAGTCACATTGCGGGGGTCGCTGGCATTGACAAAGGGATTCAGATCACGGTAATCAGGACGTTGAATACGGTGTGCATAACCCAGTTTCAGGGTTTGGTTATTCTTAAAGGTATGGGCAATAATGGCAGAGGGGACAAAGCTTCCATAGGGATTGAGGATGACTCCTGGCGCATTGGAAAAATCGGCTTGCGTATCTGTGTATTCATAACGGCAACCTGTTTTCACATCCAGAAAACGGAACAATTTAAATGTAGCGCTTACATAACCGGCATACACATTTCTGTTATAATTGAATGAAGCACTTTGAGCATTACTGTAATCATAATTACCGGAAGAAGTATTTAAAAGGGAAACATCCGACCGTCCGGAAGTCTGATCAAGCACCGTTTTCAATCCTGTTTCGAAAATTAAATCCTTGCCAAGGGGCTGAACATAATCCAGGGCTATATTGGTTTCATTCTGAATACCGGGATTGGATCCGTTTGATCCGTTAAACAAATACTCCGTAGGAATATGCGTTTGGGTCTGGGAATAGTTGGACAGGTTATTTCCATAGGAAGAGTTATACTGTAGTTCCAGTTCCTGTCCTTCCTTCTTAAAGGTTCGTTTATAACTCAGGGCATAATCCATAGCCTGGAGTTGAAAACTGCTGTTTGTCATGACCCTGTCACTAACATCGGAAAGGGTGTTCCCGCTTCCATCCATAAGCATGGATCGGCGGGTAGCACTGCCATTATTGGCATTGTCATTGTAATTGTAATTCACGGAACCGGTGATATTATCCCTGGGACTAAGCTCCCAGTCGAAGCTGACACCCGACTGGAATCCGTTTCTGTGAAAATCACTTGTCCCATCCTGCTGAAGGAGCGAGTTCCTGCTGACAGAGTCCTTTGATGTTCGGTTCATACTGGTAAGTACGGTAGACTGGAGCTGGGCATTACCGCTTGCAAAAGCATGCACTCCGAATTTTCCTTTACGGATATTGAGGTTAAAAGATCCGTTTTCCAGCCGGGTTCCTCCTGATAATGACACGCTCCCGTTGACACCCTGAGCCTGGCTTTTTTTTAATATGATATTGATGATACCACCTGTTCCTTCTGCATCATATTTGGCACCCGGACTGGTGATAACTTCAATGCTGGATATCTGGCTGGCAGGTATGGACTGAAGCACATCGGCAATATTATTGCCGAACACGGTTGAAGGTTTACCGTTAATGAGGAAACGTATATTCGAATTGCCCTGTAATTCCACATTTCCATCCACATCCACATCCACCTGGGGTATCTTTTTCAATATGTCAGTGGCTACACCGCTTTGAGCCGTCAGGTCTTTTTCGGCATTGTACACCATTTTGTCAATCTTGTTTTCAATCATGCTCTTGTCGGCTTCAATAACAACCGTTTTCAAAGCAGCCTGACTGGATCTTAGCCTGATTGACTTCATCACAACATTTGGATTGGCACTTGTAATACTTATACCACCTACTGAAGTTGTCTGATACCCTATAAAATCAATCGTTATTTTATAGGTACCGGCCTGAACATTTGTGAGCGCAAAGCTTCCTTTTGAATCGGTCGTACATCCGTTGACTGTTTTATTTGTTTCAGTCTGGGTTAAGCTGACTGCTGCATATTCAACCGGTTGACCGGAAAGTGAATCGAGGACAGTTCCGGAAAGTTTCCCGTTCAAATCTCCCCCCTGCTGTTGTGCAGGAGTGTTAAATGTAAAACCCGTGCATAGTAAGAGAATGACAGCGATTTTCCGGAACAGGTAAGGGGCAGGCAAAAAATTTATGTTGATTAGCATCCTCACGGAGTTTAGCAGTTTGCAAAGGTAAGAAAGTATTGTTTTGCCTTGACCTGAGGCGTTCAGATGTCTATAGGACAGCAAAAGGAGGGAATGGTTGGAAAAATTGTATTTTTTTAACAATCAAATGTCATTGTGGGCCTCCTGTCAGGAAAGCCCGTTTCCTCCCGGAGCTTCAAAAAATACCTTGTTTTCTTTCAGTATTTTATAGATGGTGGATTTACCCAGGTTCAGTTTTTGGGAAACAAGCTGAACATTGTCATCATATTTGCGGAGATAGAATTTAAGGATATGCCGTATGTATTCGTCGATTGTTTTTTCTTCCTCCAGAAGCCCGGGCAGGTGATGGTTACCGTTCAGGGTAATGTCTGTTGAGGTTATTTCAGGACCAGGAGAAAGGATAACGGAAAGCTCGATGACGGATTTGAGTTCCCTCACATTGCCGGGAAAGGAATGGGAAAGTAGTTTTTGTCTGGCATCGGTGCCCAGGCTTTTCTTATCCAGATTATTCTCTTTGCAAAACAGATCGAGAAAATGCAAGGCCAGAAAGATGATATCGTTTCCCCGTTCCCGAAGAGGCGGGAGTTCTATTGGCAGACCATAGATCCGGTAATACAGATCTTCCCTGAAATTACCTTTACGGACTTCCTCCAGCAGGTTTTTGTTGGTGGCGGTTATGACACGGCAATCAACAGAGATTAGTTTGTTGCCTCCTACCCGTTCAAATTCCTTTTCCTGTAGTACACGCAGCAGTTTGGCCTGCATATTCAAGTCCATCTCTCCGATCTCGTCCAGAAAGATGGTGCCTTTGTCAGCCATTTCAAATTTTCCCGGACGACTGGAGATAGCCCCGGTAAAAGCTCCTTTTTCATGCCCGAAGAGTTCACTTTCACCCAGTTCTTTGGGAATGGTAGCCATATTGACCGTTATGAGCGGAGCTTTTTTACGTCTGGAATTGTAGTGAATAGCTTTGGCAACAACCTCTTTACCGGTACCTGTCTCTCCGCTTATCAGCACGGGGATGTCTGCAGTAGAAGCTTTTTCCAGAAGAGCGAATACCTTTCGGATCGGCTCACTGTCGCCAATAAGGGTATTCTGGAAACTGTATTTGTGATTCACTTCGGCTTCCAGATTGTTCAGCCTTGTCTTCAATGCTTTGTTACGGGCAATATTATGAATAGCATTCAGAAGTTTTTCCTGAAGATCGTCTGATTTGATGAAATAATCATAGATGCCGAGCTTGATGAGCTCTACGGCCTTGTCCACCTTCTCCTGCTGAGAGATGACAAGGGTTTCAATATCCGGATTGAAGGCTTTGATTTGTTTGATAAGGGAAATACCGTCTGTATCCGGAAGAAGGTAATCGACCGTAACAATATCCGGAGTTTCATCCAGGCTTCGCAGGAGGTCTTTTCCGCTGGCAAAGGATTTCACTTCCAGTTCTGGATCCAGTGAGAGGATATAGGCGATGAAGTCCCTGTACCATTCATCGTCCTCCACAACAAAAATCCGCATACATCCGGGTTTTGCCATCGGAAAGAGGATTTGAAGTGAGACTAAATCATACTCAAATATAGGAAAATTAATTTTCTTCTCAGCAGAGAAAACGGATTATCAGCGGGGCTGGAGCTGGTTTATGCAGCCAGTTTTTTGTGTTCTTCTTCCAGGGCATTCAGGACCGGGTCAAAAAGCTTAACAATCTGTTCAACAATGCCGGGAATAGGGATATAATCTTTTTCGATGAGGGCTTTACGCTCCGTTTCCTTTAGCAGGTCAGCCAATTCATACAGGTGAAATTTATGACAGGAAGGGCTCATCAGATGTGCGACCCGGCCTATCCCCTCCCAGTTACTGTTGTAAAGGTCCTCCTTCATCACACGGATATTGGTTCGGCTGTTGTCGGTAAATGAACGGATCATCTGTGCCACAAAGGCTGTGTTTCCGTTTGAAACCCTTTGCAATTCCTTGAGGCTGTAACCGTAAACTGTTGATCCGTTTTCTGATTTTGATTTGTGTCCTGTTCCGTTTTTAGAATCGGTATACCGGATTTCGAGGTTCATGTTTTTAGCCACTTTTTCCAGTAATACGTCTTCCTTATATGGTTTTAAGAGGTAGTCGTTCATTCCTGCATCGAGGCATTTTTGAATATCCTCCCTGACAATATTGGCAGTGAGAGCAATGAGCGGGGTGGAGGCTCTGGCTGTATCAGGTAAAGCCCTTATTTCTTTAGCAAGTGAAATACCGCTTCGTTCCGGCATCTGTATGTCTGTAATAATAAGATCGTAGCGGTTGGATCCTGCTTTCAGAAATGCCTCATTCCCATCAGCCGCCTCCTCCACCTGTACTTCGCAGGCAGTGAGCAGGGTATGGAGAAGCAGTCTGTTTAATTCATCATCATCCGCAATCAGTATCTTTTTGCCAGCCAGCCCGCTGATGACCGGTTTGCGTCCCTTAGACTGAACTTTTTCTCCGGCAATATCAGCCTCCGTACCCTGGTCGCACAAGGCTGTAAAGGTAAAGACCGACCCCTTGCCAGGTGTACTTAGAGCATTTACATCCCCTTTGAGAAGGGTGGCCAGTTTACGGCATATAGCCAGCCCAAGTCCGGTACCTCCATACTTACGTGTAATGCTGCTGTCGGCCTGAGTGAATTCGTCAAAAATATGTTTAAGATGGCCCTCGGGGATTCCGATACCGGTATCCGACACTTCAAATTTAAGAAGCTGTCGCCCGTCACTCCAAAGTTCAGAAGTGCAGCGGATATGAATCTTTCCTTCTTCTGTGAATTTGATGGAATTGCTGAGCAGGTTTAAAAGCACCTGTTTGATACGGAATGGATCCCCGACCAGGACATGGTTCAGCAATTTGTCGGAAACAGACTGTGTGAGGCCAAGGTTCTTTGTGTCAGCAGCAAAACGCATCGTGCCGGTTACTTCAGCCAGCAGCTCCGTAACATAAAACCCTGTATGTTCAATATTCAGCTTCCCGGATTCTATTTTGGTGAAATCAAGGATATCATTTACCACACCAAGCAGATGTTCAGATGATTTGTCAACACCCTGGAGGTATTTCTCCTGTTCCCTGTTCACTTCCCCTTTCATCAGCAAACCGGTGAACCCGATAATTGCATTGAGAGGGGTACGGATCTCATGACTCATATTGGAAAGAAACTCCTCTTTCACTTTTGCCAGTTCTTCGGTTTTCTTTTTGGATTCTTCCAGGGCTTTTTTGTACCGGTTGCTGCGTGAAATATCTGCGAAAATAAAGTATGTGAAAAGGATGAGGACTGACATGCCACCCAGGGTGAACAGCTGAATGATACGGGAGGAATGAAGAACAGTATAGTTGGCTTCCGACAGGTTATGACCTGTAGCAAGACGCTCTTCGGTCTCAATATGGCGTATCAGTTCCCGGATTCCGGCCATGATTCCTGCATCACGCTGAAGCAATTCAAGTTCCTGGTGGCTTAGCCGGGCTGTCTGTTTTTCATTTTCTTTATCAGCCTTGCGTATGATCGTTGCCAGTTTTCGGGAAGAAGCATCTGAAAGAGTTGTTTCGCTTTTCCTGACCGGAGATTCGGTTTCTTTCCTGTTAAAAAGGGAACGGAGTCTTCCTACGACAGTTCGCCTTGGAGCCCTGGAACCGGTTTCAATGCGCGTAGTGTCGGCACTGATTTGTTTCATTTTAACAGCGATCTCGCTGAGAGATACTTTCTTTTGTCCGCTCATTTTCAGATTCAGAAACCGGAAAAAAACATCCAGTTTTTCATTCAGCAGGGAGTCCAGCACTTTTGTTTCCTGTAACTGAATAGCTGTTGTGCCGGGATATTTCCGAAGCGTATCCATATCGGGTTCGGCCTGTGAAAGAAAGGATTCATACGGTTGCAGATATTTCTCATCCCTTGAGAGAGCATAGGCTCTGAGACCGCTCTCGGCCTCTGCCAATCCCGCCTGTATACGTTCAATTTTCTGAAGGCGAAGGTTGGGTTTGGAAACAGAATTCAGGGCATCACCCAGCCTGGTTACACTCCTGTAGGTGAGAATACCGGCACCTGCAATCAGGAGAATAGCCAGGCTGAAACTCAGCAGAATTTTTATTTTGATGCTCTTGAACATAGACAAAGTAATTTAGTGTTAGAAATGATAACGTATGTTCAACCCAAGATCCCAGGAATAAGGATAATAGAAATTAAAAAAGCGGGGTCTCAGATCGATACCTATACTCACCGGTGCTTTCGGTATGGTGTAATCTGCACCGGCTACTCCTTCCAGTCCGAACACGGGGCCTCCTGAATTGATGAGGTAGACTCTTTCCCCGTCACGATAATACCAGACACTGCCTGAATATGCATTCCCGATAAAACCTCCTCCTCCGAAATAGAGAGAAAAATTGGAAGGAAGAGGAACACGGCGTTCGTACATTCCTGAAATGATAGCCCCGTCGCCCGGAATCCAGTCGAGCAAGGACACTTCTATCCCGTTATTGCCGGTTCCGAAATGGCGGAAGGTAATGCCACTGAATCCGCCGAGACGAACACCCACCTCATTGTGTGTGGGGGAGCCTGTCACCACAGGACCTGCCCCGGGAGAGGGAGGATCCTCTTGGGCTTTTACAGCTTCTGTTCCATGTAACACCAGAAACAAAGCCGCAAAGATTAACTGTTTACTTAACGTTTTCATGGCGTATATTATTTGATTCGTTTAACTTATTGTCTGTAATAAAGTGCTTCATGCTATTTTTCAGTAAAGTGTGGTACTCTTTCCAGTTTCCGGTTGTTCGGTCAGTTTCCAGAGTTTATCCGACATTGACACATACAGTTTTCCGTTTCTCACTTCAATTTTCAGTTCATCTGGGGTGAAGCATTTGAGTGCACTGCACACTTCCTGGTGCAGGTTATTGATGGCATCTTTCTGCGAATCAACAATCGCTTTTAAATCTCTCAGCTTCCGTTCTTCCTCATTGATGGTTTTTTCCTTAGTCTTCAGAGCCAATTCCCTTTCCGAAAGAGAAGTCTCCATACTGTTGTTTTGCTGTTCCAGATTTTGATAGTAATTTTTTAGCTGAGCATACTGTTGCTCCGTATTGGCTTTTCCGTTGAGGACTTCTTCATATTTCTTGCGGCTTACACAGGAACTCAGGAGTAATGCTGAGATGAAGAATGGGATTATATACTTTGACGTTTTCATGATAAGTCGTTTTAGATTTAAAGAGGAGCCGGGCCGGGGAAGCCCGGCTCCTTAATCAGGAGCACATCCTTCATTTGGAAATGACCCCATTCACATATACTGCAGTTGAGACTGCAGGAGTTGTCGCAGTAATCGATCCGGTGACAGTGGCTGCTTTACTCACCTGAACGGCATTTTTCAAACGCAGTTCATCCGCCCTCAGATCGGCACGATCCTGTATAATTTTCTGCTGATCACGGGCTATCCTGCGCAGATCATTTTTCTGATCATGATCATTTTTGCCTGCGTCTTTTTCATCCCGTTTGAGTTTCAGCAGATCGCGTTCCAATGCCTTCAGATCTTTTTCTATATCCTTATGCATTGCTTTTAGTTCCCCCATATCTTCCTTCAAATCATTTTTGTGATCCCTGAGGGCTTCGCGTTTATCTTCAGTCATCTCCAGGCGATCTTCCAGCGCCTCTTTGCGATCCTGAAGAATGTCCCGTTTGCTTTCTCCGATTTCTTTTCCGTCTTTAACGATGTCGGTTTTGTGTTCTATTTTTATTTCCTTTACTTCCTTACCGATACCGTCGTGCAAACCATCCAGAAGACCTTTCTGGGCCCGGATTGTTCCACCGGTCAAAAGCAGGGCTATTATTGCCAGACTTACACTTATCCTTTTCATGGTTTTGAGTTTTAGTATGCATTTATTAATCGGTTAACTGTCCCAGAGGGTTCATATAACATGCCATGCCGGGAATGAACTGTATTTAATTGAACCAGAGCATATTATTTATTCCGACGAAAATGCAGTTTTCCGAAAAATGGAAACACTTTCCGGAAAAAGATATTCCGGCAACCCTTTTTTATATGCTTTTCAATGCAGGAACAGGATTAGGGGTTGTGGCACGGGTTGTGATGATTTTCGGTGAAAAAGAGCACCCTCACATGCGTATTTATTCATTGAATGATCTCGAGTACAAGTTATACGGAAAGCAGCTGTACATGCTGTGGTTTTTCGCTTTGGTTATTCTCATAGGTTTGCCCGGGCAATTGCCCGGACAATCTGATCCGGATTCGGGATATAAAAAGGCTCACCGTCTTGCACAGCAAGGACATGACGGGGAAGCAAGAGCTGTTTGCTATGACCTGCTGAAAAAAAATGCTTCGGATATAGAGGCCTTGTTATTGCTCGGCAGACTTTATTCCTGGGATCATCAATATGATTCAGCAAGGATAATTCTGCAAAGGGCAATGATGAGACAGCCGGAGAATGAGAAAATACTGAAAGCTGTTGTGAACAATGAAATCTGGTCGGGTAACCCGGACAAAGCACTGGAATATTCCAACAGGGGTATTAATCAGCATCCTCAGTCAGACGCACTGCTGGTGCTGAAAGCCAAAGCGTTTGCGGCTAAAAAGGAATATGCAGAAGCCCTTCATGCCTCCGAAGCAGCCTTGCACCTCAACCCCCATAATACGGAAGCATTAAGGCTGCAGGAAAACCTGAAAAAGGAAATGCGCAGGAACGTGGTGGGACTCTATACGGATTATGACAAATTCGACAGAAACTACAGCTCCTGGAATTTTCTTTCATTTTATTATATGCGTAAGACAGCAATGGGCCCTGTGGTTGCTACGGTCAATTATGCCAACCGCTTTTCTGTCAGTGGCTATCAGTATACCCTTGATTTTTATCCCCGCCTGAACAGGAAAACATTCCTGTACCTGAGCACATCCTATTCGGGCTCAGCTGTTTTCCCTCAAACACGTCTGGGTATTTCTGTCACCCGCCTTCTCCCCCGGAATGTGGATGCTGAAGTGGGATTCCGTTATTTCAGCTTTCAGGGAACAGATCCTTCTCTGTTAGTATGGACCGGCTCTCTGGAAAAGCATCTGCACCACTTCCTCTTTGGCTTTCGGGCTTTTGCCGGGCCGGAATCCGGAGGCTTGTTTCAGTTTTATCAGATCCGTTCACGGTATTATCTGACTAACACGGATAACTATTTTACCCTCACAATGGGTACCGGAAACTCACCCGATAACCAACTGGATCCTGTGTTGCTTCAGTACCGCACAGTAACATCCAGGGTGATGAATGCGGATATTCATTTCCTTGCCGGCAAACAGTATTTTGCCAGACTTGGCCTGGGCTATGAGAAAAGAATCAATTCGCCTGAGACTTTTGAAAACAGGGTAACGATAGGGGTGGGGCTGGAGAAAACATTTTAAAAAAACCCTGCAGCTCAGCTGCAGGGTTTGGCTAGCGGCAAAAGCAAGCAGACTAACTTTCGGAGTGATGGACAGCATTACGTTCAGCAATTGAATGTAATGTTAACAGTACATTCTCCTCTCCGGCATATTCGAGTTCGTCGGCTTCCTTGGTACCCCGGCTATCGCGCAGGATACGGTTTAAGCTGACCATGCCTTTCAGCTCACGTTTGTTGTCAACTACAGGAAGCCTTCCAACCATATTTGTACGCATAATTTTCAGGGCGGTTGTTGTGCTTTCTTCCGGGGATATAGTATGAACCTTTGAGGTCATGATCTCGTGCACTTTCAGGTCGGCATGGGGTTTATTATCATGCTTGCCCAGGGAAAGTGCAATGTCCCTGTCAGTAATTATGCCGACTACTTTTTTGTTTTCATCAAGCACAGGCAGAGATCCAATATTGGCTTTGTGCATCCGGATTGAAATATCTTTCAGGGTTTCATTCCGGGTGCAGTGCTGTGGTGCAAGCACCATTATTTCCTTGATTGTTTTCATAGTGTGTAGGTATTAAACTTGCCTGTTTGGTTGCGGAAACAGACTTACCGTTCACCGGGAATAGAATCCAGTGTGACGCTATAAGTCTTCAAATATATCGTATGAATAAAGTCATCTGATTTTTTTGTGGTAACAGGTGAAATATTAATGATGACTAAACTCAATCCTCTTAAGATTGGGAATTCAGGGAAATTCAAATTTTCCGTCTCCCATTGTTTTTAAATCCGGTCCTTAAAAAGGGCACAGGATAATTGAATGAAAAGCCGGTGAGCATAGAATCGTGTCAGAGTATCAGTATTAATTGACCAACCATCCTTGTTTTTCATCAATTGGGCATAATTATGAATGGAATTATTAACAGGAGTCGTTTAAATAAATGGCAGCGGGTAGTAGTTATTATTTCCCCCGGTGGTGGAGCATAGTTTACGTATCACAAAAAAAATACGGGTTAATATATACCTTTGCCACACCGCACTCACCTGTTTCCTTTTTTTTGCATTTTAGCATGGTAAAGGATTTGTAAGACGTGTGATCGGAGACTTGATAAGTATGAAACTGAATCCATCGATAAGGAAAGCCTGTAAATAAAACAGAGGGTTAACTCCGTTTTCGAATAAAGCTGAAAAAAGATGAATTGCATTATTGTAGATGATGAGGAGATGGCACGGATGTCCATTGCTAAAATGATGGAGCGAATCCCGTTTTTAAATCTAATCCATACCTGTAGTTCTGCAGCCGAAGCCTTACAGGTATTAAATTCAGAGCCTGTTGATCTTATTTTTCTGGATATTGAAATGCCTGGGATGAGCGGACTGGAATTACTCTCCCTGATAAAGGAAGGCGATGTTCAGGTAATCGTAGTCACTGCCGGCAGCAAGTATGCTTCCCAGGCTTTTGAATTTGAAGTATCGGATTTCCTTGAAAAACCATTTACGGAAGCCCGTTTTCTGAAGTCCATAGCCCGGGTGAAAAAAAAGCACAATGCCCTGCATAAATCGGAAGACAGGGATCTGTTTGTAAAAGCAAAGTCACGACTGGTCAAACTCAATACTCAGCAAATCCTGTACATAGAGGCAGTAGGAAACCACGTATCCATTTATACGGCAACGGACAGATATATTGTGCTTTCCACACTGAAAGCCATTGAGAGTAAATTTCCGGATAATAAATTCATGCGTGTACACAATTCCTTTATTGTCCGGGTAGACCAGATTAACTCTGTCGAAGAGAACCTTGTGATTCTGGGTAAAAAATCCGTTCCTGTAAGCCGCGCACACTGGAAAAACCTCATGGACAGATTAAATACATTGTGAGGAGCGGAGAAGGATTCCAGCCAATATCCCTTTCTACCCAAATATCGATTACATATGCAGCATAATGTCCCCCTTTACATTTCCAGCAAAGGTTTTCGTGCCAGGCTCTTATTTTGTTTTACGCTATTAGCATGCAGCAACGCAGATGCACAGGAACTAAAAAGTATTGAAGACAGGGCATTTTCGGAAGTTAATCTGCTGAGAAAAAACCCCGAAGAGTATTACAAAAAACACAAAGCACAATTTGGTAAAAACAAAAATGCCTCTTCTTTTTTCAGATTCGTCAAACCATCCGCTTCTCTGACCGTGTCAGACTCTTTGTACCGGGAGGCCAAAAACTCCGTTATTACCAATTACAAATCGGATGGTAAATACCTGAAAAAATTCTGCGGTGCAGGGGGCTTTGGAGTGAATGACAATAATGCGGACTCACTTGTTTTTAAATTTGTTACAGAAAACTACAATACAATCCTGAGTACAGACTACCATCAAATTGGAATTTATGCCGGAAAGGAGAAAGATGGAATTACGATGTATTCATTTGTAGGAACCGATTGCCACGCCAAATACATTCGCTATAAATTCCCCGGAGCGAAAAGCAACATAGACAGCTCTAAAATCGATTTCAAAAAACTGAATACCGCAGTGGATTGCAAATATTTAAAGGAAAGTGAGAAGCAAATGATAGTGGAAATAAATTTTGCCCGGTGTTATCCGGATATGTATGCCAAAATAATTTCAAACATGTTAATAGACAAAGGTGATAATCTTTCTTTTAATGATTATGTAGCCGGACAGGAAATTGTGGAAGAACTGAGTAAGATGACTCCCCTGAATGCCTTGTTGCCAGAACAGAAATTATATTACTGCGCAAAGCATCATGGTGAAGACATGGTGAAAAGAGGATATTCAGGACATACAGGAAGTGATAATTCAAGCCCTTTCGACCGTATAAAAAAGGCCCTGGGTGCAGCATATATCGAAGGCCAGGAAAACCTGGTTGGAGGGTCGGGCCCCCGAGGCAGTGTAATAAATCTCCTGATCGACGGAGGTATAGGATCAAGAGGGCATCGTCGTAACATCATTAATCCGGAATGGACCCATGTGGGTTGTTATTTAGCTGGAAATCTGGAAGGGATGAGCAACAATTATGTACAGAACTTTGCCAAAATAAAACAGTAAAATAATGTTGGCCGACAAATTATTTGTTAAAAATTGGTCTATATTTGTTTCTCTATGAAATCCAAGAAATTATTTATTGCCATCTTGTTTCTTGCAGCTTTGTCTTTTACACGGCTATACGCTCAGGAATCACCAGTTGCATCAGGCGGTGACGCAACCGGAAGCGGAGGAAGCGCAAGTTATTCAGTAGGGCAGATCGTATATACCACCAATGGCGGTAGTTCAGGAACGGTGGCACAGGGTGTTCAGCAACCGTATGAAATTTCTACCATAACAGGGATCCCGACATCCGCCTCGATTAATCTTTACGCATCTGCCTTCCCTAATCCTGTACTGGATTTTGTGACATTAAAAATTTCCGACCGGGGTTCGCTCCATTTATCCTATCAACTCTATGCTGTGGATGGAAAGCTGGTTAAATCCGGATTGATTACAGCTGATGAGACTCCTGTTGTCATGAGTGGCCTGGTGCCAGCTACTTATATACTCAAGGTTTTGAGTGCAGGTTCAGAGTTAAAGACATTTAAAATAATAAAGAATTAGCCTGATGAAAAAAATCTATCTCTTTCTCACCGTTTTATTGATGACATCATCGATGTTTGCTCAGGCCCCTCAGAAAATGAGCTATCAGGCTGTCATACGTAACTCCGGAGGAGTGCTTGTCACCTATTCATCGGTCGGGATGCGTATCAGTATATTGCAAGGCTCCACTACCGGTACTGCCATGTATGTGGAAACACAGACCCCTATGACCAATGCGAATGGCCTGGTCAGTTTACAGATCGGTACAGGCTCTATTGTTACCGGAACATTTGCGGGTATCAACTGGGCTGGCGGTCCTTATTTTATTAAAACAGAAACAGATCCCAACGGTGGCACTTCTTATACCATTACCGGATCAAGTGAATTGCAAAGTGTTCCCTATGCTTTATATGCCGCTAACGGAACCCCGGGAGCTACTGGTGCAACCGGTGTTACGGGCGCTACCGGAGTTACCGGTGCGACGGGTGTAACAGGAGCCACAGGTGCAACAGGCATCACAGGAGCAACAGGCGGTGATGCATTAGGAATACAACTGATCAATGCTTCTGTAGGTTCTACATTTAGCTTCACCAGCACGGCAGCTCGTCATTATATTCTGGATTTCAACAACAATACGACCGGATTGTTTACACCAAGCGGCACCTATACCATCACCATTCCTTCTGCTTCGAGCTTTGCTGCCGGCACGGTGATTAATATTGCTGCCGATGGTACCAATGCACAGATAACTCCAAGCCTTACCTCTGCGGGTTCTACCTTTAGCGGATTCAATGCTGCGAATGTCACAACATTTGTGCAGAACTTCTCCTATATATCCCTTCTTTCCGACGGAGTGAACAGGTGGTTCAGAATACACTAGGGAATTAAGTTTCCACATGAAAACCTTGCCTGAACCGGGCAAGGTTTTATTTATTTATATTCGTTATCTAGATCCATCCTCACCATGAAAATCCCTTCACTCATTCTGCTGGCTTTGATGCCTTTCTTTCTTTTTCAACATTCCGCCTTCGCTCAGAAGTGGGAACTCTTCGGCAAAGGCATAGATTCTGAGGTAAACTCTTTTTGCGAATACCAGGGAGTACTATTTGTCGGGGGGCGATTTTCAAGTGCAGGCGAAGTTCCGGTATCACTTATAGCATGCTGGAACGGGGCGAAATGGGATTCCGTCGGAAGAGGCATGGAAGGAGATGGTGTCTATACCCTTTGCGAATACAAAGGAGAGCTTTATGCAGGAGGAGATTTTTACGCTGCCGGGGGCAAGAAAATTTATGGCTTGTCAAGGTGGAATGGCAAGGACTGGTTACCGGTTGGAGGAAATTTCAACAAGCGTGTGAATGCTTTAGCTGTATTCAAAGGAGAGTTATATGCCGGGGGGGAATTCGACAGCATTGGGAAAAAAGCCTTTGCGCACATAGCCCGGTGGAACGGTTCTGACTGGAATAGTGTTGATAAAGGGTTTACTTCCCCAACCGGAGATAATAGCGTCACATCTTTATTGTCGGATAATGGAAAGCTGTATGTAGGGGGAAGATTTACCAAAGCCGGAGGAATGATGGTAAACCATATTGCTGCCTGGGATGGAAACAAATGGTTGGCTCTTGGTAATGGATTTGATGGAACTGTGTTTTGTCTTGCAGCCTATCAGAAAGGTATTTGTGCCGGAGGAGATTTCAGCTCCTCCGGAGATAAGTCGATGGTTAGTGTCGCTTATTGGAATGGAGCTGTGTGGGATTCGCTTGGCTCAGGATTATCAGGCTATGTCTTCGGGCTGCAGGTCGTGCAGGGGACTTTATACACTGCCGGCAGCTTTAGAAGCTCGGGATCGCGTGAAGTAAAGTGCTTTGCTGCATGGAACAATAAGATGTGGACGGAATTGGGAGGAGGGCTTTCAGGATTGCGTGGTGAGGCAATGACACTTGGAACGTATAAGGGTAGTTTGGCTGTGGGCGGCATCTTCAGTCAGGCGGGAAACCTTGATGCAAATCATATTGTGCTATGGAAGCCTAAAAAGTAGATGGACTTTTATCCTAAAACCCTGTTTTGACAAATTTTACGATAAGGGGTCCGGTATTTAACTCACATTTCAAAAAATAAATTCCCGGAGGAATTGTGGATACATCAAGAATTAGGTCTGCACCAGAATAAGAAAAACGCACTTCCTTCTCCATCAATTTACCTCCGGTTATATTGTATACAATCAGATGCATTTTTTCCTCTTTCAATTCGGTTAAGCGGATGGAAAGGAAATTTCTCACCGGGTTAGGATATACTTGCACCGCAGGAAAAGGCCCTGGAAGCGGATCTGCACCGGTAATCAATGTATTGATGTCGATTTTGACCAGAAAAGCGGAATCGCTGGAACCGCCATTAAATAATCGGGTTCCGCTGGTACCGGAGATGTACATATACCTTCCTTTGATAACAAGGTCCCGTATTTCATTGTCTTTTGAGTCACCATAAGCGTTGCAGCGAATAAAATTTCCTGCCGTATCATATACAACCACAATGGCATCATACCCCCCAAATGGGGCATAAGCAGGTGTGCTGCTAGCCCCTCCGATATAAACAAAGCCCTTGTCCACCTTTATAGCTCTGGCTTCTTCTCCCCCTGTTCCGCCGAAATATTTGATCCATAACTGATGCAGGTTTTTATCAAACTTCGCAACAAACAACTGCAAATCGGAAGTGGTTACAGGATTTGAATACCCGGTCAGATAAATAAATTTACCATCGGTGGCAGAACCCAGAGCATCTTCCAGGCACCCGGAAAAATGCGTTCCGAAGGTAACCGAATCGGCTAATGTAAGACCCGCCCTGCTGAACTTGGAAACAATTTTTTTCCCGTTCGTCAGATTGGCCGGAAATCCATGACCTTCCCACATACCGCAGGCATATACAGAAGTGCTGTCAATGATGATATGCCCGTCAATATGACTTTCACCGCTGAATGTGGTGTCACCCAGAATCGTTTTCTTAATAAGATTCAGATTCCTGTCAATTTTGAGCAATCCCATCACACCAACCCCGAAACCGCCATTCACCTGAGCCCATCCTCCGCAATACAACCCATCACTGGCAGGTATAATATCATCGACTTCATCATAGCCAGCCGGGGCTCCGAAATTGAGGTTATTGTGTTTTAGAATGGTTCCATTTGAAGTGTCAATTTTCAGAAAAAGCATATGTGCAGCACTTTTTGCATACGGAGAAACCGTATTTTCTATTCCTCCCACATACAGGCTGGTATCCGAAGCATTGCAAACAAAAGCGTTATGCAAGCCAGCACCTGCATAATAGGATTGCCAGCGTTGACGACCCGTAGAATCAAATTTATAGATGCATATATTATACAGGTGGTTACTGGCTGTTGAGTCAAAACTGACAGGCCAGTATATATCACCTTTTTTATCGATGTCAACACCCCAACCTTCAGTCCACCCTCCTGAAAGCGGGCTTGATTTTATCTTCTGCCATACTGGAGTTATGGTATTCTGAGCAATGCTCCCATTCCAAACTGAAAACAGGGATAGCAGGAGTAAAGGCGTTATTCTCATGAAGAAGGGTACAACTTCTTTCTGCCAATATTTTAAGGAGTGCTCAGCGTACTGTTGTTGGTTGGGAGAATTCATTCAAACTAAGATATAGATAATTAAGGTGGGTTCAAAGCAGCTTTTACTTCTTACACCAAGCGGGCTGTTAATACGATGATACCTACCAGGGCGATGGAGATAAGGATAAAAATGGCGTAGCTAAGCACTGCCAGACCAAAGGTTTTCCATTTCACCTTGTGATGGAAAAACTGAATTAGCGACCACACCATCAGTACAATACCGATAAAGGTGGTGGTGCCTTCCACATTGTCGAGCCATTTGGTATTTCTGAAAGCATAGGATAGCGGGAATAGCAGGATTTGAAGGATCAGCCTTTGCCCGGTTAAAAAAGCATGGATGACCAGGTGTTCCACAAAATTGTACCCGCTTTTCCGGAACGCAAGCCAGGTACCTGCGGCATATACCGGCAGCTGAGCCAATGCGACCAAGGCATAATGTGTTGCAAGCCATTCCATCAGTTTTTCTACCAAGTGTTTTACATCCTCCACTTCCTGACCGTTGCCTGAAACCACTATCCTGTTCTCGAACATGTTCATTTTGAATAAATGATAAATGATTCCATAAACACCGGCCAGTACCAGTACCAATGAAAAAGGCCTGAAATGCTTAACCCTTTTGCCTTCAATAAATTCCTTAATGGCATTTCCCGGACGAGTAAACAGCTCCCTCACAGTATAAAAAAGGCCCTTATCGACATGGAGCAATCCATGCTGGATATCGTGGAGAAGAAAATGAAAATTCATGGCATGCGTTTCTGCCGATTGTCCGCAATTGCTGCAAAAATTTCCTTTAAAATGAACACCGCAGTTTTTACAGGTTATAGTCATTGACCCGGGATATAATCTTTACGCAGGTAAATCTTAAATGGCAATGGTTAACAAACGCATGGAATGTTTGAGGATGCAACAATAAAACAATTGATTGAACATATTGCTAACAAAAATAGAACTTATTTGCCGTATAGGGCAACATAAAAAGCAGTAGGTGATATTGGAAGTCGAAGTATTTATTCGTCATCTGGCGGATTGAAAAGAATTGATCCATATACTTTCTTTAACAATTATACCGTTAAAGCATATTCAAAAGAGATTATTTTTGCTGACTTAACCCATATATAATACAATGAGTAACTGGATACCGGTACCCGCTATTCATTTAACGGGAGAAACCATTGACTTAATTCCGTTGGATATAAAGCACTTTTCAGAATTGGAAATGCTGGCAAAGGATAAGAGAATATGGGAATTTTATCCTTTCGACTGCAGCAATTCGGAAAAGTTTAGGAATATTTACAAAACTGCACTAACAGAAAAGGATGCAGGGAACCAATATCCCTTTGTTATTTTTCATAAAAAAGATAACAGGATCATCGGCAGTACGCGTTTTTTAGAGATGCAACAGAAACACCGGAAGCTGGAAATCGGAGCTACTTGGGTCCATCCCGACTACTGGGGAACAGCCGTGAATCAGGAATGTAAATTACTACTCCTGACCTATTCTTTTGAGACCTTGCAAGCAATACGTATACAGTTAAAAACGAATGAAAAGAATATCCGGTCGTGCAAAGCAATAGAAAAAATAGGAGGAAAGCTGGAAGGCATCCTGCGTCATGACATGCTGTGTGATAACGGCACCAAACGCAATTCCGCTTACTTCAGCATCATTGATTCGGAATGGAAGGAGAAGAAATTACGGCTGGAGGAGTTGTACAGGCTCAAAAAACACGAGAGCGTTGGTTAAAAACAGAAATACCTGAATACCCGTAATATCAAATGAATTATGCAAAGCAAAGCCAGCACTGTTGATGAGTATCTTTTAGCTGTTCCCGCCGATAGAATAGCAGCGATGAAGCAGTTAAGAAAGCTGTTCCTTCGGGAACTGAAGGGGTTTGCCGAAAAGATGGTGTACGGAGGACCAGCCTATGAAAGAAACGGGGTGGTGGAGGCAGGTTTTGTAAGTCAGAAGCATTTTATAGGCGTCTATATCCTAAAGCAGCACGTATTTAAAAAGTTCATTCATGAACTGGAAGGAGTAACCTATGGTAAAGGTGTCATCAGGTTCACCAACCTCGATAAGATAAATTACCAGGTAATTCAGAAAATGCTCAGGGCAACTTGTGAATCAACGGATATCATTTGCGGGAAATAAAAGAACAATCCATCAAATGCTGAATCTTCATTTTGGTGCCCGATCTGGTAATAGATTACAATTCAATAACTCAAGATAGGGCTAAAGAATAGAAACGAAAAAGCCCTTGAAAATCAAGGGCTTCTAAGAGGGTGGAACTACTTGGCACAATGCCGAACCCTCCTTCGCTGAAGCTTCGGCGGGCAAGCCGATTACCGAAGGATTTGGAGACTATTTTGTTCAAAATCAGGAGGGATAATGATTAGCTTAAATATTCGCTCACCTTATGTTGAATATATTTCTTTACGCCTGTCCAGTTTTGCCCTTTTAAGCTTACCGGATCTTCGCTTTCCTCGGCATCTTCAAAATAAGTCAATGCTGCCGGAATTGAAATAGCGAGCATCTGGGTTGGGAATTTTTGTTTGTGAAATGCAATTATTTCTTCCAGACTGTAAACGGTTAAAAGTTCGGCCAGATCCCAGAAGTCTTTTTTAGCCCCCCGACCGAGAATGGCATTTATTTTCATCGCAGCAATATCCATGTTTCCGTACATCCGAATGCCTTCTTCCATCTCAACAGGAGAAATAATTGGATGAGGGTAATGAACCAGGTCTGTTTTAACGTGATCGATTTCGCAAAAAAGAGCAAAGCTTACGTTGGTTCTTTCAAACCGGAACGCAGATCCAAAGTTCTTTTCAAGAAGGGAAGTGATATCGTTGATCTCAAATTTTTCCTGACTAAATAAATCGAGGTCAACAGATTTTCGATGCCCGAACTTTAAAGCTAAAGCAGTACCTCCCACGAGAGAGAAATTCTTCAACTCCGGAATGGTGATGATTTTATTTAATAGGGAAAGAGTGGAGGGCTCGACTGTTTCAAAATGTAGCACCTGAATTTTTCTAAAGGTTCATTAATAACAGCAGCGGCAAGATAAAGCCGATGCTTTGAAATATACTTGGTCTCCGTCAAGGCTTGTTTTACAAGTGTATCGCCATAATACCTTCTTACCTGCCGGATGTCATCTACGTCACCGCGTTCAAATACCCGAACAATGACAAAACGAAATTTTTCGTCCCAATCAATGGAATCATAATTGACATCCCAAAACAACTCTCGTCGCAACTGCATTTATTAAAATTACGAAATTCCAGGCTGAAACGGTTGAAAGTCAGAATAGTTCGACATCCCAAGAAGCTGGAACGAAAGAAACCCCTGATTATCAGGGGCTTCTTGATGGGTGGGCCCACTTGGGATCGAACCAAGCACCCACAGATTATGAGTCTGTTGCTCTAACCAACTGAGCTATAGGCCCTATTTATTAAGGAATGCAAAAATAGACATTCGGGCTTAATCTGCAAGCAAGTGCCCGTAAATAGGGAATCCAGCTCTTGTTATCTGCTCATTATCAATAATTTGTGCCTAAGTATCAAAAGGCGTTATCCCTCTTTTTTGACGGACTTATAGAACTGACTTCTTCAAAACAGCAGCTGCTTCTGCACAAACACACACTACTTCTGCACATTCACACTCTTCTTCTGCACAAACACAGGCTACTTCTGCACATTCATACGCTCCTTTTGCACAAACACACGCTACTTCTGCACATTCATACGCTCCTTTTGCACAAACACATTCTCCTTCTGCACATTCATACGCTCCTTTTGCACAAACACATTCTCCTTCTGCACATTCATCCTCTTCTTCTGCACAAACACATTCTCCTCCTGCACATTAATATTCTTCTTCTGCAGAAACACATTCTCCTTCTTCACATTCATACTCTTCTTCTGCACAAACACACACTACTTATGCACATTCATATTCTCCTTCTGCATAAGCACACTCCCCTTCTTCACATTTATACTCTTCTTCTGCATAAACAGGCACAGTTTCATCAAATTCAAACGCTATTCTCTCCAAACACTCCCAACTTATTGTGGAATTCCTCTTTTTCGGCCAGCACCTGCCTCATACCCTTGTCCGCCCCATAATAAATCCCGTTCACCGAATAAATGCAACAAGAGGTAAAGAATGTGGTATATTACACGGGCGTGATCCGGAAAATTACCGGAATGCCAGATATACCACTAAAAACTATACTCCCATGAATATACAAAGACAATTCAAACAAATCGGTGTTGCTGCCATTTTACTCTGCCTTGTATCAGCGCTTCATGCAACCACATGGACTGTCACAGTTAGCAATTTTGCCTTTTCCCCTTCCAGCCTCCCCAGTGTCTCTGTCGGGGATACAGTCAAATGGGTTTGGTCAAGCGGAAGCCATACAACCACTTCTGTGAGTGTGCCGACCGGTGCTGCTACCTGGGACAGCCCCATGAACAGCGCCTCCACCACTTTCCTCTATAAGGTAACGGTACCAGGCACCTATACCTATAAATGCAGTATGCATTCAAGTATGACCGGAAGTTTTACGGCCAGCAATACAGCAGGTATTGAATCTGCCGGTGCGCTGGATTTCTCCTTAAACCTTTACCCAAACCCGGTGTCGGATCATGCGACATTAAAGATCCAATCGGAAACTTATACCGGGGGAGAAATTCGCTTGTATGACATGCTGGGAAAAGTTGTATTTGTCAGGACACTGGTGCTTTCTCCCGGTGAAAATGAATTCTATCTGACACTGGAAGTAATCCAAAAGGGTTTATACCTTATGGAGCTTAGGGCTGACGGGAAACGTACGCTGGCCAGGAAGGTCTTAAAAAATTAAAATAAACAAGCTCACCGGTTTAAATTCAGGAAGCGATTGAATCGCTTTTACCTATCCATAAAACAAGTCGTGATTATCTTTTCCTTGTACATGGCATAGTGCATAGCTGTGTAACCTGGGAGGAGGTGTTTCCCTGAAAATTCTCCCGGAATGCGAAGCTGGAAAACAGAGGATTGTTTTTCCAGTACCACATCGGTAAAGCCCAGAAATTGTTTTGTAACAGGGTACTGCATTTTATAATAGCTTTCCTTCATGCTGAAAAAAAGCGTGGTATAAAACAGTTGCTCGTTTTTATCCAGGCTTTTCAGGAATTCCTGCTCTTCCGGCCTGAATAAGAGGTGCCACATGCCATCCTTCACTCTTCCTGTCTGTTCTATGTCCAGGCCTATGGAAAGAAGTTTTGATGAAGCAACTGCTCCGGCCAGTCCACCGGTATGACTTATAGAACCGGTATATCCCGGAGGCCACAGGGGTTCATTGCCTGAGCCGGTCAGTATTTCAGCAGTATGCAAACCCGCATTCTTCAACGCTTCCCGTGCACAATAGCGCCCTGTGCTGAAATCAGTCCGGCGCCTGACAGATATCCCTTTCAGTCCGGCCTGTTCAGCAGGGGTGAGTACAGCCTCGGTCAGAAAAGATTCTGTGAAGCACTGTTCAAATGTATGTTCCGGAAGATTGAATTCGAATTGCTTATCCACAAAACACCTGGCTTATATCATTTACCTCTTCCCTTCCGGGAGCTGATCAAAGATACCGTTTTATGGTAAATTATATCTTACCACTTTATAGAATATAGGAGAGAATATTACGAATATGTAGTGCTTGGCAATGAGATTTTTATCATTTTTACAGTAGTTTCCCACCTTTGTTTCACCCCATAGACGAAGGTGTTCTTATTCAATTCGTTTTATTTATAATGAAGAGATTTCTTGTTTCCTGTATACTCCTTTTCGTTTCTTCCCTGTCTTTTTCCCAGAGTAAGAAAACAGACTCCCTCCTGGGTTTACTGAAGTCTATAATGGTATAGAAAATCAGGACAGGAAGTTAAAGTGGAAATTTAACCCTAACTTACCTGAACCATGGAAAAACGAGCAAGACGCAAATTCAGCGCAGACTTCAAAACGAAAGTCGTAATCGAAGCCCTCAAAGAGCGGA
>JBIOHC010000050.1:0-31860 GCA_044448685.1 Bacteroidia bacterium
AGTTATGAACATATTAACACCTTTCAACAAAAAGAAAAAAAGAAGCAAAAAAAGAAAAAGACTACATCATCACTACTATCTTTGATTGAAATCCTGTCCTAACAACCTATACCATTATAATTACCCGGCTGCGCTTAAAAGACACTTTGCTGCCCTGGAAACAAGGGAAGAGATAAAGGACCTGAAGGGAATAGGGCAGTCGTACAATAACATCGGTCTCGTTTATAAAGAACAGGGAGCCCTTGCCGATGCACTTAAAAACTATATGTCTGCTCTGGATATTTTTACAAAATTACAGGATCAGTATAGCATTGCCACCTGTTACAGCAATATAGGGATCATTCAAAAAAGTCAGGGTCATTATCCGGAAGCCCTGAAAAACTACTTCCTCTCGCTTGAAATAAGAAAAAAGATCGGCGATAAATGGGGTATTGGCCAATCCTATAATAATATCGGGAACGTTTATAATAATGAAGGAGATCTGGCCCTGGCACTTGAAAATTATCTGCAGGCGTTGAAGATACGGGAAGCTATCGGCGACAGGGAAGGAGTTTCCGTTTCCTGTGTTAACCTGGGTATATTGTATGTACGTATGAACAAACTCGGACAAGCGGAACTGTTTCTGAACAAAGGATTGGAATTAAGCAAGGCAATAGGAAGTAAGGAATGGATCAAGGAAAGTTATGAAGGATTTTCTATCCTGGACAGCGTCAGGGGTAATTACAAAGATGCTTTTGTACATTATAAACTGTATGCCCTGTATCGCGACAGCCTCAACAATGAAGAGACAAAACGAAGGAGTATTCAGAGTGCTATGCAATATGAATTTGATAAAAAGGATCTGGAAGCGAAAGCCGAGCGGGAAAAGGGAGAAGTGCGCCATGCAAGTGATGAAAGGCGGCAGCAGTTTATTATCTATGCTGTTCTGGGTTTGCTGGTAATTGTGTTTGTTTTTTCCGGATTTCTGTATAACAGATTACTGCATATCCGCAAACAGAAACAAACCATAGAACTTATTTTCAAAGAGGTTCATCACCGGGTTAAGAATAATATGCAGGTCATAACGAGCTTGCTTAACCTCCAGAAAGCCTATATAGACGACAAGCGTGTGCTGGATATTTTTCAGGATTGTCAGAACCGCATTTATGCCATGGCTGCCATTCATGAAAAGTTGTATGAACGGAATGCCCTGAGCAGTATTAATATCAGGGAATACATTCGTAACCTTATTATACAGCTTATGGATACCTATCAGAATGAATTCGAGGTGGAATATGAAGTGGTGGTGGAAATTGATAAGCTGGAGGTGGATACCCTTGTAACGCTGGGCCTCATAGCCAATGAAATTATTTCCAATGCTTTCAAATACGCTTTTAATCCTGAGACAAAGAATAATCGTATCACTTTCAGACTGAGCCGGTCCGGAGAGGAATCCTTTCTTCTCCTGATAGGAGATAACGGGAAGGGGAGTAAGGCAGGGCTGGAAGAAGAGCATTCCAGCTTTGGAATGGAACTCATTCAAATTCTGGTTTCCCAGTTAAGAGGTACAATAGCCCGGCTGCCCGGAAAGGGAACGATGTATGAAATACATTTCAGGACCTGAGCATTCTGCTCAACGTGTCCGGTTAAATACTTGATTTACGGAGTATCAGCTTTGTTTTATCATGATCCGGATCATGTTCATCCCTCACTAATCCTTCCCTTCTTTCCATATCAATAACAGGAAAGTAACCATTTCATAATGCAAATTGCGTAAACAAAATCTCATATATGCGATATTTGTCCCGTGAAAAAACAAGAACCGTTTTACTCTTAATCATACTTTTGGTTTAATATATGAAACACAACATGAAAACAAAATTATTACTTCTGTTTCCCCTGATGTTCTCCGGATTTATTATGAACGCTCAGAACGGGCTGGATAGTCTTATTCTTGAAAAATATTATATAGCCACTGTTGCCGATGCGGCCGCAGCCGATGCAGATGCTACCGGTGCAGGATATGCCACAGGTGTATTGCCGGCAGGATCTGTGACATATAGAATATATATACAGATGAAACCAGGCTATAAGTTTGAAGCCTTATATGGTAATATCCCCCATCCGCTCAGGATAAACACAACAACGACATTTTACAATAACTCCGGAGGAGGTAACACTCCGACATGGAGCAGGAATTCTGTAAAGAACACCAGCGGAAATATCCTCGCTCTCGACTCCTGGTTTACTGTTGGCGGTGCAGCCACTAATGCTTACGGGATGTTGAAAACGGAAGACAGCTCTTACTGGGGGCCTAATCTTTTTAACGTTGTTTCGGGTGGTGTGATGCAGAATAACAACCTGCAGGATGGAATTCCCGTAACCATAAAGGATGGGTATTGTTATTCTGGCTTTGCCCCATCCAGTCTGCCTGCACCCCAATCAGTCACCTATGTTGGTCTTACAACAGAACTGAATGTATTTACGGATGGAAGCACAGTCGGTAATTCCTTTATGACCACCAATGGCTCTGTTGCTTGTCTCAATGGTGCTGTAGGACCTGCAGCAACGAACAGGGTATTGCTTGGCCAGTTTACCACCAATGGGAAATTCTGTTATGAGTTTAATATCCAGATAGGCACTCCAAGCGGAGGAACACAGCAATATGTGGCTCAGAACCCAACAGGAAATGAAATACAGCTTCCGAGTATGGCGAATTGCCTTTCGGTTGCCACCGACATACAAAATGCTGTTACCCCTTCCGGAATGCTTTTCGATTTGTACCCTAATCCCGCAAATGAAATACTGACGCTTGATATAGCAAATGGAAAGGATGTTTGCAGCTATACGCTGTTAAATGTGCTGGGTTCTGAACTAGTGCATAAAAAACTGGACATGTTACCCGATGCACATAAAGAAACTATTGACATTTCAGCCCTCCCGGCCGGTGTGTACTTTATGCAGGTAAACAGCAATACTGGGTCAAAGACAAGGCGTTTTGTAAAAAAGTAAGTTCAATCAATTTAATTCATAAGCTAACTGTACAAAAATGAAATACGCATGGTTGTTTCTAATCCTGATCCTCTACGTAAACAGGAATAATATGTATGCTCAGAACAGCACTGCTGTACCTGAAGCTGATAAAACTGCTCTGGAAGGCATTATCGTAGAGAAATATTATGTTTCCGATTCGACAGACATGAAAGACAGTACCGGAGGTGTTCCGGATCCGGGCTCCACAACATACAGGATTTATGTGGATTTAAAGCAAGGGTATAGTTTACAGGTTGTTTACGGAACGGCTAAACATGAGTTGCGTTTGCAGACTAGCACCCGGTTTTACAACAGCACCGATGTAGGAGCAATGATAGGGTATAATGTAAGTACGAAGAAAATCAATAAAGGAAACAATGCACTTGACTCCTACATTACCATTAACTCTGCATCGAACAACCATGCAGGTATTCTGCTGCAGGAAGATACGGATGGCTCAATCCTTACCAAACCCGCTTTTCAGAAAGCCGATGGGCTGACGAATGGAAACCTGCCTGTTATCAAGCCATTTAATATCAGCTTCGCCTGTTTCAGAGATCCTGTCAATGCAAACCTTTTCTCTACAACAAATGGAGGCTGGGCTGCAATAAGTGGAATAATTTCAGGTGCCAAAGGGCCGACACCGGAAAACAAGATTCTGATAGCCCAGCTAACCACTACAGGAAAGCTTTCGTTTGAACTCAACCTGCAGGTGGGCACTCCTTCAGGGGGCACAGTTAATTATGTTGCAAGGAACCCGGAAGGAGCTGAGTTATATTTTGAGGGCCTGACAAGAAAAGAATCAAAAGAGCCATCCGGTTATTGAGATTGGAGTACGAGTGCATGCCTGTATCTAAACCTAAAAACAGAACGCTATGGAAAAGAAACTACTAAGCTATATATGCACATTCCTTACAGCCGCCTTTCTTGCAAATGCGGATTATGCCCAGAATGGATTGAAAAGGATCATAGTGGAAAACTATTATATTTCCAATTCAGCCGATTCTGCCGGCAGTATAGGAGTGCTGCCAGTGGGCTCGGTCACTTACAGAATCTGGGTTCAAATGAAACCGGGATATAAATTTGAAACTGTTTACGGCAATATTCCGCATCCCCTGAAAATAGCGACAACGACATCATTTTTTAATAATGAGGACAGGGGAGCAACCAATCCGAATGGTATATCGGTTGTGAATGACAAAAAGAACAGCGTGATGATCGATTCCTGGCTTTCGGTAGGGGCGTCTGCAAGTGGACAGATGGGTGTACTGAAAAGTGATGATACCAACGGCTCAGTAGGAAACAGCAGCGGGATTTTACAAAATGCCGATCCGCTCAGTGGCATCCCGCTCAGGACAAAGGATGGAATGATGCCTGGCTCTCCATGTGCTGTCACATTTGTCGGTTTAACTACCGAACTGGATGTATTTAATGCAACAAGCAATTATGGTAATCTGTTCACCACAACCAATGGAGCCTGGGCCTGCCTTCCCGGCACCATGGGTCTCAATCCGGATTCTAACCGGGTATTGGTAGCACAGATCACCACCAACGGGATACTCTCCTTTCAGATGAATATCCAAATCGGAAGCCCGGCAGGGAATGCAGAACAATATGTAGCAAGTAATCCAACGGGAAGCGAAACGTATTTCCCGGGCCTTACATATACCAGTCCTCCTATCAATTCCGGGATCAATGAAAAGATTAAGCTGTCCGATTCCTATACACTCTATCCAAACCCTGCTCAAAATGAGATGAGTCTTGAATTGACGGCTTCCTTTCCCGGAAAGATATATACCTATTCCATTTTTGATGTGCTTGGAAATCTCATTTGCAGAAAAAAACTTGAAAGTATAAGTCCGGGATACCCTGAACACCTGGATATTTCAACGCTGTCCAGCGGTATGTATATTTTTAATCTGCAGTCAGCAGACGGATTCTCTTCGTCCCGGAAAATTATAAAGAATTAATTAAGTAAAGTCATGAGATCCATTATTGCCATGCTTTGCTGTCTGCTCCCGGTTTTTAATGCAGCCGGCCAGGGAACAATTCGGGGTAAAATTTCTGATAACAATGGAGAAGCACTGATCGGAGCTACTGTTTCTATTAAGTCAACAACGATTGGTAAAAGCACTGACCTGAACGGATCTTATTCCCTGCAGGTAAATGATTCGGCTGTACACGCTCTGCAGGTTTCCTACGTTGGATACAAAATGGCAGAAGAACTTGTACGGGTGAGGAATGGGGAAGTGCTCATCCGGAATCTGACCCTGATCCCTGCAGCCAGCAAATTAGGTGAAGTGATTGTTGTTGGCAAAGCAGTAAGGAGCAGGGATGGATATATGGACAAGATAAAACAAAATTCAGCCTCCACACTGGATTATGTCTCGTCAGAGAGCATGAAAAAATCAGGTGATGTCACAATCATTGCAGCGGTAACACGCATTGCCGGTGTATCCACCAACGGAGGATTTATTACTGTAAGGGGGATAGGCGACAGATATATATTAACCACTGTCAACGGTCTTCGTATCCCGACGTTGGATCCTTTTACCAACAATATCCGTTTGGATATGTTCCCGGCCAGCCTCGTAGACAATGTGATGATTACCAAAACGGCAAGTGCTGATCTCCCCGGTAACTGGGCCGGGGCTTATCTTTCAGTGGAGACAAAGGATTATCCGGACAAACTGATTGTTGATGTTGAAACCGGACTGGGATATAATGCGCAAACAAGTTTTAACGATTATGTCACGACACCACATAGTGCTACAGACTGGTTGGGTTATGACAACGGTTACAGGAATAAATCCATTAACAACTTTGTTGCCCTGAAACCCATTCCTTCCCTGTATGATGAATTCGTAGCGCTGGGCCTCGGGCCTTATTTCAGCTCAATGGGCATTAACAAAGCGTGGACGAGCAGCAGTGCCGGGGCGGATACCTATTATAGACTGGGCCTTGTTCAGCTCGGTCTGCTGAGCAAGAATGAATTTGATAATGTTGCTGCCGTCACAGCTGCCAAATTCAAATATGACCATGGAGACTATCATGCCAGGGCTTTTGATATCATCAATGCGCAGGCAGTACGGTCTAACCAGAGGTATCCCAATAACTGGAGAACGATGCTTCAAAAAGCTCCTTTGGGATATACACAGAGCGCCTGTATTGGAAACCAGGTCAAACTATTTGGGAAGCCACTGGGATTTATAGGAGGGTTCCGCTACGCGAGTTATGTGGAGTCTGATCCGAATGCATTTCAAACCAGAGTGAATTCCAGTAAAAGTATCAATGGAGTGCCTAGTGATGTGGATACTGCCTTTGGAAAGGTAGGCAGGGAAGTGAATTCCTGGAGCGCCCTCCTTAACCTGGCTTATAAATACCATCCCAACCATTCGATCTCACTGCTCTTCATGCCGAATATGACAGGCAATAATAATGCATTGATGGGGACAATGACAGGAAATAACCAGACGTATAACGAAAGGCAGTACTATGAATCCAGGAAACAGCTTATTTACCAGCTGAAATCAGAACATTATATTCCCCGCTATAAAAGCAAGATAGAAGGAGATGCTTCCTATACCGATGGAAGCAGCAATGCCCCGGATTTCAAAGTTGTGAAGGTTCCGATAAATCCTCAGTTTCAGAACCAGCCGGTTATTGTTGGCCAACGGAGCTATCGATACCTGAAAGAACGAGTCTTCGATTCCCGTATCGCATCAGAGATGGCTCTTCCGGGAGATAAGGAAACAGGAAAGATCCGCAAGCTAAAATTCGGTATTGCTTTTCAGGAATGGACGAGGAGGAGTGATCAATATCTTCTTAACCTGGATAATGGACAAGGAGCTTTCCAGATGACGGCCAATGATCCCGGGAGTGATCCTTACAGTATGGATAAATTCGGTTTCAGTTCCGTAGTGCTGGGCGGAATGCCCACACATTCTGTCCTGAGGTATTATGATTACAATGATCTGCCATATAACCATGCTATGGGCAGGAGCACCGTTTTAGCAGCTTATCTGATGACAGATTTCAGCCTGAACTCAAGGATCAGGTTCAGTCCCGGCCTCAGAGTGGAAAAGGCACAGATTCACACGGATGTGAGCTTATACGACTCCCTTCAATTGCCGGCCAATGATCAACGACGGCATTCCGATCAGTATTTGATTAATAACCCGGCTAACCTTGATAATCTTAATTTTCTGCCCAGCATAAATGTGATCTGTAAACTGAGGAGGGATATGGAGGCCCCGCTTAATCTCCGGTTCGGATATAGCCAGACAGTTACCCGTCCCAGTCTGAGAGAGTTATCCGATATTTCCATGTATGATTATGTATTAAATGATCTGGTTACAGGTTCTCCGGATCTTAAGTCTACCATTATTAACAACTATGATATACGGCTGGAGTCCTATTTCAAATCAAATGATTATGCCTCTGTAAGTTTATTCTACAAGGCTTTTTCCAATCTCATCGAACTGGTCAATTTCAGCCCTTATGGATATTATTGGATAAATAATCCGAATAAAGCATGGCTGACAGGTATCGAACTCGAAGGCAGGAAAGTGTTTTTCAAACATCTGGAGCTAAAGACGAATGTAACCCTTGCTGATTCCCGCTCCTTTTTTGCAAAACGTTTGGCTTTGGGAGGGGGCGGGGTTATCAGCAACGGGGAAATGGTTTCTCATACCATGTTCGGGCAAGCGCCTTATGTGATAAATGCCATGTTGTCTTATGCCATGGACAGCCTTCGCCTCGTTGCAACAGTGAGCTATAATTTACAAGGTCCACGCCTTGTTATTGACGGAGGTAACGGGATACCCGATGTATACGAATTACCCAGACAGCTGGTGGATATCAAGCTGGCAAAAAAAATCGGAAAGCATTTTCTTGTCAGCATTAAAATCAGTGACCTGCTGAATACCGCTTCTGTTCGCGCATACAAATATCCGGCAGGTTATATCCTGGATTATGACCGCTTCCGTTACGGCACTACTTATGTGCTTGGGGTGGGATATAAACTGTGAATCACAAATATTTAACTAGGAATAAGTGATGAAACGATGTTGGTTTATATGCCTTGTCCTTTGTTGCCTCTGCTGTAGTTCATTCGGGCAAGGCACACTTACCGGAACAGTACGTGATTCAAGCGGAAGCCGGCTTGCCGGTGTTACAATCCGGGCGGAATCAAATTCAGCCCTGGGAACCAATGCAGATGCCAATGGTAACTATACCTTAAAGATTCCTGATTCAACAGCCAGGATTATACGCTTTACTTTTTTGGGACGAAAAACACTTGTAGAGGCTATACAGCTTAAAAACGGCGAAATAAGAACTCTGAATGTATTAATGAAGCAGAACATAAATACCCTCGATAAAGTTGAAGTAGGGGCCAGGGCTTTAAAAGATAAAGATTATTATATGGAGACACAGAAGCGGAATTCGGCTGCAACCCTGGATTTTGTTTCGGGTGAATCGATGCGGAAAACAGGAGATATTGACATCGCATCGGCTGTGAGCACTATAGCAGGAGTTTCTACAAACGGTAGTTATATCAATGTGAGGGGTATTGGAGATCGTTTCGTTAAAACCACCATAAACGGCTCTGTCATTCCTACCCTTGATCCGTTTACAAATAATATCAGCCTGGATATCTTCTCAACAAATATCGTGGATAATGTAGTACTTACCAAAACAGCCAGCCCTGACCTGAGAGGTGACTGGTCGGGAGCCTTCATATCCATAAATACAAACAGCCCTCCGGATCGTTTAATCATAAATGTTGAAAGTGATATTGGGTTCAATTCACAGAATACATTCCGGGATATAATAAGCTCTGACAGAAGTTCTACTGACTGGATGGGCTTTGATAAAAGTTTCAGGGAACGTAGTCAGAACTCATTTGTGCAGCTTGTAAATTACCCGATAAGCCAGAAGCAGGAATTCTTTGCCCTGGGACTTGGTCCATACTTCAATTCAATAGGTATCACTGCTGATACACCGAACAGCAGCTGGACAGAAACGGATTTTAAGCTTGGACTTGTACAACTGGGTCTGCTTAGTAAAAATCAATTTAACAATTCAACAGCCGTTGCAGCTGCAAAACTTAAATATGATCAGGGGCCCTTTCATGGTGAAGCCTTTGATATCATTAATGCCCCGGCCGTAAAATCTAACCAGAGTTTCCCCAATACATGGAATACCGTAAACCGAAAAGCGCCTCCTGCTTTTTACCAGAGCTTCAGCATAGGTAATCAGTTCAAATTATTTGGAAGAGATCTTGGATTTATCACTGGCTTCCAGTATTCCAGTTTTACAGAGGCAGATCCAAACTCCAAAGCGTATGCCCTGATTAATCCTGTACTTATTAACGGATCGGTAAGGGCAGATACCATTAACCAGGTTATTAGCAAGGAAACCAATTCCTGGAGTGCTTTGTTTAATGTCAAATACACACTGAACAGTAATAACTTTATTTCACTCCTTTTTATGCCCAATATAATGGGTGAAAACATTGCCCGAACCGGAATAAACACGAAAGACCTCTATCACCCTTTAACTGCCCGGGAGGAGATTTACCAGCATTATGAATCGAGGAGACAATTGATTTACCAGGTGAGAACGGAGCATTTTATCCCTTCTGCGGAAATGAAACTGGAATTCAATGCTTCCTATACCAAAGGTAACAGCAATGCTCCTGATGTCCGGGATGTATATATGCCAATAAGTATTTATAAAAACGGGAATGACCTGGGAGGTGAACGTATCTGGCAGTATTTTTCAGATAATATTCTGGATACCCGTCTCTCGGCCGAAATGCCAATTGCCAATAAAAAGAAAAATCTGATTCGGAAAATAAAGGCAGGAATTGACTTTCTCCGTAACGATAAAAGAAGCGACCAGTATAATTACTGGATAAGAGAAGATTATGACGAATGGTTTACACCTGGTCATCAGACTATGGATCCCTTCGGACAGGAAGCTTTTTCAATCAAGCCCTGGGTCACAGGAGATGAACATATTCATGCTGTTCAGAAATACTACTCCTATATAGGGGCTCCGGTGAACCATAATTTCGGGTACTCCATGGTTTCGGCTGCATATGCAATGGCTGATTTTGAGGTGCTGCCAGGATTAAGATTGTCAGGTGGTGCAAGGGTGGAACAGACGAATATTTTCTGGGATGTGGATTTGTATGATTCCCTCGGCCTGCCTGTCAATGATCCACGCAGGCATTGGTTTGATTCAAAAGTGCTGAACAACCCTGTTCAGATTAATATTACCCACCTCCTGCCTTGCGGAACACTGATCTATAAACTGAGAAATGATATTCAGTTTCCCTTCCTCCTCCGGCTCAATTATAGTCAGGGGGTGGGCCGCCCAAGTCTGAGGGAGCTGGCTGGCATGAATACATATGATTTTGAATTTCAAACTCAGACATTGGGTAACCCGAATCTGAAAGTGGAACATATCAATAATTATGACCTCCGCTTTGAGTTTTATTTCAAATCAGGAGACTACTTTTCCTCCAGTGCCTTCTTCAAAGACTTTACAAATAATATAGAGTTCTGCAATTTCGGGCCAACATTCGGTGATACCTGGGTGAACAATACACAGACTTGCTGGGTCGAAGGATTGGAACTGGACGGACGTAAAAAGCTCAATAAATATTTTGATATAGGTGCCAATATAACCCTGGCAGCATCAAGAAGCCATTTTGAGAAATTCTTCCCTTACCAGAGCGGAGGATTTATTTCAGGCGGAATAGCGGACCATCCCATGTTCGGTCAGGCTCCGTACGTAGTCAACGCCATTTGCAGCTATGCTTCATCAAAAGAGGGACTGTCCATCAACCTTTTGTATAATGTTCAGGGCCCCCGTATGGTAATAGAGGGTGGGGGCATATTTCCGAATGTTTATGAAATGCCGAGAAATCTTATGGATTTTATGATTTCCAAAAAGCTTGGCAAACATTACAGTGTTCGACTCAAAGTGAAAGACCTGTTCAATTCACCGGTAGTGCGTAAGTATAGATTTGATGAAGGGTATATTCTTGGATATGATACGTATACCTATGGAACCAATTTTATAATCAGTATAATATTCAGATCCTGAATGGATGTCATGAAAACCAATAAGAAAATGTCGTTAAAAAAAACAGGAATCCTGTGGTTAAGTATTCTTTATTCCATAACCCTTCATGCTCAGCTGGAAAAGGTGATGGTTGAAACATATTATATTTCAGATACGCATGATGCAACAGATACGACAGGGTCAGTGCTCCCGGGCCACTCAAAGACCTACCGGATTTATATTGACATGAGCCCGGGATGTAAACTGACCAAAATCTATGGCAATGCTGCACATGAATTCAGAATAGGGAGCGACTCGGTTTTTTATAACCATACTGTTGAAGGACAAACTTTTCCGGTTAATTTCAATAGCATTCGTTTTGGAGAAGGCACTGTTCCACTTGATACCTGGCTTACCCTTGGCCAGCTATCCACAACAAAACCGACAGGTAAAACCTATTATGGAGTTCCCAAAACAGAGGACAGGGATGGATCAATCATCGGAGGGTCACATAATGACGGAGGAAGTTTGCCGGTAGCAGGAGGTTTGCTGGTTAATACTGATCCCGGAGCCGGAATACCACTGACAACAAAGGATGGACTGGATACAATGTCAGCTGCTCCTTCCGGATGGAACAACTATGGGATTCTGGATGTGAGTGGAAATGACAGTACTATTTTCGGATCATTGAAAAAAGGAAGATTATTTTCCAGCAATGCTATGTTCCTGCAGAATAACGGGGTGGAGGGAGTGAACCGGGACAGTAACCAGGTATTGATAGCACAACTTACTACCAGAGGCAAATTATTCTTTGCCCTGAATGTTGAGATTGTAGACAGCAAGGGGAATATATTCGATTATGTAGCTAAAAACGGATCCGATTCATCGAATGCCGGAGTTATACAGTCCTTCTATCTCAATTATCCTGTGCCTTGTGGTTGTCTAGACCCGAATTATCTGGAATACAACTCAGCTTACGGATGTATGGACTCCTCAGCCTGTAAAACAATTGCAATATTGGGTTGTATGGATACTTCGGCATGCAACTATGACCCTACTGCCAATATCAATGTACAGGATATATGCTGTTATCCGGGTTATTGCAATAACCGCGATATAAGTCTGGTATGCCCAACGCTGCTTGTGAGGGAGCAATCGGACCTGCCTTCCTTTCTTATTGCTCCGAACCCTGTGGAGGATGAATTGAATCTGAATCTCAGCGGAATAACTCCCGGCGCCCATACCTACACCATTAGTGATGCATTCGGCAAGCTGGTTGCTGCGGGAAAACTGGAGGCCGGAAACGGTTTAGAGCATTTTCAGGTAAATACAGCCGGGCTTTCAGGAGGAATATACTTTATACGCTTATTCCGCTCAGGTAAATCATCGGCTAAAATGTTCATCAAAAGCCATTAATTAAATTCCATTCTACACCAATATGAAACCCCTGTTCGCATCCATCCCAAAATCATTCATTCCTCTCCTTATTTCGGTGCTATGGATGACTGTATTTTTTTCATCAGGCTGTAAAAAGGAAAAAAATATGAGCTCTCCGGTTCTGCAGACCTCCACAATGACGGACCGGGATGGAAATGTATATAAAACGGTAAAGATCGGTGATCAGTGGTGGATGGCTGAGGACTTGAAAGTAAAAACATACCGGAACGGAGATTCTGTCAGTTATAAACCGGGAACCGTTCAGTGGAAGGATACTGCACATGGGTATTGCTTTATTTCAGCATCCTCCTTTATGGTGGGTTTCTTGTATAACTGGTATGCTGTCAGTGATGTGCGGCAGCTGGCCCCGGCCGGATGGCATATTCCAGGAGATGATGAGTGGCAGATACTGGAAATGACCGTCGGAATGAGCGCCAATGACACCGGTAAGGTGAACTGGAGAGGAACCAACGAAGGAGATAAGCTTAAACGGGAGAAGGCAACAGCACAAATTTACGGTGCCTGGCAGGATGCTGACAATGTTTTCCAGGTTTGGCCAAATAATCAAAGCGGATTTTCAGCTTTGGCAGGAAGTTGCCGCCTGTTTAACGGAACCTGGGGAGATCCCGGCCCCGGAGGAACGGGTTTCTGGTGGTCCTCAACCTTATTTGGATACCAACCCTGGTACAGGTACCTCGATTACAATAAATCCAATATATTCCGGTATCATGGTGATAAACGATATGGTTTCAGTGTGCGCTGTGTTAAAGATTAATCCTTCCAAACCTATCTAGTTGGGTATCTGTTTCCTGTAGATTCCTCTTTGATTCCTCATATGTTGTTTTAACAGTTTAATACTACGGAATTCCCTTTTTAATAATATGTATCATGAAAGAAATATGATTAAAGATGTTCACTTTTGCGTCGTCCATAAAAAGGTTATGGATCTGTATTTAAACTTTAAAAAAAATTGAAATGAAAAAAACAAAAACATTCACAAAACTGGCAGGCTGTGCGCTACTAGCGCTCGGGTCTGTCACGAGTGGCTTTTCACAAGCCAACCAGCAGAATTTAGGATCAAAGTGCGGCTGTCCCACCATACCTAACAGAACCAAAGTGGATATCCTGACCATGGGAACCACAACTACGGCAAGAGGGGTGACGGAATTCAGCAGTAATGTGCATCTGACCTGTGATAAAATTTATACAATCACAAATAAGGTGTATGTGCCAAAACCCTATACCATCACCATTGACCCGGGTGTATTAATACAGGGTGTTTATGACAATAATTCCAATAATGCAGCTGCCCTTATTATTGAACGTGGTGCTAAAATCATGGCAGCAGGCACTCCCGATTGTAATATTGTAATGACCACCGATCAGGAAAATCTGGATGGTACTTATTCCATATCCAATGTTTCCAAATGGGGAGGTCTTATTGTTATGGGTCTTGCAGCCAATAACCTGATGGCCGATTGTAACGTTCCTGCAACGGGTAATACATATCCGAACGGTGCAGCGCCTCTTTGTAACGGTTTGGACGGTGAAGGCCACGGAGAAGGTTTTTTTACAGCTCAGAATGTTGCCAATGTATTCGGTACCAATGCTGCTGACCCGGATGGATTCACAACAGCCGATGACAATGATAATTCCGGAGTCATGACTTATCTTTCTGTACGCCACGGCGGTGCACTGGTTGGCGGTCTGGCTAAGGGAAATGAAATAAACGGAATAACCTTATCATCCGTAGGAAGAGGAACCACCTTCAATCATATAGAGGTTGTTTCATCCGGAGATGATGATGTGGAATATTTCGGAGGTACTGTCGATGCCAAATACGTTGCCAGTTATTTCGGTGACGATGACAAATTCGATTATGATGATGGGTACAGGGGACGTGCCCAGTTTCTGTTCTCCATTGCAGCCGACAGCCTTAACTCAGGCGACCTCCAGTCGTCCGATAACGGCTTTGAGTGCGATGCTGACGATCAGTTCGGATCCACTTTTGCTTCCTTCCCTTTCCAATCCAATCCAAACTTCTGGAATGCCACTTTTATTTCCAATGGCAAGCTGACTGCTACCCTGGATAATACAGGACATGCCGGTATCATGGCTAAAGAGATGGCCGGTGGACAGTTTCACAATTGTATTTTCGCAAACTTCCGTTCCGGTGTCCACTTTTCTGAAGCACGTGCCAATTCTGTATTGAAAGGTGATGCATATGATCAGTGGACCAATAATCCTGATTCTTATATCGGATCCTGGCATGCCTCCAATGGTATCAATTATCCTGTAAAAAATGCCCTTGTGATACAGGATAATATAATCATCAGGCCGAATGATAAAAGATACTATGGTTTTACCCGCGGAACGTTGGTTCAGACAACAGGAGCCACTACGGGTAAATTTGTAAAGGACTTCACCGGAACAGGTTCAGTTACACAATGGAATACAACAACAGCAGGCGGACAGTGTGCTGCCGTTGGTTTGCCAAATGCTCTGGATTCGGTTCAGTTTTTTACCACAGACCGTAACCAGGTTGTGAATAGCCTTCCCGGAATAACCTATAACTGGTCTTTCAATGCAGGAAACACTGATTTTACCACTCCTTTTCATGCAGTTCCGCTTACCAATCAGATTTCAGCCAGCACTCCGCCTGCTGACGGCTTCTTTACAATAGTTAATTACAAAGGAGCATTTGATGCAGCTGATCCTGATTGCAACTGGTTATCTGAATATGGTCTGATTTCCCTTAAGAGCCTGGGAAAATCAAATCCGACGGATATCAACCAGGACGGTGTTACGGATGTAAACGATTTCCTGCTCCTGATAGGAAAATACGGACAAGCAGATAAATAATCCATGCGTACTAAAAACACAAAAATGAAAACAAAAATATTTCTCTTAAGCCTTGGACTGGCCTTGTTTGGCGCCAGAAGCCATGCTCAGAACGGGCTGGTAAAAGTCGAGGTTGAAAAGTACTATGTGGCTAATGCTGCTGATGCAGCAGCAGCTGACATAGATGCAACCAATGCCGGTGTTGCCACCGGTGCATTGCCAGCAGGTTCAGTTACCTACCGCGTTTATGCGGATATGCTTCCCGGTTACAAATTTGAAGCCTTGTACGGAAATGCACCACACCCGCTTAAAATTTCAACCAGCACCTCCTTTTATAATAATTCCGCCGGTGGAAATACACCCACCAACTGGGGTCGTACTGCTGTCAAGCTTACCAGTAACGCAAATAATGTGCTTGGTCTGGACTCCTGGTTTTCAGTAGGTGCCACCGCCAATAATGCCTGGGGGGTAATCAAGCAGGAAGACAGTTCATTGTATGGTGGCAATCTGATCGGTGTTGTAGCAGGTGGCGCGCTTCAGAACAATGCTGCCCTTGCCGGTATTCCACTGACCACCAAAGACGGATATTTATATTCCGCTCTGGCCCCAACCAATGTTCCGGCACCTCCGGTAGTAACATACGTGGGTTTGAGTACTGAACTCAATGTGTTTACCGATGGTACCACAGTCGGTAACTCCTTTACCACCACCAACGGTTCAGTTGCATCTTTAAACGGATCTGTAGGACCTACAGCCTCCAATAAAGTATTGCTCGGTCAATTCACCATTGCCGGTTCCGGAACTTTTAATTTCCAGTTCAATATTCAAATTGGAACACCAAGCGGTGGTACCCAAACCTATGTGGCCAGTAACCCTGCTTCAGGTGAAATTTCCATTCCAAGTATGACCTATCCTGTAGCGGTTGTGCCTCCTACAGTAGCCATCACCTCTCCTGCCAACGGGGCCACTTTCATTGCTCCCAATGTGGTCGTAATCAAAGCAAATGCCACTGCCGCAGATGGAACCAATCCTTCGGTTAAATTTTTAGTGGATGGAACTGCAATAGGAACAGTAAACACTCCTCCTTACCAGGTGAATTATACCAGCGTGGCTGGAACTCATACCGTTACTGCTGTAGCAACAGATGATAACAGCGCTGTCACTACTTCAGCACCGGTTACCATCACTGTTACAGCTGACACACCTCCTACTGTCAGTATTACCGCTCCTGCAAACGGGACAAATTATATCGCCCCTGCCGTAGTGAATATCACTGCTACTGCTGCTGATGCTGATGGAACGGTTAAATCAGTTCAGTTCTTTGTTGACTCAGTCTCTATCGGAATTGATACCGTTGCTCCATATGCAATAAATTATACCAGCGTGGTTGGTAACCATTCACTTACAGCCAAGGCTACCGACAATGCAGGTATGAAAACGACATCGGCTCCCGTATCAATTGTTGTGAAGGCGGATCAGCCTCCTGTAGTTTCTGTCAGTGTTCCTTCTGCAGCTACCGTAGGTGATGTTATTAATGTAATCGCCACTGCTTCTGACCCTGATGGAACAGTCTCCTCCGTTGAATTCTTTGTGGATGGTACTTCTATCGGTGTAGTCAATGCTTCTCCATTCCAGATTAACTGGACAGCAACGCTCGGTACACATTCCATCACCGCGAAAGCTACGGATAACGGCGGACTGAAAACTACTTCATCAGCGGTTTCTATCACTGTTACACAGGATATTCCTCCGGTTGTTAGTATCACTGGACCGGCAAACGGCGCAAATTACACAGCTCCTGCTGTAGTTACCATCATTGCCTCTGCCTCCGATCCTGACGGTACAGTAAGTAATGTGGAATTCTTTGTGAATGGTGTATCAATCGGTGTTGTTGCAAGCGCTCCTTATCAGAAAAACTGGACCAGTGTTATCGGAACAGCCAACCTGACTGCAGTTGCCACTGACAACAAGGGTTTGAAAACAACGTCAGCAATGGTTACAATCAATATAGCTGACCCGAACCATTTACCATATAAACTGTCTCAACTGAAAGACCATTGCCTTGGAACTACATTCTGCGAGCAGGTTCTGGCTGTTGACAGTGTAAAAAATGTAATCGGATATGATCTGGTTCTTCATTACAACAAAACCAAAGTTACACCAAGTGGTAATATCACCCTGGGAAGTGACCTGATCAACTCTGCTTATGTTACTTCAGCCAACAGTATTGACACAGCAAACAGTCTGGTTAATATTTCTCTTTATCTGAATTCTTCAGCTCCCGGAAATGCTTATTTCCATGGTATCGGAAACCTGGCTTGTGTTGAATTCAACAAGACCAATGCATTCGCCCCCGTTGATACAGCAGTATTTACGGTCTCCAATATACAGGAAAGCTATATCATCGGAGTGGCAAATAAATCGGTTACAGCCGGAAGATACAGCAGTTACAGAGACAGTATTTTCAATGCCTCCCTGAACTTCTGGCTGGATAACAGTCCGATCCTTTACAATTCAGCTAACCCGAATCAATACCTGATTACCAATATTTATGGGAATAACTCCAGCTGTTCCGGCATGTCAGCAGTAGCTGTACAACCCGACCTGAGCGGTAACTTCAGCTACGATATCCTGAAGGGAACAGATGTGCAGATAAACCGTGATATACTGCCGGCTACAGATGTACAGCCTGTTATCAATGGTATTGATGCTCAGCTGGTACGCAAGGTTCTGATCAATGACCCAAGCTTCGTGCCTGGTGCTTTCCAAATGGTAGCTATGGACGTTAACCTGGATGGTGTAATAAGTGCAGGCGATGTATCCCAGATCAACCAGCGTTCTGTACTGATGATTCCGGAATTCAAACAAGCCTGGAATTATAATAACCAAGGTGTTCGTGTAGGTGGAATATCAAAAGACTGGTTGTTTATCGACAACAAAACAGAAACTACAGGTGCTGCATTTGTGAAATCAGCTACATTCCCATTCGATGACGGGCATGGTTTTTCCAAAGCACGTGTTCCTGTTATTCCTTTCTGTCTGGCTGTACCTGTAGCTAACCTCAGCGCTTGTCCGCTTTTTGCTGCAGAGTCGTATAAAGGTATCCTGCTGGGTGATGTGAACGGAAACTACAAGGACATTGCTCCTGATGGCGTGTTGAAAGCCCCTGTACGTGTCAATGCAACTGACAAAGTTGTCATCGATATGTCAAGAGCTGTTGTAACAGGCAGCCAGATTGATATTCCGATTTCTGTTTCTGCAACGGATACCATCAATGCACTGGATTTCTCTTTCAAATTTGATGAAACCAAACTTCAGTATGATACTGTTGATAATGCAGCATCCTACATACAATGCATGGCCTACCTCAATACTAATGACCAGACGCTTCGTTTCACTTCGAACAGTCTTCAGCAGTATTCAGTTGGCCAGAGCATCGTTAATGTGCGTTTCACCATGCTTGCGGGTAATACCACCAGTGCTGATCTGAATACACTGAAAGGTTACCTGAACGGATCTGCTACCAATGTGGTTGTTATTGACCGTCCTCTGAATGTATTAAACGCTAATGCTGATAACCTGATCCGTATTTATCCTAACCCAGCCTCTTCCACTCTTAACGTAGAAGTGCCTGAGAAGGCAAATATACAGTTGATGGATGCTTCAGGAAGGGAAGTCTTCTTAAAAGCAGAAGTAAGTGCCAATCAGAAACTGGAAATCAATACCCAGGATCTGTCTGCCGGTGTTTACATGGTAAAGATTTACTGCGGATCTTTTGTAAGCGTGAAGAAAGTGGTGATCAATAAGTGATGTAAGATCGATTAAATTGTGCCCTGAAAACCCCGGCCTGAGGACCGGGGTTTTCTATTTAGGCATTAAATGCGTATTCCGATAACAGTGACATCATCAACTTGTTCCAGCTCTTTTTTCCAGAATTCAAAAGCGTTCGAAAGGATAGCTCTTTGTTCGGCCATTGATTTCGCGGCGTTTGACAGAAGCAGTTCTTCCATCTGCTTGTATTTAAATTTTTTCCCTTTCGGACCACCGAACTGATCGGCAAATCCATCGGTGAAAAGATAGTAAATGGTACCGGAAACCGGTGTTATAACATGTGTCGTAAAAGGCTGAGGTTTTTCCGTTTTCCCGATAGACTGTTTGTCGGGCCTGACTTCCTGCAACTTCCCGTTTTCAATGTACAGCAAGGAATTATTAGCCCCGCTCCAGAAAACTTTGTTACTCCTGCTGTTTACTGCCAAAAGGGAAATATCCATACCGTCTTTTACTTCACTTACACTTTTTGAAAATGTTTCCAGCACAAGTTCCCTTGTCTTGTCCAGTATGGAGCCTGTATCTTTCAGTTCAAATTCCTTAACAGCTCTGTTAAGGGCATTGGAGCAGACAATGCTTACAAGGGCTCCCGGAACACCATGACCTGTGGAGTCAGCTGCGGCAATATAAATGAAATCATTCACCTGTTCCATCCAGTAAAAATCTCCGGCAACAATATCCTTGGGTCTGTACAGGATAAAATTTTCAGGAAAGCAGGATGTTACATCCGAAAGAGACGGCAAAATGGCTTCTTGCAGACGCTTGGCATAGGTAATTGAATCCAATATCTCCCGTTGCTTTTCTTCTACAATATTGTTTTTCTCTTCTATAATTAGCTTTTGTTTATTGGTAAGTTTCAGGGAGCGGAACAGGATGATAGAGAATAAAGCAGCCAGAATTAGACCCGCCATTACTGCCCATATCGCAATCTGCTGCTTTCGGCTTTTTTCTTCAGCTATTGCTCTTTCTTTTTCCTGTCCGGCTTTGAGTAAGGCTTCCTTTTTCTCATATTCATATTGAAGCTGCTTCCTGGTAGCAGCCTTTCGTGTTTTCTCATTCGAGGCACTGTCGCGGTAAAAAACAGAGCGCTTGTAATGTTCAAACGCGCCCATACCATTGCCGGTAGCCGAATCTATTTTGGAAAGCAGCCGTTCAGCATTCTTGATTACATCCGGATACCCCAATTCTTTGGAAAGGTTCAGAGACCGGTTTGCGTAATCGTAAGCGGCTTTGTAGTTCTTCTGGTGAAGATAAATGTCTCCTATATTGTTCAGCGGATATACCAGTCCCAACTTATCTTTTAAGCGTTCCTTGATTGCCAGCGAACGACGGTAACATTCCAGAGCCTCTTCATTCTTACCTTGTCTGAAATAAATGGCCCCGATATTGTTTAAGGAATAGGAAATTCCCGGTTCATCCCTTATACGTTCCCTGATTCTTAAACTTTGGATTAAATAGTCCAAAGCCTCTGTGAGCTTTTTCTGGCCAAGACAGACCACTCCTATACTGCAGATAGAGCGGGCAATACCAACACTGTCTTTTAATTGTTGTTGTAAAAGCAACGCTTTGTTAAAATAGTCCATAGCTTCCTTCAATTGACCCTGACCGATAAAGATAGCACCCAGATTATTGAAGGAAGTGGCGAGGTCACGTTTATTGTTTATCTGCTCCTGAATGGCAATGGCATCGTGGTAATATTCAAGAGCCTCTTTGATCAGCCCCCGGGAATAATAAACAGATGCAATATCATTCAGCGCATTGGCTTTGGCAAGAGTAAAGTAAGTCTGCTCTTTCAAGCCGGCCTTGCCTTTGTTTCTTTCAATGACTTCAAGGGCATATGTGCATAGGGGAATGACAGTGTCCGGTCTGGATGCAGAGATCAACTCTGTAAGGCTCAGACAGGCATCAACAACGCATGTATCCTGTTTGGATGAACGAATTACGTGAAGCAGGGAATCAACCTTTTTTTGCTGAGCGGTTGAACGGAAAGAGGACGCCGGTGAAAGGAGAAGTAAAAAAAGGACAACGCATGACTTTGCCTGAAAGACGTTTCGCTTTTTACACATGCGCGGACAGGTTGAGTAATGGAATGACTGTTAAGCAAAATTAGAATAAATAGCTTGCTAAGCAAATCTGGAAGGAACTATTTAATAGCTGGATTCAATCCTTCTTCTTATCTTTTCACTTCAATTTAGATTGAAAACAAAAAGGATCAAGAGATATCGAAGTACTTGCATTTGTCAGGCATGGAAAAACATATTAGGGAAGGCATTTTTATTCTTAGCCTGCTCTCTTTTGTGTCCTGTACCACGGGATCTAAAAAAGAACCTGTTCTTGAAAGGACAATGGAGGCAAAAACAGAAACTCTTCAAAGCCAAATTACATGCCCTTCCTGCGGATTTAATAAGATGGAAACCATGCCCACCGATGTTTGCCAGCTAAAATACACCTGCGAACAGTGCAAGAAAGATATCTTCCCTAAAGATTCGGACTGCTGTGTATTCTGCAGCTATGGTTCTGTAAAATGCCCTTCCAAACAATAAACTGACTAAGAACGAGACCTATGAAAATTAAAATTCTTTTTTTATTCCTGTTTCTGAATTTCGTTTTTTCGTTAAATGCCCAGCATAAAATCAAGGCGATCAAGGCCGGCAAGCTGATTGATGTGATCTCAGGAACAGTACTGAGCAACCAGATAATACTGATAGATAGTACAAAGATCATCGCCATTGGCCCTTCGGTTTCTATTCCTGATGGGGCAGAAGTGATAGATCTCAGCCATTCAACTGTGCTGCCCGGGCTAATCGATTGTCATACGCACCTGAGTTCTGAACCAAGCGGGGATTATTATGCTGATCTGTTCCGCATGGCTCCGGTTGATCTCGCAGTTCTGGCCCCCGCTTATGCAAAACGGACGTTACAGGCAGGGTTTACAACCTGCCGCGATCTGGGATCCGCTTCTCTCATCGATATTGCATTACGTAATGCCATCAATAAGCATCAGATTGAAGGCCCACGTATGCTGGTGGCCTGTTTCCCGTTAGGAGCTACCGGAGGGCATGCTGATCTGACGGGATTCAATCCTTCTCTGAGCATGGAAACAAACCCGGACTTTACGGGTGTGGCCGACGGGGTGGACGAAATCCGAAAACGTGTGCGTAACAATATCAAATGGGGAGCCGATGTGATCAAGGTGCATGCCACAGCCGGGGTTCTGTCGGAAGAGGAAAGTGTGGGAGCTCCTCAATATTCTTTGGAAGAAATGAAAGCATTGGTGGATGAAGCGCATATGTGGGGCAAAAAAGTTGCTGCCCATGCACATGGAACAGAAGGGATAAAAAGGGCTGTGCTGGCAGGGGTAAACTCTGTGGAACATTGCAGTATTGTGGACGATGAATTGCTTAAACTCATGAAGGAAAAGGGAACATATATGGTTCCAACTATGTATGCACTCGATTATATCATAGATACCTATGGAAAGAAGGGCTACCCGGATAAGATTCTCAATAAAGCCAGAAGTATTGCGAAACAGAAAGAAGAGGGATTGGTAAAAGCGATAAAGGCGGGAATCAAAATAGCGTATGGAACAGATGCGGCTGTTATACCTCACGGGATGAATGCAAAAGACTTCGCCTATCTGGTTAAAGATGGAATGACTGCCATGCAGGCTATTCAGACAGCTACAGTCAACGCAGCCGACCTGCTTGGAATAACTCCTGTTGCAGGTTCTGTCACCGTTGGTAAATATGCTGATATTATTGCTGTTGACGGAGATCCTTTGAAAGATATCACATTGCTCGAAAAGGTTCAGTTTGTGATGAAGGAGGGGCAAGTGTATAAATCTTCACTGAAGTGAATAAACTGAAAGCTATTGTTTAAGAAGCCATTCCACAGCATCTTTTTCCTCACTGAAAAAATGGGTAGGCACTTTAGGCTTGTTTACTTTGAGATAAAAATTGGCAACAAGACGTTGGGAGAGAGAGTGGATGACAAATGCGTCAGCTCTGCGGTTATAGGCCCTGTCGCCCGTTGTTGAATATTCCCTTGCCTCATGATCCGGAGCAGTATGCTCTCCTATAATCCATAAATTTTTCACCAATTGAGTGCCAAACAGCTTCTGTTTTACCTCCACAAGCTCCTTCACATCCTGGATTGAGAATGTTTCATGGGGCAGGAGATTGACCTGGAAAATACCATCCTCCCTTAAAAAGGCCGAGCCAATCCTTAACTGGATTGTTTTGGGGGTAACAGAATGTTGAGGCATGATATTCTAAAGGTAGGAAGAAATGATTCAATTTCCTCCTTTATAGCTGAAAAAATCAAAACCCTTTCAGATCAAATGAAGTAGTATCGATGAGGGGAATTTGCTTGCCCATCTTTTTCTGAATAACACCGAAATGATGTTCTTCATCAGGATCTACCAGTGAAATGGCATTACCCGGATTTTCAGCACGGCCTGTGCGGCCTATGCGGTGTATATAATCTTTGGGTGAACGGGGAAGTTCATAATTGATGACATAGGGAAGGAATGGAATATCAATACCACGGGCAGCAAGATCGGTGGCAACCAATACCCTTAGTGTTCCGGATTTGAATTGTTTCAGTGCTTCCGTACGTGAGCCTTGTGATTTTTCTCCGTGAAACCCGTCTGCACGCAGCCCGTTTCCTCTTAATTTGGATACGACACTATTGGCCTTGTGTATGGAAGAAGTGAATACAAGTACCTGTTGCATTTCCTGTTCCTTAATCAGATAGCGAAGCAGGGGGCCTTTGCGTTCTGTGGAGACAGCATAAGCGCTTTGTGTTATCAGATCAACAGAAGTGGTTTCTGCTTTGATCTCAACCCTGACAGGGTTTTTAAGCAGCAGCGCAGCTATACCGCTGATATCCGTACCCAGAGTAGCCGAGAAAAGAAGTGTCTGACGCCGTGCAGGAAGCATGGAAAGAATACGATCCATCTCTTCCTTAAAACCCAGGTTCAGCATTTTGTCGGCTTCATCGAGTACCACTATTCGTGCATCCGAAAGGTGTACGGCATTGGAATCAACCAGTTCGAGCAAACGCCCGGGTGTGGCAACCAGAATGTCAATATCCCGTAACTGCATCATCTGAGGATTGATGCTGACTCCTCCGTGTACAGCCAGTGTTTTTATGTGATCTGAAAAAGCGGAGCCGAATGTTTTGAACACATTAGCAGTCTGCATTGCCAATTCCCGGGTAGGAACAAGGATGAGGGCACTGATATGCCTGTTGCCTGCAGAGGGTTTTTTATGCAGCAGTTCAAGAATAGGCAATACGAAGGCAGCCGTTTTTCCTGATCCGGTTTGAGCAATGCCTAGTAAATCCAACCCTTTTAAAACGGAAGGAATTACTTCTTTCTGTACAGGATAAGCCTCTTTATAATGCTGTGCAGCCAGTACTTTAATCAGATCGGGGCCGAGGCCAAGTGCAGTGAAGGGCATGGGATACTATTTAGATACCGGTAACCTTGCTTACATTGCGGTAAACAAATTCATGAAAAATATGTCTCCTGGCAAACCTGCCCTGAGATTCGGCATTCACGAGCTTTATATATGTGTTTTTGGGTACATCGAAGTATTCATATACACTCCCGTCTGAAAATTTGATTTCCAGTGTCTGCTGCTTGTAGTCAATATCGTTGATGATAGCAGTTGTCGTTGTCTGGGTATACTGGGGAAGAGCAAGGGCCTGAGTTTCTGGTGAAATACTGACCAGGAAATGATAGGCTTCGATAAGCAATTTGCTTTTTGCTTCAGCCTCTTCTTTTTTTTCATGATCATGGGCAAACTTATCCGGATGCCATTCCTTCATGAAATTACGGTATATGGTTTTCAGATCTTTCAGCTCCGTTGTCTTGTCAACACCCAGGAGTTTTCGGTAGTCGGTTATTTTTTTCATTGTACGGGTCTTTGCCGGCTTTATGTTCAAAGGGTTGCAAAGATACGATTATCCCGGAAGGGGGGCATGTTAAGCCCCTAGTTACCGAAAGGATTAGGGCTTACAAAACGCAGGGTGATTTCCGAACCACCTCGGTAATGGCTGGCACTTTGAAGGGAAGAGCCATTTACATCATAGCTGTAGCCAATGGCATAATTGGAATATTCAAGCAAGAGGGTTGCTGAAACGGCATCTCCGGCACGGTAATAAGCTCCCATCGAAAGAGCCGTTCCCTTGTTCCTGCCTGTATACTTGCTGTCCTGCTTCAGTTTATAACGAATCAGCGTTCCGGCATAGATTTCTGTTGAAGGACCCTGCATGCTGTAAACGAAACCAGGAACAAAAGCGATATTGGTATTGGGTATACTTAACAAGGCAGAGCCATGAACGACATACTTGAGATACAACTTATCACCGGCATGGTAAAAAGAAACCGAAGGTTGATTCGGATGAAACAAAGCAGCCCCGAATGTGAATTTCATTTCGTGATTATCGGTTACCTTGATAGCACCGGAGTTATTATTATAGTTCCACACAATCCCTGTCCCGGCATCCAGATAGGATACGGAAGAGTTCCCTATTGATTCCTGAACCGAAAGGCCCGGGTCATACGCCATGCCGTTAAACTGACTTCCGGTGCTGAATGTTGAACCCAGACTTCTTTGTGCAAATCCAAGTTGTACTCCTGCCCCAAGGGTATTGAATTCGTCGAGCCATATATGATACGCTCCACTAAGGTTGAGTTGGAAAGAACTGAGCTGGGCCTCGCCGGCCTTATCGGAATAAAGGTTAAGACCGCCAGCCCAGAACCCTTTCTCACTTTTTTTCTGCTTCAGATGCATGTCGTATGAACCTGCCATGGTACGGAAGGGGGTTGTTACGCTGGACCATTGATTGCGGTAATTGAGATATCCTTCCTTCTCATACTGGGCTCCGGCGAGGGCAGGATTCTGAGTGAGAGGCGACATGTAAAACTGAGAGAAATGGGTATCCTGAGCCTCGCAGCTGCCTGCTAATAAAAGCAGCATCGGCAGCAGCAGGCTTGCCAGCCGAAGCTTCAGCGTAGGCTGGAAAGGCTTTTTTTTCATCATTATCTGACCAGTGAAATGCTTCCCTTTAGTTCTCTGTGAATGCCGGACTTGGTATCGAGTTTAAGACAATACACAAAAGTGCCTGTATTGAGAGGTTCCCCCTTGCTGGTTCCATCCCAGGAGCCTTCAATATTATTTGTATAAAATACGCGCTCTCCCCAGCGGTCATAAATGGAAATCTCAAAATACTCCATGCAATAACTGTCATGCTTGTAAAAAAACAAGCGATCATTCTTCCCGTCCCCGTTCGGGCTGAATAAAGAAGGAATAAAAATACCGGCTGTTGTGTCAAATGCAAAATAGTGCACCGGCATAGTTTCTGCACTCTGGCAATTGGTTGAATTGTCGACGTGCAGTGTGACAGGATAATTTGAAGAATCTTTATAATAGTGGCAGGGATTGGGTAATTGGCTGGAAGTGCCGTCGCCAAAATCCCAGTTATAGGAAATAGCATTGACGGCCTGGTTCAGGAACTGAATGCATTTATCTGAACAGGGCTCATAGTGATAAGTGAAACCGGCACTGGAGGCATTAAATACTGTTATTATCGTACCGACACTGTCAATATAGCATCCATTGGTAACCCGGACAGAATATGTGGTGGTAGAAGGGGGTGTAACAATGATGCTGTCGCTGGTAGCACCGGTGTTCCACAGAAAGGCGTTGCCTCCTGAGACATGCAATGTTATGCTGGTTCCGGCACAGATACTGTCATAAGGGCTGATCACAGGAGTCATGATCCTCGAAAAGCTCCATAAATCGGGGAGGGCCGTAGAGCTATAGGTAGCGCCACCGAACATATAGGCTTCATTGCCTATGTTAAAGGCAACCATATCCCAGCGCTTGATGCCTGGAAATGCATTTGCAACACTCCAGGTATTGGAAGAGGGATCGTATTCATAAAAATCATTGAGTAAATATGTGCCTGCATCAGCCCCGAGGCCCAGAAACCCGCTGTGGCAGGCTGTGAATCCAACAGCGCCCCGTCGCCCGGGTCCGGGAACATTTGCTTTTTGTGTCCATGTATAACTTACAGGATCGAATTCCCAGAAATCGTTGTATTGGTAGAAGGTGCCGGATATTACATTACAACCTGTACCCAGGTAGGCTTTGTTGTTCAGTATAAATACTGCTCTGTCAATAGAACGGCGTGCACCACCCGGAAAGGTGGAGACCGTTGTCCAGGTGTTTCCCGCCGGGTTAAATTCCCATATATCGGTTAAACAATTACCTGCCCCGTCTTTCCCTGTTCCTACATAGCCTTTGCCATTCAGACTGAAAGCAAAGGTTTCGGAGCGTGCTGCCATCGTATTACCCGGAAGCAAGGTCCAGGTATTCAGTATCGGGTCATATTTCCAGAAGTCATTGTAAAGTGTTCCCGTTCCGTCAGCTCCGGAACCCATGTATCCGAAATTTCCTATGGAAAACCCTGCTGCATATCCTCTCGGGCCTCCTCCGAAATTAGCCACCTGTGTCCAGGTGTCTGCTACAGGATCATAGCACCAGCAATCATTCAGATAGCTTCCGGTATAATCATCTCCTCCGGCTACATAGGCTTTGTTTTGAATGGTGAAAGCCACCGGAGATGCTCTGCCTGAGGCAGTGGAAAGAGAGGATTTGCTTACCCAGCCTCCCTGTGCATTTACCCGGACAAGCAATAAAAGGAACATCCCTGTAAGGAGCAGAAAATTTCTTCCCGAATGTTTCTTTTGTAAAACCATTTTCAAAGGTAGGAAATTATTATTTCCTTTCATCCCCATGCATTACCGGCGGATAAAAGAAAGTCTATATCCCCTTCCTCATTCAGAAACTGATATCCTCTCTTCTCTTTTTCTCCAAAAGGTTGCAGCAGGGCTATCATTTCCCGGTATTTTTCAATAGTCAGATCGCAGAAAAAGAGTTGTGAATTGTTTGTACGGATACCGATATCTTCATCACACAGCCTCAGGATCAGATTGCAGTTGATCAGTTCTATATAATACTGACAGGATAAATCGAGCGGAGCTTTGGCCGGAAGCAGTTCCCGGATAAGGGCATCCCTGAATTTACCGGCTTCGGCCGGAATAAAGTCAAATAAAAGCAGGAGTTGTTCTGAAACGTCTTGCTGGTAATGAACTCCCGCTATATGGTTGGACAGAAATTCGAGTTTCATTGTGCAAGAATCGTTGATATACCGGCGAAGTTAGTGTTCCTCACTCCTCCCTGCAAATGAGTGCGGGATATCCTTATTAATCATTACCTTTTCCTTACGATATCGATTAATTATGCGGAACTGGGGCTTGCTTTTATTTCTTCTGGCAACTGTACAGGCGAAAGCCCTGCACAAAGGGCAAGAGCATCTGGCCCTTACCGGTCTTTATTCCGGAAAAAACCTGTATATCGAAAACGGTAATTTCTGTAAAGATTCCGCTGATAACTTCTGGTGTACTACTGCTGTAACTGTAAATGGTAAAGAGGTACAGGTGGAGCGTTCAAGTGCCTATGAAATCTATCTGGATTCCCTGGGTTTCAAAAAGGGAGATTCCATAAGTATTGTAATTTATCATAAAGCTTGCTGTAAACCTAAACTGCTTTACGATTGGCCGGCAACAGGCGTAGGGTGTGAATTTAATTCGCTTACGATTGACAGTACGGGTATGTTAAATTGGAAAACAAGAAAGGAAGGAGGAAAATTGTTTTTTGTAGTTCAGAATTACAGATGGAATAAGTGGATAAAAGTCGCGGAGGTTGAAGGAAAAGGTGGATTGGGTGAAAATGAATATTCACTGAAGGTGAGCCTGCATTCGGGGGACAATAAATTCAGAATCATGCATACGAATTCCAGTAATCTGCCCCGATACTCTAAAGATATTATGTATGCTCCAAGAGATAAGAACAAAGGAAAGATAAGTCTGAAATCATTCCGAATTCAAAAACAACTGGAATTTACCGCTGAGAGTGACTATCAGATTTTTGATGCCTATGGCAACCTCGTCACGAAAGGAAGAGGCATTTCGGTTGACTGTTCAAAAATGCCCCGGGGTATGTACTATGTATGTTTCGATAATGAGATCACTGAATTTATTAAATATTGAACAGTTTCGGCTCAGGCTTAAAACCTGATGACAATCATATTCTCCTAAACTAATGTCATAGTCCTTCCCTCCGCTTTCATGCACCTTTGTCTGGCAAGCCTCAAATAAGCAAGAAAAATTGCGAAATATATGTGTAATGTGCTGTAAAATAAATCATTATAATAAAAATGTTATCTGGAATCATTCTAAATACCTTGTTTTGGGTATTGCACGACAGCAGCATCTGTCGTTCCTTTGATCCGTCATCTGATCCTTATTCCAACTTGAATTTTAAGGTGAGCACCAAGAACACATAGTATGAGAACCAGCATTATTTTGTTCACTCTGTTAGTCCATGCCCTTTGCAGTTATTCACAAAAACTGGATTCGGTTCAAAAATTAGCCCCTGTTATCATCACCACTTATAAGGATATAAACGGTATCGGCCGTATGAACGATGAAGCGGGGCAGATTCTCTATATCGGGAAAAAGAACGAAGTCCTTGTTATTGACGAGCTGGATGCCAACAAAGCCATTAATAATACCCGGCAAATAATAGGTCGTATACCGGGCCTTAATATTATTGAAACAGAAGGTGGAGGTTTTACTGCCAACGGAATCGGCTTCCGGGGTTTAAACCCTTACCAGAGTATTGAAACAAACACCCGGCAAAACGGATACAATATCTCTGCCGATATCTTCGGGTATAATGAGGCATATTACCTGCCTCCTATGGAAGCGGTAAAAAGTATCACCTTCCTGCGTGGAGCATCATCACTTGCCTTCGGCCCGCAGATAGGAGGCATGGTCAACTATGAACTGAAAGACGGAGCTTCCAAACCAATTGAAGTTACCGAATCCCAGACCTTGGGAAGCAATGGATTGTTCAACAGTTTTACGTCCGCGGGTGGTACGATCAGGAAAATAAAATATTATAGTTTTCTGCAGTACCGGTATTTTGAAGGATGGAGAAAGAATTCCGAACAAACCCAGTTGTCGGGCTTTGCGGGAGTTAAATACAATCCCAGCGACAAACTTCAGATTGGCCTGGAGTATACAGCTTTGCGCAATACAATACGCATGCCCGGGGGACTGACGGATTCTCTTTTCAAAGCCGATCCTGCGCAGTCTCTGCGTTCCCGTAACTGGCTTCAGAGTCCGTGGAATATTCTGGCCGCAACATTTACATATCAGATCAATGGACGTTCTTCCATCAGCCTTAAATCAGCCTATCTGCACAGTGAGCGTGATCTGGTATGGAAAAATGAAGACGGAGGCCCCGCTATGAAAGACAGCATAACTCCTGCCCAGACTTATATGCCACGGGAAGTTGAACATGAATACTTTCGGAATCTGACCAATGAATTACGCTTCCTTACTCACTATAACCTGGGAGGACGTGAACAGGCACTTTCCGCAGGAGTCCGTTATGTTTATTCATACCTCAGACGTCAGCATGGTGCTGAAGGAACCACAGGAAGTGATCTGGATTATACGCTTACCTCTCCCTGGGGAGGAGATATGAGTTTTTACAACAACAACATTTCGGTATTTTCTGAAAATACATTCCGCATAGGTTCCCGGTTCAGCATTACCCCCGGTTTGCGTTATGAGTATATAAGCACCATAGCCAATGGTTTTGATGAAAACATAGCCGGTGACAGTCCTGATGCGAGGATCTATGACAAGGGACAAAAGCATGTGCGTGAGTTCCTGGTAGGGGGAACGGGTTTGCAGATGAAAGTGACAGAATCAAGCAACTTTTACGGAAACTGCAGCCAGAGTTACAGACCTGTATCGTATGAAGAATATACCCCTTTCGGAAGCATAGCAAAGGTGGATCCCAACCTGAAAGATGCAAGTGCCGACAATGTAGATCTCGGTTACAGAGGACATCTGAAAGGAGTTCTGAACTTTGATCTTGGTTTGTTTTATATCAACTACAAAAACCGTATCGGTACTGTTTATAAAACAGACAGCGTAACCTATGCTTTCCGTACCAATACCGGAAATTCGGAACACAAGGGACTGGAAGCCTATCTGGAGCTCAATATACTTGACGGGCTGTGGCATTCTGCCCGTTATGGCAAGCTCAGTATATACAATTCTTTTGCTTACATAGAAGCCCGTTATGTGGCCGGAGCTTTTGCAGGCAACAGGGTTGAATACGCCCCGAAATGTATTGAACGGACCGGGATCAACTACCGTTACCGGAAATTTTCAGTTAATGCACAGTATTCTTACACCTCTTCTGCATTTGGAGACGCAAGCAACAGGATGTATGACCCTAATGCCCTTGCCGGGCTCATACCTGCTTACCAGGTGATCGATGTTTCAGCATCATATAAAATCAAAGATCAATACCAGGTCAAATGCGGTGTGAATAATGCAGGGAATGAAAAATATTTCACACTCCGGACGACAGAGTATCCCGGTCCGGGTATTATCCCTTCTCAGGGACGTAGCTTTTATATTGGCCTGAGCGTAACCTTATAATAAAACGGTTTCGGTTTCTGCGTACATATTTGCAGGAAACCTTACATCTAACAGTTTTAATATTATAC
>JBIOHC010000051.1:0-30275 GCA_044448685.1 Bacteroidia bacterium
CATATACAGTATGCTTGGGAAGGCTCATTTGGCCATAGCCGCTTCCTTGTTCCGGCCATATCTTTGGGATGTAAAAAATCCGGTAATGCTTCTTTCTGCTCTTGAAAATACCTATATCCTTATATTAACAGTATTTCTCCTTATCAGGCTGAAAGTATTCACGTTCTTCAATCTGATTCTGAGAACTCCAATGCTTCTGTTCTCCGTTCTGTTTTCTTTGTTTTTTGCTTTCTCCGTTGGAATAGCGACTTCGAACTTCGGCTCACTGGTCAGGTTGAAAATACCTTGCCTTCCTTTCTATGTTTCCAGTTTGTTTATCCTCAAACATTTTTATGATCAGCAAAGGAGAAGTAAAGTCGTATCAGGGCCCTGATGGTTCGCCGGTTTATTTATTTTTACTTCATACTTAGATTATTAAACCATGAAACAAAAGCAACTCATCCTTGTCACCGGCGGTGCCGGTTATATTGGTTCCCATACAATTATAGAACTGCTAAAAAATAGTGACATTGATGTCCTTTCAGCCGACAATTATTCTAATTCCAATCCGGAGGTTTATGATCGCATTAAACGAATCAGCGGCAGGGATTTGATCCGGTGTACTGTTGATTTATGCAACCTTCACGAAACAGAGGAGATGTTTACTTCTCACCCGGGTATTTCCGGAATCATACATTTTGCCGCATTTAAAGCCGTTGGAGAATCGGTCGAAAACCCCTTAAAATACTATTCCAATAACCTTGGATCTCTGACTAATGTTTTGTTTCTGGCAAACAAATATGGTGTTAAACGTATTATTTTTTCTTCATCCTGTTCAGTATACGGCAATATTGAAAAGTTGCCGGTGACCGAATCCACTCCGATGGGTAAAACCGAGTCGCCCTATGCCTATACCAAGGTTGTCGGAGAACGTATTGTGGAAGATTATATTCATGCTTATCCGGGAAGTAAGGCCATTATACTCCGGTATTTTAACCCTGTTGGAGCGCATCCTTCCGGCCTCATTGGAGAACTGCCTATCAACCGCCCTACCAACCTCGTCCCGGTTATTACACAAACGGTGATTGGACGCATGAAATTGTTTACTGTTTTCGGTACTGATTATGGCACCCGTGACGGAAGCTGCATACGGGACTATGTGCATGTCTGCGATATTGCCAATGCCCATGTCCTGGCTCTCGAACATCTCCTTCATAATCATAAAGCCTGCGATGTCTTTAATCTGGGCAGCGGAAAAGGAGTCAGCGTACTGGAAGCAATTGCGGCTTTTCAGAAAGTGACCGGACTGACCCCGAATTATATTGTCGGCCCACGCCGGCCAGGTGATGTGGAAGCTATTTACTCCGATTGCAGCAAGGTTGAAAAAGAGCTTCAGTGGAACGCTGTCTTTGGCCTGGATGAAATGATGGCTACAGCCTGGGAATGGGAACTTCATCTGAAAAAAATTAAGGATTAAGGAATTAGGATTTAAGTACAAAGTGTGAAAAAAATCCATAATCCTTCTTCCTAAATTCAGGAATGATGATACTTCTCCCCCTTAATAATCGTCATCGCCCTGTACGCCTGCTCCGTAAAAATCAACCTTACCATCTGATGCGTAAAGGTCATTTTAGATAATGAAATAAGACCATTGGCTTTTTTATAAACGGCTTCTGAAAATCCATAAGCCCCTCCTGCCGCGAATACCAGATGTTTTACCGATCCGTTCATTTGCTTCTGAAAAAAAACAGCAAGTTCTTCAGAAGTATAGTGGGTTCCTTTGTCATCCAGCAGAAAGATACGATCTGCGTTCCCTGCCGCTTTCAGGATCTGCAATCCTTCCTGTTCTTTCATTTGCTGTTTGTCAGCTTTGCCTGAACCTGCGGCCAGTTCCAGCACAGCAAAAGGAAGATAATGCTGTAACCGTTTCAGATATACTGCCAGACCTTCTTTGGCCCACTTTTCTTCTGTTTTACCAACGAGGATGAGGGTAACTTTCATTGATTATTGCTTAGAATGCCTGGCATAAATTTCTTTATTCAGGTGAAATTAACCAAATTCCCCACTGTTTTGTTAAACTCCTCATTTCCGGCTAAATTTGTCCAAAGTCCAGAATCCGTTTCATGAAGAGCTTTTTCCTTTTTCTGACCATCCTTATCTACAGCCCGGAAGCTATTCCAGCAGACATATTTGACGAAATAGCCCAGGCCGTTCAGAATGGCAATTCAGCACTTATTTCCCGGTATTTTGCCGGCAATGTGGATCTGAAAATTCTGAGCCAGGAAAATATTTATAGCAAGGCACAGGCTGAACTTATCCTGCGTGATTTTTTCACCAAACATCCACCAGCTAAATTCTCCATTGCCCATAAAAGCACCCTTAAAAACGATTCCCAGTTTGCAATAGGCACATTGGAAACGAAAAAGGGTAAATTCCGTGTCAATTTTGTTATGAAAACCACGGCCAGTTCAAACACCATTACTCAATTCCGTATAGAGCCTGAAGATGAATAACTCACTTTCAACACTTACATCTCAGGATACTGAAACCATCCGGAGGTTCATTCAGAATGCCATTCGGGAAGATGCAGGAGAAGGGGATCATACTTCCCTGGCTTGTATACCGGCAAGCGCTAATGGAAAAGCTAAACTCCTTATCAAAGAAAGAGGGATTCTGGCCGGTGAGGAACTGGCCCTGCTCATTTTTCAGGGAATCGACCCGGCCCTTCAAGTCATAACACATATACAGGATGGTACTGAGGTTATACCCGGCAATATAGTGCTTGAAGTGAGCGGAGCGGAACGAAGTATATTGCTTGCCGAACGATTGGTCCTGAACTGTATGCAGCGCATGAGCGGCATTGCAACCGCTACCCGGCATTATGCAGCGCTCATAATTCATACGAAAGCCAAACTCCTCGACACTCGCAAAACGACTCCCGGTATGCGTCTGCTTGAAAAATGGGCTGTCCGTATTGGAGGGGGTTATAATCACCGACATGGCTTATATGATATGATTTTGCTGAAAGACAATCACGTGGATTATGCAGGCGGGATCAGACAGGCCATCCTGGCTTCCGGCCAGTACCTGCAAGAAACAGGGAAAAAACTGAAAATTGAAATTGAAGTCCGCAACTTTTCCGAATTGGATCAGGCATTGGAAACAGGTGGTATAGACAGGATCATGCTTGATAATTTTTCTCCTGCCGATTTAAAGAAAGCTGTCATACAGGTAGCAGGACGGTATGAGACGGAAGCTTCCGGGGGCATAACAGAATCTACAATAGCTTCCTATGCCGAAACCGGTGTCACGTATATTTCTGTCGGAGCCCTCACCCACAGCATAAAAAGCCTTGACATGAGTCTTAAAGCAGTAAAATGAATATACAGAAAGAAGACAAAGTAGTAGCTTACATAAAAAGGAGACTAGTATTCCAGTTATACCAAAAATGGTCATCGCGTATTCATCCTCCTGGCTTTGAAGGGGTCAGCCTGTTTGATACCACCAGCTTCTTTTATCATGGAATTGACAAAGGATCTATCCCATCCAGGGCATCGGCTATGGCATTCAGTTTTTTTCTGGCTATCTTCCCAACAATAATTTTTCTTTTTACGCTTATTCCTTATATCCCTATCCATAATTTCCAGATAGAGCTGATGCAGGTTATCCGGAATGTACTTCCTCCCGCCTCTTTTGCCGCTTCGGAAGAAACACTGGTGGATATCGTAACCAAACAGCATGGAAAACTGCTTTCCGTAGGTTTCGTCACAGCACTTTATTTCAGCACCAATGGGTTCAGTTCCATGATTTCGGCTTTTAATACAAGTTATCATGCTGCGGAGACGCGGAATTTTTTGCAACAGCGCCTCGTGTCTTTTTTCCTGGTCCTAATTTTCTCCGGATTACTTACAGCTGCCATTGGTCTTATGATAGGCAGTGACCATATCACCCGCCTGATCATACCGAAAGGGCACTGGGGGTTTTATTTTATCAAAGCCACACACTGGATCATTCTGACAGCCCTGCTTTTTTCCGTCATCTCTTTTTGCTTTTATCTGGGTCCGGCTTCGAAAAGCGGCTGGAAATTTGTTTCAGCAGGCTCCACACTGGCTACCATTTTATGTGTCATCACATCCCTTGCCTTCGGTTATTACGTTGGTCATTTTGGCAAGTACAACAAAGTGTACGGATCTATCGGAACTCTGCTGGTGGTGCTGATGTGGATTTACCTCAACTGCTTTGCACTCCTGCTCGGCTTTGAGTTCAATGCAGGCATTCACTCGGCCAAACGAAGAAAACTGGCTGTCCCTTCCTCCTATCAACTGTGATATTTTTTATATCTTTCGCCCTGTCCTTACGACCTGTTATGACGAAAAATTATGTATATCTGCTGCTGATTCTTATCTTTTACAGCCCTGGTATCGGTGCTCAGCAAACAGATCAGTACCGTTCCTCCCAAAACCCTTTATACTGGAAGAACCGCAAACCTTTTGAAGGCTACTGGCAACAGGATGTACACTACTCCATCAAAGCCAGACTCGATGAAAAAACGGATATCATACAGGGCAGCGAGGAACTGACCTATTGGAACAACTCTCCGGATACACTCACATTCGTTTATTTTCATTTGTATCAGAATGCCTTCCAGCCCGGATCCTATACAGACAAGCTTCACCGTGCCAATGACTTCCCTGTTCACTACGGGCATTATGAAAGCCAGGGACTGGGTACCACCATCAGTAAGATTCAGATTGAAGGGCAAACCCTGAAAACGATTCTCGACAATACCATTCTGAAAGTATTCCTTCCCAGCCCGCTCAAACCCGGGGAATCTGTAAAGCTGAATATAGACTTCGAAAGTTATTTTGACAGGGGAGGAAATATACGCCGGAGGATGAAGATGTTCAATTCCTGGGGATTTAAACATTATGACGGTGTACACTGGTATCCGCGGATTTCCGTTTATGACCGTAAGCAAGGCTGGGATACGGATCAGCACCTGACCCGTGAATTTTACGGTGATTTTGGAAGCTTTGACCTGGAACTGAGTATTGCCAATGATTTTGTTGTTGAAGCAACCGGAGTGTTGCAGAATGAACAGGAGGTGATGCCAAAAGCCCTGAGTGATTCACTGGATATTAAAAGATTTAAGGACAAGGCCTGGGAATCGCCTGTAAGCTACCATATCAAAAAGGATGGGACTTTCAAAACATGGAAGTACCATTCCGAAAATGTACACGATATCGCTTTCACTGCTGACCCTACCTACCGTATCGGTGAAACAACCTGGAATGGAATAACCATCCGTGCTCTTGCTCAGGAGCCTCATGCAGGGCGCTGGCAAGGAGCTGCTGCATTTACAGCCAGCGTCATCAAAACCTATTCGGAAGATTTTGGGCTTTATGCCTACCCTAAAATGGTGGTATGCGATGCTCAGGATGGTATGGAATATCCAATGCTTACCCTCGATGGAGGCTTTGCACCTGACTTTGACCCGCTCATTGCCCATGAAGTAGGACATAACTGGTTTTTCGGCATGGTAGGCAGCAATGAAACCTACAGAGCTATGATGGATGAAGGGTTTACCCAGTTCATCGATTCCTGGGCCTGCCTCAAACTCGACGGACCAACAGAGCCAACCCTGCTTATTCCCAAATATGCATGGACGCGTAAATACCTGAAACCAACAAATACGCTCAATGCCGAAGTGTATAACCGCTATATTTTTGAAGCGGCAAAAGGGGACGAAACAACCCTGAATACACACAGTGACCATTTTGGTGGCGCACTCCGTCACGGAGGAGGATATGGACAGGTATATGCCAAAACAGCCACCATGCTCTGGAACCTTCAGTATGTATTGGGTGATGAACTGTTCCTGAACTGCATGAAACATTATTTCAACCAATGGAAATTCTGCCATCCCTATCCCGAAGATTTCAGAAATTCAGTGATTCAGTTTTCTCATGTTGACCTGAACTGGTTCTTTGATGAATGGATTGAAACACCCTATACCATCGACTATGCCGTAAAAAGTGTACACAGAGGCAAGAACCCTGACGAGTATGTCGTGACAATCAAACGCAAGGGACATATGCAGATGCCGATAGATTTTACGGTCTATGGTACGGATGGGAAATCATACTCCTATTATATTCCCAATACCTGGTTTGAAAAAAAGACAAATGCCACCGTTCTGCCTCATTGGATAGGGTGGGATAATCTGCAGCCGGAATACAAGGCCCATGTCACCATTCCCGGAGGAATCAGGGATGTGGTGATTGATACAACCTGCCGCCTGGCCGATGTCTATATGCTTGACAATTCACTGAAATTGCCGGTTATCTGGGACTTCGATTCCAAAGTCTACAATGTTCCCGACTGGAAGCATTATCAGGTTTTCTACCGCCCTGATGCCTGGTTCAATGGATATGACGGCTTAAAAATAGGTCCGCATATGAATGGCAATTACCTCAACAACCGCCATGTTTTTGATGCCAATATATGGTTAAACACCTTATTGATCCAGCAGCCCCTGCCTCCCGGATCAGAGAAATTAAAAGCAGACTTTGTATCCTACCGTTTCAACTACAGAACGAGTACCGATAAATTTGTTAAGCGGTCTGCCATTTCTTTCTCTTCCCGTTTCCTGGATGGCCTTGCAGCAAATACGGCCGGGTTTGACTTTCGTGATAAAAGCGGCAAGACCCTCTGGTATGTGAATTTCAAATCCATGATCCGTCCGCAGAAATCTTCTCTGACGTATCTTCTTTATCCCGGAGAGTGGATATACAACGAAGTGAACAATACGGTCAATCTCGGGGTAAATCACAGTTATAATTATCACGGAGGTTCGGGTTCTGTAAGTATCAGTTTCCGTTCCAGCAGCTTCGGCAGTAATTATGATTTCTCCGCATTGCAGCTCTGCCAGATAAACAGGCATGATTTAGGCCGAAAATTTAAAATTAGTACGCGTTTCTTTATGCAGGGCGGTACAGGTTCCAGCATTCCTTCAGAATCCTCCCTGTTCCTGGCAGGAGGAAATCCGGAAGAGATGATGGAGAATAAATTTGTGCGTTCAATCGGTTTTGTTCCGGCCGAATGGACCGGTTACGGAGCCGGCACCAATCATTTCCAATACGGAGGAGGGCTTAATTTACGGGGCTATGCCGGTTACCTGGCACCACGACTTATGAATGACGGCACAGAACGTAATGTTTACAAAGGGCTGAGCGGTATCAGTGCAAGTGCCGAGCTGGAGTTTCAGAAAATATTTTCCGGTATACTGACCGCAGGCCGGGGTACAGGATTCAACCGCATGATGAGTAAAATAAATAATTACATAAGCCTCCAGACCTATCTTTTCGGTGATGCAGGATCACTGGGTTATACACATAATGGTGAACTGTTTGGTCTGGATGATATCCGTGCGGATGCCGGTATAGGAGCTGCACTTACCATTAAAAAATGGAGGGCACTGCAAATGGTCAGTCCGCTTACGCTTCGTTTTGACATGCCTTTATTTCTCAATGCCACCCCTGCTGTTTCCCCTGATTATGTTCAGTTACGCTGGGTAGTGGGAGTGAGCCGATCTTTTTAACAATAACACAAATCATGAAAACCATTTTTCTGTTCTTTACGGCCTTTGCACTCGGAACCTCAACGCTATCTGCACAAGCCAGTGTTGCCGTTTATGAAAAAGCCATTGCTTTTAAAAATGAATTCAAATACAAGGAAGCAATGCCTTATTTTCAGGCATTGCTGAAAATTGATTCAAACAATATCAATTACCTCACACATGGCAGCCAGGTATATACGCGCTATGGCTATCTGTATATGACGAGTGAAACGGAAAAGCAAAAATACTTTCACATTGCTGAATACCTTGCCAAGAAAGCCATGGCAAAGGATGATAAGGATGCGGAAGCACATTATGCCTATGCCCTTGCCCTGGGAAGGATCAACGAAAATGCCAGTACCAAACAAAAAATTTCGAATGCCAAACTTATCAAGAAGGAGGCTGACAGAAGTATAGAACTGAATCCTAAACAGGCTGGAGCCTATCACATATTAGGCAGGTGGCATGCCACCATAGCCGGTTTCAATGCTATTGAAAAGGGGATGATCAATGCCTTCTTCGGTGGGGTGCCTCCGGGAGGCTCCTATCCGGATGCCGTCAAGGCATTCCAGTCGGCCATTGCCCTTGAACCTAAAAACATGATCCACCAGTATGAACTTGCAAGTACCTATCATGCCATGGGCAAGGATACAGAAGCCAAAACATGGCTGGATAAAGCGATGGCCTTACCAACAGTATCGGACGACGATAAAATCACTGCCGATAAATGCAAGGCGCTGAAGAAAAAATTGGATTAGTTTTTCTTCCTATTCAAGGAAACGAATGCGGATTCCAACGGCTTTCAGATAGCGTACTGCAAACCCATTGACTTCAGGTGTAAGCTTGAAATACAGGATAGGAAAGAGGAATACCAACGTAACCAATACTGAACGTACCATCATATCGGAATAAACATTTCCTATTTTCGGCAGGAGACTGTTCAGGAAAAAGGTTGTGACTCCGATAAGCAGAACCCATAAATTACTCATTACAAAGGGCTGCATACGGAAGAAATACCTGACAAACAACAACCTGAGCATATTGAAGGCCACAATAGTAAAACTTGTGGCTATCGCCGCCCCGTTCATTCCCATTCCGTATACCTTAATGAACAAATAGTTAGTAGCTATGGTTACCCCGATCAGGAAAAAAGTAAAAATCAGATCGTATTTGTATTTCTTGGAAGTGATGGTGATGGTGCCGTTCAGGCTTGTCGACATATCACAAAGCCGCCCTATACTCAGGAAAAGGAACACATATTTTCCACTCGCAAACTGGGGAGGCATGAATGAAAAGACACTGTCAAAATTACACCAGATACCCAGAAAGACCCAGATGCCCAGCACCAGCAATACCGCTGTGCTTTGCTGATAGAGTTTCTGCATCCCCTTCATATCCTTCTTTTTCCAGCATTCAGCAACAAGGGGGCTGGCTATTTTCAGAATAGATCGGTAAGGAATGAGCATAACCGTGGTAAAAAAGAATACGGTAGAATAAATACCTTCATAATACAATCCGCTCACCACCTTTCCATTCACCAGCTGACCACCCATAAGGCCTGATATCATGAGTCCGTCAATATTGGCAATAAGTGAATTGCCGGCTGAACCCAATATAGAAATGAACCCAAACAACAGCATATGCCTGGAAAAACGCTTGACCTTAGGATGTATTGTTGGTTTGACAAAAAGATGGCCCAGCCAGGCTGTATAGACGATAACGAAAACAGCCACCGAGCAACTAACGCCGACATAAATCATAACAAAGTGTCCGAAATCGACAATTTTCAAGGCATAGAGTGTTATGCTCAGGGTTTGCAGAAGCCTCAGCACCACTTCATTCACAAAAGAGGAAATGACGGTTTTAAAGAGTGACCGGAGGTACGAATCAAACAGTTGGAAAAAGACAAGAGCCAGACCAAGCGGAATGATATAATAATAATAATCAACCAGGAGTTTGGCATGTTCACTGTATTTCCGGATCACAAGCGGTCTCAGTGCAATGAAGGCAATTGTAGTAAGGATAAATCCGGCACTGATGATAACCATGGCCCAGGACAGAAACCCATGGTGGTTCTTTTCCTTATCCCTGAAAAACGGGAAGAAACGAAGCGTCACACCCGTCATACCCAGAGCAGAAAACTGGGCATAAATGATGGAAATACTGATCATGATATTGGTCAGACCAACCTCATCGGTATTCAGAAAATTAGGGAACAGGAGCACTTTGTTGACATAGCCCAGCAATACCCCTATATAGGATACAACTGTTAAACGAAAGCCTGCTTTTTGAACAATTCCCACTTGTTTTGTTTTTAAGGCATCTTCCTGATTTTCAAGGCTTCGCCCGGCTTATCCTGACTTATAACAGTAAAGATCTGTATTTTAGGGACAAGTCGGAAATGCCTGAGCCGAAGTAATCAACGGAGCCTTGTGTATTTTAGTATACTTAGATTCAGGAATTAAGCCCTACAAAAGGATTTCCTTACTTTTGCCTGTATGCAACTCAACTCCGGTTCTGTCCGTATCCTATTCCGGAAAATCTGGTGGCTGATCTATGAACAATCAACCTCCTTTGTTGATCTTACTTTCTGGCTCCTGAAAATTCCGGTCGGAAGTATTCCTGCTAAACCTGTACACTCCAAACGAATTGTTTTTACAGGTGAACTTTTACCGCCACGTACACCCCGCATGGCAAAATGGATAACAAGGTCAGGAGATTATGTTTGTCTGCTGCTATGCAGTAAAAGAGGTTTTGTAGAAAAATTTTCAGACCCTTCCTTCGAAGCAGTCCTCCTGTTCCGGAACAAATGGCATATGCGCCGAATGCTTCGTTCTATTCCCGATATCTGGCTTATCCATTCCTTTGCACCTAAAAGTTACTATCCTGATCTGGCAAGACAAATGAACATTGCCCCCTTTATCCACGATATGCAGGATGTATTTGCCACCTATTACGGCCTGAATCCTTCCCTGAGGTGGTTAAAACAAGAGCTGCCACATGAAAGGGCTTGTCTGGAAAAGGCTGAGGGCATTGTAGCACATAGTCTTGAAGCGAATATTGCGTACAGAAAATTTAATACCGTCAAAAAGCCTCCGACAATCTTCTTTCCCCTTTATGCGGATGATGAACAGTTTTGTGAGCCGACTCAAGGTTCAGCAAGCGAAGAGATTCATCTGGTTTATGCAGGAGGAGTTGCTGGTTCATATCGGAACCCGGCTCAGTATGGCAGCATACAATTCAAATGGCTCATTACTAGCCTTTACGCTCAAAAAATACATTTACATATTTATCCCAGTCCTTCCAACATCAGGGCCGATTACGAAGAATATGAAGAAGAAGCTAAACTCAATCCCTATTTCCACTTTCATGTTTCTGTTTCCCAGCAATTGCTTGCCACTGAACTGAATAAATATGACTGGGGATTGCTCCCTTTCTTCTGGGGGCAGAATGAACAGAGCGCTGACAAATACAAATATGCCACAACACTCAAAGTATTCAATTATCTGGAGGCCGGGATCCCTGTTATTGTGTCAAGAGATCTTATTTATCAAAGTTGGATAATTGAGCGCTATGGTTATGGTATAGGGGTCAAGGAAGAAATGATGCATCAGTTAAGAAAACACCTGTCGTCCGGTAAAAGAACTGAATTATTACTGAACATTCCTGAAGCCAGAAGAAGACTTTCACTCAAAAATAACCTGCCCCGCTTGCTTGAATTCTATCACCGAAATACCTCCAAATAGTCATTCAGGTTTCCGGATTAAACATTTTTCTTAATTTTAATTGTATTTTTTATTCTATGATTATGCTTAAAAAATTAATCCTTGTAGGTGCTAGTAATTTCGGGGACGAAATCATTCAATTATTTCGTGACATAAACAAACAGGCACCAAGCCCTGCTTGGGAACTCAGTGGTTTTTTGGATGACAATGCAGAAATGCACGGCAAAGTACGGAATGGGATTCCTGTATTGGGCGGAAAACGATGGATTGAGGAACATGATCACCGCGATTATTACTTTATATGTGTAATTGGAAGCCCGGCTGCCAAATCCAGGGTTGTTGCCTATATGAAGCAGCAGGGAGTCAAATTCGCTTCCGGCATTCATCCTTCTGTAATCATGTCCGAAACCTCTGCGGTAGGAGAAGGGACTGTGATTACAGCCGGTAATATTCTTACAACGAATATAAAAGTCGGTGATCACATCATCATTAATCTTGCCTGCACAGTAGGGCACTATACTGTTATAGGTGATTATTCCACCATCAATCCCGGTGCTAATATTTCAGGCGATGTCAGTCTGGGAGAGGGTGTGTTGCTTGGAACTAATTGCACTATCCTTGAAAAAATGAATGTAGGTGCTTATGCGGTTATAGGTGCCGGGGCTGTTGTAAACAAACATATACCTGAAAAGGTTACTGCCGTTGGCATTCCTGCCAAAATTATCAAACTGAATTCATAAGCATCCCTCCTGCCGTTAATCAGCGAATCAGTGTAACAGGACCCGTTTTAACGTAACCCTTATCTCCAGTAAGTATGTAGAAATAAACACCTGCAACAACAGGTTGTCCTGAAAGATCCCTTCCATTCCAGAAATTCTGTTTAGCTTGATCCGTATGAAATAACAGCACTCCCCAGCGGTCATAAATCTGGATCGAAAAGTCCGTACAATAATCAAGCCCCTCCAGGGCAAAAACATCATTCTGCCCATCCTCGTTCGGTGAAAAAATATTAGGTATAGAAAATGCTGGGCTTCCGGAATGCACATTAATGATATGCTGAACCGAATCTTTGCATATTGTTCCAGGGTCTGTTGTCAGCATAACCGTATATATTCCGGCTGAAGCGAAATTGTGAACAGGAATCGCTAAGGCTGAAGTTTGACCATCTCCAAAACTCCAATGAAATGCAGAAGCATTTTGTGAAGATTGAGTAAAAACAACGTTGCCTGTACAGCCCTCGCTCATAGAAAATAAAGCCCGGGATGCATTCCCGACAACCAGATTCCACAAGGTTGTGCCGAAGCATCCCAATCCATTGACCCCGGTAATCGTATAGGTAATATTGGCAGCAGGGGTACACGAAACGGAGCTGCCGGATGTTGAACTAAGATAAGTGCTAGGTGTCCACGTGTATGTGCTTGCTCCGCTCACAGCAAGCACAGTTGTGCTTCCTGAACACAGTGTATCTAAACCAGAGGTTAGAATAACCGGAAGGGCAGATACATAAACTTCCGATGTGGCTGAAGCTGTACATCCATTCACACCTGTTCCGGTAACAGTATAAATGGTTGTGACAAGTGTATTTGAACTAACAGTCGGACCTGATGATATATTAAGAGTAGCAGATGGAGACCAGGAATAGGTACTGGCGCCAGTAGCCGTTAGTGTGGCCGAAGTGCCTTTACAAACAGAGTCGACCGGAGTAACACTTACCAAAGGTGCCGGATTTATTGTCAATGAGAACAAAGAAGTATCCTTACATCCGCTTGCTGAAGTTCCCACGACAGTATAGGTGATATTTGTTGAGGGGCTTGCAATAACAGTTGCTGTATTAGAAACATTAAGTGTTGAGGCAGGACTCCATGAATAAGTTGACGCTCCTGAAGCCTGAATGGTTACCGATTGTCCGCTGCACACAGTGTGATTCCCGATAACTGTCACGGCAGGTAATGCCAGCACGCTAACAGTTTGCTTAATGCTGTCTACCCCGCAGGTCCCTGTCGAAATAAGGGTTACAGTAAATGTTCCGGAAGTTGCATAAACAACAGAAGGATTTACGCTTGTACTTGTCTGGCCATTGCCAAATTTCCAGCTATAACTTATTCCAGATGAGGTATTGGAAAATGTAACTACACTGTTCTGACATACAGGATTCGCTGATGTAAAAGAAGGAGGTGTATTGCCGTTCAAAGAAAGTTTGAGTAGAAACACATCATTCGTTCCGCCACCGTAATTCTGTTGAAATGCACTGGAAGTAACAGGGAAATTAAGGGATTTTGTTTGCCCGACAATATAGGCGGTATCGATATTACAAACGACCCCCCCACCCAAATCATATTGTGACCCGCCTATATAGGTTGAATACAGCAAATTGGAGCCCGCAGCATTCAGGCGAAGAAAAAAGGCATCCGTATTTCCGTTATAAGTCCGGTTATAAGCACAAGGGGTGGTCGGAAACCCGGCTTCACAATAGCCGGTCAGAGATACTTCTCCACTGGATTTATTCAAATACATTCCAAATCCTCCGTCATTGCCCGGCGATCCGATAAATGTAGAATAGAGGAGGCCTGTGCCGGTTGCATTTAGTTTAGTAACAAAAGCATCCGAATTTCCCGCACAAACTGTTTGATAGGCTCCGGGCGTGACAGGAAATCCAGCCTCTGTAATTCCATTGACATAAGCCATACCGGCTCCGTCAACCCTCAAGGATGCAGTTCTCATCCAATCGTTACCCGGTCCGCTCAGATATGTCGAATATATCATGGCTGTACCGGAAGGGTTGAATTTAGTAACATACCCATCCCAAGCACCCCGGTATGTGTTGCTGAAAGCGCCCGTTGTGGTTGGGTAAGCCGCTCCGTCGGTAAAACCACATATGTAAATATTACCGGAAGGATCCAAATCTATTCCACACCCCCTGTCATTTGCTCCCCCACCGGAATAAGTAGAAAATCCAAGGGCGGTGCCTGTCGGGTTTAGCTTAAAGGTAACATTATCCCACCCTCCGTTGTTAGTTGACTGATACACACCAGCAGTAACTGGAAACTGCCCGTTCTGACTTTGACCGGATATATAGGTGTTGCCCGAAGCATCAGCTTTCAGATCCATCGGAATATCGTCACCAGGTCCTCCAATAAGCGTACAAAATAAAAGACTGCTCCCTAAAGCATTCAGCTTCCCGACAAATATATCAGATACTCCTGCCCAGGATGATTGAAAAGCCCCTGCTGTAGTCGGAAAATTGGAGCTCTGGGTTTGACCTGTAAAGTAAACATTGTTGGTGGCGGTGTCCAAAAACAGTGACCTGATATTATCGAATGCATTACCCCCGATATAGGTACAATAGACCAATGCAGAACCGGTTGGATTCAGTTTCAGAATAAATCCGTCATAATTGCCGCCGTTATACGTTACATCATAGGCCCCAGGTGTCACGGGGAAATTAGCCCCTGATGACCAGCCAATTGTATAAACATTATTTTGTCTATCCCTCTGGATTTCTCCGCAAAAAATCTGATCATCACCAGACCCTCCTACATAAGTTGAATATATAAGAGCAGGGTCAATGACGAGTGGAAAATTCTTGTTATAAGAATCGCACTTAAAAGCAACTACACCACTCCCTTGCAAACAGTAGAAGACATTAACCTTCACCTTCGATCCCTGAATCAGTTGATATGCTTCCGGAATATTTTCAGAGATATCTCCTTTTTTGCAATGTATAACAAGATGACCTTGTGAATCAAGAGAAACTCCTTCTATTCCTTCATATCCCATCCTTATGGAACCAATATTCCCACCCGGGTTAACAATAAAATCATATTTGATATTTCCACTTGTTTTGTAATATTTCATATCCACCCCTTCAAAAAGGTTTTTGTAAATAAGTCCACCATAGTTTTCAACATTTGGTGCCCAGCCAGACTTATCATTCCCAATAAAATAATTGGTATAGGAATCCTGCTTATCCAGAGGAACAATAGTAACACCCACTGCGGAACCCGGAAAGTTCAGGCGAATATTCTGAACATGCACCTTTTCATTTTCCGGAAAAAGAATTTCATTCGCATACATCAGGTATTTTCTGGAAGGCATCTGAAGCAACTGATAGATCACAGACCGTTCTCCAAAAAATACATTGGCGTCACCCTTTGAAAGAAAATATTTGAATTCCGGATGATTCAGTTGGCCTTTGTTTTGATTGAAGAAAGAAAAACTCTGCTTCCCAGAACCGTCAGAATCCTGACTAAGCGATCTATAGGACTGAAACAGGAATAATGAAACAAGGAATAGAAATAAGGTTCTTGTTTTCATATTGGAACGGATTAAGCTCAGTCATGCAAATCTAATACAATATTAGAAACACCTCCTTGTTCCAATATAAAAAGGGGCTTTTGCCCTCTTTTCCGAAACAACTCCTGCCTGAAAAAAGCTAAAAAATGCCTCAAAATGACCTTTTACTTAACCAAACCTACCACTTAATCATTCTTCCCTCTCAGTTCCTTCTTTTTGACTATATTCGTCATACTAACCACCCTCGATTCATCTGGCATTCTTTTATAACCCATTTTAAAAGGGATTGGTTTTAGTTTCTGTTCTTAATTTAATAACTGCCACATGAAAAAAAACAAACTATTCTCATTCTTCTTCCTTTTTGCACTAAGCCAGGGGGCTCTGGCCCAGAATGTTTGGACCAAAATGGCCAACTTCCCCGGAACACCAAGAAACAATTCGGTCAATTTCACCATTGGTCATTATGCTTTCGTTGGTATGGGAAACAATGGATCTACAACGTACAATGACTTTTATAAGTGGAATCAGGCCACCAATACCTGGAGTGCCATTCCGATATATCCAGGCGGAGGTGCTATTGGCAATATTGCATTTGCCGCCAACGGGAAAGGCTATGTAGGCATGGGAGAAGATGCATCGCAAAACAAGTATACGGATTTGTACCAGTATGATACCACCAGCAATAGCTGGACCCCAAAAGCGACTTTTCCGGGTACCGCACGCTATTCTCCCGGATGCTTTTCTGTCGGACACAAAGCTATAGTGGTATGTGGTTCGGATGGAACGAACTATAACAATGAAAGCTGGGCTTATGATGCCAATGCTAATACCTGGACTCAGAATGGAAATCCGTTCCCAGGAGGCAATCTGGAGGCCTTATGCACATTCTCTATCGGTAATAAGGGATATGCCGGAGCCGGATGGGATCATTCTAATCCTAAAAAAGCATTCTGGAAATACAATGTCAATACGGATGCATGGACCGTTATTCCCGATTTTCCGGTATCTGTTGGATTTACTGAAACACCCAATGGATTTGTGATTGGCACAAAAGGATATATCTGTACCGGTTTGCAGAATGTACTGACTCCATCCAATACCATGCCTACAGGTTATGCTTATGATACTATCAGCAATAGCTGGAATGTATTCACCAGCATGGGAGCATTTGGAATAAAACACGCCTATTCATCCGTATTTGCTATTGGAAACTATGGATATGTTTGTACCGGGCAAGACACAAATGCAACTGCCGTAAACGATTTATGGCAATACTATCCTTGTTCCAATTATGCAGCTGAAGTCATAGCTCTTCAATCTCCAGAAAAAGGGATGAAGGTTTACCCAAACCCAAGCAATGGACAACTCTTTTTTGAATGTTCCCAATTTATTCATGCACCTTGTATGCTAATCGTCACCAATTTATTGGGAGAAACGATCTATTCCAAAAATTTTACTCCAACAGAAGAAGCATCAAGCCTTGGTTTTCCTGAAAATGTCGTAAATGGAATTTATATACTGGCACTGCACAATTCACAAAGCCGCATCAGTCAAAAGATCATTTTGAACAGGTAAACGGCTCCCATCTGTAACTTAAAAGGCAGGAATCCTCAAAGGGTTCCTGTTTTTGCTTAGTATTCAACCCATTACCAACACGCCTTTATTAAAATAATTCGTAATTTTGCCCTCGTTTTTCACTATTAGCAGATCATTCCATGCAACACATATTTATTACCGGAGGAGCAGGTTATGTAGGCTCTGTTCTCGTTCCCAAATTACTCAGCAAAGGATATAAGGTTACCGTACTGGACCTGATGATATACGGGGAAGATGTCCTTCCTAAACACCCTCAGCTGAATGCTGTTAAAGGAGATATACGGGATCAGGATTTGTTGAAGAAGCTTCTGCCCGGCGTTGATGCAGTCATTCACCTGGCTTGTATAAGCAATGACCCCAGCTTTGAATTGAACCCTAGTCTGGGCAAGTCCATTAATCTGGATGCTTTTGATCCACTCGTGAGGATTTCGAAGGATGCAGGTGTCAAACGGTTTATTTATGCCTCTTCTTCCAGCGTGTATGGCATTAAAGAAGAACCAAATGTGCATGAGGGCATGAAGCTGGAACCACTTACAGACTATTCCAAATTCAAGGCCGATTGCGAGGAGATCCTGAAGAAATACCAAAGCGATGATTTCACTACCTGTACCATTCGTCCGGCTACAGTATGCGGGTATGGTAAAAGGCTACGACTTGACCTTTCAGTCAATATCCTGACCAACCTGGCTATTAACAAGGGAGAAATAACCGTGTTCGGAGGAAATCAGAAACGTCCCAATATCCATATCGAGGATATGACTGATCTTTACTGTCAGTTGCTTGTACTGCCGAAAGATAAAATTGCCGGCAAGATCTGGAATGCGGGATATGAAAACTTCACCATTTCACAAATCGCTCAGATGGTAAAGAATGTAATCGGTGAGCAGGTAAAGATTGTCACCACCCCTACCAACGACCATCGCTCTTATCATATTTCATCTGAAAAGATCAGGAATGATATCGGTTTTGAACCAACCCATTCTATCGAAGATGCTGTTAAAGACCTGAAAGATGCTTTCGACAAAGGCCTGGTGCCGGACTCGCTGAATGCGGAGAAATACTTTAATGTGAAACTGATGCAGCATGTAGATTTAAAATAATGCTTGCATAAAAAGGATAGAACGCTGATCTTTATGATTATTAAGATCAGTTATGATGTCAGGGAATTATAAACATGCAGACATTACATCACTAATCATTCGATGCTATTACAATGTATTTAATACCCTTGGCTATGGGTTTCTTGAAAAGGTGTATGAAAATGCTCTTTTGATTGAATTGAAAACAAAAGGATTGTCTTGTACATCTCAACATCCAATAGAGGTTTTCTACGAAGAAAAGAAAGTTGGTTTATACTTTGCCGATATTATTGTAAACAATCTTGTGATTATTGAAATAAAAGCAGCGGAAGATCTGTGTGAAGAACATGAAGCGTAACTGACAAACTATCTTAAGGCTACAGATATAGAGGTGGGGCTGCTTCTGAATTTCGGAAAAAATCCTGAATTCAAAAGAAAAGTCTTCGAAAATGACAGAAAACGGAGTATAAATCATAATTAATCATAAGGATCATAATAATCTGCGTTCTATCTTGATGCTCACTCAAAAAATGAATATCCCCTACATAAGTCTTGGCCTGCAACACAAGGAAATAAAACAGGATATCCTTAAAAGTATTGAAGCCTTGCTCGACAGCGGTCAGTTTATCCTCGGTGAGGAAAGTCAGCAGTTTGAAAAAAGCTTTGCAGCTCTGGCCGGAACAAAGTATGCACTGGGAGTTGCAAACGGAACGGATGCTTTGTTTCTTTCCATGATGGCCCTTGGAATAGGCAAAGGTGATGAGGTCATAACCGCACCCAATTCTTTTCTGGCATCTGCCTCTTCGGTTATCATTGCAGGCGCTACTCCTGTCTTCGCCGATGTAAGAGCTGATTTTAACCTGGATCCGGAAAAAGTGGAGAAAGCTATTACACCCCGAACAAAAGCTATCCTGGCCGTTCATCTGACTGGTCGCCCTGCACCCCTTGATGAACTCCTGGCTATAGCCAAAAAACACAAGATCCACCTTATTGAAGATGCTGCACAGGCTGTTGGTGCCAGCTATAAAGGCAAACCTGTCGGTTCCTTCGGAATTACAGGCTGTTTCAGTCTCCATCCCCTCAAAAACCTGGCGGCCTGCGGTGACGGTGGGGTGATCACGACCAATGATGAAGCACTGTACAAGTACCTTTTACTTGCCCGTAACCATGGACTGAAAAACAGGGATGAATGTGTATTCTTCACCTACAATTCCCGTCTGGATAATTTGCAGGCAGCTATACTCAATATCAAGCTGAAAGAACTGAATAAATGGACAGAGCGCCGTCGTGCTATTGCAACACGCTATCAGCAGGCTTTCAAAGGTCTGGATATGATCCTCCCTGCTGATAAGGATTACGAAAAGGCCGTTTACCATACCTTTATCATTCAAACGGGCAGAAGAAATGAACTCCAGCAATTCCTGAAAAACGCCGGTATTGACAGCAAGGTGCATTACCCTATTGCCATTCATGAACAGGAAGCGGCCCGTGGACTGGGGTACAAAAAAGGGGATTTTCCAGTAACAGACCGTCAGGTGGAAACCATTCTGAGTCTGCCTGTATATCCTGAATTAAGTGATGATCAAGTGGATTATATCTGCTGGCAGGTGCAGCTTTTTTTTTCCGGCAAGAACAAATCCGATAATTTGTAATGGGGATGACGAACGACTTTCTGAATCAATTCCGTAAGATTTTCGAAAATGATAAATCGTTTATGGAATCCTGGCTTGTAGCCTGGGATTATCAGAATAAACGCAGCAAACAGAAGTCGGCCTATAAAAACGAGCAGCCTTCCGATTTTTTCAATTATAACGGTCCTGCCGACCTCCCGAAATGGATGCGCTGGTTCATGCCGGAATATACCGACTACCTTCCGAAGGAGATCACAGCTCCCCTGCTTGCCAAAAGCCTGGAGACCGACACGAAAATCATTTCCGGACTCGGGCTTCAATATGACTTTTCTTCTTATGCCAAAAATGTAGGCATCAACAATGTACACGACTACCTCTTTCCGAATTTCTATCCGGTTCCGGAGCGTAACAGAATAAAGAACATTATTGATTTCGGAGCAGGTTACGGACGTCAGGCTAACCTGTGGGCAAGTGGGAAAACGGAAGGAATTTTTCTTGGAATGGATGCCATTCCGAATTCCTATTGTCTTCAGAATCTGTATTACCATCAGCTTGGCCGGCCTGTTTATGATTATGTTGAAGATCCTAAAAGCTTTAAAATAGATTCTTCCAAAAGTGGTATCTATCACCTGCCTACCTGGCGCTACGACCTGCTTCCTGACAATACATTTGATCTTATCATGTTCGTGCAGGTCTTGCCTGAACTGAATTCCAAGCTTATCCGGACCATGATGAAGGTATTTCACCGCGTTCTTAAACCCGGAGGAGCTATTTATATACGCGACCATGCCAGCATCTGGAAACCTGCCGGAAAAATGGATGTAGCCGGATTCCTTGCAGAGAATGGTTTTGTGCTGGAATTTCAACCCCATCTTATCCTGGATGGAGATATACACGGCATACCCCGGATCTGGAGAAAGATTGATCCGGAAGTACAGCAAAGCCAGACACGTACCTTTGAACACAAAAAACAACAACTTGTGGAAGATCTGGACAGCCTCACCGGAGGTGCATTGAAATCCATTGTTAAAAAAATAAAATCAAAATGAAGAATCTCGGTCTCCTGTTCCCCTTTCTCCGCTTATGTTTCACCAATACTTCTGAGGTTCTTAAAAATCTTTACAATTTCACCGTTGTTACTGACAGCAAAAACAGGGTCATCAAAAAACACAAACTGCCCAAAGGGTTACCTACCATTGATCTGCTTGATTTATTCCCCGCCCTGCATGAGTCTATTGAAAACTATACCTTCCTTGAAGGCACTTCACGTATAACAGATATTGTGATCCTTAAAATGCTCGCCAGGCGCTTCGAAAAAGCCCGGTATCTGGAATTCGGAACCTGGAGGGGGGAAAGTATTTCCAATGTAGCTCAGGTAGCGCAAGAATGCTATTCCATCAGCTTTTCCGAGCAGGAAATGCGTGCTTTCGGCATCGATGAAAGCTCAATCAAAGTGAGCCGGATTTTCTCCAGGAATATCCCGAATGTAAAACATATTGAACACAATTCCCAGACCTATGATTTCAGTAAGCTGGAAAAATCATTCGATCTTGTGTTTGTAGATGCGGATCATAAATACGAAGGGGTCCGGATAGATACCTCCAATGCGTTTAAGCTCCTGAAGAATGAAAAATCCATCCTCGTATGGCACGACATAGGCAAAGGCCTGGAAGAACTTAACAACTGGGAGGTACTGGCCGGAATACTGGACGGAGCTCCGAGTGATGAGCACCGCAAGAATATTTACCGTATTTCTAATTCTCTTTGTGCAATCTATATCAATGAAAAGGTTAAATCATCTTATCCGGAACATTTTGTTCCGAACAAGACCTTCTCCATTCAGCTCACTGCACATAAATTATCTTAAGTCTGCTTACTATGAAAACACTTGTTACCGGAGGATGCGGTTTTATCGGAAGTCATATGGTTGACCGCCTTCTGGCCGACGGCCATGAGGTCGTTGTAATCGACAATCTGAGTTCCGGCTCAGTCCGTAACCTGGAACACCACAAAGGCAATTCCAAACTGCAGGTACACATTCATCATATAGCCGATCATGAAAAGATTGCAGGCCTGTTTGCAGGCATTGACCTGGTTTTTCACCTCGCAGCACTTGCCGATATAGTGCCATCCATTGAACGTCCGATGGAGTATCACAACTCCAATGTAAACGGAACAATCAGTGTGCTGGAAGCCTGCCGAAAACATGGTGTAAAACGCATCATCTATTCAGCCTCGTCTTCCTGTTATGGTATTCCGGACAGCTTCCCTACCCCTGAAGATGCTGAAATACGCTGCCAGTACCCCTATGCTGTCACCAAATACCTGGGGGAGGAATATTGCCTGTATTGGGAGCAGATTTACAAAATGAATATTACCTGCATGCGTTTCTTCAATGTATTCGGGCCCAGGGCAAGGACTTCAGGAACCTATGGTGCAGTATTCGGTGTGTTTCTTGCTCAGAAACTGAACAAGAAGCCGTTTACGGTTGTAGGTGACGGAGAGCAAACACGTGATTTTACTTTTGTAACCGATATTGTTGATGCCTGCGTAACAGCGGCCAAACGGAACGACGTATCCGGCCAGATTTTCAATGTAGGCACCGGAAACACATACAGCATCAACTCCCTTGTCAAACTGCTGGGTGGAGAAATCACCTATGTTCCCAAACGCCCCGGAGAGCCTAACTGTACATTTGCTGAAACCCGAAAAATAACCGAAATCCTGAAATGGAAACCGAAGGTTCCGTTTGAAGAAGGGGTTAAAATCATGCTGGCAAATATTGACTACTGGAAAGAAGCTCCGCTCTGGGAGCCGGCTTCGATTGCGGAAGCAACGAAGGATTGGTTTAAATATTTAGGGAAGTAATTCATCGGATAGAACGCAGATTATTATGATCCTTATGATTTGTTATGATTTATTTATTTTATCATAATTTATCTTAACAATCATAAAGATCTGCGGTCTATTTTTTGCTGATCTTATTTAGCACCTCCGCAATCCTCCCAGTCAGTTCTTTTCTGGAATACTGCTCCGTACTATGTGAAACGGATACAAGTTTACTGGCTTTGAAAGCGGTATAATAGGTAAGGATATTTTCTTTCAGTTTGATTTCCTCCTCAAACCCTGATATTTTTCCGCAATCCGTTTCCCTGAACACATCGGCTATTTCACCTTGCTCAGGACCGATGCAGATAACAGGTCTTTTTGCACTTAAGTATTCATAAAATTTACCGGTGAGTATTCCAGGAGCATTTTTTGTATTGTTCACCAGCAATAACAATACCTGGCTCCGCTGCTGTTCGATAATGACTTCTGAGTGAGGCAGGTATTCAATCTTGTTTACATAAGGTGAGAGCTGCTTCTCATCAAGGTTTTGGCTTACATGCACATCCACCTTTCCTACAAGTTTTATCTGAAGGTCCGAAGCAAATTCGGAATTTTCCTTAACCAGTTCAGCCAGTACTTTCCATAACACTACCGGGTTTCGGCTTTTCACCAGCGTACCAATGTGAGCCAGGGAGAATTTACTGTCAGGCACTACCTCTCCCCGGTATAAATCATCCGGATCAAAACCGTTTCCGATGACTGTGAATTTTTCTTTCTGTTTACCAAGTATCGCTTCAAACTCATCGGACATCATCCTGCCAATACTCACAACAGCATCAGCAGCTTCCAGCACATTCTTTTCCAGTTTGCGGTGTTTGCGGTCGGATGCAGGGGTAAGCATCAGCTCAGGATAGAAATCAATATTTGTCCAGGGGTCCCTGAAATCAGCCAGCCAGGGAAGACCCAGATTTTTCTTCAGTTCCAGGGCAATGAGGTGCATGCTGTGAGGGGGACCAGTTGATATGATAGCCTTAACCGGATGTTCATGCAGGTAGTCGGTAAGATATCTGACAGAAGGCTTGATCCAGAATTTACGTGCATCGGGGATAAACAGATTACCCCTGATCCAGACAGCCAGTTTTTCGGCTCTTTTCGGCTTTTTATTTTCTGTCAGAAACCCTGTATTTATCTTCTCGTCTTTTTTCTGCCCTATAAAGCGTTTGTAGCTGTTGTAAGGCTCCCATATAGGGCGGCGTATCACCTCTATCCCCTTTGGCACATCTTTTTCCAGAGACGGGTCTATGACCGGCATCTCTCCGTTCCCGGGAGTATAGACAACAGGCTCCCATCCCCAGGCCCGGAGATATTTAACAAACTTAAGCCAGCGCTGAACTCCGGCTCCTCCTCCGGGAGGCCAATAGTACGTAATGATGAGTACTTTCTGCATGATTATCAGGGTTTCTTCAGGAGCAGAAACCCGCTTCCTGCACAAACCAGCAGCAGCAGGATAGAGCCTGCCATTGAAATTTTTTCACCTGTAGCATAAACCTTCGGTTCAAATTTGAATTCCACTTTATTATTTCCTGCCGGTAAACGCATGGCACGCAAAACATAATTGGCTCTGAAGTGAGGCATGAGGGTTCCGTTTACATAGGCATTCCACCCTTTTTCATAATAGATTTCAGAAAACACGGCCAGGCCTTCATTCTTGTTACTTGTTTCGTATTGCAAATCATTGGGCTCGTAATGCGTAAGCCTGATCAGGCTCGTTGAATCTTTACCCGGGCTCAGTCCTTTTACCTGTGCTTCAAATTGCTTATCCACCACAGCCGTACGTGCGGGGTCAAAATGACTAAGGGCTGTTATCTCCGAATCAGCATTGGCAACAAGATTAAACTCATTTACAAACCATGCATTGCCGAGTGTGCCCTTGTTGGGCACCACAACAGGTTGCTGATCCTGGCCCTGGCCGGTAGTGATGATATACTTCGTGTTCAGCATATTCAGCACATTCTGGTTATTCTTGCTGATCTGAAAATCGATCAATTCCTGATAGCGCTTCAGTTTGGCCCCGTGATACCCTCCTATGGATTTATGAAAATAAGAAGTGCTCGCATCATTGAAGGTATTGACCGCAGCATTGAGCACCCGGAAATCCGGATCCTTATCTTCCAGAATCTGCAAATCGGCAGCAGTGGGCGTATATGGCGTCTGAACCTGTGCCTTGGGCACAAAGCTGTTATCATTCAGATAGCGTTTGTCGACGACCATCATATCGATCAATACGAACAGACCGAAACAAAGGATCACCACATTTTTATGCACCCTATCAATGGCATAGAGGAATACAAGCATGGCTGCCAGTGTAATGAAAATGAAGCTTCGCCAGACATCCGACTTGAAAATAGATTTACGGGCTGATTCAATACCGTCAAGAAGCTGGTTGGTAGTCTCCGGTCCGGCCTGCTTGACAATCTGTCCATACAATTGTTCACGCTCACCTGTAGTGCCGGTATAGGCTGCAGGAGACTTAAAATAATCATTCAATCCCGGCATGAGCAGGAATAAAAGGCAAAGCCCCCCGGTGAGTCCAAATGAAATAAAGAAGGCTTTTTTATTTTCCATGAAGAAATTAACAAAGGGTGCCTTTATTTTTTCATGAAAGAAATCCGAACTCTTTAATAACTGGTCCAGGGCCAGAATACCAAGCAATGGCAAGGTGAATTCAGCTATAACGAGGATCATGGATACCGCTCTGAATTTGTTGTATCCCGGCACATGATCAAAAAAGAAATTGGTAAAACTCATATAGTTGCTGCCCCAGGCAAGCATGATTGAAAGTAAGGTGGCAATAGCTATGGCCCATTTAACAGGACCTTTCACAATAAACAAACCGAGCACAAACAGAAATACGATGATGGAACCGGCATAAACAGGACCCGAAGTAAAAGGCTGATCGCCGAAATACTCATCCATCTGGCCTACATATTGTTTCAGCTCTCCATTATTCACTTCTTTCAGGGCATCGGCATGATGCTGGGCTATCTGTTCAGAAGCCCCTCCCTTGAAATTAGGAATCATGAGGGTCATTGTCTCGCCCTGCCCGTAGCTCCAGCCGGTGGCATAGCTGCGGTTAAGCCCGTCGGTCTTATCACCGGCATTGGATTTTCCGTTTTCATTTATTGTCAGATCGCTACCTCCGCGGGTAGTATACTTCCCATATTCATAGGTAGCCCAGATATTGGTAATATTAGGCAGCACGGCCAGCAAGCCGGCAATGAGTAAGACCCCGGCCCCTTTCATAAATTGCATCAGCTGTTTATTCAGTATGGAGCTGATGAATTCGGCCAGGGAATAGACGACCAGGAAAATAGCCAGATAATACGTTATCTGAAGGTGATTGGCAAACAGCTCCAGTCCAAGGAACAGGGCTGCCAGGGCCCCTCCCAATAAATATTTGCCTCTGAAGCTGAGTATAAAACCGGCAACCACCGGAGCCATAAAGCTGATGGCATGGGCTTTGGAATTATGCCCTGCTTCGAGAATAATAAAGAAGTAAGAGGAAAAGCCAAAGGCTATTGCTCCTACAATACTGAGCCAGGGATCAACCTTAAGGGTAAGAAGCAATATGAAAAATCCGAGCATGTAGAGGAATACATATCCGGAAGGGTGAGGTAATCCAAGCATAAGTACATTGTTGACATACTTTAGCAGGTTGCCATGATATATAACCGAAATCTGATAAGCAGGCATACCGCCAAACATGCTGTTGGTCCACAGCGCTTCCTTGCCTCCGGTCTGAGCACGGTAATCGGCAATTTCTTTAGACATCCCCTGGTAATGTTGTATATCGCCCTGTTGCAGTTGTTTCTTACCGCCTAGTAAGGGATTAAAGTAAGCTAATGTGATTGCGATAAAAATCAAAACAGCTGCAATATGCGGAATGATTTTTTTAAAATCGAAGGTGTTTGACATAAGGTGATTTATGAATTAAGATTTAAGATTTATGATTCATAAATCTTATACAATAGAGCTGTGTTATTTTACTTCTTCATAGTCAACATATTCGCCGGCATCGTCTTTAAGCTTTTTAGGCTTTTCGGCCTGGGTTTTTTCCACCTTTATTTCCCCTTCTTTAGGACGATCATACGTGTGATTATGTTGCTGGGTGAAATGGTATTTGTGGATGATGGTCTGTCCTCCGAAAATTTTCCAGAGCACCCATACAATGATAACGGTTTCCAGTACTGCTTTCATCGGGGAAAAATTTCTCAAATATACACAATAGCGTGAAAAGGCCTGCTAATACACATTCAGGCTTAAAGACCTGTCGGCTTCTATGACAAATCTCTTTTCGAGTGTATAGGCTGATTCCTTATGGTTACGGGAACGGAACTCTACTCTGTAATGTCCGGGCTGGAGATAGAAATTCTGTATAGTCTGGTTATTATCCAGATTACATACCCATTTCATATCACCCTGTTCTTCAAGGTAAATGCTTCCGCTCCCAATTTCTCCGGTAAAGAGTTTGAGTTCACCTGCACCGGCTATGTCTATGCCTGTGGTCTTGCTCTGCCCTATTTCCACGCCATATTTATAGATACGGGGCAGGGTAAGGATTTCAAGATCATAGCTGCCAATGATATATCGCTCTTCCGCATTCACATCCTGAACATTAAGCACAGCCGGATCACCCGACTTCCTCACAACGCATTTTACCTTGTAGTTGAAATTAAAGGTGCCGTTGGGCCTTCTGACTTCAAGCTTACCCTGTGGAGCATCAATGGCAATGATATTGTGCTTGCCCAACAGCAGTTTAACATTGCTCTTCTTCACTTCCGGAATGGTATGTACTACTATATCATAGGAAGGCCCTGCATCCAGGGTCAGGGTATCGGGATTATTAAGTATGTTGAGGGTATGCATATAATTGTAGCGGATATTCCCGCTGAAATGATCGTAAAACGTCATATCGACATTTGTTTCAGTCGGGTTGCCTCCCTGATCCATCAGGTTGACCTGGGCTGTGGTGCGGTACATGGTTTGGGTCACGACAATTTTAACCATGTTATTGACCGCATTGGCTTCTTCCACATTGAAATAATCACCCACACATTCGAAGGTGCGGCTCTGTTCCTGGCTCAGTCCAATACCCAAAATATAGGGTTTGAAAACAATTCCTTTTTCTCTCAGCTTCCGGGCGGCATCACAGGGATCTCCACCACATTCTTCGATTCCATCGGTAATGAGCAGGATAATATTGGTCGAGGCTCCTTTGGGGAAATCATCGGCTGCCAGATTCAGGGAATGGGCAATAGGAGTTATACCTGTGGGCTTAAGCACCTCCACCTTACTCCTGATCAAAGCTTTATTGTTTTTCCCAAAAGCTACAGCCAGGTGACTGTCTTCACAATCACCCGGAGGATAGGGCTTTTCAGCTCCATAAATACGCAGGGCCAGCTCCAGTTTAGGTATACGTTGCAAGCTGTCAACAATTCTGTACAGGATCTTTTTGGCGGCATCAATCCGGGTTGTTCCTTCATAGGCCGCCTTCATGCTGTTGGACGCATCAAAAATAAGGAGGATACGAACCGGAGCGCCTTGTTTCTGGGAAGCTTCCTGAGCCTGCAGAATACTATAAATGAATACGAAAGAAAGGATAAAGCCGAAACGGGCTGGGTTCATGAAGCAAAATTAGGAAAATAATAACAACGTATTTCCTTGGAAGTATTGCCTCCTCCTTTCGAAGCACGACATACTCCCTTATCCGTATTACCTCCTTCGCTCTCCATACGACATACTCCTTCATCCGTATTAACTCCTTCGCTCTCCATACAACGTACTTCCTCATCCGTATTACCTCCTTCGCTCTCCATACGACGTACTTCCTCATCCGTATTAGCTCCTTCGCTCTTCACACGAAGTACTCCCTCATCCGTATTACCTCCTTCGCTCTCCATGCGACGTACTCCCTCATCCGTATTACCTCCTTCGCTCTCCATACGACATACTCCCTCATCCGTATTATCTCCTTCGCTCTCCATACGACGTACTTCCTCATCCGTATTACCTGAGCACACCAAGCAATACCTCCTTCCTTGATTCACAACCCTTTATGCTTATTATTTCCTGTTCCTACCGTTTCCTTGTGTAATTTTTTTTTACTATGTTTGCACCCCTTAATACAAAACAATAGTTAACAAACAGCTGACCATCAGCTAGATAGATTAAGAAAACAACATCAACATGAATTACCCTTCCATTATTTATTGCGTGCCCGCTTTAGGGATACTTGGATTACTTGTCATGGCCATCAAATCGGCCTGGGTTAACAAACAGGAGGCCGGAGAGCCTAAAATGCAGGAACTGGCCGGTTATATTGCTGCCGGAGCCCTGGCATTTCTGAAAGCAGAGTGGAAAATTCTGGGAATATTCGCTGCGCTTGCAGGTGTATTGCTTGCCTATTCAGGCACAACGATTGAACATTCTAGTCCGGTTATAGCCATTGCCTTTATTATTGGAGCTGTTTTTTCAGCTACAGCCGGTTACATAGGAATGAAGGTTGCCACCAAGGCCAACGTTCGTACCACACATGCTGCCAAAACAAGTCTTAAACAGGCTCTTAAAGTATCCTTTACCGGAGGCAGCGTGATGGGTCTGGGTGTTGCCGGACTGGCAGTGCTTGGACTCGGAAGTTTGTTCATCATTTTTCTGAAATTATTTAATGTGACAGCTGTTGACAGTCAGCAGATGCGTACAGCCATTGAAGTGCTTACAGGCTTTTCCCTGGGTGCTGAATCAATTGCTCTTTTTGCCCGTGTTGGCGGAGGTATTTATACCAAGGCTGCCGACGTTGGAGCTGACCTGGTAGGTAAAGTGGAAGCCGGCATTCCGGAAGACGATGTACGTAACCCCGCCACCATTGCCGATAACGTAGGTGATAACGTAGGTGACGTTGCCGGTATGGGTGCCGACTTATTCGGATCTTATGTAGCCACAATCCTTGCTACTATGGTGCTTGGTCAGGAAATAAAGGCTGCCGACAATTTTGGAGGTTTCTCTCCTATCCTGCTCCCTATGATCATTGCCGGATTGGGTATCGTATTTTCTATTCTGGGTATGTTCTTCGTACGCATTGCTGATGAAAAATCAAGTGTACAGGCAGCCTTAAACAAAGGAAATTATTCTTCCATCATTTTCACGGCCATTGCTTCCTTCTTCCTCGTAAAATGGATGATGCCTGCTACGATGGAACTGAGGGGTGTCATGTTCAGTTCCATGGATGTGTTTTATGCCATCATACTCGGTCTGGTTGTAGGAACATTGATGAGTATGATCACTGAATACTATACTGCTATGGGTAAACGCCCGGTTAACTCTATTATCCGACAAAGCTCTACCGGACATGCCACTAATATCATCGGAGGTTTATCGGTTGGAATGGAATCGACCGTGGCACCTACAATTGTACTGGCTGCCGGGATTTTCGGGTCATATCAGTTTGCCGGTATTTATGGTGTAGCCA
>JBIOHC010000052.1:0-29352 GCA_044448685.1 Bacteroidia bacterium
CTGTTAAGGAACTTATCAATCTTTCGATTGATTTTCTTTGGGTCTTGTAGTGTTAGCCTTTGCATATGAATGGTTTTATGCAAAGATAATAATTATACGCAATTACATGTGACGTTTAGTATAGTTTGTTAGCTAATGCAATGTCTTTAACCTTGCTATGAGGGAGTTGGTCTAAGACAACACGCAGATTTTGAATTGAGTAATAGATTTCACCTTTCTTATTAGGCGTGTTTCTCTTGAAGTGATTAATAATTATCTCAAAGTGGGAGTCTTTTGGAGTTATTTCTTTCTGCAATTCAAAAAATAAATGGACAATTAACCTTTGTGATGAGTGCCATTCTATTCTTTCAGTTATTCTAGTTGGATGTTGAAAATGTTTTGTGAAATCCTCATACGAAGATTTAATAAATTCAGCATTTATCAGATGCTTGTAAATTGTATCAATAATGGGTTGTATTTGTTCTATGTTATTTTTGAGGTTAATCATCTTAACCTGAATATTATTGGATTCCGTTTGATCCTTCCCTTTCAAGGGACCTAAGTTCGTGATGTTAGCTTCTGATTGTACTTCAATAGAATCCTCGTCCACAAAATATGACCACTCTCTAATAATGTGATCTTCCATAATTTCAAACGACTTATGTTTTGCAAGCAGGTCTATTATTTCGTCTGCCCCTGCATTTATAAACTCAGCATCATAGGAATAACCATTCAGTGGAAATATTCGCATTCTTTCTAAGTGAGCTGATTTAAGATGGGGTAAATATTTGGTTAGCATTTTGCTCATGGGGTCATGCCTTTCTCGTTTAAGCACGAAGTTGAAAGTATTAACAAGGTCATATTTATATTGATTTGTAAACCGCCCTGGATCATTTGGATGAGCGTACAAATAAAGTTTTCGATTTCCAATTTGGGAATGAAAAGCTGTTATGTCTTTACCTTTGTTAATTGAATAATCCATTATTTGAAGGAATTCATTGCCGATTTCATTGGAATACTTCCTAACTAAATCGTCAAAAACAACGTCAACCTTGCTAAAAAAAGTGTTATGCATTTTACTTGAAATTTAATTGAGGAATTTTATTCACAGCTTCGATCTTCTTCTTATCGACCAATTTAGCATAAACCTCAGTCGTTTTGATGTTCTTATGTCCAAGAAGCTTTTGAACAGTATATAGGTTTACATCATTGCTAATAAGTAGGGTTGCTGCTGTATGTCGTCCGCTATGAAAGGTAATTTCTTTCTTAATCCCGGCATTGGAACACCATTTTTGTAAGAGGACAGATGTATGAACACTATAGGATAGTCCAGCAAAAACCTTCTGGTCCGACCTCCCTTTGGGGCCTAAGATATCCCTGGCCTGATCTGAAATGGGAAGGAATTCAATCGCCTCCGTTTTTTGCTGCCGATAATATACCCCCCAACCATTGTCTTCTGAATGTTGGACTTCCTCCCAGGTTAGTTTCTCTATATCCGACCACCGAAGTCCGGTCAAGGCGCTAAAGAGAAAGGCGGATTTCAGCACTGTTGACCTGCACTCCGCATTAAAAAGTAATTGCAGCTCTTCAAATGTCAGGAATTCCCGCTTCGTTTCTTCCAAGGGAATATAATCGACACGATCAGCTGGATTATCCTTGATAACCTTATCCCTCAATGCTTTTTTGAAGCAATTTTTAAGCCGATTAAAATAGTGGTGGGCTGAGTTACGAGAGATTTTATCCTCATTTTTCTTTTTTGCACTATAAAGCAGGTAATCCCTGAATCCTTCAATCCAATTCTCATCAATGTCAGTAATGGCAATCCGGTTAGTCCCCATGTATTTCTTCAGGTGATTATACACACTCCTCCAGGAGTCTTTGTCTACCCCGGTCTTTTCTCTGGCCTTTGTCATTTCATCAAAGTACTGAAGGAAATCTACCCCTTTTTGGTAAGCTTCAATTAGTCCGTGCTTAGAATTCTGAATTTCTAGCTGCTTCTCAGCCCTTGCCTTTTCAGCCTGCTGTGTTGTTACCTTATTAACATCCCGGTCAATCAGATTTCTTTGCTTTAGGAGATAGAGTTTTAGGAATTCATAGTGGCGTTGTCCATTCACATAAATATCCAGATAGTAGCTTTCTCTGCCATCCTTTAATGTCTTAGTTCTTAATGTGACTTTCATGGGTTATCGATTTTGTAAGGTACTCTCCAGAACCTTTCTGGAGATAATGGTCCGGCTTCCTAATTTGATGACTGGCAACATGCCTGATTTTATCTGAGTATATAGGTTTGTTCGTCCAATGCCCAATAGGGTACAGGTCTCTGAAATACTCAGGAATTCCTTATTTCCTAAGGTGTTTACCTGCTCTGTTTTCTTGTCTTGGAACTTTTCCAGATTAACCTGTACAAGCTCTTCCCGTTTCCTCTTCTTGTAAAACCGTTTTGTACAAACTTCGGAACAGCAAAGTGTGATGGACTTCTTTGCGATGAAGTCTTTTCCGCAATAGGAGCAAATTTTCGGAAGCCGTAGGTTACTGCTCATGGTTATTTCGCCAAAGTTGTTCGTCCCTGTTCGCCGGTGTTCGTATACGTTCGTCGGTATTCGCCAATTTTGAGGGGTCTTGAAAAGTAACAAGTTCTGTTACTTTTACCCATTCGAGTAACAAGACAGTAGCAAAGTAACAAGAATTAAAGGAAAAGACATCAAAAAAATATTAACAAAGGAAGGAGGTATTTGGCTTGTAAGCCTTGTTATTACAGGTCGTGTGAAAGAATTTGGTGGTAAATGGTTTCTTTTGGTTTCCGGCGGTTACTTTCCGATACAAAACGTCGAAAAAATATTCTCCAGCAAGGTATCACTTGAGATCTCTCCCGTAATTTCACCCAGGTGTTCGAGTGCTGTACGGATTTCTATGGACAGGAGTTCTCCGCTCAGGCGGCAGGTGAGGCCTTCGAATACTTTGGTAAGGGCGCTGTTGGTATGTTTCAATGCCTGTACATGACGGGCATTGGTAACAATGGTTTCGGTAATATTCAGTGTTTTGCTGTCGAACAGGGCAACAAGTTTTGATTTGAGATCATCGATATACATATGTTCCTTGGCCGAAATAAAAATGATATCCTGAAAATCTTTGAATTCGCGCTGGGTATAGGTGATATCTTCCTTGTCTATCTTGTTGCCGACAAGCAGGAGGCTGCAGTTGGTGAGGTTGGTACGCACTTCTTCCACAATCAGGCTCAATTCCTTGGGTGTTATTTCATGTACATCAAATACATATAGAACAATAGAGCTCTGACGTATCTTCTCCCAGGTGCGTGACACCCCGATAGACTCCACTACATCTGTAGTGGCGCGTATGCCGGCTGTATCAATAAAGCGGAACAGGATCCCGTCAATCGTTATTTCATCTTCAATGGTATCGCGTGTGGTGCCGGGTATTTCGGAAACGATGGCTCTTTCTTCTTCAAGCAACGTATTGAGCAGGGTCGATTTGCCTGTATTGGGTTTTCCGACGATGGCTACGGGTATCCCGTTCTTGATGACATTGCCTATTTCGAATGATTCGATAAGACGTTGTACAATGTTTTGTATAGACAGGATAAGTTTCTTCAGATCGTTGCGGTCAGCGAATTCCACATCTTCCTCACTGAAATCGAGTTCCAGTTCAATAAGTGAAGCAAAATTGATGAGATTATCACGCAGGATCTTGATACGGTTGGAGAATCCTCCCCGCATCTGTGTCATGGCTACCTGGTGAGAGGTGGCTGAGTTGGAGGCGATAAGGTCGGCAACAGCTTCGGCCTGGCTAAGATCTATCTTTCCGTTCAGAAAGGCCCGGAGGGTGAATTCACCCGGGTTGGCCAGGCGGGCTCCGCAGCGGATCAGCAAGAGGATAATCTGCTGTTGAATATACACCGAGCCATGACAGCTGATCTCTATACAATCTTCTCCTGTATAGGAATTAGGGCTCAGATAAAGGCTTACAATGACTTCATCCAGTACATTATCCGCTTCGGCTATTTCCCCGTAATGGAGTGTATATCCTTTGGCCTTGCTGAGTTTTTTATCGGGTTTGTTGGTATTGCGGAATAGCTTGTCGACCAGCTTCACACAGCCTTTGCCCGACAGGCGTATGACGGCAATAGCCCCGCTGCCCTGAGGGGTGGCCAAAGCAACGATTATTTCGTCATTAAACGGATTTTTGTGCATAGCTGAGCGGTAATGACCGTATTCTGGCCTGTATAAAAGCAGGAAATAGCAGGTTACCTTTCAGACAAATTTATCAAAATCCTTTGTATAGAAGGCATAAAAAGGTAATTTAGCACACTTGAATCATCAAAAAAAATCCGGATCTATATGAGCATATTGGTAAACAAGAATTCGAGGATAGTCGTGCAGGGTTTCACCGGCAGCGAAGGTACTTTTCATGCCGGGCAGATGATAGAATACGGAACCAGGGTTATCGGAGGTGTTACTCCCGGTAAAGGTGGCAGCACACACCTGGATAAGCCTGTTTTTAACACTGTTGAACAGGCTGTGAAGAAAGAAGGAGCAGATGTATCCATCATTTTTGTACCCCCTCCGTTTGCTGCGGATGCTATTATGGAGGCTGCTGAAGCGGGTATCAAAGTTATTGTATGTATTACAGAAGGTATTCCTACAAAGGACATGATTGCTGTGAAGGAATATCTGAAAGGCCGTGATTGCCGCCTTGTAGGACCTAACTGCCCGGGTATCATCACTGCGGGTGAATGCAAGGTGGGTATCATGCCCGGATTTGTTTTCAAACCAGGTACAATAGGCATTGTTTCCAAATCAGGTACCCTGACTTATGAAGCTGCCGACCAGATAGTGAAAGCCGGAATGGGTATTACAACAGCCATCGGTATTGGTGGTGACCCTATTATCGGAACATCCACCAAAGAAGCTGTTGAACTGTTTATGAAAGATCCGCATACAGAAGGGATTGTCATGATAGGTGAAATAGGCGGTGGTATGGAAGCAGAGGCTGCTCGCTGGATTAAGGAAAACGGAACCAAACCCGTGGTAGGATTTATCGCCGGACAAACAGCGCCCAAAGGACGTACCATGGGTCATGCCGGTGCTATCGTAGGCGGTGCCGAAGATACTGCTGCTGCCAAGATGCAGATACTGCGTGAATGCGGTGTGAATGTGGTTGAATCACCGGCCACCATCGGTCTGACAATGGCTAAGGTGCTGAAAAAAGTTGTTGCTTAATCCTTGGTCATATCCTCCAGATGTATCCCCGGATGGGGAACAGCTTCATAATTGAACAAATCATCAGCCATTTCTGAATCGGAGGTGAAGGCGTTAATACGTATCAGGCGTGTAGAGCCATCTTTGTTTAAGAATTTTACCGAATGTATTTGTTTCTTATTCTTATCTATCATCAGCTTGATAGTATGAAAATCCTGCTGATCGGGGTTGGTAGGGAATAAATCAATGATCTGCAAAGTTACCCCATCGGCCACTTCCTCCTTGTTGAATCGGTATTTATACCCTTCTTCATAAATGGTAAACATCTTGCTCACATCTATACCTTTCTTGGTCTTGCTCTTATCTTCCGGTTTAGGGGCGAAATCCTTTGTGGTTTCCTTGGCTGAGCCTACATAGTTCCATATATAGGTTCCGTTATTATAATACTCCTGACCTTTCAGACTAACCTTGTATTTTTTTGCCTTGATAAGAATGCTTCCATCCTGGGTTTCTTTTTTCTTTTCCTTTGTCTCGATAGTAATGGTAAATGTGGCCTTTATTGTTTTAAAAGCCTTTGTCTTTGTACTGAGTTCGTCAAGTATGGCTTTTGCCTTCGGGTCCACAGCTTCTTTCTGGGCCGGGGCAGCTGCGGAAATAAAAAGGAAGATAATAATACTCAAGCAGTTAATCAGTTTTTTGCGGTTCATGTAAGGAGGCTGTTCGGAATTGAATAGGCTAAAGATAAGGGACATTTTTCAATTGGTATTGGTCGGGTAGGTATTCAAAAGTCGGGCCAGATTTTGGCTACCCTCCTTTTTTTAAGGAGGGGTGTCCCAAGCGAAGCGTCGGGACGGGGTGGTTCAATTTAGTTATTATCAGTAGGCCCTTTCAGCAATGTTTCCAATGAGGCCAGATCCTTAATCAATACTTCCCTGGCCTTGCTGCCTTCGAACTTACCGATGATACCCATGGACTCGAGCTGGTCGACAATTCGTCCGGCCCGGTTATATCCCAGCTTAAGCTTACGCTGCAGCAAGGAAGCTGAACCCTGCTGATGGGTGACAACGATACGGGCTGCTTCATCAAACATGGCATCGCGCTGGGAAGGGTCGAAATCGGATTTGGTTCCTTCATCTTCATCTACATATTCAGGCAGACGGAATACATCCGGGTAGGCACGCTGAGACCCTATGAATTCACATACCCTTTCCACTTCCGGTGTATCTACAAAAGCACATTGTAAACGGATCAGGTCATTGCCGGTACTCAGCAACATATCGCCACGGCCAATCAGCTGCTCAGCTCCTCCCGAATCGAGAATGGTACGGGAGTCTATCTTGGATGTTACCCGGAAAGCAATACGGGCCGGGAAGTTGGCTTTGATGGTACCGGTAATGATATTGACCGATGGGCGCTGTGTTGCAATGATCAGGTGTATACCTACGGCACGGGCCAGCTGTGCGATACGGGCAATAGGGGTTTCCACTTCCTTGCCCGCTGTCATAATCAGATCGGCAAACTCATCAATCACGACAACAATATAAGGCAGGAACTTATGTCCGTTATTGGGATTGAGCTTGCGCTGTATGAATTTTGCATTGTATTCCTTGATATTACGAACCTGGGCTTCCTTAAGCAGGTCATAGCGGTTATCCATCTCAATACACAATGAATTGAGGGTATGGACCACCTTTTTGGTATCGGTGATGATAGGCTCTGCACTGTCGGGCAGGGCTGCCAGGAAATGTCTTTCTATTTTGTTAAAGAGGGTAAGCTCCACCTTCTTCGGGTCAACAAGTACAAACTTAATCTGTGAAGGATGCTTCTTATACAAGAGGGAAACAAGCAGGGCATTCAGTCCTACTGATTTACCCTGACCTGTGGCACCGGCCATAAGCAGGTGTGGCATTTTGGCCAGGTCGGTGATAAAGGTCTCATTCGATATTGTCTTGCCCAGGGCAACAGGCAGATCCATCGTTGAACTCTGGAATTTCTCCGAAGCCAGGATACTGCGCATGGGTACTATTTCAGGATTCAGATTCGGAACTTCAATACCGATGGTGCCCTTGCCGGGAATAGGTGCTATGATACGGATTCCCAATGCAGAAAGACTCAGGGCAATATCATCTTCCAGGTTCTTGATCTTGGCAATACGTACCCCTGCCTTTGGAATGATTTCGTAAAGTGTAACCGTGGGGCCAATGGTAGCTTTGATCTTATCTATTTCAATGCCATAGTCGCCCAGGGTTTTCAGGATTCTGTCCTTGTTGGCGGTAAGTTCTTCCGTGTTCACATTGATTTCCTTGCTGCCTCCGTAACTTTCGAGCAGGTCTATCGGAGGGAACTGGTAAGAGCCCAGTTCCAGGGTAGGGTCGTATTCCCCGAATTCTTTCACGGCATCACGTTGAGCTATTTCTTCCGGGCTCAGGGTGTCTTCATTTTTTTGAACAGTAACCTGAAAAGTGTCATCCACCGTTATCGTACTTTCCGCAGGCACGCTGGCGACTGCCGCTGGTTCCTCTTTTTCTTCCTCCCATAAAATAGACTCCTCTTCATCTTCTGTAGTCAGTTCTATATCATGGCGCGGATCCGCTTCTGCCGGCTTAACTACCGGAATGATTTCCGGGGTTTCTGACTTTTCCTCCTTGAGTATATTAACAGGGTTGACAAGTCTGGGCTCTTCGATTTCTTCATCCGCTATCACTTCTTTTTTGGCAAACCAGTTGAATGAAATATTGAAAACAATGATGAGCCAGGTAAGGATTGAAAAGCCGAGGAGGAAACCGGTGCCTATCTTTCCCAGTGCGGAATTAAGCCAGGTACTCACTTCAAATCCGAAGGCTCCGCCTGGTACAAAGAAAGATTCTGAAAACAGATAACCAAGAACCACTGACCCAAGAACCATACAGATAGCGGTGAACTTAAGCGCTTTCAGCAGGCTCACCAGTTCTATTTTGAACAGGATACGAAGACCGGTAACGAGTGAAAGAAATGCAAGCAGATAAGAAGTAACCCCAAAACCCTTGTGAATAAAAGCATGAGCTACCAGTGCTCCCAGTTTACCCAGGAGGTTGTTCACATCCATGGAAGCATCAAAAAGAAGACTGAATCCGAAACTTACTTTATTCTGATCACTTTGCCAGTTAAAAAGATAAGAGGTAAAGGCAACAAGAAGGTACGGAGTGATAATAAAAAGCAGGAATGCACCTGTTACTTTGTGCAGGCGTTCATTTTCTTGTATAGACTGAGTAATTCCCTGGAAGGGATTCCGACGTGGAGACTTAGGTGTAGGCTCTGCAACCTTTTCCTTTTTCTCGCTCAGCTTGTTTTTTTCCGGCTTGGGAGCTTTTTCCTTCTTCTCGGGTTCTTCAGCTTTGCCTGAAGCCGCGTCATCCTGATCAGCCTGATCTCTGAGTGTGTTACGAATAGGGATGTCTTTGTCTTTCCGGGCCATTAAATTAGATTCTAACTTAACAAAGTTAGTCCCCTCCCTTATTTAATGTCCGGGCCAGGCGGAATGTTTTACACGTACAGTTGTGGATAAAGAAGGCTTAGTGTCCTCCTCCGCCGCCCATTGATTTCATGAGCTCTTCCCGGGTCATAACTTTGTATTCCTTGTCGTCTACAGTGAACTTGGAATCCTCTATTTTCTCCTTGGTTACGCTTTTTGCCGTATAACCGATCTTCATTCCACCCTGGTTCACTTCAAACTGAAGGGGGTAGCCTTTTATACCCTTCATCTGGGTATTGTATCCGTTATTCCCGATTTCTTCTGTATAATAAACGGTTATGGGTTCCTGGTTTGGTACAGTAAGCTCTGCCTTTTTGCATTTGTAACCGGCAATTTCCTTGGTCTCGGCCAACTCCTTAACGGCTACATCCGGCTGTTTCTTTCCATCATCCTTATTGATCATCTTGATTTTCTGACCCATCATATCCATGAGGATAAAGCTGCTTTTTGTTTTGGCATCTGCAATGGTGATCGTGTTCTGCATAGCCATTTTCATGTCTGTACGGCTCTTATCGCCCTTCATATATACTTTCATTTCACTTCCTTCCATCATTTGCTTGGCTTCCGGAGGCAGACCTTCACCGCTTACATCGATGGTGAATACAATGCTCCCTTCCCAGCTTTTCTGGGCTTTGGAAACGACAGCAGTAGCAAGAAGGGCGGCGCTTAATGTAAAGCGTAAGAAGAATTTGTTCATGAGTTTTAGTTTGGGGTTAGATAGCAAGAAGTGTGCCTATTTGAAATCGGAGAATTTACTCGCCATTTCAACCCGGCTGATGAGCTTATATTCAGAAGGTAAGGAAAAAATACTTTCATCAATGCTGGCCTTGGTAACAGAAACAGCATTGAAGCGAAGTTCCAGCCCATAGCGTTTAAGCTGGTATTCCATCAATACCCCTTCTATTTCATGATAGGGATTGCTCCAGTTAGGATGTTCTATATTCAGCTCCTTGGTATACCATATGTCGAATGCAGGTGATGCATTGTTAGCATAAGATACCCTGGCTTTGTTGCAGTTATATCCTGCTATCTTCTTTGTTTCCGGAAGTTTCTCTATAATAGGTTTGGGATCGGCATCCACTTCTTTTCTGAGTGAATCGGGACCCATAACCACCGCAAATTTCTGATTAATGAGCTTTACCATGTGTATGAAATTTTTGTGCACAGGGTCGGAGATAAAAGAGGTCGAGAAAAGACCCATGCCGGCTGTCATTTCAGCAACGCAATAATTGTCCTTGAATTTAACAAGCATTTTGCTTGGAGCCAGGGATGCCATGGAATTATCAGGATCAAGCGGAGTAGCCTTATATTCTATGATTCCTTCCGAAATATATTTGGGATTGGTAGGGGAGGAAGAGCAATTCCAGAATTCAGTTGCACATACAAGAAACAGAGCCACAATTCCAATGCCCTGATAATTCAACAGCCTTTTCTTCATTTGCAAGCGTGAATAAAGGACAAAGAAAAGCGAATTATCTGCATCCGGATGGTGAGTAAAGAGTTTGAAAGTGAAAGACTTCGGGAAGTCAAATGAATTCCGACTGCAAATATTGAATTTTTATGCAGAAAAGCAAAATAAAGGCTAAAAATAAGGTGCCCCCTCCCCAAAGGAGAGGGGGATGGGTCGGGTTAGTAACCCAATGTCTTTAGCATTGACTTATAGCTTTGTTCCTTGGCAAAGAGCTTGGTAACCAGTTCTCCTTCCTCATCCTTATCAATAAGCACGTGCTTAGGCGCCGGAACAAGGCAATGCTGAATACCTCCATAACCACCCAGACTTTCCTGATAGGCACCGGTATGGAAAAAGCCGATATACAGGGGATCCTTGGTTTTGGCTTCTGTTTTTGGTAAAAAAACCTGGTTGGCATGCGCTTCAGCATTGTAGTAATCAAGGCTGTCGCAGGTAGTTCCTCCAAGGTTCACCCGCTGGTATTCCTTATCCCAATGGTTAATTGCCAGGAGGATGAAGCGCTGATTGATGCCCCAGGTATCGGGGAGGGTGGTGATAAAGGAACTGTCTATCATATACCATAATTCCCGGTCATTTTGCAGTTTCAGGTCGGTAACCTTATACAATGCAGCTCCACTTTCACCCACTGTGAAAGATCCGAACTCAGTAAAGATATTCGGCTCCAGGATCTCATGGTTCTCACAAAAATTCTTGATCTGGGAAATGATCTCCTCTATAATATACTCGTAGTCGAATTCGAAACCCAGTGAAGTACGTATAGGCATCCCACCACCTACATTAAGAGAGTCGAGGGTAGGGCAGATCTTCTTAAGCTCAAGGTAAACATTCAGGCACTTGGCCAACTCAGTCCAATAATAGATAGAGTCCTTGATCCCGGTATTGATGAAGAAGTGCAACATCTTCAGTTCAAACTTAGGGTTATTATGGATTTTCTCCTTATAGAAGTCCACAATGTCCTTGTAACGTATACCCAGGCGGGATGTATAGAACTCAAAGGAGGGTTCTTCTTCAGAAGCGATACGTATCCCTAGTTTGGTCTTTGTTTTGAATGACTTATTATAGTATTCTATCTCATTCATATTGTCCAGAACAGGCATAATATTGGAATACCCGTCGTTTGCAAGCTCAGCTATATAGGTTGCATAGAGCTGCTGCTTGAAGCCATTGCAGACAATGTATTTGCTTTTGTCGATCTTACCCCTTTTATATAGGTCCTTAATGATCTGAAGATCAAATGCAGAGCTTGTTTCTAAATGCACTTCATTTTTCAAAACTTCTTCCAGGATGAAATTAAAATGTGAGCTTTTGGTGCAGTAACAATAAGTATAAGTACCTTTGTAATCAGCCTTAGCCATGGCTACATTGAAGAGCCTTTTGGCCTTTTGTATCTGATCGGAAATTTTTGGCAAATAGGTGATCTTGAGGGGAGTGCCATATTGCTTAATGATATCCATCAAGGGTATTTCGTTAAAATAAAGTTCATCATCCACCGTCCGGAAACCTTCCTGAGGAAAGTTAAAAGTCTGGTCTATCAGGTTGGAATATTTGTTTTCCATAGGTAGTGATTTAGATCCGGGTTGGTTAGATTGAAATAATAGTGCAAATGTAAGTAAGTCGGATTCTGTTTCAACACTCATCTGTAAATTTAATATACGTGGCCAACGTTAAGTTCATCGAAGTCAAATCAGAAATAGGTGCCGGAACCAGGGGTGCAAGTATGGGCGTTGATGCCTTGAAAACTGCAGCACTGGATTTCGGGAGTTTTCTTTTCTCAAAAGTGCCTTCTGTAGAGATCAAAACGGAAAATCAACTGCTATTTGAGGCACCCAAGCATAGTTTTGCCAAAAGAATTGACGGTTTGCTTACACTTTGTGAGAGAATAAGCCAGGAAATAAGTTCGACTTTAAAGAAAAAACAGTTTCCCGTGGTACTGGCTGGTGATCATAGCAGCTCAGCCGGAACGATTGCCGGTATTAAACAAGCATTTCCGGAAGCCAGACTCGGAGTTATCTGGATTGATGCCCATGCCGATTTGCATTCTCCTTTTACTACCCCATCTGGTAATATGCATGGGATGCCCCTGTCAATTTCACTGGCAGAGGATAATTTGGAATGTAAAATAAACCAGCCCGATAAGGATACCCTGGATTACTGGAGCAAGCTGAAGAACCTGGGAGGTATGATCCCTAAGATTCAATACAGTGATTTAGTATTCATTGCGTTGAGGGATCTGGAATATGAAGAGAACTTCTTACTGAAGAAGAATAAAGTCAAGATTTATACCGTACCCGAAATCAAACGGAACGGGGTGGAGATGGTTGCTAAAGAAGCACTGTTATACCTCAGCTCCTGTACCCATATCTATATAAGCTTTGATGTGGATAGCATGGATGCTGCCATTTCCAAAGGTACTGGCACTCCTGTACGGAATGGAATTACGGAAAAGGAAGCCGGTAGCCTGTGTGTGAGGCTTATACAAAACGCCAAAGTCTGCTGTTTTGAGATCTGTGAAGTGAATCCAACCCTGGATAATGAGAACCTCATGGCCGAAAACACTTTTGAAATTCTTCAAAGGGTTGTAAGCCATCTTACCTATTAGTATATGATGGAATTAGAATCCCTTCTTGCACAACAAATTACCCAGGCATTATCTTCATTATACACTTTAGATGTTACATGCGAATCTATTGTATTTCAGAAGACTAACAAGGAGTTTGAAGGTGATATAACCCTGGTTGTTTTTCCTTATCTCAAGGCTTCAAAAAAGGGTCCTGAGCAGACAGCTTCTGATATTGGCTCCTATCTGCAAACGCATTGCCCGGAAGTAGAACACTTCACTGTTGTTAAAGGTTTTCTGAATCTGATTATCGGACCTTCTTTCTGGCTTGGTTTCTTTGAGAAAACCTGGAACCTGTCTCATTATGGTATGCTCGAAAAGGGCAGCTCAGGGAAGACAGTGATGATTGAATATTCTTCACCCAATACCAATAAGCCCTTGCATCTCGGTCATATCCGCAATAACCTGCTTGGGTATTCTGTTGCTAGTATTCTGCAGGCGAATGGGCATAAAGTAATCATGGCCAACCTGGTGAATGACCGGGGAGTGCACATTTGCAAGTCTATGCTTGCCTGGAAAAAGTGGGGCCAGGCAGAGACTCCGTCAAGCTCGGGTATGAAGGGTGACCACCTGGTTGGGAAGTATTATGTGGAATTCGACAAACGCTTTAAAGAAGAAGTACGAAAGCTTGAAGCTGAAGGTGTTACTAAGGAGTTAGCGGAGAAACAGGCACCCTTGATGAAGGAGGTCCAGCAGATGCTTCTTGCCTGGGAAGCAGGTGATGCGGAGACAGTGGGTTTATGGAAAACCATGAATTCCTGGGTTTATGAAGGCTTCGATCTGACGTATAAGCGACTTGGGGTTGCCTTCGATAAGGTTTATTATGAGTCAGAAACCTATCTTCTCGGGAAGAAAATAGTGGAAGAAGGACTTGCCAAACAGGTCTTTTTCCGTAAAGAGGATGGTTCGGTATGGATTGATCTTACACAGGATAAGCTGGATCAGAAGGTTCTCTTACGCTCCGATGGTACCTCTGTATATATGACACAGGACCTGGGTACGGCCGCAGAACGCTTCCGGGAATTCCCGGAGCTGAATCAGTTGATCTATACTGTTGCAAATGAGCAGGATTACCATTTCAGGGTACTCTTTCTTATTCTGCAGAAGCTTGGTTATGAGCAGGCTAAAAATTGTTATCACCTCAGTTACGGAATGGTCGAATTGCCGGAAGGCAAGATGAAATCAAGGGAAGGGACTGTGGTGGATGCTGATGACCTGATGGATGAAATGGTGAATACAGCCCGGGAAATGACCCTGGAGCTTGGAAAAACGGAAGATCTTTCGGCTGAAGAGGCTGAAAATCTTTACCGGCAGATTGGAATGGCCGCACTTAAGTACTTCATCCTTAAGGTGGATCCTAAGAAGAAAATGGTTTTTGACCCCAAAGAAAGTATTGACTTTAATGGGAATACAGGACCCTTTATACAATATAGCTATGCCCGTATTCAATCCCTTATCCGCAAAAGCCGGACAAGGTTAAATTTCAGTACTGCACCCTTCCCGCATTCCTATCCCGGACTGCTTGGCATTGAAAAGGAATTGATTAAAATTCTCTACCGCTTCCCTGCAGAGATTCAACAAGCAGGTAAAGAATACAATCCGGGAGTGGTGGCTAATTATGTTTTTGATCTTGCAAAGTCATATAGCAGCTTCTTCCAGACTGTACCCGTTCTCAAAGATTCAGATGATGAAAAGGTGGCTTTTCGCCTGCGCCTGAGTAATCTTTGTGCACAGGTAATTCGCAATTCCATGGCAATGCTGGGAATAGAAGTGCCTGAAAGTATGTAGGACCTAGCTTATTTCGTTCCTTCCGGAACAATGCTGAACAACCTGACCTTTATATGTGTAATATAAAAATCCTGGTGCTTTGTGTTCCATAAGTAAAGGGCCAGTCTCGAATCAGGTGTTTTCAGGCAGGGTATTTCCTCATCGTAGTCAAAAGTCTGAAGAGATCCTTCGGTATCAGCAGGTTCTTCATCAATCGGAAAGGCAAAATAAAACTCATTCTCCTTTTTAGCATTCTGTGTATTGGTCACCAGTAAACAGGCATTGGCACTGTTACGCTGAGGTTCATAGCGGGTAAGGGTGATCTTTGCAAAAAGCTTTTCGCAGTTACAATACTCTTTCAAAAAAGGAACTTTGAGTACCGCACCAAATTCCTGACCGGCAAAATGGAGGGTACGGACTCCCTGAAAAACTTCGGTTGGCATTGTTTCCCATTCGGGAAGAGGTTTGGTGAAATCAAGGTCGGAGGTAAACAGGAGCTGAGGCACCTTTTTACTGTAAGGCATCAGATCGGCACTTCCGCCCAGCACTCCGAAATATTCAGGAGCTACTTTCAAAAACACATATTTGTATTTCTTCCAGTCCATCGCATTCGGGCTCAGAATACCTTGTTCATACTGGTAGGTTTGGATAATATTAAAGCCCAGCAGAATGGCACAGAGGGAAAAAAAGATGAAATCACTGCTCACGCTGTCAATCATTTTGAGGAAACCGGTCAGTGCCTTGGGGATATAATGCAGGAAATAAGCCAGCAGCACTGCAACAATCAGGTACAGATCTATAAATGCCCTGTGTCCGAAACTGTCGGCAAAGGACCAGCTCCACCAGGCAGCAATGATATAGGAATGAATGCCCAGTATAAGCAGGAAACATTTTACTGCTACGGGGTCCTTTTTCCAGAGCGGGAAAAAACCGAACAGGGCAAGAGCAGCAAACGGGGTATATACAAGCCATCCTTTACGGAACCCGGCCAGTGTCTGTATCAGTTCCGGTTCGAACCAGCGAAATCCTTCACCTACATAAGTCCTGACAAACCACCTTCCTGTTTCCAGATACCATGCACCGCACTGAAGAAAGATCAGTATACCCAACACAAGTGTGAGTTTGAATACGATGGAACGGCTGAGGAATTTTTCTTTCAATACAGTATAGCCTCCGGCAATCCAGGGAAGAAGGAGGATGATCCAGAGTATATTGACCGGGCGTATCATGACCGACAAACTGAAGAACAGGATGCTTAGCCATATATCTGACGAGCGCAGGGAACGAACATAGCGCATACCGAAATAGGCAAAACCGCAAACAGTGGAAAAGGAATAAAGATGAGACATGGCCGGCTCCATCACTGCATAATGAAACAGGTTTGTACCGAGCGTAATCAGAATCAATGTAAGCCCTGAAACCAGGTCGCTAATATTCAGAAGCTTCAATATCCCGGCCAGGCATAGCAAACCAATGGCCAGCCAGAAGAGACCTGCTATGCTGATTGATTTTTTGAAAGCAGTCGTATATCCGTCACTGCGCTGACCTCGTACAGCAGAATAAACAGCTGCCATTCCGAAAAAAGGAGACCAGCAAATGGCATCTCCTATAAAGTACTTGTTGACAGTTCTCCCGAAGCCGGTTTTGTTGACATACATTTCCTTCTCATCCTGATGGCTCAGGTCATGTTTGATAAAGAAATCGGGCAGGTAGGCATAGTAACCATGTGCATCACAGGTATTGAACTGGTCTTTCCAGGCTTGTCCTTCGTTACCATTCCACCGCTCTGTAACCATAAACCAGCTACAGATCAGGAGGATGAGGGCAATAGCTATGCGTGGGAAATGCTTCATCAGAGGGGGCAAATTTAATGAAGATTTCGGTACTCCGGCAGTTTAATCAGGGCAGGGGGTCCGGGGCAATCCGGAGTATCTCCACCTTCATATGTGTGATATAGAATTCCTGTTTTTGCTGGTTCCACAAATATATCCTCAGCTTTGATCCGGGGTTTTTAAAACAGGGGATTTCCTCATCATACTGAAATGTACGCAAATTGCCGTCGGTGGATGAAGGGGTATTGTTGATGCGAAAGGCATAATAGTATTCGGATTTGTTCTGAGGATCCAGGATATCCTTCACCAGCAGGCATCCTGAAGAGCTGTTGGCAACAGGCTCATATCGGGTAATGGAGATATGGGCAAAGAGTTTCTGACAGGTGCTCAGATCAGGACTGGATGGTAATTCGAAGGTAACACCGAATTCATTTCCTTTGAAGTGCAGGGCAGGTTTGTTTCCTGTTAAAGAACTGGGCTTTGCTTCCATTATTGTCCATCCTGCCAGAGGGCGTGAAAAATCAGTATCCACTGAATAGATTACTTCCGGATCACTGCTGGTATAAGGCATGAGATCACTGTTTCCACCCAGGCAATGAATATACCTGTCGCCTGTTTTCAGAAATATATATTGATACCGTTCCCAATCCATACTGTTCTGATGCAGTATTTCCACTTCTGCCTGGTAGGTCTGGACCAGATTCAGAGCAAGCAGGAGGCCTCCGATACCAATGAATACAACTCGGATCAGACCCCGACTCAGTTTTGGGAGAATTACAGCTATTCGTTCAGGAATAAACTGCAGACTATAAGCAAGGAGTATTGCCACAAGAGTATACAGATCAATAAATGCCCTGTGCCCAAAGCTGTCGGCAAACGACCAGCTCCACCACGAGGCAGTGAGATATGTATGAACAAGAAGTGCCAGGAATAGACATATACCTGCATAGGTATCCTTTTTGAAAAGAGGATATAAGCCTGCCAGTGCCAGGAATGCAATTGGGGTATAGATAAACCATCCTTTACGGAATTCGAACAGCACCTGGAAGAGTTCCGGATGTAAAAAATAAAATCCCTCTCCGGCATAGGTCTGCACAAACCAGTGATCCGTTTGCAGGTACCAGGCACCGCACTGAAGAAAGATGAACAGGGCCGGGATAAGGACAGAAAACAGGAGGGCTCTTCCTCTGAAAAAGCGCTGCCAGAGCGGACGGAATCCTCCACCCAGCCAGGGCAGGAGCAGAATAATCCAGATCATGTTCACTGGTCTGATAAGCATACTCATGCTGAAAGCCAGTAAGAAGAGTATCTGGTAAAGCAGCTTTCCAGTCCGGAAATACTTTATTCCAAAGCAAAGCAGAGCGCAAAGCATGGTAAAGGAATAAAGATGTGACATGGTAGGCTGCAGCGTTGCATAATAAAACAAGTTGGTGCCAAGGGTAATGAGCAGGAGGGTGATACCGGCGATTATTTCACCAATGCCCAGCATTTTAAAGACTTCTGCCAGACAGAACAAACCTATACCGAGCCAGAAGAGGGCGGCTATACTGATTGATTTTTTGAATGCTTCCGTATACCCGTCGCTTTCTTCCCCGCTCAGATGGGTATAAGCCACGGCTCCTCCGAAAAAGGGAGACCAGCACAGGGCATTTCCGATAAAATATTTGTTTACCCCTTTACCATATCGGGTTTGATTTACATATACCTGTTCGGGATCCTGGTCGCTCAGGTCCTGTTTAAGAAAGCATTCCGGCAGGTAGGCATAATAGCCTTTGGCATCGCTCGTATTGAGCTGTTCTTTCCAGTAAGCGCCTCCATGCCCGTTCCAGCGTTCTGTAACCATAAACCAGGTGCAGAGGAGGAGTATAAAAAGAATACAATAAGCCGGGAAATGCTTCTTGATCATAAGGCTTAAAATTAATCAAGATTGGCGGATGGCAAGCCCGCAAATTTTCTAAATTTGCTTTCCTTTTAAATCAACAGATACAATGTTCGAGAATTTATCAGATAAACTGGACAGGGCCTTTAAAGTGCTTAAAGGCCAGGGTAAGATCAGTGAAGTGAATGTGTCCGAAACACTCAAGGAAGTGCGTAAAGCACTGCTTGATGCCGATGTAAACTATAAAGTTGCCAAAACCTTTACCGACGAAGTCAAGCAAAAAGCCCTGGGCCAGCAGGTGCTGACAGCTATTTCGCCCGGACAGTTACTTATCAAGATAACCCATCAGGAGCTTACACAGCTTATGGGAGGTGAAAAAGCCGATATCAAGCTTACGGGGAACCCTACGGTAATCCTGATGAGCGGATTACAGGGTTCAGGTAAGACGACTTTTACCGGCAAGCTGGGTCATTACCTCAAAACCAAGAAAGGCAAGAAACCTTTGCTTGTAGCCTGTGATATATACCGCCCTGCGGCCATTGACCAGCTTCATGTGCTCGGTGAACAGATAGGGGTGGAGGTATTCTCCGACAGGGAAAACAAGGATGCTGTTTCCATCGCCAAAAAAGCAGTACAGTTTGCCAAAGAGAACGGGAATACGGTTGTCATAATAGATACTGCCGGCCGTCTGGCTATCGATGAGCAGATGATGAACGAGATAGCTGCCGTTAAAAAAGCGGTTAATCCCGAAGAGATTTTGTTTGTGGTAGATGCCATGACCGGACAGGATGCAGTAAATACTGCCAAGGCATTCAATGAAAAACTCGATTTTAACGGTGTTATCCTGACCAAGCTGGATGGTGATACACGGGGTGGAGCTGCGCTTTCCATACGATCGGTAGTCAACAAGCCAATAAAGTTCGTTGGTACCGGCGAAAAGATGGATGCACTCGATGTATTCTATCCTGAACGTATGGCCGACCGTATCCTGGGTATGGGTGATGTGGTTACACTTGTTGAAAGGGCCCAGGAGCAGTATGATGAGGTAGAAGCCAAAAGACTTCAGAAAAAAATTGCCAAGAACCAGTTTTCATTCAATGATTTCCTGTCCCAGTTGCAGCAAATCAAAAAGATGGGAAATATCAAGGATCTGGTAGGCATGATACCCGGAGTGGGCAAGGCCCTGAAAGATGTGGATATCAATGAAAATGCTTTTAAAAGCATAGAAGCCATCATTCATTCCATGACCCCTGCTGAAAGGGAAAATCCCGACCTGATTAATGGGAACCGTAAGCTTCGTATTGCAAAAGGCAGCGGAACCAATATTCAGGAAGTGAATAAGCTCATGAAACAGTTTGAGGATACCCGCAAAATGATGAAGATGATGAGCAATAAGGATCAGATGATGAAGATGATGAAGAATATGCCTAAGCGCTAGCCGCTTTGAGTGTATTGATGAGGAGAGAGGCAATGGTCATTGGTCCCACACCACCCGGAACAGGAGTAATAAAGGAGCATTTGGCCGCCACTTCTTTAAAATTAACATCACCAAGCAGTTTCCATCCGCTTTTTGTCTCAGGGCTTTTAACACGGGTAATGCCTACATCGATTACCACTGCTCCTTCTTTGACCATATCACCGGTAAGGAATTCAGCCCGGCCAAGAGCAGCAATAATGATATCGGCCTGCTGACAAAGTTCCTTTAGATTTTTTGTCTTGCTATGGCAAAGTGTGACGGTGCAGTTGCCCGGATTGGAATTGCGGGCCAGGAGTATACTCATGGGTGAGCCTACGATATGGCTGCGTCCTATCACCACACATTGCTTACCGCTTGTTTCAACCTTATAACGATCCAGCAATTCCATGATACCTGCCGGAGTGGCCGGTAAAAAGCAAGGCAAACCAAGTACCATACGCCCTATATTGACAGGATGAAATCCATCCACATCTTTTTCAGGAGAAATACGTTCTATTACTTTTTGTTCTTCTATATGTTTGGGAAGTGGAAGCTGTACAATGAATCCGTCAATTTCCGGATTCTCATTCAGCAAATCAATTTGTTTGAGCAGTTCCTGTTCGGTGACAGTTTCCGGCAAACGTATCAGGCTTGATCCGAAGCCTATTCGTTCGCAGGCCTTTACTTTTGAAGCCACATAGGTTTCACTGGCTCCGTCATTCCCCACAAGGATAGCAGCCAGGTGTGGTACCTTGCCTCCTCCGGCTTTAATTTTTTTTACTTCCTCAGCAATTTCGAGCTGAATGGTTTCAGAAGTTTTTTTACCGTCCAGTAGTGTCATAGTGGTATGCAGGCAAGAGTTGTGAAGGCTGTAAAGGTAATATTTATATTTTTGCAATGCTATAGATTATCATTCATCAAAGCCTGTGCAGATCTTGAAACTCTATCTGATCCTCCTTTTTTGTATGGCCTCTTTGGCCGCTCTGGCAACTGGTCCATATGGACCTGTAACAATGCATCATCATCATGTTAATCATTTCCGTGCCGACAGCCTGAAGCCTAAAAAAGATTCAGTTGATACAATGAAGGTCGTACACCGTAAATTTACAATAGACGCATCCTGGGCAAGCAATAATACCTTTATGGGAAGAAGGGATACGGTGAATCACCAGCTGATCAGTCCCACTTTTGCATATGAAGGCATTCATGGGTTTAACGCATCCTTTGCTTTATCACACAGTACAGACCTTGTGCCGATCAAAAACGCAAAAGGTAAAACCCGGAAACAGCCTGTCTTCGACCAATATGACATAGCCCTGGGCTGGGATCATGACTGGAGCAAACGTTTCTCGACCTCCCTTACCAATACCCATTCCTGGTTTGATGCTAAAAGCGCCAGGCTCAGGTCTGTTATTGATAATGATTTGAATTTCGGAGGTACCTGGGATCAGGACTTTATAAAGGCGGACTTAACCGGCGACTGGTGTCACGGTCCCAAATCCAAATTCGGAGAGCTGAAAGACTTTTTCTATACTTTTTCCGTGTCCCACGATTTCGATTTCGATGACATTTTCGGTTCCTCCTGGGAGTTTGAAGTAGAACCAAAGTTCAGCGCTGTATATGGCACCCAGAATTTTTATAAAGTCTATACCAAGGGTATTCCCCTCGATAGCACCGTGATTAAAAAACTGGACTATCAGAAACAACTCAGTAAATACAATATGCTTAACTACCTCTTTGCTGTGCCCATAACATTCACCCACCATAAATGGGCTTTTTCGTTTGAGTATGATTACAATATGCCTCAGAACCTTGTACCTGGATCTTCTTCCGTTCCTTATTCTGTATTTATGGCCGATATCAAGCTTACAATGAAAGGAAAGGCTATTAAGATTAAGAAGAGGAAGTGGGAGAGGAAGAAATAGAATCAAGAACCAAGACATAAGACGAAATGCAGGGCTTAAAAATGCATACTGACACCGAAATTTGAAAAGAACATTCCAATAGGCATAGTGGTTTGGATGGTGCTGGTTGAAACGATGTAATTATTATTCATCCAATTTCCTTGATGTGTGACAACAATGGTATTAAGGAAATCTATGGAAGCCATCAGGTCCCCCGCATTCAATATTAAATAAACCCGTTTCCCAACCCGGTATGAAGTACCGATAGAAAGACACACACCAGCTCCTGTTCCTTGCCCAGGGGTGGTAGTTTGATAATATGGATATATATCATTATTATAATAAGCGTAATTTGCCTGATTATTCATTGTCAGTACCCCAAGGAGTAAGTCAAAATTTACATTCCATCTGTGATAGTCTGGTTTGATAAGAAAGGTGAAGCCCCCCATAAATTGATAAATGATAAAAGGCGTACTTCCAACGTCAGTGACATTGCTATTTATACCGAATTTGCCGAGTAACCCTATTTGGTTAATAACCATATATTTCACTGTAACACCGGAATGATATCCCAAAGATGCCGAGCCTACCAGGGGATTTCTGGATGAATTATAAGGGTCCAAAGCACTCTTGAATGAACCATAAGGTATTGTTGACCCGGCTTCCAGGGTTATTGAAAATCTTCTTAAAACGGTATCATTCCTGCCTTTTGACTGGTTATCATGTGTACCTTTCTTCCCGCTGCTAATTCCTTTCGTTTCCTGTGCCCTTATCAGGGTGGTACAACAGATGAATAATAGGCAAAGGAATCTCATTGGCCGGTATAACGTACAATACTTAAAAATAGTATATAAATGACCACAAATCAATACCATCCACTCAATGAAACATCCCATTTACACAACGGGTAGCTCCGTTTGCTCAATGAAGTAGTTTTCCTGTCGGATTTACCTATATCCTGACTACATTTATAAAGGCGAATATCTACAGATAACTATGCTATGAAACGACTTTTACTTTTATTAGTTCTGGCTCCGGCCCTTGCATTCTCTCAGGAAAAACCCGATAACCGTGTAAGTTTTTATCTGCTGGTGCAAAAACAGAAGCAAACGGTACGAAGCATTTTTTCTTACCTGGACAGAGGTCATCCTGACAGTGTGCTCTTTCTTTGTGCTCCCGAGTATTTGAAGACCGATGTAAATCTTCTAAAAAGGCTCAGGGAGGCATCAGCTGAAACAGGAGCATTAAAGGATTCCTGTTTTGGAGTGATAGAGATGACTGCTTATTCAGATGATCATACAACGTATAAATATACGCTTGCGGGACATGGGGAAACCTATTTCAGGGCGGAAGTACAAATGTCTTTGAATCCTCAGCATCCCCGTATGCTTGGCTTTTCGTATATAGGAATGGATGCTTTAAAGAAGGAAAGAAAAATGTGGTCAGAAACGAAAGATAGGTCCGGGCCACCACCACCTCCGCCGCCACCACCGGGAACTTATGGTAAAGGCGAGCAATTACCAGTTCAGGATTCAAGGAAGGGTAAGAGTGGGGGCAAGGACGATGAAAAAATATTTTCTTTCGCCGAGCAAGCTCCTGAGTTTCCGGGAGGAGAAGCAGCGTTAATGAAATTTTTAGGTCAGAATATTCATTACCCGGAAATAGAAAGAGATAATGGAGTTTCAGGTATGGTGGTTCTCTCCTTTGTAGTGAATAAAGAAGGAACTATACACGATATTCGTATCCTGAGAGGGGTGAAGGGAGGGCCTGGCCTTGGGGAAGAAGCCATACGGGTTATTCTGATGATGCCCGATTGGAAGCCGGGTACAATGAATGGAAAAAAGGTAATGGTGCAGTATAACTTGCCGGTGAGTTATAAGCTGAAATAGTATTCATTTCTTTCCTGAAACGAAAAGCCCCTGAAGATATAATCTGCTTCAGGGGCTTTTCTTATAATCAGGAATTTATTTCTTCATATCCAGCGCCTTACTAAGCCCCATGATCTGATGCATGGATTTTTCCATTCCTTCGGCTGAGCCATCCAGGAAGATGATATTTCCTTTTCCGTTTTCAGCAAAATGCTTGATTGCTTCTGTCCACATAGAGAACATAATCATGGAAGCATCCAGATTGGCCTGTTCCATTTCTTTCGCGGCAAGCGACATACCCTTGGCCACCTCTTCACGGAACAGAGCCACACCCTGACCACGAAGCTGTGCAGCTTCTCTTTCGGCCTGTGCGGCAATCTTGATGGCATTACCTTCAGCTTCTGCAGCCTTTGTCTTGGTAATCAGTAAAGCCTGACCTTCATTTTCAGCAGCAGCTTTCAGGTTATTGGATGCAACAACCTGGCTCATGGATTTCATGATCACTTCATCGAAGGTGATGTCGTTCAGCTGCAGATCCTGTAAGTGGTAACCCCAGTTTTCAAGGGTCTTGTCAATCTGTTCCTTTACATATTCTACAATATCCCTGCGCAATGAGAGTACTTCAGCTTGTTTGCGGGTGGCAACGAAAGAACGGATACTGCCTTCTACCGTACGGATCAGACCCTGCATAAGGTTCTTTTCATCCACAAATTTAAAAGCTACGTTCTTGATTGTCTCTTCTTCCTGGTTCAGTACAGAAAAAAGCAACATGGCCTTGAAATATACATTGGCCTGGTCAATGGTTATAGCCTGGAATTCCAGTTCAACCGAACGGTTCTGGATGGAAATGTTACGGTATATGGCTTCAATGAATGGGATTTTAAAATTCAGACCAGGACGCATCACCCTTCTGAATTTACCAAATACCGTTACCACACCCATGCTGCCTTGATTGACAGTCACAAATGATTTGAAAAAAACCACCAGGGCAATTACGCCAAGGATGATTAAGGGGGATTCTGCAAGAAATTTCATAGGACAGAAAGCTTGATTTAAGCCACTAATGTATTAAAGAAAGCGACGGAATGCATGATTTTAAGAAAATCTATGTGTTAATTTTATTTTTACTACATTTGCAACCTAATAAATGGTTCTGTAGCTCAACTGGATAGAGCGCCACACTACGGATGTGGAGGTTAGGGGTTCGACTCCCTTCAGGACCACAAAAACAGAGCGAGAGCGTAGAAGGAGAGCGAAGCAAAAGCTCTTTTTTTTTCTTCATTCCCGCTCTGCTTCTCATTCTGTCCTTCCGCCCGATCAGTAAAATCAAGCCTTTTTTTGAATCTTTAGGCTTTTTCTTCACTTTAATTGGAGCTGCTTTTAATCAAATTCCTGTAAAGCCCAATCATCACTGCCACATTTTTGTCCCAATCGTATTTGGTTTCAGCACGTAAACGCCCGTTCTTTCCTAGTGTTTTGCGAAGTGTGGCATCTCCAATAAGCAAAGCAAGAGTTTTAGCTGTTTCTTCACTATTGCGTGGAGGAACCAACAGACCTGTTTGATGATCTGAAATGACTTCCGGCAATCCCCCTATATTGGTTGCCACTACCGGAATTTCACAGGCCGATGCTTCCACCGCCGCCACACCGAAAGTCTCTGAATCGATGACAGATAGAATGGCAAAAATATCAAAGCCGTTGAGTAGACTCAGATACTTTTCCGGTTCTGTATGCTGGTTTACGTATCCATAAAAATGAATTTTTTCCTTTACGCCCAGTTCCGAACCCAGGTGCTCCAGTATTTCACGTTGTGGCCCGTCGCCTACAATTTCCAGACGTACATGGGGGTAACGTTCATGCAGGGATGCGAAAGCTCTTATAAGATACTCTACCCCATACTTTTCGCTCAGGGTACGGATGGTTCCAATACGCAGGAATTCATCTGTTGTTGTCTTGTTCCTGTAAAATTTGCTCAGCTCCACACCGAAAGGGATAAGCTCAATATGTTTGTCGGTATAGCGTCCGATTTCTTTTTGTGTAAACTCAGAAAGAACGGTAATTGCATCAGCCTTTTTTAAAGTGTATTTTAGCAGCATACGCATCATCGTGTATCTGGGGCTGTCAAAAATATCAGCTCCCCATCCGGTAACGATATAAGGATGGAATCCGGATAAAGCACCCAGCAGGCCGTAGCTGGTGGCATAATGCGCATGTAAAATATCGGGATCTATTACTCTGATCAATTTCTTCGTGAGCGAAGCATTCAGGAGATAATCCAGTTTGGTACCGGTTTGTTTTTTCAGGGCATGGTAAGTAACACCGGGAAAGTGTACCCCTTTGTCGAAAGAGATCACATGCAGCTGAATGTCTTCGAATCCGGCTATGGCTTTCACCCATTTCTCCACATGTACGCTTCCATTATTTCCGATCAGACAAACCTTCATAGTAATTTTTCGCTTTGATATCCGCTTACCAGTTCCCGGATGCAAAGAAACAATTCCTTTTCCGGATCCAGGGCCGAAACACTTCTCAGTTTGTCTGTCGCGTAATACCTTTCATTAGTCAGTTCCCTCCATTTGTTGCTGTTGATGACCTGGAATTTCCGGGGAAGCAGTTCGAGCACTTTTGAGGCCAGCCAAAGCATAGGCTTCAGCAAAAGAGGAACTGTTTTGACCGTATGTGTTATTCCCAGGGCTTGTGCCGACGTGTTGATAAATGTTTCAATCCTGCAGGGCGCATTGACAATAAACGTATCTCCCGAAAAATGTTCAAGGTTCAGGCATTCCGCCATCACCTTGCCGAGGTGCCGTGCTGAAACATAATTCAGCATAGCCGACTTATTCACAAACCAGAACCGGTTGCGTTTCAATGTTCTGAAAAGGTTCAGTAATTTTTTGTCTTTATCACCAATTCCAACCACATTACTCGGACGCAGAATCAGAAAAGGAATACCTGACTCCTTTACCAGTTGTTCCGCCCTAAGCTTGGTTTTCTCGTACAGATTATCAGGATAGCAGAGAGAAGTCTCGTCAATACGAATCTGAGGCTGGCTGTAAAGACCAAAAACCCCGCTGCTGCTCAGATATAAAAAATGTTTGCAAACTCCGTTTTTCACCTGGCTGAGCAGTTCCCTGGTGGCACTTACATTGGCCTCTTCCATCACTGTTTCATTCTTTGTCTCTCCTGCCATGTGTGCGATGTATTCACACTTCCGGATGATGTCTCTGTGCACCGCAAGCGAAGTCATTTCGCCTTCCAGCCAGGTAATTCCTTTGTCATCGGATTTAGAACCTTGAGGTTTTTTTCGGCAGAGGGCAAAAATGTTATACTGTTCCTTATCCAGTGCTTGAATTAAGTATTTGCCTATAAAACCAGAAGCGCCGGTAAGGAAGAGATTTTTTTTTGTGCCGGACATTCCATTAATATTCACAAACAAGTATAATTTTTTAACGCAATAAAGATAAACATTCCCCTTGCCTGCACAAGGTAAGCAGGGTGGCTATATTTTTTTTCTCATGAATTCAAACACAAAAAAACCAGCAATACCTGATGTAAGGGCAATGATAAAATTCGGAACGGAAAATATATTGATCAATGCAGCGCTTAAGGTTTTTCCGGGCATGTTACTGCGTGTAAATTCCCCCATAAGCAGGTTGGAATAAAAAAGGAAAATGATAAAGCCGACTTCTATCAGGGCTCTCAGAAAAGGTTTGAGAGCAGGGCGTCTTGTTTTGTTATGCATCAGTCCGGACATTTATTCTCTTTGCAGATTGCACGATTTAGGCTGGGAAACGATCAGAGGAGCTTTTTCCACAGTAACGTTGCTGTAGTCGAGACCGTATTCCTTTTCTTCAGGCAGACTGAAATGTTTCAGTTTAAAATACACATTCAACAGGAAGAAATCGCGCATATTAAGTTCGTTTTCGAAAGAGAGGAACTGTTTCATGATCACAAAACGGAAATCGCCTGTAATATTATGTTTCTCCAGAGAAGCATAGCGACTGCTGATATTCACTTCCCTTTTTTCAACAAGATCTTCAACCACTTTACGGAAATAGAAATTGATACGGGGAAGCACACGGAAGCCAAGGTTGAAGGTGACCCATACGACTTCTTCGGGTTCCAGGATTTCTGATTTATACGACATATGGTAGGGTTCATCCACCACATTGACATGTACAAACCAGTACAGATCCGCCCGTTTGGGCTGGTTATAGAGGATGGACCGGATATTCGACTCTTCCACCATTTTGCTGGTTGGCGAGGAAGTGAGGTAGACAAGGTTGGTGGCATATTTGGGAACGCTTACATCATTGCTGAGCTCTTTCAATACCGGCAACCAGGATTTAAGTTCCACGAATTTTTTCAGCCCGTGTTTGATCTCTGTAGCCCTGAACCATACGTACATGATCGTGAAAATGATCAGACCGATCGTGATAGTAACCCAGCCCCCATGCATGAACTTTTTAAGATTGGCAATAAGGAAGGCTCCTTCAATACTCAGATATACAAGGAGCAACAGGGCAATATAGATACGAGGAACTTTTCGGGTATAGAGGTAAAAGCTAAGGAGGATTGTGGTCATGAGCATTGTAAGGGTAACGCTTAGCCCAAAAGCGGCTTCCATGTTCTTTGACTCTTTGAAGAAAAGAACCACCCCGCAACAACCAAACATGAGTAACCAGTTGATGGTAGGTATGTAGAGCTGTCCGCGGATATCCGTAGGGAATTTAACTTTCATTTTTGGGAAAAGATTAAGGCGTATTGCTTCGGCTACCAGGGTAAAGGACCCGCTGATAAGAGCCTGACTGGCAATTATGGTTGCAAGGGTTGCAACAGCAATGGCCGGTAAGAGGAACCAGGATGGCACCAGGCCGAAGAAAGCATTCAGGTTGCCGAGCGGAGTTCCGCAATGGTTCAGCAACCAGGCTGCTTGCCCGAAATAGCAAAGTACCAGGCAAATTTTAACATAAAGCCAACTGATCTGAATATTTTTCCGTCCACAATGCCCCAGATCTGAATACAAGGCTTCAGCGCCGGTAGTGCAAAGGAATACACCACCCAGCAACCAGAAACCTCCGGGATAATCAGCCAGCAGGCGATAGGCATAATAGGGGTTGAAAGCTTTGAGCACAGTCCAGTTTCCGAACAGCTCATGCAAGCCCAGGATTCCTATCATACTGAACCAGACAAGCATGACAGGCCCGAACAGTTTACCTATAAAGGTGGTGCCGGTACGCTGTATCAGAAAGAGAGCGATAATAATAGCCAGGACAATGGGTATTACAGGAAGTGTGGGATAGGAGGGTAGTAAACCTTCTATGGCTGAGGATACGGAAATAGGCGGGGTGATGATACTGTCGGCCAGCAGGAAACTGCCTCCCGCTATTGCCGGAATGAGGAGCCAGCGGGCATAACGGCGTATAAGTGTGTAAAGGGAAAAAATTCCTCCTTCACCTTTGTTATCGGCCCGGAGGGTAATAAAAATATATTTCACGGTAGTCTGGAAAAAAAGGGTCCAGAAAATGGCAGAAGCTCCGCCCAGGGCAAGTAATTCCGTCACCGGCTGTGATCCAATGATGGCTGTATAGGTATACAAGGGGGAGGTTCCTATATCTCCGAATACAATACCGATTGAAACAAGGAAACCGGCGAATGTTAATTTTTGAAGGGTGTCTTTATTCATGATCAAATGGGAACCACAACCGGAAGTCATTTCACTTCGTTGATTATTCCGGAACAAAGATACTTTATCCGGGGAGACCAAGGAGCCATTGTCCTGTGGCAAACTGTTACGTACATAGAATCCCCTTTTTTACGAAGGATGACCGGTATAATAATAAGTATAATGA
>JBIOHC010000053.1:0-29230 GCA_044448685.1 Bacteroidia bacterium
CCGCTGCCGGAATGATGGCTACCACAGCCATGCAGCTTTCCATTGATGCATTCGGTCCTATTGCCGACAATGCTGGTGGTATTGCTGAAATGAGCGGATTACCTAAAGAAGTTCGGGAACGTACCGATAACCTGGATGCTGTTGGTAATACCACCGCTGCAACCGGAAAAGGATTCGCCATTGCTTCTGCTGCACTCACGTCCCTTGCCCTCTTCGCTGCTTTTGTAGGTATTGCAATGCCTGACTCCCAGCATATAGACATTTACAAAGCACCTGTACTAGCCGGTTTATTCATAGGCGGAATGATTCCTTTTATATTTTCTTCCCTTGCCATTGCGGCCGTTGGTCGCGCTGCCATGGCTATGGTAGAAGAGGTCAGGCGACAGTTCCGTGAAATACCGGGCATAATGGAATACAAAGCAAAGCCGGAATATGAGAAATGTGTGGCCATATCCACCAAGGCATCCATACGCGAAATGATCCTGCCTGGAGCTATCGCCCTTATCGTTCCGCTCATCGTTGGCTTCATTTTCGGCCCTGAAGTACTGGGTGGTTTACTGGCCGGAGTAACTGTTTCAGGAGTACTGATGGGTATGTTCCAGTCGAATGCCGGTGGTGCATGGGACAATGCCAAGAAATCTTTTGAAAAAGGGGTGGAAATAAACGGACAGAAATACTACAAAGGATCGGAACCTCACAAGGCTTCTGTAACAGGTGATACCGTAGGTGATCCGTTCAAGGATACTTCTGGTCCATCCATGAATATCCTTATCAAGCTTATGTCTATCGTATCCCTGGTTATTGCACCGCATATAGCCATTCACAAGACAGCTCCAGCACTTGGAAGCGGACAGACACTTCTTCCTGCACACAGCACCATTATGCAGGATCAGAAAGCTGTTGATATGAGCAAAACGCTTGTATTAACTGCCAATAAATTCTAAGAATTACAATTCACAAAAAAGGCTGTCTGAAAAGACAGCCTTTTTTGTTTTAGAAGAGTCCGTTAATCTCCGCATCGATCTTCATGATCACCTTTCCGAGGTCTTCCGGATTTTCGGGAAATTTATTTTCATCAATATCGATAACGAGCAGCTTGCCCTGTGCATAGGTTGAGATCCAGGCTTCATAACGTTCATTGAGGCGTTTGAGATAATCAATACGGATTGAATTCTCATATTCCCGGCCCCGTTTCTGTATATTGTTAACCAGTGTCGGAACAGATGCTCTCAGATAGATCAGCAGATCAGGAGCGGCAATAAGCGATTCCATTAATCGGTAAAGGGAAAAATAGTTTTCAAAATCTCGGGTTGTCATCAAACCCATTGAATGAAGGTTGGGTGCGAAGATATGTGCATCTTCAAAAATAGTCCTGTCCTGTATAACATTTTTACCGCTTTTGCGGATATCCAGCACCTGACTGAAACGGCTGTTCAGAAAGTAGATCTGCAGGTTAAAGGACCAGCGCTGCATATCTTCATAAAAATCGTTGAGGTAGGGATTGTCATCAGCATCTTCAAAATGGGCTTGCCATCCGTAATGTTTAGCCAGCAAGGTTGTAAGCGTAGTTTTTCCTGATCCGATATTTCCGGCAATGGCTATGTGCATAATGAATTAATTAGTGTACTAAAATACAAAATCCGCCGAATCCTGAAAACAAACTATGAATTAAGAAACGGGGGTGACAGATTTAATAACCCAGAGCAGGTTCATCATCTACAGCCTTCGTATCTATGGCGTCCCGGAGTCCGTTCCCGACCAGCATAAATGCCAGAACCATGACCATGATACAGAGTCCGGGCAGGATAGCAAGGTAAGCTCCTCCCTGGACCAATATAAAGCCTCTGTTTTCATTGATCATCGCTCCCCACGATGGAGTCGGAGGCTGAGCCCCTACACCTAAAAAGCTGAGTCCTGCTTCAATCAAAATGGCTGAAGCAAAGTTAGCTGCTGCAATAACGATAACAGGTCCGATTACATTCGGCAATACATGTATAAAGATGAGGCGGCGGTGTGTATAACCCAAGGCCCGGCCCGATTCGATGAACTCCTGTTCCCGTAAGCTCAATATCTGTCCGCGCACAACCCTGGCCACGTCAACCCACATGGTCAGGCCAACGGCTATGAATACCTGCCAGGTGCCTTTTCCGAGAACGAGAGTAATGGCGATTACCAGCAACAGGGTCGGGATGGACCATACCACATTAATGAACCACATGATAACATCATCGGCCCAACCCCTGAAATAGCCCCCTATAGCGCCCAGCAGCAAGCCGATAAGTATAGAGATGACAACTGAAATCAAACCTACAAGCAAGGAAATACGGGTACCTATAAGTAAACGACTCAGCATATCCCTTCCGGAGCGGTCTGTGCCCAGAATAAATTTTTTCTTAACCAGATTATTTTTGATGAGCTCCGCCCTCAGCTCCCTTATATTCTTCTTGAGTTTCTGATTGCTGCCCATCACATAGAATTCTATATATCCTTCATCCACTTTATTGATGACAGGTAAATTGACATTGATGGGATAAATCACATCGGCCACATTGAACCGTTCTTCGGTTCCGTTATTGGGAGTATTGCCTGTATAGTGCTCTACAACGATATCATTCCCTTCAAACGAATATTGGTAAATGGGAACGGGCACGGAAAAGTCACTCACCTCGCCGGTGAACATTTTATGAAAGACATTGACATGTTCGGAGGTTCTATTTTTACGAACCATCAGCATCTGACAGTTGAAGCCGGGTGGTTTAAGACTTATTTCAAGCACCTGCATATTTGCATCCGGTGTTGAATCGGGAACAATGAGGTAACCCAACAGTGAAATGAGTATAGAAAACCCGATGACAATCATTCCGGCAACAGCCAGCTTATCCTTCTTCAGGCGTTGCCAGGCAAAATAAGAGAGTGATTTGGAATAATGCTCGTTCTTTGACTGCATGCCAGGCTGGCTTATTTATCTATTCGTCTTCCTTTCCACTCAAAACCCTTTCTGAACGCCAGGCTTCCGCTTATCACCACATACAGGGAATAAATCAGTTGTTCCGGCAGATACACCCACAATAATCGCTTTCTCTGAATGAATGAGATTGCTAAAAATAAGAACAAATAATCAATTATGAGCTTTCCCCCGGCAAGAATTAGATAAACGGGCAGAAAAGCCGGCATCAGCCCGAAAAACGCAGGTCCAACGAGTAACAGCAAATTGCAGAAGTAAACGATAATCGCTGTCAGCCTGATCTGTTTTCCCCGATAGGCATTGAATTTGGAGGCCCAGCGCCGGCGTTGCAGCATAAATTCCTTTACCGTTTTCTGAGGCCTGGTATAAACAAGTGCATCCCGGGATTTTAAGAAAGCAATACCTCCCGGATACAACGTAAGGACCTTTTCCATCAGCAGGACATCATCTCCTGAAGCCACTTCATCCCCCTCATAGCCTCCCGCTTCTTCAAACACTTTTTTGGTATACGCCAAATTGGCCCCGTTGCACATCAAAGGCTTGTTCATGCCAGCACTGCCTCCGGTAACCATCAATAACCCTGCAAATTCCAGACTTTGCATGAACCCTGACATTCCTTTCTCCCGGTGAAAAGCTACAGGCCCGAGTATCATCTTTGGCTGTCTCTTTTCATAGAAGGCTGCAATACTCTTCAACCAGTTATTTCCCATGATGCAATCCCCGTCTGTACAAACAATGAGTCCATCCATCGCAAATCTGTTGCCAAGAGTCAGGGCCGCCTTCTTGCCTCCCCTGCCGGAATCCGCTGCCATGCGGAGATACATGGTTGTTCGTCCGGGATGTTTCCTAAAAACATCCTGGATGATTTGTGCCGACTGGTCCCCGGAATCATCATCTATGACAATAATACTGATCAGTTCTTCCGGATAATTCTGAAGCAAAACTGCTTCCAGGCATGCTCTGATACCCGCCTCTTCATTCCTGACAGGAATGAGCACTGTAATCGGGATTTTGGGAACGGTATCGGGTGTTTGCTGCATGGGCGTTCTCAACCAGCCAATAATCTGAAAACACAGGAGTATAAAATATCCGCCAAAGACCAGGAGAAAAACAATCAGCACAAGGATATGAAGGATCGTGCCATTCATGCGCTCATGCTTTTTTTAAATGGATTCATCTTCAGCACAAAAATACTTCCGGCCATTGCAGGTAGTGCAATATTGATAATCCATAAAACAAGAGAGGCAGAAAGGATACCAATATCGTTATCTGAAAAGATACCTACAAATGCAAGCGAAGTCCCACCCCTTACCAGTATTTCCGAAAAAGCCATGGTCGGTATGACAGTGGATGAAAAAAAAGTCATTGTGATACCAATATAGGCACAAAGCGGGCTCAACCCGACACCGAAACAGCATAGCAACAGATAGAACTGAAAGGAAAAGACAAGATAACGTAACCCTGAAATAAGAAAGATAATAAGCCAGTGAGTGAATGAATGAATCCGGAATACCTGCAGATAGTCTGCCACTGGTTTAAGCCAGCGGGCCCTGTAAAGGAAGGCAAATATCAGGAAAGGAACCGACACAAGCACAGCGATCCGGGCAATCCTGACATCCTGATACAAAAAGAAATGGATTTGTCTCTGAGTCAGAATTACAGGCAGGGCCGCCAGTAAGGTAACAAGCAACTGAACCATGCCTCCTGCAACAGAAAGCAGTGCTGCCTTTAACCGGTATCCTTCAGGAAGGGAGAATACCCGTCCACCGAATTCCCCGACCCGGTTAGGGGTAAAAATACCTGTTGTGACACCTGCCAGCACTGCTTTGAAGGCAGAGTGAAATTTTATTTCAACAAGCTTGTGAAGCAGGTATCTCCATTTCAAGGCTTCCATACCCCAATTCAGAAAAACGAGCAGGAAAGCGAACAGGAATGAAACGGTATGCCTGGTGCAGGCATTATAAAGAAATTCCGGGAAGTGATCCAGCCATTTGCGGCCTGTTATTTTTTGCCAGATATAAAAAGCAGCAGCAATTACAATTGCTATCTTTATAATCCAGGAAAGACGTGTTAAAGTAGTCGGAGCCGGTTTTTTCATCGTTAACAGATTCGAAATATACTCAAAAAGCATGGGGAAGGAACCCGATAAGGTTGTTTTGGGCATTGATCCCGGCACAAATATTATGGGCTATGGAATTATCCACATCAGCGGGAACAAGACCCGGTTGATTAAACTGGGTGTGGTTGACATGCAGAAAATGGATGACCATGCCCTCAAGCTTAAGCATATATTTGAAAACACTGTTAAGCTCATTGATGAATTCAAACCGGATGAAGTTTCCCTGGAAGCTCCCTTTTTCGGAAAAAATATTCAAAGCATGCTTAAACTTGGCCGGGCACAAGGTGTGGCTATGGCTGCCGCACTACACCGTAACCTGCCCATTTTTGAATACTCCCCCAAAAAAATAAAGATGTCTATAACCGGAAGTGGAAATGCTTCCAAGGAACAAGTCGCTGCCATGCTCAAAAGCCTGCTGAATATAAAGGATATGCCCAAATTTCTGGATGCTACTGACGGCCTTGCAGCTGCAATGTGCCATTATTTTCAGAATGGGAAACCGGCTTCAAACGGGAAAAATTACTCCGGATGGAAGGCTTTTCTGACTTACAACCCGGCCAGGAAAGGCTAAGAAAAGCTGTCAGAATTTGCTTCTTATCTCACCGGCAATTCGTTCAAACTCCTCTTTCTCCAGTTTCAGTTTCGGTCTTGAAAAATGCATATCACTTTCTGAATTCAGAGGAATAAGATGGATATGTGCATGCGGAACTTCAAGCCCCAAGACTACAACCCCAACCCTTTTACAGGGAATGGCTTTGCCGGTGGCAATGGCAACCTTTTTGGCAAAAACATTAAGCTCTGCCAGCAAGGCATCGTCCAGATCAAAAAGGTAGTCAACCTCTTTTTTCGGTATCACCAGCACATGTCCTTTAACAAGGGGGAAGACATCCAGAAAAGCCAGACAAGTGCTTGTTTCTGCAATGCGATAGCAGGGTATTTCACCGTTCACAATTTTTGTAAATACTGAAGCCATCTGTATATTTATTTTGGTTCCAAACTCAGATTTTCATCTCCCTCCCGGTAAGGCAGATAATTGATGATGAACTGAAACATTTCATCTGTCGTGCGCATACTTCCATTACGTTCGCCAACAATACGCGGGGGCTGAAACGGATTTAAGGGATTGTTCCGGGTATTGTCATAAACGGCAACAGCCCGTAACAATGACCCTGCAGGGATCTTCACCATTTTCCGAAAGGTATAAAAATACTGCCAGTGAAAATCCCATTGAGGAATGTGTATGAGATGAATGGTATCCCCTGCCGGTGTCAGTGCATAGGCCAGGAATGTCTTACCCAGCAAATGCATATGCGGGTTAATGGTGATTACTGACCAGGCCTCCGGCAACCTGTACTCGGTAGTAAATGTTTTAATGGAGTCGGCAGGTACCTGCAGGGGAGGCACGACAGGTGTCTTGCCGAGTGTTCCCATCTGAAATTCAAGAAGCTGTCTCTTTGGTGGTACGGCTGCATAAAACACATTGAAATAAGAGCTGTCGTATTCATCTCTGGCAGAAGGTCCGTAATGTATATCTTTCAGGAATATCGTTCCCTTTTTCTTCATCCTGAATCCTCCCACCCCCGGGGGATACACAGGAGGTTCTACACCCGGTAAATAATTTACAGCCGATGGGGTCAGCATGGGATAAGAGCCGTCATCATTGGGCAGTTTCATCCGTTCATAGGCTTCCTTATAATCCATGCTCTGTGTGTTTACCACCCACTCACCCTCAAAAACATTCTTTTTTTTCTCCGGCTCAAAATATTGGATCAGAAATCCGTTCACATGGTGTACCAGCTTTTTTTTACCCGGAACAAATTCAATAAACCGGATGAAGGTGTCATGGGGGATTTCATAGGGAAATTTCATCAGCAGAAAACGATCTGTATTATCCCCTTTTATCAGAAGAGGCTGTTTCATCCTGACCACCAGATCGGGCTTACCGTATAACGAACCTCCTGGAAATTCGGGTAAAGCAGGTAAATCCTTTGCCTTACCTTCTTTACATCCTTTTTCAACCCAGGTACGGATCAGTTCCCGGTCACCCGCACTCAGCATACGTTCTCCGACAAAATGACTGTAGGCAGTATCAGCAGGCCAGGGAGGCATCATATGCATGCGGGTAACAGCATTGATGGTTTTTGCCTTACGGGAAATTTCTGTGTATGTAGTGAGCGGAAAGGGTCCTGTACCCTCTTTACGGTGGCAGGGCACACAGTTTTTAAATATGACAGGGGCAATATCCTTACAGAATTCCGGATCTGCAACAGCTAACTTGTCTTGTTTGCTGCCTCCGCAAGCTGTCAGGAACACGAAAATAAGGACGGGAACGAATACGTGCGCCCGTTTCATGAGCCCGCTTAACGTGTTATTTCAACAATTTCGAACTTCATGCTGCCATTGGGAACCTGTACATCAGCTACATCCCCAACTTTCTTACCCAACAGGCCCTGAGCAATAGGCGAACTGATGGAAATTTTACCCGTTTTTAAATCGGCTTCATTTTCAGGAACCAGGGTATATTTCATCTTCGCCCCCGTTTTGGTGTTTTTTATCGTTACTGTTGACAGGATAAAAACTTTGGAACTGTCCATTTGAGTCTCATCCACAATACGTGCATTGGCAATGGAATCCTTAAGCTTGGATATTTTGAGTTCAAGAAGACCCTGAGCCTCCTTGGCTGCATCATATTCGGCATTCTCCGACAAGTCTCCTTTATCCCTGGCTTCAGCAATTTGTTTGGATATGGACGACCTTTCCCTGGTTTCCATGGTATGAAGTTCTTCTTTGAGCTTTTTAAGGCCCTCTTCTGTAAAATAGACGATTTTAGACATGACGACTGACATTTGGTCCGAATTAAATAAAGCAAGAAGAGAATCCCCTCAGGGACTCTCTTCGATAATCAAAGTTAAGAAAAAAATCAGAGATTCATACGAATCCCAAGGGAATGACACCCTGAGAATGGATTTGTTGCCCTGTAGGAATAATCAAGCGCAAATGTTGACTTTTTGTCAGTACCAAAGGGCACCTCAAATGTCACACCTCCAGTTGGTCCGGTAAAGGCTGTAGTACGGGTATCGGTAATTGAACCGAAAATTCCATTCTCATAAGCATATCCTGCACGCAGCATAAGGTATCCTTTGAATGAATATTCCACTCCTAACAGAAACTGATCTTTTTGAAAGGAATTGGAAACAAAGGCACCGGCCACGCTCACACGCTGGTTTACCTTGGCTGAAGAGTCTTTCAGCATCAGGAAGTCATAACGCCCTCCTATATTCATCTGTGAAGGCATTTCAAAAGGCGCAGAACGTTGTTCCACAGTCAGGTTGGTTCCTGTGCTTGGAACAGTTCCCCGAAAGGAAAGACCGTCTCCGCTGAACTGCATGCGTGGACCGACATTTTTAAGAGATATCCCAAAATGTATATTATTCTTTTTCCCTGTAACATATTGAATACCTGCATCCAGTGCTACACCTTTAGCCGAAAGATTTGGAAGATTTTCGGAAATCACCCGGATAGTCATTCCTCCGTAAATATTTTCAGAGAATCCTTTTGCATAGGACAATCCCAGGTTCATATAGGAAGGAGAATAAGTTCCCAGTCCACCGTCAGGATTATTTTCTGTTGTAATAGGAATATTTCCGAAATTCATGGACATGATACCCAGGCTGAGTGCGCCTGTTTCACCTACCCTTTGAGAGAAGCCAAAGGAATTGATATTGATCTGAGACCCTCCAAGCCAGTTGGTATAGCTGAACAGAAGTTCTGTTTTCTGAGTAAAAGCAGTTCCGGCTACATTCAGGTACATCGATTCAAGGCCTTTACTGCCTGCGATATCGGCACCTGCCCAGCCCGAACTTCTGGCCCAGGGGTTGATTAACAATTCAGATGCACCGGCCTGGCCGGCACGCTGATCATTCCCTGCAAATGCCTGTCCGGTACACAGGAAACAGCCCAGTACTGCCGGCAGAATAACACGTTGGATTTTTTTCATATCAATTCTATATTGAATACACTATAAATAAACGCTCTTAGAAGGAGTCAAGGTCAATTGGTCTGGCTACGCCGAACCATTTGATGATTTTTTCTCCTACTCCCGGCACATCTACATGGATGATATACATACCGCTTGCACACGGTATTCCGGCAGTGTTCTTAATATCCCAGTCCTGAAAACTCAGTTCGTTGTCTTTCTTGAACTGACGAACCAGGGTACCGCTGATTGTGAATATGCTGATAGTGCATTTTCCAGGCAGGTTGGTTAGCTTAACCCTGTTATCGAGCTGGCTGGTTTCATAGGTAGAATAAGCATAGTACGGATTCGGAACGATATTGATGAGTGCAAGTGCATCCTTCGCTGTCTTCCCGTCATTGTTTACCGTCTTTATAGGATCAGTACTGAATTTGTACACAGGTCTTGCTCCGAAAGGAATAACAGTGGCGGAATCCGATGCGGTGTTCAGATAAGTCATATACGGTCTGGTTACACGGATCTTAATGGTGACCGGAGTGGAGAGCAGGGATTGTCCGGGAGCAAGCATTGGAATACCTACCCAGGCACAATCTTTAAATACATTTCGCTTATCAGTCGGGTTACCCGATGAAATCTTGTCATGTATATAAGCACCTGCATCGTAGGCAGGCATATTGAGATTCCCTGTAGTACCATCGCGAACCACATATTTACCGTTGTGGTTGAACACATAAATATAGTGCTTACCACCCCATACATTATTACCAAACTGATCCACCATATCCGTTGTAGGATTCCAGATCATATCCCTTCCATGGAAAGCTGTTAACCAGGAATCTTCACCGAAGGCAATATTCAGCCTCTCTCCTGTTTCAACATTGATGGCATAACCCGGAAAATAACCCATACCGGTCGGATAGTCAATAGACCCATTCGGGTTACCATATTTATCGACTGATGTTGCCTTTCGCAAATCAAGTTTGGATGCACCGCCTTGTGCCAGCCCAGGTAAATCAGCCAGTTCAAACACGGGACAACGTGACCACTTGCTTTGATCATTGGTAAGCACAATATCAATACTCGGGAGCTGGGACATTTTTGTAAGGGCATTGAACTGATCCCAGGCCGGTCCATTGTGGTTACACAAATTACCGCCTATTGTCTGGTTAAAGGCACACATACGATAAGGTCCCCAGATACCACCCAGAACTTTGGAATATTGCTCTGAAGCATCCAGATAATCAACACTTCCTTTTACACTGTTGAATGCTGCGTCGCATGTTGTTGTGCTGGAAGCTGTTGTAGTACCACCCCTGATCCAGTTAAAATCTGTATATCCGTCGGCATCCGGAATTCCGGTAAGCCAGTTCTTGGTATTGTCAGAGAATGTCATGGATCCGGAAATGAAATCATACCGGACATCACCGCTGGTATAACTGAATCCGACAGGCTGTGTAATAGTTACAGAAATACCCCAGTTGGGCATGATTGATTTCACATTGGTAAGTGTCTGTTCATTATAGATAGCCAGAGACTTATCGGAAACCACGGAATCACCTGTTGTATTGTTTGTTAATACCCAGCTACTGTAAGGGCTCATTGTTCCGGCTGCAGCAGTACCTTTTATTTTGAGAGTAAAGTTTGCGCTTGGCACGTTGAGGGGATCCACCACTTTAACATTGACAGGACCGGCGCCTCCTTTATACTGAACCTGCTCCATACGGCTTACAGGAGCCGTTGAGTTCAGAATAGCTGCAACAGAAGCATCGGTAAGATCAACAGCATTTCCACCGTTTCCGTTACCGTCAATACGGGTAATGACAGGACCGGTACCATAGGCTCCGTTGATGATTGTTCCGCCACCCTGTGGGGCCGGGATATGCGGTATTGCCGAATATATTTTGATATTCTGACGACCGCGTTTATAAGGCAAACGCTGACCTACCAGGGAAGGCAGGAAAGGCTGTGCCGGCTGGAATGCCACATCCTGGGCATACGGGATATAATTGTTGTATCCATAGGCTACAGCCATATAATAGTATGTTTTCTGATTCACCAGTTTATTACCGGCAATCTGTGAAAACAGATCGCTCGTTATATTGAATGAATGTGAAATACCGGCATCCGCACCTACCACCATTTCCTGAGGAACAGTACCACCCAGGTTATTATTGGGTACGTAGTTAACGATTCGGCTTACACCATTCTTAACATCACACTCGGCAATCAGACGCGCTTTGTCAACGTTGTCAAGATCATTAGCTGAAACCTGGGCATCATGGAGCTGGAATATCTGATATCCTTCAAATTTGAAGGAATCCTGCAAAGCAACAGATGTGTGAAAGGTGTCGATAGCCTGAATCTGAGGATCAATTTCATAATAGGACTCCAGGTAGTTATTGGAGACCGGGGCCGGCTGATTGCTCAGACGCAGGATAATCTCACGATCAAGTTCCTGAACAGCAACATCCGGAGCAGCCGGGCCATTCAGCACTTTGAAACAGTTGTCGAACAGAGCCTGTGCCTTATCATCCACCAGACGAAGTAATGACACCGAACCTAATGGGCCTCCTGACGTGGCACGTGCCCATACGATACCTGTTGTGATATAATTCACAGCTCCCGGCTGGAGTGTGAAAGATCCTGCTGATTGCATGAAACGACGGTCACCGGGTGTATTACCTGCAGTAGCTTCCGACCATGCCGGCTGTGGTACGCGGTTGGTTCCCCAACCGGTAGGGTCGGAGTTGCCTGGGAACATGAACTGACAGGGAACACCGCTGCTTACACCGTTACCTCCGTAAGTCATGTGTGAACCGTCGCCCCAATACCCTTTCAGGTAATTATAATATTGAGTACCGGTACGCGGGTTACCATTCACCGGGTTAAAATCATTGTTATAGTATATGAACTGAGACATGATGATCTGTTCATTCGGCTCATCAATAACTCCATTCCGGTTATTATCGATACCATCATGCGCATCGGCCAGAGGGCCCTGAAAAAAGTCGCAACCGCAGGCAGGAGGCTGACAACCATACTGGCCTACTGTTCCGGTACCATCACAGGTGGCCCCGTTATAAGTATATCCCAGACCTCTGCTTACATCACAACCTACATAGTCATCATCGTATTTACCAAGGTCCATATCAATCCACTGACCAAACCAGGTTTTGTTCATTGCATAGGTGGAACGGTTAATGATCTTGTATTTATAAAAGGTCATGTTGTTGATATCGTCATTCGTAGAGAATGCGAAAGCTTCAGCCTGTATTTCCAGACCGATGGCTTGTGCATTGGTTTCCGTATGGATATTTCCTTTATCGTTGAATACCCACCAGAGTGTTTCATCACCGTATAATTTCCAGCCACAGGCCAGATTGCCGGTGAGGTCATAACCAGGGTAGTCACCATCACCGGGGTTGTAAATACCGTCGTTGTTATTATCAAAGAATGGAGCCAGGTAACGGGCCTGGTTTTTAGATGGATCACCTGTCCAGGGCCAGTTGGTGATTGAAGTAGGAACGGAATACCCGGCATACTGAGGATCTGAAGGGTGTAAAAACCATCCGTTAAAACGGGCTACATCAGACTGGAAAATTTTAAAATGCTGGTCATATTTCTGACACTGATCTCCTGTAGTGCTTACATTGATCGTGTCAAGCGGGCCTGGCCAGAAGTCATTACCATTCTGACGATAGGTCTGGGCCGCAACTTTAAGCTGTCCGCCGGCATCCAAACCACCGATCCAGAGCGATCCGGCAAAAATGGAATTTGCCTTACCACCTTTGGGGATTTCGTACTGGGCAGAAATAAAATCCCACCACATATCACCGCCGGTCAGAATTTTTGTCCGGACGTTGTTCAGATCCAGATCCGTTTTAGCGGTTCCGGGTGAACAGGAATTATCGAGTGTCTGATTACCAACCATCCCGCGCTGGTTGTTGGTACCAGGGTTTTGCCTTGTTTTTCCTATTTCTTCCCTTGCCCACACAGAGGTGGAGAAAGCGGAAAACGCAAGAGCTAAGGCAGCAAGCTGTATATTTATTTTCATGTTCATCACTTTTAGAAATTCAACATAACACCCAGACGAATACGGCGGGGAAGGCTGTAGTTCGCCGGGTTATTGACCTTAATAGAATACAAATCACGGAAAGACTGTGCATTTGCCTGTGCAGCGATAACAGATTGTGCAGCTCCGTCATTGATATATCCATCGTCATTCGGATTACCGGTATAGCGGTAAACGTGAAGGATATTCTTTGTATTAAGAAGGTTCAACACCTGGAGATAGACATTGAGGCCGGCAGCTTTCTTGGCAGAGCCTTCTTTCTTACCACCCCAGGTGAGGTCAATATTTTTATCGATGCGCAGATCCATTCTGTAGCTCCAGGGGTTGCGTTCTCCGTTTACATTACCCTGAAGGGTAGTACGGGATGCCACACCCAGAGCTGTCTGCGCCTGTGGTGTTGCATTAGCCTGGCCACTGTAAGGTGTTCCTGAACCCAGACGGGCTGTCAGATTGGCTCCTACATTATTTAACACCTTAATGGCCTTACCGCTTTTCTTGTTTGTGTATACCGGACCATGATAGGTGCCGCCTGAACCGAAACGGTAATCCACATTTACCACAATGGAATGGCGCTGGTCAAAATTCAGAGGGATGGTAGTACGCAGGTTTGGCAAACCGGAGTTAACAAGGTTATATCCGTCTGCAACACCGGAACCTGTACCATCGGCAAACTGCAGGGTATAGCTGGCATTCAGTGACACACCACCTGTACGACGCAGGTCATAAGCCGCTGTAAATCCTTTTACAGTTCCGAAGTCAATATTATCCCAGCTCATATAACTTACAGGATATGCCTGATTCACTTTTACGATCTGAATCATATCTCTCATTTCACGATAGAATGCAGAGAGTGTGATCGCTGAATTTTTCTTTTCACTCAGAACCTGTGTGAAACCAAGTTCATAATCGGTAGTACGCTCCGGTTTCAATGCGGGGTTATTCAGAATATTACCCTGAACCGACTGAATATAGAGGTAGTCAACAGGATTCAGACGGTTGATAGGATCATCACCACTGATACCGCTTTGTGTAGGACGTTGTGTAAGTACATCATAGTGAGCAAAGAAGTTTGCCTGCTCTGAAATAGGAAAGGCAAATGCAATACGGGGCATAAAATTGACCTGCGGAACATAACTTGTGAATGCAGAAGAAGTAACACCTGTTTGGTTCGGATTGACGAGCCATGGAGTGATGTTTCCTGTTTGTGTGGCCTTAGCAAGCAAACTTGGATCCTGCACAATAGTTCCGTTCTGATCATACCAGTTATTACCGCTGCGGTAACCTACCACTGCAGTAGGGTTATTCACTGCATTTACATAAACAGTATAATCGCTTCCGATATTGCTCGGTTTGCTGTAACCCGGGAAAGTGTTACCGTTGACTTCACCGGCGGTACGGGCATCATACAACAGATATTTATCTTTCAGCATCAGTTCGTTTGCATCGTAACGGTCTATACGTAAACCGATATTGAACTTGATATCACGGAAGTCGAATTTATCCTGAATATAACCGGCCATATAGATAGGCCGGAAAGAGGGAATATTACGGGCAAAATTTCCGTTAGCATCTTTCGCTGTGAAGAAATCAGTAAAGCTTGGATTGCCACTCAGTTTAGCTCCGGTATAATCATAACCGAAGTAATGTATATAAGGATAACCACCGTTGTTCAATAAGTCATCCGCACTGAACATCTTCATGGAATACAAACTGGGCTGATAGGAATCTACATCTACCCAATTGGTACCGTTAACAGGCATTCCAAGTGCACCACGCAGGCTTTTATCAAATTGAGTCTGAGAAGCACCATCGTATTTACGGTTGTAATAGTAATAATCATAGGTACCGCCCGGTACATAAATAGGGTGAGCAAGATCCAGCTGTGTAAGATGGTAGTTGGCTAACTGACGCATCAGGGTCCAGAGTGATGTGGCACCGATGGCATACTCACTTTGTGCACGCTGGTCATATTCAAATCCTACCTGTATGGCATGATTCTTAAAAACGTCGGCAGAGAAATTTGCTTTCATTGTCACCTGGGTGGCATCAACTACATCATATTCATAAGATCCTCTGTTTCCGCCTGTTCCATACCAAAGCGAATAGATATAGGCGGGGTGGTCACCATTCAGAAGTCCCTGCCCCTGCTGCACCTGAGCTCCGGTTGTAACATTCTGAGCGCCTACATAATTATAATATGCCGATGTATAGTTTGCATCCAGGGGATTGAGGTTGGATGGGGTGAATGTCAGTGCAGAGTCACGGTTACCTGTTTGAACATAACCATAAACATTGTTACCGTTATACACAACATTACCCGGAGCAAATGTGCGTGCCTTGTACTGGTTGTAAGTACCATAGTAACCATAATCGAACAGATTGCTCTGGTGAACCGGGTCCTGCTGTATTTTGTGGTAATCGGCATAACCAGCCTGGATGGTATAGTATGCATTTGAGATATTGGATGCCGACTTTTCCTTTGCATCCTTGCTCATAGGAGTATTATTACCGAATTTCTGAGTTACCTTGGCATATACCCTCCAGGTATTTTCCAAAACCTGTGGGTTGTTGGCTGGGTTGAACAGTGCATATTCATAATAGAATGCATGACGATTGGTATGATCAACCGAACCGCCGACTGTAAAATTGACACTGGCGCTTGGCTTATAATCGATCTTACCGGCCAGACGGTAAACAACCTGTGACATATTCTGACGGGCGGCAATGGGTTGCAAATCTCCCATGGTTATATAATCGGCAGCAGGGACAAAACCCTGACCCTGAGGAGCCGGAAGAATCGGTGTCTGTTCAATTTTTTTAAGCGTTGCATCATTTACTTTGTACATTCCAATTGCCGAAGGATAGGGGTCTTTATCATAAGTACCCTCGCCGGAAACAAAGAAACCAAGAACGGAATTTTTAACACCCGGGTTGGCAGTGTCCTTTTTCAGCATTAATGGTCCGCCTGCACTGAAACCAAGAAAGTTGTAACCGAATTTATCCAGGAATTCAGAGGTGATAAGCTCTACCCCGCCGAAATATTCACTTTGAGGACCCCGGGTTGTGATAGATACCACACCACCGGTTGCATCACCATATGAAGCAGGAACACCACCGGTAATAACACTTACCTGTTCTACCCCTCCCTGAGGCACGTTTGCGCTACCCACAACACGCTGACCGTCTACATAATAAGAAGTACCCGCATCACGCTGACCGCGCATATTCAAAGCTGCACCTGCATCCGCCTGATACACACCTGCTGTTGTAGCGGCAACTGAATTCACATCCTTGGCAGCCATCGCCTGGTATTCTTCCCGGGTTACTGAACCTCCCGATTTGGTGTCAGGATCAACCAAAGGCTTTGTATAAGCCACAATTTCAACATTTTTCAATTCTACCGTGGAAGCTGAAAGCGCCAGATCGGCATCTTTCAGGTACGTTGTTTTATCTGCCCCAACCTGCACCCCTTTAACGAGTTTGGTCTGGTAACCAATATAGCTTGCTTTTACATCATATACGCCAGGGTTCAGCGGCTTGATAATGAATTCACCGTTGATATCCGTGTTTGCACCGGCAACAAGGGCTCCGTTCACCTCAGCAATTACGTTGGCAAAAGGGATACCTTCCTTGGTATTTTTATCCGTCAACTTCCCTTTAATAGCACCCTGAGAGAAAAGCCCTGTCGTGGAAATTAACACAAAGGCAATAACGAGGCGTATATTTCGTACCATATCAATTAAATTAATTATGAATTCCGTGCATTTTGAAGTTGGTAAATATAGGAAGAAAAGATTTCCATGTGCAAATTTTTGTTAAAATCCGGCAAACTGGTCAATAATCAACAGTGACCGGGGATGTGGCCTTTTAGATTATTAAAAAATTTCGGGGGATGAAAATTGGGGATACTACACAGCAAGTATACGAATAATTTTCGAATATCTGACAGTAATCTGCTTTTTTTTTCAAAGCCTCCCCGCTCTACCTGTCTTTCTTCTTCTTTTTATGGATACGCCCTTTGTGTTTAAACCACCTTTTCACGAAAAACTCGCGTTTGTGTTCATTATTGAGTTCAGCGGTATGTCTGGAAGCACGCATTCTTTTGCGTGTAGACTTAGTCTGGGTCCGTTTCTGATAACTGCGTAAGGACTTATCCTTATCATGTTTTTTCTTCCTGTCCTGCTTCCATTGTTTCTTAGCGGCACGTTTTGATGCCCTGGAGCTCGGAGGCCCTGTTGATACCTGGCTTCCGCTGCTTTGGGCCTCCATCATGCCAGGGGTTATGAGCAACCCGAGGATAATTACAATCCTGAAAATCTTTTTGAAAAGCACTTGCTTCATAATACGACCCGATTTGACGATGAAAAGTTAAAAATACTTATTATTTTTGTTAGACAATGAAACTTGCTTTTATTAATATTTTGGTAAGGAAGATAATACCGGCCCTTTCCTTCATTCTCCTGATTACAGGTTCTGCCTGTAAAAAAGAAAAACAAGGTGTCCCGCTTGTCGCAGTCGATATCCGTCTTTATTCGACAGATCCCAGCTTCATGCCTATCAATGCAGTTGGAGGGTGGACCTATGTGAACGGCGGATACAGGGGGATTCTTATTTACCGGAAAACGCTGAATGATTTTATGGCCTATGACAGGGCCTGTACTTATAACCCTTCTGACGAAAACGAATTGATTAAGGTGGATGCCAGCAATGTGCTTGCAACCGATGCGCATTGCGGATCCAAGTTTCTTATCACAGACGGAACTGTTAATCAGGGCCCTGCCACCCTTCCCCTTAAAAGTTATGTCACTACTTTTGATGGCACCCTGCTCCATATTACCAATTAGGTTATTAAACAAGCCGAATTACTTAGTCGCTCTTCCTGCCACTCATCTTATACAGAAAATATTCCTCCTCCCGGATACTTGGTTTATTGAACCAAGCCACTGGTTCCAGATGACTGAATTGTTTGGCTGGCAATAGTTTCCATGACAGCACATACAAATCCTTTTGCCCGTGTTGCTCATAAAAGTTAATCACTTCAGCCTCTGTTGGCAAATACAGCTTTTCACGGAAAACAGCATAGCTGAACAAGTCGCCTTCGGGCAAGCTGAAAAAACGATGATTGCAATACCCGATAACAGGGGTACAATACGGTTTATTAATCCCTATGATCGGGGTCTGAGGGGGAATATACCTGGAAATAAACTGTCCCGCCTCTATCGAATTACTGAACAGATATTTTTTTTCTTTCCACATGATCTTACCGGCATAAATCAACTGAGCGGGAAGGATCATTAAAAGCAATATACCGTAAGCAACCTTCGTCAGACGGTTGTTGCAGGCCGGCCACGTCAACTCCAGGACAAATACAAGAAAAACAAAATGAAGACCCCATTGCCTTGGCCCTCCCTGATAATATAGAAAACCGAACACCCAGAATGCCGCTGAGAACAGCAGATAGGCAAAGAGCAAAGCCTTGTTTTCCCGTAGAATGAAAACAATCAAAGCCAACAAAACAAGACTTATTAAAAGTGATGGCATGGCCCATCCTTTCCCGGGAGGGATAAATCCAATACAAAAAGTATGTGCATACAAGGAAACGAAACTGTCTATTGCTGATGCTGTATCACCGGAAGTGTTTGCCGGGAAGATGGAAAGAAAAAACAGGCCTGCTCCTGAAAGCAGAAAGAGTCCTGGTATTACTGTGATGCGGGTGAAGACAGAAGGGTTAAGCCGACAGGAGTCCATAAACAGGTATACGCCAACAGCCAATGCTGCGAACATACCATATACCTCTGTTTGTGTCAGCAGAAAGAGAAGAATTCCGCCTGTATAGGGGTTTTTATCTTTTCTCCTCAGCCAGGGGATCAATGCAAAAAGGCAAAGGATTACGAGGATATAACCTCTGTTAATGACTCCGTATTCAAATGCTATAAAATAGCTGGAAGCAATACATACACGCAGCAGGAGCGGGATCCGGAACCGGAAGAAAATAAACCATAAACTTATTACCGTAAGCAACAGGTGAACCCCTTGTATGATATATACCGCTCCTGTACCGGGAACAATCCAGTTCGTAAGCTGACCGGCGCCCCTGAGGATCAGAAACCAAAGTACCGGATGCCCTTCCGAAGCAAGCATATGCCACATAGCACCGACACTCTTCGGTTCATTCGCAATGAACCATGCCTGCCATTCGTCTTTCCAGAACTCGTGGAATACAAACTGAAAGTATCCCAGAAATAATACAAAGCAAAGGAAGAGCACTCCCTGTACCCATTTGTTTCCGGGTAACACTGCTTTGTCCGACTCCATTTCTTCCTGGGTTCTGTTTCAAAAAAACATCCCGTTACGGAAATCCGTAACGGGATGTTTGCATATCAATCCTTATAATTAATAGCGATACAAATCAGATTTGAACGGACCCTGTACAGCTACACCGATATATTCAGCCTGATCGGCACTGAGTGTATCGAGTTCAACTCCTATCTTTTCCAAATGCAGCATGGCAACTTTCTCATCCAGGTGCTTGGGAAGGGTATAAACTTTTTTCTCATATCTGTCAGAATGATTCCAGAGTTCAATCTGAGCCAGTGTCTGGTTTGAAAAAGAATTGGACATCACGAAAGAAGGGTGACCGGTAGCACAACCCAGATTGACCAAACGGCCCTCGGCAAGAACCAGGATGTCTTTATTTTCAACTGTGTATTTGTCAACCTGAGGCTTGATTGTGTCTTTGGATTTTCCGTAATGCTGATTCAGCCAGGCCATATCTATTTCCGTATCGAAATGTCCGATATTGCAGACGATAGCATTGTGCTTCATGTTCTTAAAATGTTTCCCAACCACAATGTCCTTGTTACCGGTAGCTGTTACGATGATATCAGCTCTTTTTACCGCATCATCCATCTTCTTAACTTCATAACCATCCATTGCGGCCTGTAATGCACATATCGGATCGATTTCTGTAACAATAACGCGTACACCCTGGCTGCTCAGTGACTGAGCAGACCCTTTTCCGACATCTCCGTAACCTGCAACTACCGCAACTTTTCCTGCGAGCATGATATCGGTAGCCCTGCGAATGGCATCAACCAGTGATTCGCGGCAGCCATATTTGTTATCGAATTTGGATTTGGTTACGGAGTCATTCACATTGATAGCCGGCATCATCAAAGTGCCTTTTTTCATCCGCTCATACAAGCGGTGAACCCCGGTTGTGGTTTCTTCAGACAAACCACGGATTGCAGTGGCTAATTCAGGATATTTGTCAAACACCATATTGGTCAAATCCCCTCCATCATCCAGAATCATATTAAGCGGTTTGCGCTCAGGTCCAAAAAACAGGGTTTGCTCAATACACCAGTCAAATTCCTCAGCATTCATTCCCTTCCACGCATACACTGATATTCCGGCAGCAGCAATAGCTGCGGCAGCATGGTCCTGTGTGGAAAATATATTACAGGATGACCAGGTTACCTCTGCTCCAAGCTCAACAAGGGTTTCAATCAGTACGGCAGTTTGTATGGTCATATGAAGGCAGCCGGCTATTCTTGCTCCTTTAAGAACCTTTTTAGGGCCATATTCTTTACGTATAGCCATCAGTCCGGGCATCTCTGCCTCAGCCAGTTTAATTTCTTTTCTTCCCCATTCAGCCAGGGATAAGTCTTTTACTTTGAACTTTTCGAATTTCTGTACAGTAGTTGAAGCCATTTGCGGGATTTTTTTAATGGGTAGCAAAGTTAAGAAAATTTATAAAATATAGGAAATTGATGTTATGAATTCCTAATATTGCATTTATACAACTGAATAATTGGCTCATTCCGTACTGACACAAATCCGAAACGCATCTTCTGCCGGCCACAAGCTCGTAGCACTGCTGATTGATCCTGATAGTTTCAGGTCTGGTGAAACCATTGACATGATTGAGGATTCAGGAGCTGATATGGTCTTTGTAGGGGGCAGCCTTATAAGCCATGGGAACCTGGATGAAACAGTTTCAGCCATCCGCTTACGCATACGAATTCCGGTAGTGATCTTTCCGGGAAGTATACTCCAGATAAGTTCCAAAGCCAGTGCAATTCTGAATCTGAGTCTTATTTCGGGACGGAATCCTGAATTTCTCATCGGCCAGCATGTTGTGGCAGCACCCCTTCTCAAAGCAAGTGGTCTGGAAATTATTCCAACCGGTTATATGCTGATAGACGGAGGAAAACAGACCACCGCTTCCTATATCAGCGGAACAACACCTATCCCTCATGACAAAGCAGATATTGCCGTTTGCACTGCCATTGCGGGGGAAATGCTGGGACTGCAGCTTATCTATCTGGATGGAGGAAGCGGGGCACATGAAAGTGTCTCAGAAAAAATGGTTCATGCAGTTAAAAAAAATATATCAGTCCCTCTTTTGGCTGGAGGCGGAATACGGAGTATTGAAACAGCAGAAAAAATAGCCCGGGCCGGTGCTGATTTACTGGTTGTTGGAAATGTACTTCAGGAAGAGCCGGAACTGGCCCGTAAAATTGTCAATGCTATCCATTCTATTCACATCCGGGCATGAAAATCATTGTTTTAAGTCCATCAACTGGCGACCCATTGGTTGAAACCACCTTACTTGTCAAGCTCTTTGAACTCGGTTTAGAAACATTCCATCTCCGGAAACCACGTTTTTCGACAAATGAAATGAAAGCATATCTGGATCTTGTTCCGCCCCAGTTTCATAATCGTATCGTGATTCATTCTCACCACCGTCTTTGCCTTCATTACGGGCTGAAAGGAATTCACCTGACCCGAACGCATATGAAACGTAAGTTCAGGCTATGGCTTAACCTGAGACTTATTCATATGAAAAGATCCAGGATCACAATTTCAACTTCCTTCCGAAAACTGGCCAGCCTGTATGAGGAAGAGAATAAATATGATTACGTCTTCCTCTCTCCGATTTTTGATAGTATAAGCGGCAAGTTTCAAGCCGGATTTAACGTCCATAGCCTGAAGGCTGCCATTCAAAAAACCCCTTTTACAATAATCGCCAGAGGAGGTGTGGATCTGGATAAAATTCCAAAAATCCAGGAAGTAGGGTTTTATGGACTCACACTCAACAGTTCACTTTGGAACAGCCCGGACCCTCCTGCAGAATTTATCAAAATATTGGATGAATTGAAACGACTTGATATTTCACTTGAGTAATAAAAGAAAGGCCGCCCTCACACAAGGCGGCCTTTTACACACAGAAAACTCCTGTATTCACAGGATAAACCACACAAACCATTATCAACTAAAAGAGTTTTATCATACAGCCGGGCGGCTAACAGATAATCTTTCTTAATCGATGCCAAAAGTAGTTTGATATTCCCGATTATTCAAATTCGTCGACATAATTTTCAACCTCATCTGGACAATAACTTGATTTATAGGAAATTAATTTTTCCCTAAGACTTCATTATTGTTCAAAAACCAGATGATCATTTAACTTCATAGATGTCTACCCCTTCCGGATTCTGGATAAACAGCCGCTCTTTCTCAATTCTCACTCTTTGTACCGTGGAATCAGGCAAGGGAATGGTTTCTTCCACTAATGTCTTGTAATCATAGGTCATCAGGTTCTTTTTCTGCAGGTAAATTATTTTATCACCATTCACCTGAAATTGATCTAACCCATTGATTACAACAGTTTTATAATAGGTGCCATAGCTGTCAAAAACAAGAATACCCTGAGCCGGGTCATTCAAAAACACTTTATTGTTCTGTTCAAGCAGGAAATTGGGTGCTAGCGGTTTATGGGTAAGCTGGGGAATATTGCCAGTTGATTTATTAACTGCCAAATCAGATGCTGACATATGTATGAGTTCAAAATTACCAGGATTATACAGCCAGTAACCCTTATCATAGGAGATGCAAGCCAGACTTACCTGTTCATAACCGAAATTCTGTAACTGGACCGGATCTGCGGTGAGGGATAATGTGTTATCGAGGATGGCGAATTGCACATAAGGCCCGTAGAAAACAAGGATTTTCATTGGATCTGCTGCATCCACAGAAGTGACCGGACCTAGCGTATTATTGCTGAAAGAATAAAGAAGTTTGCCATCAGGGTCATATTTTTCAATTACACCGGCCTTTACCAGGTATAGATTTTGGAGCTCATCACTGGCAATCGAAGAAAACTTCCCTTCGAGGTGTTTGATAAGTTTGGTCTTCAAACCCGGAGTAATCGGAAGACAAAGCATAATAATAATGCGTAATATCAAAAATTCCATTGGAGACAGGAGTTGTAGATGATTCTGTGTTAACTGTTGATGGTTTTCAAAGGAGGACCAAAGCTGTTCAATATTTCCTCCAGATACCTGCGTTCATTACATAGCCGGGGAACCTTATTCTGCCCTCCCAGTTTGCCCTTACTTTTGAGCCATTCATAGAAACATCCGGGGGGCATGAAATGGACTATAGGTGTTCTCAGTGCGTAATTATTATAGCGCTTCGCTTCATAATCCGAATTGAGTGTTTTCAAAGCATTATCGAGCACTTCAACAAAAAAATCGGCATCCTCCGGAGGCCTTTCAAACTCTATCAGCCACTCATGAGCACCGCTTTCACGTCCGTTCATGTAAAGAGGGGCAGCGGTAAATTCAGTGATCGTGGCCCGGCTCCTTTCACAAGCAATATGAATGGCCTGCTCTGCATTGTCGATCATAAGTTCCTCTCCGAAAGCATTGATATAATGCTTGGTACGGCCACTGATCCGAAAACGGAAGGGGTATAAGGAAGTAAATTTGATGGTGTCACCCAGTTTATATCTCCACAATCCTGCATTGGTGCTGATAATAAGGGCATAGTGTACTCCCAGTTTCACTTCATCCAGGGAGAGTGTCTTTCCAAAAGGTTTATCCCATTCTTCAGCCGGCTGAAATTCATAATAGATCCCATAATCCAGCATCAGGAGCAATTCCTCTGAATTTCGTTGATCCTGAATACCGAAGAACCCTTCGGATGCATTATAGAGTTCAAGAAAATTGACTTTAGGGCCGAACATGGAGACAAATTGCTCCCTGTAAGGAGTAAGGCTTACCCCTCCGTGAAAATATACTTCCAGATTAGGCCATACCTCGGAAATAGCATTTTTACCGGTTTTATCCAGGATACGTTTAAACAAAATCAACATCCATGAAGGGACTCCTGCCACACTGGTAACATTTTCATCAACCGTACTGAGTGCAATCTTTTCCAGTTTTTCATCCCAATTGTTCAGGAGAGCTATTTCGAGACTCGGAGCCCGTAAAAACTCAGCCCACATTGGAAGATTCTGGATAATGATAGCCGATACATCCCCATGATAGGATTCATAATTGGCATACACATCCTTCTGGTGGCTTCCGCCCAGAGCAAGGTTTTTTCCTGTAAAAAGGCTGGCTTCCGGATTGGTACTGCAATGAATGGAAACCATGTCCTTCCCTCCCCGGTAATGGCATTCTTCCAGGGATTCCTGGCTGAGCGGAATAAATTTGCTTTTATCATTGGTAGTGCCTGAAGATTTCGCGAACCATTTGATTTCCGTATTCCACAGAATATTCTGTTCCCCTCTTCTGATCCTCTCAATGGATGGTTTCAGGCTTTCATAATCCTGAAGGGGGACCCTTTCCCGGTACTTTTCCAGAGAATCAATATCTTCAAAACCGTATCGCTTCCCGAATTCTGTTTCAGCACCGCTATTGAGCAACTTGAATAACCACTCATTCTGCACTTCCATAGGATACTTCATAAACAATTCAATCTGATGCATACGTTTGGTCATTAACCAGGAAGCGATTGAATTGATAAGCGGCGTAGGCATGAAGGAATCAGAAATTAGATTTAAGGATTTAGGATTTAGGGACGGCCTTCATTTTCCTTGTTTTCTTTTATTCAAAAAAGCAGCCATTTCTTCTCTCTTCATTGCATTGAAGCACATTTCCCGGTACAACATTCCTTTTCGGGCTGCACAAACCCCAAAATGCATATTGTGGTACCCCTGCAGCTCATGTGCATCCGGATTGATTGAAATCTTAACACCTTTTTCGAGACAATAGGGTATCCAGGTCCAGTCTATATCCAGGCGGTAAGGATGGGCATTCAGTTCCATAATCACCCCATTGGCGGCACAGGCATCTATTATTTTGCGGTAATCAAGCGGATATGCTTCTCTGGAAAGCAACAGTCTGCCACTCGGGTGCCCCAGAATTGTCGTATATGGATTCTCAATTGCACGTATAAGGCGGGATGTCGCTTTATGTTCATCCATTTTCAGAACGGAATGAACGGAAGCAACAATAAAATCAAAGGTCTTCAGTATTTCATCCGCATAGTCGAGAGAACCGTCAAACAGAATATCCGATTCAATTCCCTTAAAAATCCGGAAGGGTGCCATGCGATGGTTGAGCCTGTCTAATTCCTCCTGCTGAGCCAAAATTCTGTCAGGCTTTAGTCCGTTGGCATAGAATGCAGACTGACTGTGATCGCACATACCCAGATATTCATATCCGAGTTCTTTGCAATAGACTGCCATCTCTTCTACTGTATTCATTCCATCACTCCAGTTACTGTGATTATGCAGAATTCCAAGCAAATCCGAATCCTTTATCAATACGGGGATCTTATGAGCCCTGGCCAGTTCAACCTCCCCCCGCCCTTCCCTGAGCTCCGGTTCCACAAATTGCAAACCCAGCTGCTTATATATGTCCTCTTCCTGCTTCAAGCCATGAATGTTGAGCCTGTCGGAAATATTCCCCAACTCTTTCAAATGCTCTTCTGATCCTGTTGTTTCAAAAAGGGTGGAATAGAAATTCCCGGGTGAACAGTAGATGAGCTCCGTCTTGATACAAGGTGGAACAACCAGCTTACCTTCCTCTATTCTGGAATCAGAGCCTATTACAATCTGAATGGATGAAACCACGATTGCCTTTCTTCTCATGCTACCTGTAAGCTCAACGAGATCTGTACCCAATAGCTTCCTGATCTGATCAACAAGGTCTTGCCCCGCTGATTCCAGGGTTGCATAATGAAACCATCCCTTGCTGGCCATTTTGAATTCTATGGCTTTCATCACAGCATCCTGTGTCTTTACTCCGAATCCCTTTAATTCAACAAGACGGTTTTCCTTGCAGGCATAAAGCAGTTCTCCGGGGCTTTCCACATCAAGTTCTTTCCAGAGTTGAGCCACTTTCTTTGGCCCGATACCTTTAATTGTAAGCATTTCCACCACTCCCGCTGGTGTCTTTACAAGCAGGTCTTCCAGTTCCTTTAATGTTCCGCGTTCCTCCAGTTCTACGATCTTTTGGGCAATACTTTTACCTATCCCGTCAATTTTTTCCAGCTCGGAGAGTGATTTCCCGCTCAGCTGGATTCCGGTTTTTTCTAACCGGAAGGCTGCATTACCCAATGATTTTACTTTAAACGGATTCTCCTGATGGAGTTCCATCAGCTGTGCTGTCAGCTTTAAAGCATGGGCTATTTCTTCTGTTTCCATACTATGTCAATTGAAGAATACATCATAAGGTATCCGGGCCTGCACCCCTTTTGCCTGGGTGAGCGATTTCAATTGTAAATAATGAAGGTAGGATTCGCCCATCACAGTCTTAAGCATATTTGTTTGTTCTTCCGTTGTCAGATCTGAAAACAGCGCTGAAAGGGCCGACTTCTGTACAGGCAGAGAGATTATTTTGTATTGCTCGAGCTTTGCCATTTTAGCAGCACAGGCAATAGCCTCATTGATACCGCCAAGTTCATCAACAAGCCCTATTGCTTTACCATCCGTTCCGCTCCATACCCTCCCTTGTCCTATGGAATCCACCCGGGCTGTATCCAAATGCCTTCCGGCACCTACCTTGGTAATAAATTCAGCATAAACCTGCTGGATTCCGTTCAGGATATAAATCCTTTCTTCCGGTGTAACAGGCCTGTAAAGTGAACCCAAATCGGAATGACGATTCGTTTTTACCGTATCAATCGTGATACCGAGTTTATTATTCAATAATTTTTGAACATTCGGGAGTATGCCGAATACTCCTATGGATCCTGTAATAGTATTGGGCTGGGCAAAAATCCGGTCTGCAGCACATGCTATATAATAACCGCCTGAAGCAGCTACATCTCCCATGGATACAACCACCGGTTTGGCCGCTTTGGCAAGTGTCACTTCCCTCCAGATTACATCCGAAGCCAGTGCACTTCCGCCGGGAGAATTCACCCGGAGTACAATGGCTTTGATGGATGCGTCCAGCCTGGCATCTCTGATTGCTTTTGAAATGCGTTCCGACCCTATATTGGAATCATCGCCTTCACCGGATTGTATCTCCCCGACAGCATAAATGACCGCGATTTTTTTTCGTCCGCCTTCTCCTGATTCAATCTTTTTAGGAGCCTGGCGATACGCCTCAATCGTCACAAAATTGATTTTTTCGTTCTCCTTATTTTTTAACAGTTTATTGATACGGTCCAGGACTTCATCTTTGTAAAGCAATTCATCTGCAAGCTTATTCACCAATGCATCAGAGGCAGAATGAACAAGCAATCCATCTGCCAGCCGGTTTAGCTCCCCAATTGATATATTCCGTTCAGCAGCAACACCTTCACAAAGGTGATTCCAGATGGCTGAAACATACCCCAGGGTTTGCAAACGGTTTGCCTCACTCATTTTATCCAAATCAAAAGGCTCTATCGCACTTTTGAACTTTCCATGTCTGAATATCTGTACTGAAACATCCAGCTTATCAAGCAATCCCTTGTAAAACATGATTTGTGCACTGAGCCCTTTCCATTCTATTAAGCCGGCAGGGTGCAGGTAAACCTTGTCAGATACCGAAGCTATATAATAGGCTCCTTGAGTATAAGTCTCACCGTAACTGATGATGAATTTCTTTGATTTCTTAAAATCCAGGAGTGCATTCCTGATCTCTTCCAGCATGGCACTGCCGGCGGGAACAGATGAAAGCTCCAGAAATATGCCCTTCACATGATCATCACCCTTTGCCTCTTTCAATTCGGCAAGGATATCATTTAATCCTATTGGAATTTCTGTACTCAGACTTCCAAATGAAAAATTATCAAACGGGCTCTTACTGGTTCTTTCCGGTATTTTTTTGTCCAGTTTGAGGCATAGCACAGACGCTGACAAAGGAGTTTTTGTTTTACTTTCCAGCTTCATGATTCCCGAAAAAAAGCTCCCGATAAGGCCTGCCACAATAAAAAGGACAAGGATGATGGCTAACAGTGAACCCAGCAAACTGCCGAATAGTGATGTAAAGAAATTTTTCATAGTTGATTCATTGTAGCCGTTAATTTCGAATTCGGTGACAGACTCTGACAAACTTACAAAAATCAGGTGGAAGTAATTTTGAGGCTATTGAAAAATTAGGTGGTTATAAATACTACGTACCCTATTTTCCCTTAGGTTTGAAGTCCAATGCAGGAAGCTCCGGTTTTTCTTTCCTTAGGTTCCAATCAGGGAGACCGGGAATTCTTCCTGAGCCGGGCCCGGGAAGAAATTGCAACGATAGCCGGAAAGATTCTTTCCGTATCCTCTGTTTATGAAACGGAGGCCTGGGGGAACGATGAACTTCAGCCCTTTCTGAACCAGGCCCTTGAAATTGAAACAGACCTGGCACCGGAGGTGCTTCTGAAAGCACTTTTGGAAATTGAACAGTCATTGGGACGGGAAAGAACAGACATTCCCTGGCAGGCAAGGACCATTGATATAGATATTTTATTTTATGGCAAACTGGATCTGAAGACCCCTGCACTGCTGCTTCCACATCCATTTATTCAGGACCGTAAATTTGTACTTATGCCTCTTGCTGAAATTGCAGGAAACTGGACACACCCCCGGTTTGGAAAAACGATTCAGGAATTACTGGAATCCTGTCCTGACAGCCTGGGAATCCGGAAAACAGGCTGAACTTATGAACAGATGTCAGGGGAAAATGATTTTATATCTGAAACAGGGCAAGGAAGGCAATTAATTTTCACAACAACATGATAACCAACAGCATACCCACATCAGATGACTCTCTTTTAAAATAATTCTGTTTCTTAAAAATTTAACTATTTTTGCAACCTAAAGTACAG
>JBIOHC010000054.1:0-27437 GCA_044448685.1 Bacteroidia bacterium
ACCTATACGTGTACTGTTACGGATAACAAAGGCTGTACTTCGGCTCAGACATTCACAATTACTCAACCTGCATCAGCCTTATCTGTAACACCTTCCTCCACTCCATCCGGTTGCAGTACCACAACAGGCTCAGCATCTGTTGTCGCTTCAGGAGGAACAGGTGCTTATACGTATTCCTGGACTCCTTCAGGAGGAACAGGTTCCACTGCCAGCAACCTGGGTTCAGGAACGTATACGATTACGGTTCACGATGCCAATAACTGTGTACAGTCATCCACTACTGTGGTAGGAACCACCACAGGGCCTTCCTCTTCCCTGACTTCCTCTGCTAATATCAATTGCTTTGCAGGCTGTACAGGTACTGCTACGGTAAGTGCTTCAGGAGGAACCGGGCCGTATACCTATTCCTGGTCCCCATCTGGAGGAACTTCATCAACAGCTTCTTCTCTATGTGCAAATACCTATACATGCAGTATTCATGACGCCAACAACTGTCTTACAACTCAGGTTGTCGCAATATCACAGCCTGCAGCTGCACTGGCTGTTACAGCAGGGGCAACAGTCAATGTAAATTGTTTCGGAGGAGCAACAGGTTCCGTATCGGTCATTGCTTCCGGTGGAAGTGCTGCTTATACTTATTCCTGGTCACCTTCAGGAGGAACCGGGTCCTCCGCTTCCGGACTTACAGCGGGTAACTATACCTGTACCGTAACCGATTCAAAAGGATGCACAGCTTCCCAGACTATTGCTGTTACACAGCCGGTCTCCGCATTGTCAACAAGTCCCGGAGCAATCACCAACATTAACTGTCACGGAAATTCAACAGGAGCTGCATCCATCACCGCTTCCGGGGGAACTGCTTCCTATACCTATTCCTGGACACCTTCCGGAGGAACAACTTCTTCAGCATCCGGACTTTCTGCGGGTACTTATACCTGTACGGTAACAGACAGCAAAGGCTGTACCTCTGCCCAGACATTCACACTTACACAACCGGCAGCTTCTCTTTCTGCTTCTTCCGGAGGTTCTGTAAATATCCTTTGTTACGGAGGCACTACAGGTTCTGCCACAGTCACTGCTGCAGGCGGCACATCGGCTTATACTTATTCCTGGACTCCTTCCGGAGGAACCGCAAGTACAGCATCGGGATTAACAGCCGGTAATTATACCTGCACAGTCACGGATAGCAAAGGATGTACTGCATCACAAATTTATGCACTCACCCAGCCGGTAGCAGCCATTGCCATCACACCTTCCTCTTCCCCTTCAGGGTGTGGAGTGAGTACCGGCAGCGCTACGGCTTCTGTAACAGGGGGAACAGGTTCCTATACTTATTCCTGGACTCCTTCGGGAGGAAACGGAGCTACAGCAAACAATCTTTCTTCCGGAACTTATACTGTTACCATTCAGGATGCGAACAATTGTACTCAGACAGCAAGTGTTATTGTAGGTAACAGCTCCGGGCCTTCTTCTTCCCTCACTTCATCTAACAATCTAATTTGCAATGCCGCCTGTAACGGTTCTGCTGCTGTTTCTGCCAGCGGCGGAACGGGGCCCTATACCTATTCCTGGTCCCCTTCGGGAGGAACAACTTCAAGCGCTTCTTCACTCTGTGCAGGATCCTATACCTGCAGCATACGGGATGCAAATAACTGTCTTACCACACAGGTGGTAAATATCACCCAGCCTCCTGCTTTAGCAGTCACTCCTTCCCAAACCGATATACTTTGCAATTCGGCTTCAACAGGAAGCGCAACTGCAACAGTAAGCGGAGGAACAGGAACTTTTACTTATTCCTGGACTCCCACAGGAGGAACTTTATCCACTGCATCTAACCTGAGCGCTGGAACTTACACCTGCTCGATAACCGATGCCAACAACTGTCCAATTTCTCATATTTTTAATCTGGCTCAGCCTTCAGCTCTTGTTGTCACACCTTCCCAGACAAATGTTACCTGCAATGCAGGCAATACAGGATCAGCAACAACTGCTGTAAGCGGGGGTTCAGGCCCGTATACCTATACCTGGAGTCCTTCGGGCGGAACATCCTTTGCTGCCACATCCCTTACTGCAGGAACATATACCTGTTCTGTTACGGATGCAAACGGCTGTCCGGCTTCCCAGGTATTCACGATCACACAACCTGCAGCTCTGAGTGTTTCGGTTTCTTCTGTTGCTGCAACCTGCGGAGGCAGTAACGGTTCTGCCAGTCTGACGGCAACGGGAGGCACAGGCTCTTACACCTATTCCTGGGCACCGGGAGGAAATACGACAAACAGCCTCACCGGAATTGGAGCCGGGACCTATAGTGTAACTGTAACAGATGCTTCCGGTTGTGTTCAAACCGGATCAACCAATGTAACGAATACCGGAGGACCGTCAACAAGTATTCTTTCCTTCTCCAATATTACCTGTAACGGAACCTGCAACGGAACAGCCAGCGTAACCGTAACAGGAGGTTCAGGTGCTTATACCTATTCATGGGTTCCTTCAGGAGGCAATACAGCTTCCGCCTCTGCTCTTTGTCCGGGTTCCTATACCTGTACAGTTAAAGATTCCAACAATTGTTCAAGCAGTCAGACTTTTGTCATCACACAACCGGCCCTGCTGACTTCAGGAATTACCAACACAGCTGTTGCCTGCAACAGCGGGAACAATGGATCTGCAACCGCAACACCTGCAGGAGGAAGCGGAGCATATACATATTCCTGGTCACCTTCCGGCGGAAACGGAGCTAGTGCAGCCGGATTAACAGCCGGAGTTTACACCTGTACAGTTACAGATGCCAACGGTTGTACAGTCACTGACACAGCACGCATCACACAGCCTCCTGTACTTACTGCATCTGCAAGCATAACAGCCTCTACCTGTGGAAACAGCAATGGAGCAATGCAGGCAACGGCTTCCGGTGGTAACGGAACTTATACATATTCCTGGTCCCCTTCGGGGGGAAGTGCTTCCCTGGCCAGCGGACTCAGCCCGGGTCTTTATACCTGTCATATCACCGATGCCAACGGGTGCAGTATTACAGATACAGGAACAGTAGCCATGATCGGGAATCCTCCTGTTGCTGCTATCACAGCATCAGGTCCAACGGCGTTCTGTGCGGGTGACAGTGTCACACTTACAGCATCCGGAGGCGGAACCTATAGCTGGAGCAATGGCAGCACTGCTTCTTCCATTACGGTGAAGGCCGGAGGAAATTATACAGTTACTGTAACGAACAGTTGCGGGAGCAATCCTGCTGTGACTGCCGTTACAATCAATCCGCTTCCCGTGGCAGTTCTGACACCAAGTGCCACTACCTGCAAAGGTGATTCTGTGTTGCTGAGCGCTTCCGGAGGAGGAACATACAGCTGGAATACAGGCCAGACCAGTTCTTCTCTGTATGTCTCCACACAAGGCAACTATACTGTAACGGTGATGAACGGCTGCGGAACAGCCAGTGCAGTAAGCCATCTCACTGTAGACTCCGTTTATGCTCATTTTACTCCCGACAGTGTCAGTGGTACTGCATCCTTTACTGTTAATTTCACCAATAACAGTTCCCCCAACGCCACATCCCTGGTCTGGAATTTCGGTGACGGAACTACGGGCAGCGGACCAGGTGCCACGCATGTATACAATACCCCGGGCACATACACAGTTACACTTACAGCAACGAATGCTTCCGGATGTGTGTCCACCTGGCAGGTACTTATAACTGTTAATGAAATTATTTCCTGGGTGCATAATATTCCCAATGTATTTACCCCTAACGGAGATGGAGTGAATGATCTGTTTATTATCCTGTCTCAGGGTCTGGATTTGTTCGATGTAAAAATTTATGACCGCTGGGGAGTGCAGCTGGCTGATCTTGTGAGACCGGATGAAGGATGGGATGGGCGAACCCTTGGAGGGGAAGAAGTGGTAAACGGAACCTATTATTATATTTTTAAGGCAACGGGATTTGACAAAAAAACATTCAGTCAGCAAGGATGGTTTATGCTGATCAGAAACTGAAATCAGAATAGAGCACATATTCAATAAATTCAGCTGAAAAACTATGATCCCCAAACTAAAAGTTGAAACAGGTCAGTTGTTTGCCGGAAGTGATAAACTGTCCAAAGGTGTACTGATTAAAACCTATAAGGAACACACCCTGAGGTTCAGCATGAGCCTTCCTTATACCCGTGAGGAAGTCTGGAATCATTTTCTGCATCCTGAACACTACAAAAGCTGGCTGTATAAAGCTAAACTGACGGCTGTGATCGGAGGTAAGCTGGAGATGCATTACAAAACCACTGGTTATATTGCCAAAGGCACGATAACCCGTATCAATCCCGGACAACAAATTGATCATACCTGGGAAGACGAAAATGTAAAAGGATCAGTAGTGACCTGGAAATTCAAAGATGATGAAGAAAAATGTCTGTTAATTCTCGAGCATGCATTTCCTCCTTCTTATAATCTGGCTCACCTGGCAGCTGGATGGCACCTGCACCTGGAGCTGCTCGCATCATCATTCACCGAAAGTGATTTGCAATGGTCCTGGGAAAACTGGGAAATACTGTGTGCCGGATATGAAAAGGATTTTAAGGATGAGGCTTAATGTCCCAGCCAGAGCTGCGCTTCTTTCATATCAGTGAAGAATCGCAGATTTACATCCCTGTTCTTGACAAACATTTCATAAAGCTTATACTGAGCTTCCTTTGTCTTGTTCTCAATAACTGCAGTTTTAACTTTCTGAAACTCTGAGGGGTGATTGGATGCAAAATCCAGCGATTCTCTGAATTCCAGAAACACTTCACTCCCCCTTGCATCAATTAAAAGCGTATCTACATAGTTAGCCCTCAGCAGGGAATAGATCTTGTCCATTATTTCAACCATCTCCTTATTGGTTATCAAACCGGTATAATTAACCAGGAGTCTGTTGCCAACAACAGTATGCTTCAGGGAATATTTCGATGCCATACGGTATTTTAATGGTGAGTAGAACAAAAATAACCGGATTTCACGGTGAGCTTCCTCTTCCGGATATGGATTAACGTTAATTTAACATTCCGGCGGATTACTTGTCTCTTATCTTTTTTTACAATATCCTTGCCCTGTGTTTATGATTATTAAACCCCGGCACTATGTTTAACTCTCAGTTTATAGAGGTAGGTATTGGTATTGTATTTATTTTTCTATTGATGAGCATCCTGGTTTCAGGGATACATGAACTCATTGCCTCTTTTTTCTCACATCGGGGAAAGCAACTGAAGGAAGCGATTTTACATGCACTTCAGGATCCTTCCAGCAAAGACTGGGCAGCCAAACTTTACAAACATCCCCTCATTGATACCCTCCGTAAATCGGAAAAAAGGCTTCCGGCCTATATCTCGTCTGATAGCTTTGCCCGGGCATTGATCGAAATCATTACGCAGGAAGCAGCTCCCGACGGTTCAGGGAATATAGCCCTCCGCTCCAATACTGACACCGTAAATGAATTCATCAAAGGGCTTAATACATTGAAGGCCGGAGACACGAAAACCTTGCTGGGGTCTTTTGTGAGTGCTTCAGAAGGGAATTATGAAAAGCTGAAAGGGAATATTGAAAACTGGTACGAGGAATATATGAACCGGGTTAGCGGCTGGTACAAAAAGAAAACCAAGACCTGGCTGATGGTGATCGGACTGTTGGCAGCCATCCTCATGAATGTGGATACCATCCATATATCCCAGCAGCTGTGGGAAAACTCTGTACTGCGCACCTCCCTGGTGAATGCGGTGGATGCATATGTACCTGACTCTTCTCAGGCTAAAGGAGCAAACAAGTCATTTTCCAGACAGGTCAATGATATACGCAAAGGTTATAACAGTATTGAAATGCTGCACCTTCCCATAGGGTGGGTGCTTACCGAAAGGGAAGAAGCCCGTATAGAAGCTGAAGAGCATAGCAGCTATACCGGTCGCTATTTCGGGATCCTCCGGATTTTTACCCATAAAATAGGTCTCTCCAAAATCATAGGCTGGATTTTTACAGCTATTGCCGTTTCTTTCGGAGCTCCTATCTGGTTCGACATGCTGAATAAACTCATAAACCTGAGGAATACAGGCCTTCCACAGGAAGGGAAAAAGCAATAAGGAAATCTCAGTACTGGAGGAAGAACCTTGTTTTGAATTAGGGCGGATATTCATTAATTTTGTCACGATTAACTCATAATAAAATGACAACACATACGCTCAAAAAAGAACTCCACAGGGCGATTGATGACATGGCTGACACCAGTTTCCTCAAAGCAGTTCATGCCTTATTTAAAGAATATGCCCTTAATTATGACAATGCATATGAATTAAGCGCTTCTGAAAAAAAAGAGCTTGATATTCAGAAAAAGAATTATGAGGCAGGAAAAACAAAATCCTATTCCGTTTCTGAAGTCAGAAAAAGAGCCATTGCAAGTTTAAAAAAATGAAATACCTGGTCAAAGTTCTGCCATTGGCCTCCGACCACATCACAGAAGCCTTTCAATGGTATGAAGCTCAGGAATCAGGACTAGGTTATGATTTTTTGGCCGAATGGGAATCCGCTTTAGCATTTATTTCACATTTTCCAGAAGGCTGCCAACGGAGATATAAAAATTTCAGACAGGCAAAGATAAAACGGTTTCCCTATCTCTTAGTTTATGAGTTGAATCTGAACAAGATCGTAATCTATAATGTGATTAATGCCAGAAGGCACCCTTCAAAGCGCTTTAAGAAAAAGTAAAATTCAATTCCTCCTTTTTTCTTTATCTTTACATCATCCCCGCTAAACAATTCCCCGTATTATTCAGTATTCATTTCAAAACAGGATGCATGTATAAAATTGCCCGTTTCGTTGCTGCCTTGCTTCTGACCTCCTTCTCTGCTCATGCCCAGGACTGGGCCCGTATGATGAAAGACCCGAATGTGAGTATTCAGGATCTGCATTCTGCCTTTGAACGCTGGCAAACCCGCTATGGAAGCGTTTCCACTTCAAACGAAAAACCTGAATCGGAAGGGAACATGGAAAGTTATCAGAACTGGGAAAAACAGATGCTGCTCCGTACAGATGCGAACGGAACAAGACAAAACCCTGTTGCCCTTTCAAATGAATACCTGAAAAACTGGAAAAAAAACAAGAAACTAAGCTCCCCTACTACCCTCGCCGGTGCTGCCTGGACCTATGACGGGCTGCCTGCTTTCAATAACAACATGACAGGAAACGGAAGAGTAAACCATATCACAGTTTACCCTGGCAACGACAGCATACTGTTTGCCTGTACCCCGGCCGGAGGTTTGTGGAAAACAACAGATGGAGGTACATCATGGATAACCAATACAGATCAGCTTCCTGTCCTCTCCACCACCGACCTGGCCATTGACCCAGTACATCCCAATATCATGTATCTGGCCACAGGAGACGGAGATGGGTATGACGGAACCACCATTGGGTTGCTCAAATCCATTGACGGCGGACAAACATGGGATACCACCGGTCTCTATTATACCTTGCAGAACAGCGGACCTAACTATATAGAGTTAACCCGTATCCTCATCTCCCCTGCCCGGGACAGCTCGCTTTATTGCGGTACCAGCCAGGGTCTCTATTATTCAGCAGATGCCGGACTTACCTGGACACGCCTCTTAAATGCCTGGATTCGCAGCGTGGAGTTTGAACCTGGTCACCCTGCTACACTCTTTGCAGGCGACTATAGCGGCAATTTTTACCGTTGTACAGACGGAATGACATTTACACATATCACCTCCGGTCTGCCGAGTATTGCCGGACGCATGGGCATAGGTGTTTCACCGGCCGATTCCAATATTGTTTATGTAGCTGCCGTTGACCCGAACTCAGGAGCTTACATTGGATTATACAGATCTGCTGACAGGGGACAGAATTTCACCCTTCAATCTTCACACCCCAATATTCTTGGATGGACACAATTCGGTACAGATGCCACCGGACAGGGATGGTATGACCTCTGTGTAACAGTATCACCAACCAATACTGACTCTGTGTATATAGCCGGGCCTGATATCTGGCTCTCGGCCGATAAGGGTCAGAACTGGACTAACCTTACCTATAACCTTATCCATGTCGATAATCACCACCTCTGCTTTGCTCCCGGCAGCAACCGTAAAATGTTTCTGGCTGAGGATGGAGGTGTGTACAAATCAAATGATGCAGGAAAAACCTGGACCAATATCAGCTCCAACCTTGCAATCGGTGAAGAATACAATATAGGACTCTCAGCCGACAAGCCTGAATATTTTATCACAGGCTGGCAGGATAACGGAACCAATCTGGACAGCAACGGAATCTGGAAGTATACAACAAGCGGTGACGGGCTTGGCTGTTTCATTGATTATACAAGTGACAATACGCTGTATGCGGCCTCTTATCTGGGCGGTTATTCTATGACAGGTAATGCAGGCAATATCTGGAACCCGATAGATAACGGAATCACTGAATCACAAAATGGAACAGGGCCTTTTTTCCAGGATCCACAGATTCCATCCGCCCTTTTTGCAGGAATAAAAAATGTATGGGAATTCGGAGGTAATAACTGGATCAAGATCAGTAAATGGGGAAATAATACGATCACTGCACTTGCTGTTGCCCCTTCAAACAATCTGTTTATTTATGCTGCAGAACAAACAACAGCTTATAAAGATTCTGTTTATGCAACAAAGGACGGAGGAGGCACCTGGAAAAATATCAGTACCGGCTTACCAATTACCAGCGGCAGCATAAGCAGTATCGTTGTTGATCCGGTGAACCCGTTGCGTGTATGGGTCAGTTTTGGCAGTTACAATGCATCCTCCAAAGTTTTCCAAAGCACGGATGGTGGTCTTATCTGGACCAATATCTCCGCCGGGCTTCCAGCGCTGCCTGTCAACTGTATGGTTTACCAGGGCGGCACTGCCGATGGTATCTATGCCGGAACCGATATTGGTGTTTATTACCGTGATACGGTAACTGCTGCCTGGATGAATTACAATACAGGTCTACCCAATGTCAAAATCAATGACCTCAAGATCTATGCTCCTGGCAATATGCTCTATGCAGCCACCTACGGAAGAGGAACATGGAAAACCCCAACGCTTATTCCGGCTTCTGTGGCCGAACATGGCAATGCACCTGATCTGCATATTTACCCCAACCCTACTGCCGGAGTTGTTACCCTGAATCTTTCTCATGCCGAAGCGGGACCTTATACCCTTCTCATAAGTAATTTGTGCGGGCAGTGTTTGTATAAATCAGTCCGAAACCTGAACGGGAACTATTCGGAAACACTGGACCTGGAAAAGTTCGGTCCCGGTATTTATTTTCTGACCGTCAGTGGAAGCAAGTCTGGCAGCGTTACCAAAGTAGTTGTCTATTAATTAAAGGGATTTCCCTATATTAGCAGGGAACCTCTTTTATGCGTATCCTCCTTACAACGCTGGCTGTCCTTCTTGCTGTACTCCTTCCTGCTCAAAAGCTGAAGCTTGATTCCCTGCGTGAATTACTTCACCACCCCTTATCCGACACTGAAAAGGTAAATGTGCTGGCAAAGACAGCCAAGGAACTCCGACGCAAAGGACTTCTAAAACAAGCTATGGATACAGCCCAACTGACTATTACACTTGGAAAAAAATCAGGATTTGCCGAAGGGCAGATGAAAGGCTGGGATGCACTGGGCCGGATCCAGGAAACACAGGGACATTACGCAGATGGTTATAAAAGTTATGAATCTGGCCTGAAAATAGCTCTGGAAACAAAAAGCAGATTAACCGGAGCCTTCTATGAAGGCATGGGCAACTGTCAGATGGATTTGAGCCGCTATGATGAAGCACTGAAGGAGTACCAGGCCGGGCTGGCTGCCGGACAAGCATCAGGCAATCAGGAAATCATAATTCATTGTTACAATAATTCCGGAATGATTTATATGAACCAGGGTAAATATCCCGAAGCCCTCCGGAATTTTATTGAAGCCTCCGGGCTCGCCGAAAAAACAGGAAATAAAAAATCACAGGCCCATGATTATTACCTCATTGCAAGTGTTTATTATTATCAGAACAGTCTGGACTTAGCCCTTGAAAACTACAATAAATGTGTAAAGCTTTATCTTGACATAGGCTACAAGGACGACCTCGGTCCCGTCTATACCAACCTGGGCGTGGTAAACCGTCAGCTTGGACATCCCGAAGAAGCACTGAAAAATTATACTGAAGCCCTTCAGATAGAACAGGCCATGGGCGATAAAAGGAGTATAGCGGAAACTTTGCTCCACCTCGGGGTGCTGAACCGTCAATTGAAAAAATATGAAGAAGCTGTAAAACAGATCCAGGAGGCACAAAAAGTAACAGTCGAGATTAAAGAAGAAGGTAATTATACCGAAGCCTGCTTCGAACTGGGCCTCTGCTGGATGGAGATGGGTAAAATGCCCGAAGCCATTCAAAGCCTTCAGACATCACTGACACTGGCTAGTAAACTGAAAATCCCTATATCCGTCAAAAGCGCCAATGAAGGTCTTTCCGAAGTCTATGCCCGCCTGCATGATTATGAAAAAGCTTACCGCTACTTTAGACGCGGTGCAGCATTGAATGATTCTCTTCTCAATCAGGACAATAACAAGCAGATTGCGGATATGAATGTGAGATACCAGAGTGAGAAGAAAGACCGTGAGCTGAAACTGAATGCCGTTGAAATCCGGAATCAGAAAATAGAAAGTGAGAAAAAACAAACCCAGCTCATTGCCGTATTAGCCGGACTTGTACTGGCTGTCATCTGTGCGCTTTTAATCCTGCGTGGTTATGGGCAGATCAAAAAAGCTCACCGAATCATTGGCATGCAAAAATTACTGGTGGAAGAAAAAAACAAAGATATCACCGATTCGATCAATTATGCCAAACGTATACAGGAAGCTATCCTGTCTTCCGGCACATATCTCACAGGTCTCTTCCCTGAATCCTTCCTCCTCTTCAAATCAAAAGATATTGTAAGCGGGGATTTTTACTGGTTTTCGGAAAAAAACGGAATCAAGCTGATTGCCGCTGTGGATTGTACCGGGCATGGTGTTCCCGGAGCTTTCATGAGTATGATAGGAAATGCTTTTCTGAATGAAATTGTAAATGAAAAAGGCATCACTGCTCCGGCCCTCATCCTTTCTGAACTGAGAGAAATGATCATCAGCTCCCTGAAACAAAAAGAAAGCAATAACAAAGACGGGATGGATATCTCCCTGCTGATGATTGATGAACAACAACACATCATTCGTTTTGCCGGGGCCAACAACCCCATCTGGAGAAATACCAATGAAGAAGGCAAGCCCTGTTTAAAAGAATACAAGGCCAGCAAACAGCCTATAGGGCAAGGTGGTGGGGAACAGCTCCCTTTTGAAGAACATAGTATCCCCTATTGTAAAGGTGACTGGTTCTATCTTTTTACAGACGGGTATGCCGATCAGTTTGGAGGACCAAGGGGGAAAAAATTCAAATACAAACCCTTCCAGGATCTTCTTCTGTTAAATGCTTCCCAAAACAGCAACGTACAGAAATTAAAACTCGAAGAGGCATTTGACAACTGGAAACAAGGTTTCGAACAGGTAGATGATGTGCTTGTGATTGGAATACAGATTTGATTTATTTCCTTTCTTGTTCTTTTTTGTCTTGATACAAAAAGAACCAAAAAAATCAAGACGGCACGATTCCTACCGCTCAAGCTACACGCTTTCACACGGGCTCCTGTGTCTTGTCAGCAAAAACGTCCAGGCTCCGCCTTGAGTTGATGCACTCTATTCATCTCACGATCAATCAGATAGACTTAATTTAAATAAATTATTCATTAAAAGCGGGTACCTTTTCGCTTCCTGCCCATTAAACATATAAATACGCTATATGAAGGACCTTGAAATCATTGATCTGATCCGGAAAAGGGAACATCATAAGGCAATAGAAAAGCTTTACGATCATTTCCCAAAAGTAAAATCACTCATCCGCCTGAAGGGAGGAAATGTACAGGATGCAGGAGATGTATTCCAGGAAAGCCTGGTGATCTTTTGCAGAAAGGTTTCTAACCCTGAATTTATCCTGACCTGTTCCATTGGAACGTACCTCTACAGTATATCCTGGCATCTCTGGAAAGATACGCTTCGAAAAAAGAACCGGAGTGTTTCCGACCCCTGGAAAGAAGCCTCGGTGAATGCCGAAGCGGAAACAGAGGAATACCTGGAGAAAGAAAAAAAATACGGTTACCTGGATCAGGTCCTCACACAGATAGGCGATAAATGCAGGGAAATTTTCAAGCTGTATTATTTCCAAAAACAAAGTATGGAAGAGATAGCCTCGGTACTCGGGTTCGGAAGCGAACAAAGCGCGAAGAATCAGAAGTACAAGTGTATGGAGAAAGCAAGAGTGATGGCTAAGGAAATGTTAATCCAGTCTTAAAAAAGCAAAAATGAGAACTGAACTAGAACATATAGAACATACAGAGCGCTTCCTGGAAGGAAAGCTCAATCAGGAAGAGAAGACAGCCTTTGAAAAATCAATGGCTGAAAACCCTTCCCTGAAAGAAGAAACAGAGCTACAGGCTGCCCTGACAGAGCGGGTACAGGAAAATGCCCTGAAACAAATCATAGCTGAGGTACATGAAGACCGCGGCAGGAAAGGTTCGGGCTGGAAATTTATGCTTGGCCTGCTCATCCTCTCCTCCGCCTTCGTCCTGGCTTATCAGGTAAGCCGCAAAAACACGGATATGCCCAAAACGGTTTCACAGAAGAATACGAACACACAATCTGCTCCTGCAATCGTAAACACTCCTATTAAGCAAGAGACAACAGACCCCATGCAGTCCATTGGAGTACGTAAGCCCGGGCCTGAGATAGCCACACTGTCAAGTTATAAACGAAACCCTACTCTTCCCATTCCGTCAAGAAACAATGAAGCCGGTAAATCATCCCCGCAGGTTGGAGATACTTCTCAAAGAAAGAACCCTGCTCCGCCTCCTGAACTGCAAAGCCCGGATAATATCAATACCGATTTTACTGTGCACTTTAATACCCATACGTTCAATTCACAGAAAGATGTCGTGCTCAGTGATCAGCGTTCAGGTGCCACGATCTTTATTCCGGGAAATATATTGGTAACCTCCAAAGGAAAGCCTGTTACAGGTAATGTTAAACTCTTTTACCGGGAGTTCAGGGATGCAGCTGATATGGCTTTATCAGGTATACCCATGACCTACCATAAAGGAGACTCTGCCTACAACTTCAATTCAGCCGGCATGTTCGAACTTTGGGTACTGAAAGGCAGTGATACCCTACGTATCAGAAAGGGAAGCTCCATCCGTATCAACTTTGCCATGACTCAGGAAGTACCGGGCCTGGATTTTTACAAACTTCAGAAAGAAGACAGCAACTGGACAGAGATAGGCAAGATCCTGCCTGCAAAGGAAGATACTGCATCTAAACATAGAAAACATGGCATATGGCCTTTTAATCACTTCCATATCGCTGTGATGGGAGGAAGCGGAAAGAGATTGGGTCACGGAAGCAAAGGTAAGGACAGCACAGCATTTGAAAGGGAAACTTTAGACACTACGACCAGCCCTCAGCCCGTATTCTTTTACAGTAAGGTTGACCGCAGAAAAGAATCAGTCCTGGCAAAGGGGGCCGATGCGGGTCACACCTATATGCAAATGGTACAGGGTTTGCTTTGTAAGGATTTCGGAGTGTATAATTGCGACCAGGTTTACAGAATGGGAAAAACAATGGCTCTCCAGCCCAGCTTTACAGATTCGCTTGGAAAGCCTGTTTCCAGAATGCAGGTTGTAAATGTTATAGACCTGGACTATAACGGTTCTTTCAGCTTCGATCCGAAAGGTATTATTCATGCCCGTCAGCAAGGAAGGAATGTAATCCTGCTCTTCACCACAGATAAACGCCTCTATGCATTCAGTGAAGCTAAATTCAAACAGGCCGGCATCATTCATAACGGAGCCTGTAAGATGGAAATGACAGATCTCAGCAAGACCGTGAAGAACACCGCTCAATTGAAAGCATATCTTGGACTTAAGGAATAGAGCGGAGTGCGGTGTGCGAAGAGCGAAGAGCTAAAAAAAAGAAGAGCAAAGAGGTAATTCAGAAAAATCAGGATAATTATTAATTAGGTCGTATCTTTTGTTTATAATTCCGTTCCAGCTGTTATGATGAAGAACAAATCAGGTTATATCGTATTATCCTTTCTGGCAGTTTGCCTGTTATACTTAATGCCTCTGAAAGGTTATACACAGGCCAGATCCATCAAATCACCTGTGAGGTTTTACCTGGTCAGTTGCAAAGATAGCACACGCAAAATCGGATTAAAGGAAAGCGGAGAGATTAGTATGGATTTGACAGAAAAATTCGACACGACTGTACTCAAATCCAGAAATGATCATACTTCAGGCCGAATTTTTGGACTTACGGATACAACACTGAAGTGGAAAATGTACAGTGAAAATTCCATTCTCCGGTATAAGGATGGAAATTCTCTTTCAACAGAACATTACTTCGGCTTTAGTCAGGACAGTCTTGGACTGGCAAGGAAGGAGATACCTTTGAGACAGATAAATACGCTTTATTATACAAGCCATACCAGAAGCATTAAGAACGGAATAGGAGGAACAGTGATGGCTTGCTCATTTTTGTCCCTCTTTTTGGTTGCCCCTCTGGCCAGTATTAATTACCATACAGGCTCCTTCAATGCTAGCCGGTATTATACCTGGGCAGGAAGCAGTCTGGCTGGAGTAGCGCTGTCTATCCCACTGGTTGCTTTTGCGGATAAGAGGTATAAAATTGTTCCTAATCATACCTCCAAAACTCCCGGAACCTGGTATTTAATGGAAGATAAGTATGCCTGGCTTAAGCAGGCAATACCGGTGAAAGGACAGAAGTAGTCAGCAGCCTCCGGAAGCGTGGAATAGATAGCATTCAAAAGCATGAAAGAATTCTTCCCATACGAATACGGTTACCTCCTTATCGATGACGAGTACTGCTACCTGACCAATACAGGCAATTGGTCGGAAGCAAGAGCCTTGAAAGAAAAAGGGGCATTCCGCCAGGGGCATCCCTTTATCAGGCGCATACGTATGGCTGTATTTATCATAGTAGTGGGCCTGGGGGTGGCAGGGTTCGAGCTATTGGGTCATCGCAGCCAGCCGGGAATATACATAGGAATAGTCCTGGCCTGTGCAGGGGCACTGAAAGTATACCATTCCATGCGCAGGGAACTGGGACAAACGTTCTGTATGGAAAAGCGCTGTATCACATCCGAAACATACGCCGAAAGAAGACTTGCCATTGCCTATACACTTCCTGATGGAACTGAACAGGTTGTTTATTTACCGGGTGTAGCCGAGGATGATTATGAGAAAATAAAAGATTGCCTTTCTAAATTCTCAAAGCCCTCCGGATATATCTTTACTTAGATACAGAAAACATCTTTCTGAATAGTATACCATCCTTCCGCAAAATCATGAAATACATTCCCGGGTTGAGCAAAGTCAAATCAACAATGCTTTCATTGTTCCCGGGATTCACCTCTTTCTGACAAACCAGCACTCCGGAGATATTGAACACCTGTATATTGGCTACCCCGGATAAACCCTGCTCCCAAGCGCAGGTAATAGTATTCCGGGCCGGATTGGGAAACAAGCTAAATGCTTTATCTATACCTTCAATGCTTTCTATACCCGTAAGTGTTGAATAACTGGCTATATTCTTAACCGCAGTACCGGCAGCAGTGGTAAAAGAACCACCTATATAGATCTTGTTGTGATACACCGTCATAACATGTATACTTCCGTTCATACCACTTCCCAGGGTTGTCCAGGTTGTTCCGTTCCAGATTCCTATATTGCTGGAGCTGGTCGAACCGCAGGCACCGAATACTCCTCCGGCAAACAGACAGTTGTTGTAAACGCATAGTGTACTGACAATATCCGAACTCATGCTGGTGCCTACATTACCTATGGATGCCCATGCAGTTCCATTCCATTTAGCCATATTGATCATACTCATTCCTCCGGCCTGATCAAACATTCCGCCTGCATAGAGACAGCCGTTGTATACACACATAGAATGCACCATTGGCAGCATACCCATCATGGAATAGCCCATTCCTATACCCAAGGCCGAAAAGGTGGTGTCATTCCATTTGCAGATATGATTTACGGTAAGACTGCCTGCCAATGTAAAATCCCCTGAAATATAAAGCCCGTTTTTCCAGGCACAAAGGGCATCCACTCCATCATTAATTCCTCCTGCAACCTGGTTCCAGTTTGCACCGTTCCATTTTGCAAGATGCATCACCGAAGCAGCTCCTGCATGCGTAAAATCACCTGCTGCATACAAAGATCCGTTAAAGGTAGCCAGGGCATGCACGGTAGCATCAAAGCCTGAACCTACAGCATGCCAGGCAAGCCCGTCCCACATGGCAATACCATTGCATGTAATACCACCCGCCTTCACAAAGCTTCCTCCTATATATAGCTTTCCTCCGAATTCGGTCATACACCATACTGAATCACTTGCTCCCCACAAGCCCGTTGTACCCATAGCATGGAAGGTGGTATCATTCCAGTATCCGCAATTATTCAGGGTATCTGTTCCCGACATGGTATATCCTCCCCCCGTATAAAGCCATCCATGGACTGTATCCTGATACATGCAAATCACCTGCCCGGAGGCTCCGTTACCTACAGCCATACATTGGGCATTGGATCGGAGTGAGTTTAGATTTAATGATAAAACAAGAGTTACCAGGAGTAGCGTGTTTTTCATGTATTTCATTTTAGTCATGCCAAATTTGTGCAGGAATAAACCGGAAACAAATGACGATTGTCAGGGAAAGAAATGATAAATAAGGGTAATCAGGATGAGAATAAAAGGCAGGTTTGATCAGAGCTTGCTGAACTTTCGGGCTATAATTCCATCCCGGGTCCGGATCTGAAGAATGTATTCCCCTCCAGGAAGATACCCCAGATGAATATTCATCTGAGATGAAGCAGATGCATTACGTTGCTCTAAAAGCATACGGCCCTGAAGATTCATCACTCCCAGCGATTCTACAGGCAGGTCATCCTGTTGAGTATCGGCTGTCAGCTCGTTGGTGGAAGGGTTGGGATAGATTTTTACGGATGTTGCAGCGTTGTTAAGAGCGGGAATTCCTGTCGGTGAATAATCGATGACAAGGGAATTGTAATAGGTTTCATCACCCGGGTCGTTGGTGCCGTTATTGTTGGAAGCCAGGAAACAGGCATAAAAGGTGATCTTACCTACATTGCTTGACGGGGCCTTCCACTTGTACGACCAGGCATTCTGATTCGGGTTGGATGTATTGCTGTAAGTACCGGCTGCGATGTGCATCACATATTTTCGGTCCTGATACGAACCCCAGTTCGGAATCTGTGCCCGTGTACGGGTTGTATCAAGCAGTGTGACAGTTCCTGCATTGGTCAATGTACTGTTCAGGATGGAAACAATCTGGAATCCGAATCGGATACGGGTAGGATGTGTAACCTGAACTGTAACTGTATATGTCTGTCCCGGCACGTAGCTGGTCCCTCCACTGAAAGTAATAAAAGTGTTTGCTGTTCCTGAATTATCGGGAATACCACCTGAATGACAGGCATTGGTTCCTTCCACACCGCTGCATGTCTGATCACCCGGTGCATTTGTATTATAAGGAGGCCCTCCCCCGCTTTTGCGGGTTCCATGGGTAAAGGCTGAAAAGATAACCCAGGTACAAAGGATGGCAGCTGACAAGAGAAGAATAAATCGTTTGTTCATGCTTGGCTTTTATCGGCTCAGGAGTATTTTCCTTATCTGGCTCCGGTTTCCTTTGTTTATTCTCAAGAGGTACACCCCTTCCGGATAAGTGTTATTCAGTTTAATATCTTTTTTAAAAGCTCCTGGAGCTTTTGTTTCTGAATACAAGCAAGCCAGTTTCTGTCCGCGTATATCAAACAATTCTATTTCTACCCTTGTTTCCTGATCCAGGAAACAGGAAATCAGGATCTGGTCAGTAGCAGGATTCGGAAATAGTTCAAGTGAAGTGTTTACTTCTGTTTCCCGTATTCCTGCAGGTGAAGCAAGAAGCTGTATAGAACTTAAATAGCCATAATCGCCCATATCGGTTCCGTCATCATTGCCTGCAATGCCTGCCAGGTATAAAGTAATGGGACCAATATCAGCAGCTGGGGCGGTCCAGGTAAAGGTCCATTGACCAAGGCCGGTACTCTTTGCCGATGATCCGCCAAAAGTATACGTCATGTAGTCCCGGGAAGCCAGCGTTCCAAAACCGGGTATGATCTGAGTCCTGGAACTCTCGGTGATATGAAAGGTGCCTGCATTGCTGCTGTCCCTGTCGGCAAGAGCAACGACCTGGAATCCGAAACGAACCAGGGTTCCCTGGGTGACAGAAGCTGTGAGTGTGTATGTTTGGCCGGGGACATAGGTATTTGTTCCTCCTCCCATCTGCAGACTAGCATTGCCCGGCCCGCTGTTGACCGGAAAATCCTGGTGGCAACCGCTTTTTGTACAGTTGGGTTCCCCAGGAGCGCCTGTGCTGCCCGGAGGAGCGCCGTTACTTACTATATCCACGAATGATAAAACAGGTAAAGCCAGGAGTATAAGGAGAATGTATTTTTTTACCATCGTCTCTTATTGATGTATGAATTTTTCCTGCTGAATGCCTTCTTTCGTTTGTATGCGGATCAAATAAACTCCGGGAGGCAGCTGAGTAAGGCTAATATACATAAATAACCGGAGTGTATTGTTCTGTCTGGTTAATACCTCCTGCCCTGCCAGGTTGCAGATACTCACACGTTCAACAGGGTTTTCAGTACGGAGGGCTTTCAGGGCAAGCTCATCCCCTGCAGGATCAGGCCCCAGCTGTATACCGTATGTCTTGTATTTCTCCTTAATTCCACGGGGTGTATCCGAAAACGAGAGATTGTCAATATTCAGATAGCTGCTGAATACAGGACTGCTTGCGCTGGAGGACAGCACAATAAGGGCACTGTCAGGCGCCGCGCTGCTAACATAATTCACGGTCATATTGAATGATCCCCAGGCCATATACATACCAAGGGGGGCATTCAGGGTATAAGCAATGGTATCCCTTTTGTTTTGTAATGTATTCCACTTGCTCAATAACACTTCTATCTTAGGATTATCATGTCCGTTGGGCATATACTGCCAATCCCCGCTTAAATAAACTGGTCTGGAGCTGAAAGGAAAACCCTTTAAAGGCTTCCGGGTGATGGTATCCATCGTACCACTTACAGCCATACCAGGCACCACGGTTGAACCAACAGTCTTGCTTATGAGGTGGATATAATAATTACCCGTACTTCCCGGGCTGCCTTTGAGGCATGTAAAGGCTGATGAAGAAACGAGTGTACCGTTCAGGCTGGCCCACTGATCCGGATTTTCATACATGCCGTAACTGGTCCAATTTTCAAAACCGGCGTTGGGTATCTGTCCCTTCATGCAGCAGCAAAAGATCAAACAAAATACAACAAGCCTGATTTTCATTCTTTATAAATTACCCTTTAATGAATTTACGTACAGTCATTCCTCCCCTGGTGCTTACCTGTATAAAATATATGCCAGGAGAAAGGGATTCAAGGGAAAGAGTCACCACAGATCCTCCGTATTTGTTTTCTGATTCCAATTGCCTTCTTCCTGTTACATCATATATGCCTATCCTGTTTATACTGTTCTCTTCCTTCTCAGAAACAATATTCAATATACTGTTCACCGGATTCGGATAAACCCTGACCCCTGTATTATCACTCAGATTCCAAATGCCTGCTTCCGAAGCCGGCACAACCAGGAACTGTCCCATCATTCCGTCATCTTCATGCATGAGTATATGGCAATGGAACATATAGGGGATGGTATCATTGGTGAAGTCTTCAAATTTAGTAATGATACGTATGGTATCATACGGAAACAATAGTACCACGTCTTTCCTTCCTGCTTCCGAAGGGCCCGGTGGGGTTCTTTTACGATCCACAACATAAAACTGGGAATCGTGAATGTGAAAAGGGTGACCGACCATTGTATTGTTAATAAGTGTCCATACTTCCACACTGCCAACGGGGATATAATAATCAATCCTCGACATATTGAAAGCCTGACCGTTGAATAGAAAAGGGCCGTCCATATTTGTTGAATCGACCGAGGTCATGACAATTGTCCTTGCTTTCCCTGCAGAAGAAACAGGATAAGGTGTTACAGGAACCAATGAAGCCGGAATACCTGTAACCGGGCTTGCAGTAGGTGCATCTACATTTATTTTCAGGATATTGAAATCAATACCGTTCAGTGGGCTGTTCATCGGTGGACTGGGAGCGGGCATAGGCATGGTTGGTCCTCCGGCCACACCCATAGGTATTTCTGAGCCATAGCTCATAAGATAGATCGTCTGCCCGTTCATACCGCTTAAGTCAAGCAGTACTTCTCCCCTTTCTCCTGGACTGAGACGAATGCGGTTTGTATAGTATGGAGCCTGAAGTAATCCTCCGTCACTGCCGATCTGATAAAAATATTTATTACCTGAAAATCCGAAATTAAAAGTCCGCTCACCGGAAGCATTGAGCAAGCGTATTCTTACCAGCTGTGCCGGCATAGAGGTATAGGCACTCATGACACCGTTCACGAGCAGGGTACTATCCACCATTCCTTTAGGCATAGGCTGATTAACAGAATCGAACTGAAGGCTCTGAACGGCAATCGGAAAATCGTCAACGCCATAGGTACGTGGCAGATTCAGGACGGCTTCAGCGCTGTCTCTCACGATAATCATTCCGGCAGCCCCTTTGATAGCCTGTTCAGCTGTCTTTTTATCCATATGAGGATGATACCAATAGGTGGAAGCTTTGTCCAATACTGTAAACTGAGGATTCCAGCTCATCCCGTTCATGATCATGGAATACGGTCCGCCGTCATTCCTGGAAGCTACATGCAGTCCATGCCAGTGCATCGTGGTGGTATCCCCGATCTGATTATTGACTGTGATCCTTACATTGAATCCTTTTTTCAGGATAAGAACAGGGCCCTGGTAATGATGCGTATTGAATGCATAGGTATGCGTAATTCGTCCTGGGAAAAACTGTACACTGTCCCGATGCATGGTCAGATTTATGACTGGTCCGCTCAGTGTATCGGGTATGGGCATTACGTTCTGAGCCCGGCTTTTAACAGCCAGGCTCAGGAAAATAAACAAAATGAATTTAAGTATTTTCATTTAGGCTCTGATCAGTTCTTCACAAATTTGCGGATAGAAAATCCTTTTTCTGAATTGAGTTTAACAAGATAACATCCTTTGGCCAGAGAAGTAATATCAACGGTAAATGATTCACTCCGGTTTTTCACTTCCAGGTTTTTTACAAGCTGTCCCTGAATATCGAACAACTCTATGGTGTTTATGGAATTTCCGTTTTCAGCTGAGATGGTGAGCATATCCTGCGCCGGGTTAGGGTACAGGCCAAATGCGACCGGCATTCCAGCTTCCTGAATTCCAGCAACGCTACCAGCGAAAACCAGGTTATCAATATAGAGATAACTGCCGTTAAAAGGTGTAGCACCGCTTGCAGAAAGCACGATCATTGCGCTGTCAGGTGTAGCAGTCCTCTTGTATGTGAGTGGAATGCTGAAATTGGTCCAGCTCATCACCATACCTGCCAGAGGCTTTACCGTATAAGCAATGGTATCTTCCTTACCTGTTCCGCTGTTCCATTTAGTGAAGAGTACGGAAACAAAACCTGCATCTCCTCCCCCACCCGACATATACTGCCAGCTTCCGGTTAAGGTTGCAGGCTGCCCGGTAAATGGAAAACCCCGATCGGCCTTATACGTACTGGAATTAATCCTTCCGCTTACAGCCACACCGGGAGCAACGGTGCTTATCACGGTTTTGGAGGTCAGACTAAGGTAAGCCGTACCCGGATTTCCGGGTGTTCCTTTAACACAGGTATACACACTTGCAGGAGCTGTTGTAGGGTTCAGTGTACCCCATTGGTCGGGGGTATTGTATGAACCTCCACTGGTCCAGTTCTCAAAACTGTTATTCGGTATCTGGGCTATTCCGGCACTGGCAACCGATAAAAATGCAAGGCAGAAGTATATATTTTTTTTCATGTTGTTTGATAAGGGCTATTCATTGTTTATGTGGGTTCAAGACTAAAGGTAGGAAAAATAAGACCTCAGTCATAGGAGTGCAGGTTCAATGTTGGGGCATTCTAAGGTTTGAGAGGTCTTCAAATGAATCAATTTTCCTATATTGCCTTTCCGAACCCAACGACCCTATGAAGAAAGCCTTACTCCTGCCTTTTCTTTTCCTTGCATTTCATGTCAATGCGCAAGTCAGTTCTCTTCTTGCAATTAAACCCCGGCTTCAATGGCAGAATGCGAATGGGTATTGCGGAGAAACCTCCATACAGATGTGTGGTCTCTATTACGGTAATTATATTTCACAGAATCTGTGCCGCACTGTAGCCGGAGGAGAAGTACTTATCAATCTGAATGATACAGCTGCATTGTCGGCATTCTCCTTTACCTTCAGTGAATGGGATCCTTCTGTAGCCACCCCACAGTATATGAACTACCTGGATTGGGTAAAGCATTACCTGTACAAAAAACAGCCTGTCATAATAACCGTCTATGTCCAGGGCCTCAGTGATCCCGATTATGACCATATCTTTCCGGCAATCGGTTTTACGGCAGGAAGTGTAAGCACCTATGCAGGTACAGACCAGCTTACCTATAACAGTTGTTTCGATACGACCTCTTTCACCCGGGCATTTGCCAATATGTATGATACCCGCTCCATGGCAGGTAACGGAGCTACGTATACCTATTGCATTCCCCAGAATGTGGATTTCGGTGTTGCCGTTACAGGTATTAAAGATCCTGCCAGACAATGCCGCCCTGTACATATGGTGATCGACTCGCTCGATGAACCGAATGTAAGCCTGAGCGCTGCACCCCGTATGATGAAGGCCTGGATAACGGCCGACTCCCTCACTCCGGGTCAGGGCTATGCATTACTCCGGTATAATAACTACGGTACAGTTCCATCAACAGGATTCAGTCCGGCAAATGCAAGTTCAGCAGTCTATTTCACTGCTACAGGAATCAATCAACTTCTGAAAGATTCCTTTATGTCTAACACCGGAGTTTTTTACCGTTGTATTCCCCATACCGTTACAGGCATGCACGATCTTGCTGTCTGGGAAAACAAAGCCGAAGTATATCCCAACCCAAGCAATGGAGACTTCAGGGTTGTCTATCCCACAGGCACCACTAATCTTTGTATAGTAGATATCAGAGGACGTATTATTCGTGAAGCGGACGCTTCCGGACAAGCAGATGCTGATTTATACATTGATGAAGCGGGGATTTATTTTCTGAGGTTTAGTGGAAATTACGGGACTATCAGTAAGAAGATGGTTGTGAGCAAGTAAGCTAATTGGTATATCTTTCTTTTTCAATCAATTGCCTCCTCAAGAACTTCGACAACCTGGAATTTCACACAGCAATTAAGGACTAAATCCATGCCAGGGTTGTATATTAAAATATGAATTTGCTATATTTGCGCCCTCTAAAACAAGAATGGCGGGGTAGCTCAGATGGTTAGAGCGCAGGATTCATAATCCAAAGGTCGGCCTTCATTATTGATTGAAAATAAGTACTTTAGCGTTCTTTTTTTCGGAGAGGTTAAACATAGGTAAAACATTCTTCGATTTTCCCTGGCGGGGTAGCTCAGATGGTTAGAGCGTCGGATTCATAACCCGGAGGTCTCGGGTTCAACTCCCGATCCCGCTACTAAAGGGGAATTTTCCATCAGGATGGGAGATTCCCCTTTATCAATTACCTCCAACTCAGCCTGTTTTAGGGCAGTCCAGCCGAACACCTTATCTAAGGCAGTGGTTCGACACTCGTCGGTTTTCTTGTTGTAGGTAATTCCGGCTGGGAACAGCATATTTTGGAGCTTTTGCCGATCCTTAAAATCGCTGTAGTCCCACACTTCACGCAGGTTTTGGGCGTAGTTCAGCAGACGTTCAGCAAAACTTTCCGGGTTCGACACCTTCAGCCCGGAAACCCGGAGTTTCTCATGGATTTCCTGCAATTCCAGTTTCAGCTTTCCGGCGAATTTATCGTATATATTCCGGTCTATTTCCTCAAAAGCATACCGCTCCTCCAACCTTTCGAGCTTGTTTTTCAGGTCTTTAAGGCGATTTAAGAGACTTTCATGAGCCTCATGGTGTTCCGATTGCAATTGGCCGATCTTGGCGACAAGGGCTTTTTTCAGGGGAGTTCGATATTCCTCCTTTACTGTCAATAGTTCAAGGAAATAACGGTAATGTTTATGCATTTCCTTTGCGCTCTTATTGTTGCAACACCCCTTTATCCGGCATTTGTAATACCAAATCCGCTTCTTTTTGACCTGATACCCCGGCATGTTGCATTTGCAGTGATCGCATTTCACATAGTTCTTCAGGGGAATTGGCTCATTGACTCCGGTATGGGTATACCCTTGCGGATTTGTTTGCAAAACCTGATTCGCTTTCAGGAATATGGCTTCACTTACGCATTCCTCATGATTCCCTTTTACGAGTTTTCCTCCCAGCGCAACATGGGAAAGCATTCCGCAGTAGAATGGGTTCCGAAACATGCGCGAGATTCGTTGCGGGTACATTTCAATCCCATGTGGTTTCAGTTTTTGCAGAATTTCTTCGGCGGTGTACCCTTCGGCTTTCCAATGGAATGCCTTCCGGATGAGTTTGCCCTTCTCGTTCAGGATAATCTTCTTTACCCCGTTTGAATAAATAATGTCATAACCGAATGGCGGTTTGGTCACCCATTCCCCTCTTTCCAATGCTTCCTTGGTTCCGGACATGCATTTCTCCTTCCGAATCTGGTTGTCGTAGTGGGAAAAGATCATCTGGATATTCTGCTGAAAATCACCGCTCGAAGTAGAACTATCCACAGGCTGTCTTACAGACTGGATATACACCCCGATGTCCTTCAGTTGCTCCTTCAGGTAAATGGCATTGGCACCTGACCTTGAAAAGCGGTCAACCATGTGAACAACGATGTAAGTGATTTTTTCTTTGCTCCCTCTCACAAACCGAAGCATCCTGCTAAACTCTTTCCGTTCATCTGTTTGTGCGCTTTCAAAAGTTCCACCGAAATGTCCTAAAACGCAGTAGCCATTCTTTTTTGCAAACTCATCACAGTCCTTTAACTGTGCATCGAGGCTGTACCCCTGTTCCTGCTCTTTTGTTGAAACTCGGGTGTAGATGATGCAGTTATTGGTTTTCGCTGCGCTTGCTTTGCAGTTTTTTGCAAACTGGTTCATCAGAATTGATTGATGCTCATTCTCACGGTTTGGTTCTGCGTTTTTTCGTTCGGTTTTCATGCTGCGTTATTTAAATGGGGCTTATCCCCGTTGGTATCAATGACAAGAGATAGTTCAGGATATTTTCTGCGGTAACTATTAATCAGTATTTCCGCCAGTTGGTTCATCGTTATCTCTGCGTCTGAATATAAGGCTACTACTTTCTTTCTTTTTGCTTTGGAGCCTTCTAAAATCTCCAAATTACTCCCTTCCGTTTCCATTTTGCTTTCGTATCTAAGTTAAACAATGTGTTCCACACCTCAAAGCCCGCTAAGGGCCGCCACCGTTGGGCTTCTTCAGGAGGTATTGGCATTGAAAAGGCTGGGGAACAGACTTTTGAATGATTTTCGCTCAGTAACTTCTCTTAGAATACCCAGGATGTATATGAAGCGGGTAATGGTGTTTTTGTCAAGAGTGAATTTGATTCCCTCTTTGTTATCCTTCAGCATCGCATCAAGACTTTCGATCTGTTTGTATAGCTTCCATAGATCCGAAAAGAACGGAAACGGCTCGGGCATCAGTTTGAGGTGATCGGAAACCAGCATTTCCTGTAATGCAAGAAATAAAACATGGATGGTATTGTAATGCACCCTTTTTTTATAACTCAGGAAGAACAGATTCTCAATGACACACATAATGCGAGGACACAAATACGAAAAGTCGCTGATATTCACTGCTGATAATTTTCCGCCATTATCGGTAGGCTTGAAATATAACTCGCCCTGAAAGGATCGCTTGCAACATTCATCCTCAATCTTTGTGAAGATTTCCGGCCAGAAGTATTCATACCCGGATTCCTGAGACCTTTTTGAGCCCTGAATAAGAGCAAGCGATTTGTTTTCTCCGGACTCATTTTGCTGTGAAAAAATCACCTGTTCAGTCGGATCGGTATTTGTTTCTGTTGAAACATCACTTTCCATCAAAACAGCCCTCCGTTTCTGGTAGGCATATTGCCGACAGGTATTGCTGCAATACTTCTTCGTGCTTCTCCGTGCTTCAAGGGGCTTATTACAATGCTCGCAGTTCATGGTTTTCTTTTTTTAATTCAGTGCAATCTCTTCAGGGTCTTCGGCACCATAACGATGCTGATTCCATTCTAAAACAATATCAGTGATATTGGAAAGGGCTTCCTTTTGACCCTTCTTCTCCTTCGAATAGGAAAGCTCGAGTAACACTTCCCCAATCGTCTCGTTTATCCCGGCTATTTTGCTTCCGAGTTGCCCGGTCAGAATGATTTTACAGACATCCAGAAATACTTCTGTCGGTACTCTGACTGTTTCCTTTTCTGTCTTTGGTTTTTGTATCATGGCTATTTCAGTTTAAACTGTTTGTTCTTTGGAATATATCTGTAAACTTTTTTTACCGGGTCTTCCTGCATTTCAAGACGTGGTTTATCATCTGGAGCCGGTAATCCTTTCAGGGAAGCGGCCAGATGTTTATTCATCAGCTGCATTTGTTCCATGAGCATACCGAACTGATCATCCCGTTTGGCTATTTCCTTTTTATGTTCGGTCTTCAGTTCTTCGACTTCTTTGTTTGCTTTGTTTGCACCGAGTAAATAACCCGCTGTCAATCCGGTGAGACCGGTCGTGATTGGATTTTTAATGAAATCGTTCACGTAATCCATCCAATCTTTCTTTGGTTCTGCATTTGGGATCGGTTTTTCGGTCTTGTTTTCCGTTTTTGTTCCCTTCTGAGATGCATTCTCCGGCTGTTTCGCCTCTGTTTTCTTGTTCTCCTGTTCCATTTTAGCGTTGTTTTAGTGTGAATTACTGTCTATTTTGATCTTGTTTACTGTCTATTCTGATGGTTTTATTGTCAAATAATCGTCTGCCCTTATTGTTATATACAGCAAAGGAAGTCAATCGGTTACAAGGTTTGCGCCTACTGGGAGCGAGGTGGGAGGAGATTTTTGGGAATTCAGAAGGGTATGTTAAATTTGGGAAGTATAAATCCAGATAACCATCAGACAGAAATGAAATTTGAACTGAAATCTTTTCATAGAAATATTTCCGA
>JBIOHC010000055.1:0-27283 GCA_044448685.1 Bacteroidia bacterium
GGGCATCGAGCACCTTGGGGACCAGGGATAAGTGGGCCCCCGAGAGCATGGACAGGCCCACCGCGTCGGCGTCCTCTTGGACCACCGCGCTCACCACCTGTTCGGGGGTATAGGCAATGGAAGCATCGTAAAACTTTCCTTTCACCACCAACGGATAGGTAAACTCCTGTCTGAGGCTTGGGATTTCAGCTGTGCTGAAAATCATTTTGCTGTAAGGCACCTTGATTTTATGTTTCTTGCCGAATTCAGGAAGATTGCTCTTATGCCTTTCCTCAAACTGATCAAGGGTAGGGAGGAAGGTATGGATACCCATTTCCTTCTTAAGCTGATCACCGAGCTTGATAAAGTTAAACAGCTCCGCATCAAAGTTGGGGATGATGACATCTATCTTTTCTATACCGTGTATATACTTCAGACGGGTCATAAGGCTCGCTTTCCCTGTTGAAGGAAAGGGTATCTGGTAGGTCTTATCCACCAGATCATGCATATAGATACCTGGCTCAAGAGTCTCGTATGAGAGTCCTATAATGCGTACATCGAACAGTTTGCTTTCCCTCAGGGCCCTGATAACAGGCACCCCGGGTCCGGGGCTGTCGATGGCATTCAGGCCGGTAACGGCGATATTAATCCTTTTCTTTTTCATCGTTCTCAGACAGTTTCAGTTTGCTCAGCATATTCACAAAGTCATAAAGATCTTTTTCAAAAGTGCTGTCGTCAGTCATATATTGCTTAACCACCGTGGCCTTTATTTCTTCGTTTGTCTTACCGTCTTTCAGCAGCTTGATAATTTCCAGTCCGATAGGATTGGTGGAAAAGGAATCGCCCGTAGAAGGGTCGAAAACGAAGCCCGAATCACTCAGTGCTATATTGCGTTTGATTTGCATGGGAAGAAGGATTAAAGGTGATGTATGAATTATCTGGAACAAATTTGGGGGAAATCGCTCAGGGGAGTGTTATGGTTTAAAACCAAAGTTTAATAAGATTCTATTAATCAGTGCGGAGAAACAGAGCGGAGAGCGGAAGTGTAATTAAAGCGAGCTCAGCGGCTTACGGCCCTTGTCTTTCTGGGTCTTGTACTCACTTACGGTAACACCCGTAACCTGTTTGAACTGGTTGCTGAGGTATTGAACGCTGCTGTAACCCATCATATAGGCTATTTCGCTTAATGTAAGCTGGTTATAGCTGATCAGCTCCTTGATCTTCTCGACCTTGATAAGGATGGTGAATTTTTCGAGGGTGGTGCCGGTTTTTTCAGAAAAAACCTTGCTGAGGTATAGATAAGGTTGCCCCAGTTTCTCGCTCAGGTAATCGGAGTTACGCATGAGGGAGGTTGCATTATTGCCGTAAAAGATGAGCTGTATAATGGCGGTCTTGACCTGCTCGACCAGGATTTTTTCCTTGTCCTGAAGAAGCTCGAACCCATTCTTTTTCAGGATAAGATTGATGGAATCCAGGCTCATGACCTGGGAATCGAACTGTATTTCCGCTTCCCCGAGCTGGATACGTATCACTTCAATAAAACCTGTACGGCGGAATTCCTGTTCAATCAGTTTCATACAGCTGTTGCCAACCATATTCTTGATACTGATTACAGCCCGGGTAGTATTGAAATTGCGGGGTTGCATAAAGGCATTGGTAAGGCTTAAAGGTAGGAAATTTGTCCTATCTGGAGATACATAGCTTACGAAGAGTGCATAATCCTTTACTCCAAACCTGCATGATATAGGTCCCGGCTGTAAGAGTTTGCAGATCCATCTGTACTGTAAACAGACCGGCTGTTAGTGGAGGCTCTGACTGATAAACAGTCCTTCCGACAATATCACTTACCCTGATAATTAATGTGTTGCCTTCCTTGTTGTTTATGGAAACAGTGAATAATCCATCCCCGGGGTTGGGAAAGATGTTAAGCAGAGGAATGCTCTCCTGTTCAGCTATTCCGGTCGTAAAACAGAAATCCTGTGTGGACGTTGCAGCTTCATTTACGAAGGTGTGGGACACAAGGGGAGAGAAGCCCGGCCCGGAAGCAGTATCACGGGCTGAGGCATGATAAAAGGCAGCAGCCAAACCAACCGGAAAGGATGCCGGAGTTGCTGTGCAAGGACCTTTTAAAGCAGAATCAAGTGTCATGAGCAGAATTCCTCCTGCTGAGGTATTGCCTCCGAGAAGATAATTTCCTCCTCTGACACTGGCGACAGAAGTTGCATTTTCTCCCGAACCATGCCCTCCGTAGGCTCTTATTTTCAGTGTGTCACCGGTAGAATCAGTATGAAGCACAAACAGATCTCCTGCAGGATCATTTAAATAGGTTGTTCCGGCAGCAATATAACCACAGGAAGGGAGTTCTTGAACAGTTGTCGTGTGGTCAGTATAGGCTCCGTAATTATAAGTCCACTGGAGGTTACCGCTTGCCGTTAATTTACACAGACCTGCCTGTGGGCTGCCTCCCAGCAGGTAACCACCGTCTCTCGTCCGGATCATACAATCCACATCAATACTGTACAACCGGAACCAAAGCTCCTTGCCATAGAGGTCAGTACGTATAACAATATTCCCTGCGAGGATATAGCCCCCGTCAGAAGTCTGCAATACGGTATTGATGTGGTCGGAAGGAGCAGAGCTGACAGGATTTGAATACGTTCTCATCCATTGCCCGTTTCCTGCTGAATCAGTTTTGTATAAATAAACCATCATATCTCCCTGAGTACAGAATTTCTGCCTCATGCCGGCGATGATAAATCCCTTGTCGGATGTGGTATTGAAAGAAGCATACCAATTGGGATAGGCAATGCACAAAGCATTATCGGCCTTCATCCATTTCACATTGCCGCTCGAATTCAGTTTAAGCAGGTAAACATTACCACCCTGAACAGTTGAGTCATATAAAAGCCTTATTCCTCCTATTACATATCCTGAGTCGGAAGTTTGTTTCAGAAACCTGACCTGAGTCTGCACATTGCTTCCCTTGAAGCCTATCGTTTTTCTCCATGTGGTGTTTCCATTCACATCTGTTTTTACAACATACACCGTATCAAAAAAAGTCCCTGCCACCACATATCCACCGTCCAGAGTTTGCTGAGCACAGCAGCCGCTGCTGCCTCCGTAATTTTTCTGGAAGGTAGTCTGGGCTTTGTTTGACATGGACAATAGAAGCAGGGAAAAGACGAGCGAATGCAGTTGTTTCATACGGTGTTTATGCTGACTGGGTTTTGTTTTATGTGATCCGGAATAAAAACGTACGTAGTTCGCAAATAGTATACCGGGAAATAAACAAGGAGTCCGGATTCGGACTCCTTGTCTGAGTTAAGCATTAACGCCGGATCTTTTACCGTGCCGTCAGCACCACCCTGAACCCAATATACGGCGAAGGCCCTGTCTTACCCGCATATTCATCTTCACCGTTAATGGCTATATGCTTTTCATCGCTGTTCCATCCTCCTCCTTTGGTACCGGGAGTGGTACTTCCGTGTAAAACAACCATTTCAGCTACATTACCGCTCATGCAATAGATTCCGAAGTCGTTGGGATTATAGGAATAAACTGGTGCGGTGTACATGGCAGTACCCGTCATCATTCCGGCAGTGGTATAGGCATCTTTATGGATTTTTGTATTACCGACGCAGATGCTGTCCCGTTTTCCCGTAAATTTTTTCAGACAGAAGTTAGCCAGGAAATAGCCTCTCAGATTCATGGTTGTCGGATGTAATTTCGACAACCTGGGATCATGTACCATAAACCCGCTCCATGGATAGGCAGACTCCTGATATCCTCCTCCGGCAGCATACATCCATTCCACATCATCGGGCAGGCGAACATGCACGAGGGGATTGACTTTTTCGGCCCCTGCTTTACGCCCTTCTTCATCCAGCCAGGCACAATACATTTCAGCTCCCTGGCGGCTTATATTCACCACAGGATAAGAATCGTAAAAAGAAGATGAGAAATAATCATCCTGAAGCTTTTTCATACCCTCCAGGCCTGTTTCAGTTACCCAGAGCTGCTGGGAAGGCTTAGCTTTCAGGAAGTCAGCCTTGCGCCCCTGTATAAGCAGATCGAACAAAAAGGTGCGGTATTCCAGATTGATAACTTCTGAATTCTGCATACGGAATGCGGGTATGGCAATGTTTGCTCCGTTAACAGTCCAGGTGGTTGGAGCAAGCTGGGGATATTTCTTCTTGTTCATACGGTAAAGCATATCCACCATTTTACGTTTGTTCTTATTGTTTTCCTTGATTTGCTTATCCGTCAGGTGAGGGAATACCCCTGCAGTATCTTCCATCACCGGAATATGCAGCACCGGGATGATGGAAGGCTGGGGATCGGGAAAGGATGGAAGCTCGGAGGGTGCAGCCGTATCGGATGTCCTCAGGCTTTTATCAATGACCAGCAGGGATTCTATGGCATGTGTGGGAGCGGTGAAGGCTTTAACAGGTTCCTGTTGATTTAATTCAAGCCTGTCAGGGGCTGATTCGGAAGCAGGGGTCTGCACTGTTTTTTGTTCGCCGGCAAAGGAACCTGCGATCTGGTGTGGAGTACGGCGTGGAAGCAGGAATGTGGTAAGTATAATGCCTGCAATACCTGTCAGGATGAGCAGTGCATTCAGGGAATAGCGTTGAGTTATCATTTGAATGAGTTTTTGCATAGGTGAAAGCGAAGGAGCAGAGCCCTGCATCACATGAGCTGAAACAGCTTCAAAAAGAAGCTTGTTTCTCGAATCGTCGGGATCCAATTCCAGGAACACTCCGTTCAGGAGGGTTTCGAAATCATCCGGTGCTATGGGCAGGTTATGCTTATTCATGTGCTGGGGTATCGGTACGGTTTAATTCCAGACTGACTTTTTCCATCAGCTGTTTTTTCAAACGGGAATAATAAATTTTGAGCTGGTTCTCCGGTTTGTCGACATACCGGGCAATCTCACTGTAAGCTATGTCCTGAGAGCGCATCAGCAGGAGAATACGCTGCCAGTCTTCCATCTTGTCAAGCTCCTGCTGCATGATCTGAAGTGAACGGTTCGGTTTTGCATCCCTGGCCGGGGACGGATCAGCGCTGATCATAAAATCGTTCAGTGGCACTTCTGTCATCGTTTCTGCCTTTTTCTTTTCCCTGCGTACATGATCCCTTAAGTGATTCATGAACACTGTGAAAATAAAACCTGAAAAACTTTCTTCCGTTTCAAAGGTGTACTGATTAATTACGTCAGCCACTTTGTAAAGAGATTTGTAAACCAGGTCCCAGGCATCATCATCAGGCGTCTTCCATTTCCGGGTTGCATATAAGAATAGTTTCTGGGCATAACGCTCATAGGCTCTCTTTATACCCAAATCCCGGTCCTGCTTTAAAATGGTATAGGTATGCTGTTCTTTGCTCACTGCAGTGATGCTTTTGTTATATCAACGAATTGAGGTAACAAAGTAAGGTAATATATTGCAGGCAAAGTAGTTAGGGGGAAGATTAGGGGAAGTCCTTACGGTATAGTTTGTATTTGCGGTACAAATACTTCTGACGGATATGAAACACGACAAGAAAGCGTTCTTTCTCCTTTATCCTGCAATTGCATGGGCTGGATAATCTCCGTTTACGGGTATATTGATTGATGTTCTGATTTCGTATCACGAGTGTATCCCCATGTTTGTTAATGGCTTTTATATATAATAAGGGATCAGTCTGAGGGCAGATATAATCAAAGGTTGCCTTCTTTTTGTTTTTGGAAATATTACCATTCAGGCTGTAAAGAGGGCAGTTTCCGCTAATCACTGCCGACTGGAACTTAAGTCCGTTCTTTAGCTTCACTTTTACTTTTCGTGTAGTTGGTTTCTTTACATCACAGTTCAGCCATCCGGTACAGTATATTTCAAGTCTGAAATATTCCTTGCCATTTATTTTTACAATTTCCAGTTTGTTTTTCGAATTCACCCATCTGTTTTTCGCATTCCGGGTCCACATGGTCATTTGCCTGTTGGTGGCACAGGGAGGGATGGGGACAAAGCTGATGATGGGTTTTTTCATACAGGTATCCTTGCAAAAGGAGATATAAAGCATTCCTCCGCTTACAATAGGTTTGTTATTCTCATCTACAGTGGTTAACCCGGCTTCCTGTATGGATTTGGGATCCATATAATCCCTGTATTGAAAGCAATGTCTGATTTTAAGGAAATAACATTTGTTCATCTTAATCATTACTCCCGAGGGATATTCAAGGGTTGTATCTTCCTTACAGGGATCCGGAATCTTAACAGGCTTCTTTTCCGCTTCAATAACTTTATCCACAAAAGGTTTTGTGGGTTTGTCATACCATACTTTGACCACCACTTTCCGCATTTTGTTCAAAGAAACATTATGGCCGGGAGCTACTCCCATCCCTATAACCACCTTTTTTTCTGCCGGAAAAGTATGGGCTGTTGTTTCAGCCCTTTTAGCCGAAAGTTTACGGTTCATCACGGCCTTTCCAATACTATCGGCATAGCCTTCAAAACTGATCCGTTTATAAGGTGTATGTTTTAGCCGGTCTATACTTGCCTGTTGTGCAGTGCTTAGCTGACTCTGCCCGCTCTTGAAATAAACTGTCACAGTAGTATCCTGTGCTCCTATATGGCTGCATAAAAGGAAGAAGAACAGGACAAGGTTTCGGGAATGAAGCATAAAGAGGGCTTTGATGGAATAAGATGGAAACTTGAAAAAGATACAAAAATAATAGAACGGGTTCCACTGAGGTGTTGCCTTTCAGACCCAATTTGAAAATTATTTCCTAAACAGTACATTTGTTCATGATTCCCAATTTACAAGCACAGCTGAACATACGCCAGGCACTGGAGGGCGACAAACCCCGCCTCATCGAACTTATCAATGCCGCTTACAGGGTGGAAGATTTTTTCAAATATGAAGACAGGGTAAACGCTCAGGAAGTGGATGAATATTTCGGGCAGGGGTTTTTCTTTGTCGGAGAGCAGGAAAGCAAGGTTCAGACCTGTATTTATCTTGAACTGAAACCTGACCGTGCTTATTTCGGCACCCTGTGCGTGGATCCCTCCTGCCAGGGGATGGGTTTGGGTAAAAGGATGATAGATTATGTGGAAGAAGTGGCCCTCAAAGCAGGCTGCAGGTTTATGGATATACAGATCGTGAATATACGTCCTGAATTACCTGTTTATTACGGAAAATACGGTTATAAAACCGGTCCGACCTCTACTTTTCCCAAGCCATCTAAAATTCCCTGTCATTTTGTACAGATGACGAAGGAGCTCAGAATAACATCCTGAACAAAAAAAGTCCTGACCATTGGCCAGGACTCTTTTTATAAAGGCTGAAATATTAACCTTTCTTAGGAGCGTCAGCTTTCTTAGCAGGAGCATCTTTCTTTTTGCCATCCTTCTTAGCAGGAGCTTCTTTCTTAGCACCATCTTTCTTAGCAGGAGCATCTTTCTTAACTTCCTGAGCGATCATTGATGTTGCGAAAGCACCGGCGATAAACATTGCGATTAACTTTTTCATTGTGTGTAGGTTTTAGGTTTGAATGATTTTCTGATACAAAGTTGCAACACTTGTATGAAGCCCGGGTGAAGAATGAAGGTATAATTGAAAATAAATGAAAATAAGCGCATGAATTATCTTCACCCTTTCTTCATCCTATAATCCAGAGTGTACAGCGTTTGCCAACGCGATAACGGTGCAGAAAGGCCAGCTTCATTACTATTCCGGACACTGCCAGGGTGCCGCATACAACGAGTGTAGGCTTGTCAGGCATGGGATCCAGGCCTCCGGCTGCGTTATTGACTGCGTTCAGCAGAGGGTAGCCAATACCCAGAGCCAGGAAGAACCTGGAAAATTTACGGGTCAGGAAATTACTTTGATCCACATAAATCTTATCCAGATCGCGCAGCTCAACGCTGAACTGATCTTTGAAGTATACTACACTGTCGCAAATACCGATGATGGTGCAGGTATAGCGATGGGGATTGTTCTTGATACGGAAGCGGAAATCATCTCCTTCCCGGAATTCTACGCGGCTGGTACGTCCTGAAAGATGAGAGATATGCATCACAAGCCTGTCCTGGGCAGGAAGGAGGGAGGAGCCCACCACTGCAAGAATAAGAAAGAGCATACGCAACTTCATAGAAGCTTCATTAATTTCCTAAAAGTAACGAAAAGTATCAAGACCTCCGGCACTTCATTTTATCTTCACCGGGTAGTATTTACTTTGTATCAGAAATCCTAACCTAACCCTATCTACCATGAACATTTCAAAACTGATGACCATCGGAGTATGTCTTGCCGCATTTGCTCTGGCTCCTGTAACTGGTGTTGCCCAGGACAGCAAAAAAGATGTAAAGCAGGATAAAAAAGAGATCCGTAAGGATGAAGACAAAAAAGCGGGAGATATAGCTAAAAAAAACCGCGCTGAAAAGAACGGGAATTCGAAAGAAGCTGTAAAGGAAGAGAAACAAATACAGAAGGACAATCAGAACATTGCGAAAGACAAGAAGAAATTGAATAAGGACGAAAAGAAGAAGAAGTAAAGCATAACCGATTAGCAAAAAGCCCCGGCAATTTTTGCCGGGGCTTTTTGCTAAAATTGATTTTGATTAATGTATAATTACTTTCCGGACAGTACTGGAATCCGTATTGCTGAGTTCCAGCAGGTAGATTCCTTTGTCCAGACCCTGGGTTTGTACAGTCCAGGTGTTTTTTCCGGGAGCTGCATTTTTCAGTTCTCTGTAAACTACCCGTCCGCAAAGATCTGTGACACTTACATTCATGGAGTTTTCCTGGCCTGTAGCATAGAAAGTGACAGCAAAAGTTCCGTCACTTGGGTTAGGATAAATATTCAGTTCACCGAGGGCGGAAGTATGTTCCAGAATACCCGAAGTGACATTGATAGAGTCGATATCACTGATACTTCTTGGCTCCAGCAGGTTCATATAGTTAAAATGAACAATACCGGTGACATTATAGCGTTTGCCTACGGTGAATTTGTACGTAAACATCTGATGATCCACCGTATCCTTTGTAGATGTGGAGTCAGAGAAAGCATATTCCATCGTAGAGGCGGTATAGACTGCCGCATTTCCATCTTTTACCTTCACCAGAATACCTTCGTATTTTTCGTTTTGAATTTTATCAAAACCTATGACTGCAGGTGCAGGCAAGGCATTTCCTGAACTGTGTTTGGTGAAATTGTTGACCTGAGCCATTTCTGTTTCAGTGTAATACTCTTCCACCAGACCGGTAAATGTCACGCTGTCGCCCACTGTTACAGGGTGGTTATAGTCATACACATTCAGGCCCGACCAGGCAGAGGAGTGCGTGGTCTGCACATAATACCCGCTTTGTGAAGAAGGTGTTCCGCTCATATAAACTCCGGTAACAATACCGCCTGTTGTAACGAATTGGCCCATGAAAGGGGAGTTGGCAGGTGTGGCAAGGGTATACTGTATGGCGTACAATGTCTGGTTGGTAACGGTACCGGCAGCAGTGATACTGACACTGTCGATGCATACATGTCCGGGTGCCACTGTAGATTTAACTGAAAAAAGGAACTGGGCAGCAGCATTTGTCGAATCCGCTACCAGGGTTTGAGTATACATCTGCCAGGTAGAGGAGGCAAGGGCTATATAAGCTCCGTACTGGTATCCGAAACCGGTACCCATTTTTCCACCGTAAAGTCCGGTACGAAGGCTTCCTGTTCCTCTTGCATAGAAGCGGATATTGTAAATTGTTCCGGCAGTGATGGAAAGAGGCTGAGTGGAGAATCGTTTGGAGGAAGTACTTGTATTGACAAGTTTAACATCGTACATGCCATGATAGGCAGAAGCACTGTCTTTCTTGGCGCTGTCTCCTGCCGTGGTGGTGATGTTTGTTTTGGATCCGTCCCAGCCGCTTACAGCCTGTATGCCGGTCCATGTTTCGAAATCGCTTTTCAGTACACTCTGTGCTGAATTCCGGTTAATGAATAACCCGCCAAAAAGCAGGGTGAAGAGTAAGATTTTTTTCATTGTAATATTGGTTTAGTATTGGGTGGTCAAGGAGGTGCTAAATTAAAACATTAAAGCATCATTAGGTATACATTTAAGTGTTGATAAAAGCCTAAAAATCAAACTGCCTGAATTTCAGTGCTTGTAACCATTGAATTTCATGTTTTCATAATAATAGAGTCAATTTTATCTCTTATTCGGATAGAAAGCCGATGTTTTTATTACTTTTGACCCTCCAGAATAAAAAAATGACTTCGTAGCTCAGCTGGTAGAGCAGCTGACTCTTAATCAGCGGGTCGAGTGTTCGAGCCACTCCGAGGTCACATTAAAAAACGAAAAGCCTGTAGCTTAAATGTTGCAGGCTTTTTACATTGTGGCGAGAAGTTTATCCTGAGCCCGACGAAGGAAGGGCGAAGGAAGGGCTACTTCAGGGAATAAATCAGAGCCTGCCTTCGCTGAAGCTTCGGCAGGTAAACGAGAGCGATTCGCATTCTTTTTTCACCACTTTTTTACCAAATAGTTCCCCTGTCTGAGTTGAAAGATCTAACCATGTTGGGTTTTCTCATCTATTTTTCTTTACTTAGCATTAACATTACCATCCCCTGTAGCCTGCACGACGTTTCATTCAGAAAGCGCTGAATGTTTTGTTTCATTTATCGTTTAAGTGTTTTGATTTTTCATCGGAAAAACCTGATCATGACTAAAACATACTTGTGTTTGAAAACATGTTTATTCGCCCTGGCTCTGCTTTGCGGCATTAATGCCCATGCCGGTGAAATCAAGCTGAAAGATGCGGAAATCACTTCCTATGCACAGCAAACCGGCCTGCCCAATACAATTCGCTTTCATGCCGGCAGTGAACCAGCAGAAGCTCAGGTTCCTGCATGGACTTCGGCATCCCTTGGTCTTGACAAAGCCCTGAATCTGGTAGCTTTTAAACAGGAACAGGATGAATTGGGCTTTACTACTACCCGTTACAGGGAGTATTTCAATTCCTTTCCCGTTGAAGCTACCATGCTTATTGCCCATAGTAAGAACGGGAAAGTTATTTCCATCAACGGTGATTATGTGCAGCATATTGGAGCGGCCACAGCCCCTGCACTAACGGAAGTGCAGGCTCTCAAGGCTGCATTGACAAAGGTCAATGCCAAAAAATACTATGAAAAGGGAGAACGGAATACATTCAAAGCAGAACTGGTGGTGGTACACCGGAAAAAGGATGCGTTCATTGCATCTGCTTATCGCCTGGCTTATAAATTCAATATTTATGCGGAGATTCCCTTATACAGGGCTAATGTATTTGTAGATGCTGTTGACGGAACCATCCTGGATGAACAAAACCTGATTTGTACAGCGGATGTTCTTGGAACAGGTGTCACCAAATTCAGCGGTACTGTACCCATGACCAGCGACAATTACGGAACCGGTCAGTTCAGACTCCGGGAAACAGCACGGGGCAATGGTATACAAACCTATGACCTGAGAAATGGAAGTACCTATGTAAACACTGATTTTACCAATACTTCCAGCACCTGGAACCTGGCCGGTAACGACCAGGCTGCTGCTGATGCCCATTGGGGGGCAGAGATGACCTACGACTATTATAAAAACGTACACGGACGCAACAGTATTGATAATGCAGGTTATAACCTGCTCAGCTACGTGCATTACAGCACCAATTTTGTGAATGCATACTGGGATGGAACAGAAATGACCTATGGTGACGGGGACGTGACCCAGGGATTCCTTATCATGACAGCTCTGGATGTATGCGGCCATGAAATCACCCACGGACTTACCAACTTTACCGCCGCACTCAACGGGGGAGGAACAGATGAAGCTTCTGCACTCAATGAAGGCTTCAGCGATATATTCGGCACCACCATTGAAGCATTCGCACGTCCGAGCCAGCACGACTGGATAATGGGAGGTGATATAACATGTAGCACATCGGGAGTACAGAATCATGCCGGAATACGGGATATGTCCAATCCCAAAAGCCTCGGTCAGCCCAATACCTATCTGGGAACGAACTGGGATCCGAACGGAGAATGTCACAATAACAACGGTCCGTGTATTTACTGGTATTACCTTCTTTGCCAGGGTGGTTCAGGAACCAATGATATTGGCAGTGCATATACAGTGAATGCCCTGACGATGAATACGGCACAGATGATTGCCTTCCGGGGACTGACAAAATACTTCACCCCTTCAACAGCCTATGCCGATGCACGTGCTTATACCATTCAGGCTGCCATTGATTTGTATGGGGCCTGCTCTAATGAAGTGCAGCAAACCACCAATGCCTGGTATGCAGTAGGTGTAGGTCCTGCTTATGCCTCAACACTGGCTGTAAATTTTGATGCTGCTTCTGTAACTTCCTGTTCCCTGCCCGACAGTGTTCATTTTGCCAATACCACTGCAGGAGGAAGCTCATTCACGTGGAGCTTTGGCGACGGCACTGTCAGCAATGCCACCAACCCTGTACATGCATATACACAAAACGGAGTGTATACCGTTAAACTTAGTGCCACAGGTTGTGGCACTAGTTCAAATGACTCCATAATCAAGACTGGTTATATCACCGTATCCGCTCCTGCAGCCCCTACGGCAACAGGCGGATCGGGATGCACACCCGCTTCCATCATTCTGAATGCAAGCGGATCGGGAACGCTCACATGGCTTGACAGTGCCGGAAATATCGTTGGTACGGGCAGTACGTATACCACTCCAGGAATAACGCATACCAGTAATTATTATGTAACAAGTTCAAGCGTCACTACCCCGGTAAGCGGAGGCCCTGCGACGAATACCACACTGGGAACAGGAGGCAGCCTGAATACGCCTCACTACCTCATCTTCAATGCCAGCTCGGCCTTCACCTTGCAAACGGTGGATGTATATGCCGCGGCAGCTACAGGTTCAACACCGACAGTGACCCTCTCTGATTCAACAGGTACTGTAATAACCAGCATGCCTTTAAACCTGACTGTTGCCGGAAAAAATACCGTTACGCTCAACTTTCATGTTAATCCGGGTAATAAATACCAGCTCTCTGCAAGTGGCGCTAATATTAACCTGTATAGAAATAATGCGGGTGCTGTGTATCCGATCAATGTGGCTTCCCTGGCTTCCATCACCGGAACCGATGTAACGGCTACAGCTCCGGCTTATTATTACTGGTTCTATAACTGGGTGTTGAAAAAGGATCCTTGTCAGAGCGCGGCTGTTCCGGTTACAGCTACTGTCAATGCCTGTGCTGGTATTGCGGTGTTCAACATCAACGAGGTAAGAGTTTATCCTAATCCCGCCCAGGATGCATTTACCATCACCAACTTGCCTGAAGAAGTTTCACTTAAGCTGTTTGATGCAACCGGCAAACTGGTATATGCCAATAACAGCAAGGGAGGAAATGATATACTTATTACCACCTCAGACTGGGCTGAGGGATTGTATTTCCTGAGTCTGACCAGCGGAGATAAAACCAGCATGCATAAGCTGGTGGTGCAGCATTAACCTAAACATGCTTCGACTTCGTTCAGCATGACAGGGATGATGTCAGGTCGGGCGGAGTCGAGAAGGTAATTATTGCTTCACAATTTTACTGTTGTAATAAACGTCTTTTGCTTGGGCCCGGATGAAATACATCCCCGGGGCCTGGTTATCCAGATGCAGACTGTTTTCACCATGTACTATAATTTGTGAGCACACCAGCCAGCCCCGATCATTATATATTTCAAGGACTGCCGGTTCAGAATAGTACCACATCAGTGTAGTCCTGCCTTCCGTCGGATTGGGATAAAGCAGAAGGTCTGTTCCGGTCACTTCATTCTTAATATCGGTTGAGAGTGGATGACAAAACGCATAATTCAACGTATCCAGCAGAGGAGTGCCGGCTACGATTCCTGAGCCGGATGAAGTTTCCATATAATCACCTGTCAGCTCCCAGATGATAGCCCCGCTTGCATTGTTATTGAGTATGTACTGAGCTTTAAGCGCAACAGATTTCTGATTGTCATAGGAAACAAATGTGCCGGCAGCAGAGCCTGCAGGTTTGCCGAGCAAATACGGAACTTTGGCTGTATCATCCCAGTGGTCATTGAAGAGGGTCATAGACCCAACCACATTATAATACGAAGGAGATCCTGCATCAGCCGAAAAGGTCGAGTTATCAGATTGTCCGCTGGTACTTTGGTAGAGGCCTGTGGCCCCGGTCTGGGAGCGCCCGTAGAAAGGAACGCCAAGGTTTATCTTTGCAGAAGGCACATGATAGGTTTGTGTGAGCAGGAGAAACGCACTGTTTATACTATAAGCCGGATTACCTACTACAGGAGCATAAAGCGGAGAATTGGCATTGGCAATGGCATCCCAGGCTCCGAAAAAATCATAGGTCATCAAGTTTACCCTGTCCAATATAGTTGAGATATTAGCCCATTCAATATTCGATGCATTCCCCGGATCTGCACTGAAACAGGCAGAGAGTCTGTACGTGGTATGGTTCACTGCTCCTAAGGCTGTAATCGAATCACGTATCTGCTGAAGCAGAAGGGTGAAGTTGTGTTTGTCGCCCGGGGTGCCTGAATGTGCCACATAACAAGGATACTCCCAGTCAATATCGATTCCGTCAAAATGATAGAAACGTATGAGGCGGTTGCATTCTCCTGCAAACACTGCCCTTTTCGAAGCGCTTGCAGCGATAGCAGGAAAGCTGTCGGATAAAGTCCAGCCCCCGACAGAAACCATCACCCTGGTGCCGGCATTATGAGCCAGATCAATGATGGAAGTGTTGGGATAATAACTGGTAGGGGTGGTTGACCAGTTGGTTTGCCCTTGCAAAAGATTCTGATCAGCCCAGGAATCAGTGGTGGCAATCAAACCGGAGCCTTGTGGACTGAAAAAACAATAATTGATAACCGAGTATTTGGTATAGGCAATGGAAGAAGGTTGTACAAGGTGATTCCGTTTATACCATTGCCAGTTGGGGTAATAGCCTACCACTTCCTTGCAGGGTTGGGCAATGGTCAAAAAAGTTATAATGCAGAATGTCAGCAGCAGTAATGCTCTTTTCATGATTATCAGAATTGATAAGATGTATTTCTTTCTTAATATTTTATGAAATATAGAAAGATCGGAAAGATAATTGAGAACAAATCATTCTCATTATTAGCATTCGGAGGTAATCCTATTTCTTATTCGCATTCAGCTCCTGCATTCGGTTCAGGATATCATGCAATTGGTTTCCTTCCATAACGAGGATCTGGAGTTGCAGATTTTTCAGAATCACCAGCGTGCCGCTTACTGTGGTATGATAAAAATTTGAAACTTCCCATGAAATGGTTTCCTGGCCCTGGTTTGTCAGGTCCGGTGTCAGCATGGTAGCAGGGAATTGCTGCTCGTTTGCGGCATTGATAGCCGTAATGTATTCTTCCAGTTTTTTCTTCAGTTCGGTCGATTCGCCGGTAATGTTTTTCGGGTTACTGCCAATGAAGTAATGCGTTGGAGTATCATAATCATCGGGGTGCTGGAGGCTTGCAATGGAAAGGGTATCAGCAACCGATTGGGGAACAGCCTGCGTATGCATAATAATTTCATCTCTCAGGTGATCGATATACAGATGCAGCTCTTTGGCCTTGAATGCAATCGTCATAGCGTTCTTGTAAAGATCCTTTCTCTTTTCATTCTCTACCAGTGCGCGTTCCATACCGGCAGTAGCGATGTTGTTGTTTAGTTTTACAAGGCGTATTGAATAACTGAGGTTACGATCTATGTTTATATCCTGAAGAATAACGCGTGAGGCAGGGTGGGTTCCGCCGTAACCCAGTACGAGTGCTCCGAAAAGGGAAACGGTTAGCAGGTCTATGGCCCTTTTTTTGTTTTCAGTGTTCTTGTTTTTTACTTGCCCGATGATAAACAGTGGAAGGAATACAAATAACAGGAGAATCATACCGAAAAATAGCAAGGCCGAAGCACCCGGCCAATGCTGGATTTTAAAGAGTATGCCGAACGTAAGCATCCATGCCGGCAGGATAGCTATGCCTTGTGCTACTTTCAGAATAACAGGTGATTCTTTCTGCCTGATCAGATAGATCAGCAGGAGTGGGAGATATAACAGGTTAAGCAAGGCAACGCCAAGAATCAGCATTATAGAAGCTCCCGGATAATACTGCATTTTGAAAAGTACTCCCAGCAGGAGCAGGAAGAGGGAAATGATTCCGGTAACAAGAATGGTTTTGCGCATAGTGAGAATTTATATTGAAGGTCCAAAAGTATTGTTTATAATCTATGCCCGGTTATCGCTCCACTCCTTCCCGCATTGTAACGGCTTTTTGTTTACGTATATAAATGAGGTACTGGCATTGCCTGTTCAGTATCCCGGTTTCATCCAGTCCGCTCCCGGTTTCTATCCAGGAAGTATTGCAGGATGCGTGTTTGCTGCAATACTGATAAGCAGCCAGGGCTTTTTTGTGTTTCAGAAATAAACGAAAGAAATTATCCCCTACCATCACATTTTTGTATTTGTAATAGGAATAACAACTGTCGTAACAGATGGGCATGGACAAGACTTTATCCTTGAATTCATTTTTGTTGAGCTTGCCTGCAAAGGTGGATTCATCACCCAGGAATACATGAGAAGATCCGAGTGACCCGAACCAGGATACGGCGGAGTCAGCATAATCGATCTGGTACAGAAAATTAGTACACATCTCTTTATTGCGTTTTCCGAATTTCTGGAAGGAAGCCTTATTGCCCGAAAGCTGATACAGATCCAGCATATTCTCTCCAAAGTATGAGGCCACAGCCTTCTTGTTTACACGCAAACTGTCTTCAAAAATCTGAAAACAGGTCTGATGCAGGTAGTCTGGTTTGCCGGGTTTATGCAGGAGGGCATAGAGCGAGTCGAGTACTGGGCCTATGCAGGGAGGAGGGGTTTTGTCAGTGGGTTTGAGCACCTCTATGGCCCTGGCAAAGGTAATATCGCATTCGAAATCAATACCAATGACAGTAATTCTTTCCTTTTCGGCCTTGGTTTTATTGAAGGCATATAGGTTTCTCCAGAAATCTATGTACTCCAGATATCTGAAATCCCAGCATTCCTTCACCAGGCTTTCATCACCTGTACGGAGGTAACGGTTATAAAGCATTGCTTCAGAAGGGCTTTGTTCGATTATAAAGTATCGCATGCCGGCCCGTGCATAGAAGTATTTAATGCTTTTTAAAATAAGTACAGGGTTTATGGCTACACCATGATTCTCGCCAAGGAGAAAGAGTTTCCTGGTTTTAAGCACAGATTCCGGCAAGGGCAGGAAGCTGGAGTCGGGTGAATCGGAAACGGAAAGGCAGATAGAGTTAACCTGTGTCTGTGCACAGAGGGAAGTGAAAACGAGCAGGAATAAGGAGGTCAGGAAAGAATTCATCAGCATAAAAGTACCAAAATCCCGGGCTTGATAAATTATTTTCAATCTGACCCAACTTTCCGGATAAACCCTGCGTGTATGATGCTGAAACCTTATTTATAACCAAATACGAAGGCTTATGAAACGCATTTACACACTTATCGCAATGTTATGTATCTACCTTGCCCAGGCCGGCACAACTGTTAAGGCCCAGGTAAGTGTAAGCTTTAACTGCAACGATACCACTTCCTGCTCTCCAGCCTGTGTCAGGTTTCAGAACACGACTCCGGGCACGGTTTCCTGTACCTGGAATTTCGGTGATCCGGGTTCCGGTACAAATGATACCGCTTCGGGTAGTGCTGGCTGGCATTGTTTTTTAACTGCCGGGACCTATACTGTTACTCTTACTGTCCATACAGGTAGCGGTACAGGTAGTGGAACAATGGTCATTACCCTTCTTCCTGTTCCGGAAGCTACATTTACAGCTGTTAATATTGGAGGGAATACCTGGAAATTTACCAGCACTTCTACAGGCAGCGTAACCGGCCTGGTCTGGGTGTTTGGCGATCCTGCGAACAGTAGTTCAAACGTTAGTCCGGCTATCTTTACCTATCCGACTTCGGGAGCTTATAATGCAATGCTGCTTGTACAGAATTCCTCCGGTTGCCAGGATACCGCTGTGATATCAACCGTAATGGGTATTCAGGAAAAGAATCTGGAAAACACAATACGCTGCTTTCCCAATCCATCTTCCGATGGAATCTATTCCCTGGAACAGGAAGCAGGCTTAAAGCTCTGTAAACTTGTCGTGTATGATATCACCGGTAAGCTGGTTGCAAGCCAGCAAACTACCGGCAAATCGACACGGTTGGATCTGAGCGCCCAGCCTTCCGGTTTGTATTTTCTGCAGATGGAAACAGAGGATCAGGTGTTTAGCCGTAAACTCTTCAAAAAATAAACTGAAGGAAAAATCGTTTACTTCAGTTTCCCAAAGGCCAGACTCAGCTGGAAACCTGTTTCAGAGTATGTATGAATATGGTAATAGAACCCAAGTTCCAGGCCGGCATATTTACCCGACAACAGGTAACTTAGACTGATGGGAACCCCAACAAAAGAGGATACTGTATGGGCATAGTTTTCTGCATTGAACCATCCGCTGCCTGGACCATTCGGCCCCAAATCGGCAGTGGTGATATCATACTTTCCACCTGATATGCCTATACGTGGTATCATACTTCCGCGTACAAGGGCAATCCTTGTTCCAACACTAAAAGCACAAACATCTATTTCACTGTAATTATTGGAAAGAAAATTAGTGTTAAAGTCCAGGGCATTCGACACGCCATAGACAGTGAGGGTATAAACAATTTTTTTATGCTGCAGATTAAGCGAAGCTCCGGCACCTGGCAACCGATAACTGGGAAGCATAGGTTTAATACCCGGTAACACATCGCTGTTGTAAAAACCGAGATTTACCCAGAATTTAGGATCATCCGTAAATTGGGGAGAATTATCATCACCTGGATGCACCCCGGCCGCGGCAGAGGTACATGCAATCATAGTCAGAAAGAGGAGGAAAAAAGTTTGAAAGAAACCTGAAGTTTTCATGTTGCAGGGGGCTATTGTCCCTTATCAAATGTACATGCTTACCAAGGCATTGGTTAATGATTAATTACACCGGAGAGGATGAGATTAGTCCGCTTTACTAAAGTGAGGGAAAGAGCAGGGTGGAGGGTTGAAAATTTGCGGTTGACAAAGGTTGAAAAGTGGGTTAATGCGGTTTTTACCAAAGATGATAAGAGGCTGTTGCGATTTTTGCTAAACAAAAAAACCACTGCAATCAATTGATTACAGTGGTTCTTCTTTCCTTTATTTTATTTCTATTTCAAGACACTAAACCGTTTTGTTTCAGAAGCACTGCCTGCTGTAAAATGCAACAGGTAGGTACCGGCCGGAATATTCCTCAAATCAAAAACAGCACTGTATTTACCGGCAGATTTTTTGGCCTCAGTAAGTGATAAGGGCATTTCCATGCCCTGCATATCGTAGATGCGGACCGCAAGCGGAGCTGCCTCTGTCAACTCATAATTAACCTGGAGCTGGTCTGTAGCTGGATTAGGAAATAGAGAGAGAGACAGCGGATTGAGTTCCCGATTTTGTATTCCCATGCTGTTGTCAATATGCACATCATCGAGGTAGAGGTTGTTTTCATAATCGGTGATATTCACAAATTTGAACATAGCACTGCTTGCAGAAGCATAGGCAGCCAGGTTAATAAATTCAAACCTCCATTGGGCTGCTGTCGGATGAAAAGCCGCTGTGCTGAAAGCCGGAGTAGCTGTTGTAAGCGGAACTCCGTACTTTTTATACAGTTGGGTCCAGGTTGTTCCACAGTCTGTAGAGATATAGACCTCTAGGGTATCGGATGCATTGGGTGATGAAGCCGGATTGGTATAAAGCTGATAAGCCAGCTGGAAAGTAAGTACCGGAGTGGTGATTGCCGAGAGATTGAAAGTGGGCGTAATAAGCTCATCAATGGCCCCGGGCTTTTTATATAAATAATTGTCAATGAATACACAGGCTGGAGCCGAATGATAAGAGGTGGTAACCCTTCTCCAGGTGGTATCATTATTGGGATTGCTTATTTCCCAGTTCGATTTAGGGAACCAGGTGGTATCAAAACCTTCGGCAAAAGGAGTTGAGGCAGGGCTTGATTTGACATCGAAGGTGACCGTCTTGCCATCATTTGAAGGGATAGTGTCGGCAACAGAATTAGGATTGCTTGTATAAGCCGAAAAAGTATGGCGTCCGGAAGTTACAGCAGTAACAGGAAGGGTGACGAGCATGGAGCTGTCTGTCATCAGGCTGCCTGTCCAGGCCTGGGTGGAAGGTGTACCGGCATCCACTTTATAATTGATGGTAGCCGAAGTAAGGGTGGTTGTTCCGAAATTGTGAATCCTTACAACAGGAGTGACAGAAGCTGAACAGGTATACAGATCCGGGTTCAGGATTGCCAGGATACCTGCATCCACACCGGGACTTGGAGCCTCACCGATTGCAAGGGTTGACGTATAGATAATATCTCCGCTCGTCCCACCATTTCCATTTGCACAGTTAAAAGCACCGTAAAATGTAAAACCACCGGTACCGGCAGCGGGTGCTGTCCAGTTAAAAGTCCACGTGAGGCTGTCGGTTGCTGTATTACCGGTTGATGTTTGTGTGATATAGCCGGGGGTTCGTATTTGTGTCTGACCGGTAGTATTGACCAGGGTTCCGATAATTGTACCACTCATATCCTGCGGGGATACTTCAAAGCCGAATTTGCTGCGACCTATATAAATCGCCTTGGCTGCGATCTGATAAGTATGGCCCGGTGTATAGCCTGCTGCCGGAATATTGGAAGTGATCCACCCTGGTTTTTTCGTAACTGGTGTACCCGTATGACATCCGCTTGCAGCACAGGAATTCCCGTCAGCAGGAGAACCTGTAGTGCCAGCGGGGGCTCCTCCGGCATTACTGAATGCTTTCTGACCGGAATCAACAAGGATGGCTCCTGCCAATAGCAATACAAACGCAATAAGTATTTTAAATTTCATGGGTTGGTTTTTTGGGAAACCAAATATAGAGAAATCCCTTCTCCGGCATTACGATCCCGGACATGATCAGGGTACTGTTTTGTATATGAAATCAGTTGGAGGTGACAGGGCAAATCAATCCTGTGACACGTCTGAAAAAAAAGCCGTTTGGACGAAAATAATAAGATTGTGTTAAATCAGGCTTTTAGACCCGGGGCATGGTGTGGAAAAGTCAATGCCGGGAATTTAGTTTACTTTAGATTCTTCGGATACAGACAATAAGCAGAAGAAAAAATTTATGAGCAGAATCAGTTTTCAATTCCTGTGGGGCATACGACCCCTCTTCAGCCTTTGTTTGGTACTCTGTATTATACACGCTGATAATGCTCAGGAAAAAGGTCTTCCCGATAAGCGGGACAGTTTATACACCCCTATCAGAAGCTCTTTGTGGGGGACATCGGAGGGCAAGGGGAAATCGGATGGAGCCTTTTTTCGCAATGCCTTTGAACTGAATCTGGAACCATTCATCCGAAGTATCGCTGCTATTCAATATGAGCGAAGGCTGGCACCTATTTTTTCTTTGGAAGGTAGTCTGGGTTTGGTTTATGGTTCAGATCCCCTCCTGCACAATGAAAGCAATGCCATGGATTTCATGAGTAATTCTGCCACCAGCTCTATGCACCTTGGTATAATATTGGATAAAGCAACGTACAGCGGTGGAGGGTTCTTTTACAGTTTCTCCTTACGTCTCTATTACACTGCCAGCGGATGGGCTTCTAACTGGCATACCACCAACGATGCATTCGGGCGCCCGCACAGTTATTATGCAGATGACGGGCTGGATCATTCGCATGCTGCATATCTGGAAGTGGGGATGCGTTCTTATTCTTATCATGTGAAGGTCAGCGGGGACTGGGAAACTTCACCCATTGCAGGTAATCCGGAAATGCTGATCAGTAATTTTGTTTATTATGTCAATACAGGCTGGCATTTTGCACCGGACTGGAATGTCAAAACCACCCATAATTTCTATCTGGGAATCGGGTTGCAAAAGACAACCTATAATGTATTCAAGCTCACTACCTACAACGCCTCTCCTTCAGGCTATGAGCATGTCATGAGCAGTGCAAGGGAAACCACTGGTTTGCCTGAACTTCTGTTCGGGTATGAACTGGGCTTTGGGTTCTGAAAACCTAACGGCTCCTGCAGTTTACCTGCCAGAATCAACCATTGGCTCAATCAAAGCTACCATTCAATAAATGGAGCTTGATTGTGAAGATAATTGCTCTAATTTAGTTCTATACAAACGAATCCAGCATTTACATTCTAACCCAAGCAACCATGAGAACAAAATCATTGATGATCCTTTGTGCCTTGTTTTACCTGCTGCCTTCAAAAGGTTTTTCCCAAAGAAGGGGAGGGGGTGATGATAAATGGGACTTTGCAGCCATGGTACTTGATTTCAATGCCAATTATAATGCGTTGAGCGGTAAGGAGGAAATAAAACCCGGTGCTTCCTATTTTAAAAATGTAAGCACTCCGGGTATGACATTCGGCCTCGGTTATGAATCCAATCCATTTCGCGGCATGCCCTGGCTTGGTATGGGGATTAAACTGACATATAATACTTTTTCAATGCCAAAGGATTCAGGAGCGGGATCACCTAGCGCAAGAAGTTATGATATGCTGGCTATGATCAATGTTCATGTATTCAGGAACGAAACCTGGGATGTCCCAGTTGGATTTCATTACGGAGGATCCTGGTTTAAAGAAACCCTGAATGATGCATTGGGTACAACTGCAAAAGCAACAGGTTATATCATGCAGGTGGGAGTATTCCCCCGGTATTATTTCAACGATCATCTGGGTGTGAATATGCATATTACGTATACCATCTATCACTACGACGATATTTACTACCATAACAGCATGTCACAGGATCCTTTCGGGGATGACCTTACGGCCTTGAGTCTTTCAGGTATCAGTATAGGGGCAGGGCTTCAGTATCACTTTTAGGCTTTGCTTTCAGATGTGGCCGGACCGGAATCACTGTTACTTCCAGTTTGACCACATCGTGAAGGAAATGGAAATCGTGATCTTGCCGTCCGCATTGTATTTTCTGTCCAGCGCTCCGCTTGTATATGCATTGAGTGGAGTTTTGTTGAAGGCGAGGGAGCCGTAATCCACCCATTTATACCCTATATTCAGGTTCAGACAAAACGGATCAGAGGCATAGCGCTTAAAGGGTAACGTACAACCCAGTTTTAATTCGTAAAAAGTGGTTGACATGCCTACATAATCTATGTCACCGTATTTAGGATCTTCGAATTGGGTGAAGGCATGATCAAACATGAGGAATTCCTCGTTTCCATAATAAAAGGAACAGGATGGCTTCATTCGTTTATTGAGAACAATACCTATCTGTACAAATTGGGAATAGGTTCCAAACAGGCCAGGACCGTTTGATCCGCCAATTTTTGCTGCAATGAGGCTGTCTTCGCTCAGCCCTTTAATCGGTTTAAAATTGTTTTTGACGTCCTGAACAAAGGATTGGCGGAAGGTAGGAGTACACAGGTTGAATTTGAATCCTTTGATTCCTGCCGCTATAAAACCCACAAAGGTTCGTTTTTTGTTTGTATAACTCAGGCCAAAGGTCCATTTACGGCCCAGGCCAGGGGTCAATATCTTATCCTGAAAATTATAGGCGTAATCCAGTGAACCCATAAAGCCGACTCTCCGGGTCCTCGCACTTTCAAGGGGGAGTTGCTGGGCGAAAGCCGTAGCAGAGACGTAAAGAATAAGGATTAGTAATGCAGGTGTACGCATCTTTTCATTCTTATTTTATCCTGTATCCTATTTTAACGCCCATATCCACATTGGGATACCAGATGCTGCCGGCCATACTTTCCATAATATTGGGGCCGTAATCACTGGATGATTTGATATGCTGGTTTTCTTCCGCGCTTAACCCATTAACTGCGTAGTGATAGCGGACTCCGAGACCGAAATAGACATCGGTAATTAAGTGTTTGCCCCATAGCATGGTTTTACCCCATTTGAATGTAAGGCATGTTATGTTCTTGTACACCCAGTAATCGCGAGGGTATGGGTGCGAAGTCATGGTCAGGTTAATGGAATCAGAAGTGGGGTAGGCCTGATATTTATAAAACAGTTCCAGGGAATAATAGCCGCCCCCGCACTGCTGTTCTTTATTCCTGTAGTACTTCATTTCCAGTTTGGTGGTAAAGCCAGAATTGATATAGGACCAGATCGGGTCATACGGAAACGGGAAATACGCCCCGCATTCGATACCGGCGGAGATATTGCTTTTGTATTTCCATTCAGCTCCCAGTCTGAAACAAGGGCCGGAGAATGGTTCGAGCAAGGCAATGGGAGCAAATTTCAGCATAAAGCGGGAATCGAATATGCTATCCTTTTGGCCTCTGGCAAAGGAGCACAGGAGCATACAGAAAAGGAGGAAGGAAGACTTCATTGACTCAAATCTATGCCAATTCATCCAGCCCTCCAAACTGTTTATCGGATTGATTATATTTGATACGATGTATTCGCCACGTTTGGTAAATATCCTTTTATTGATTGCAGCAGCAGTATTCAGCTATGCTTGTATTTATTACCGGAGAAAGAACAGGAAGGATGATTGAATAAATACTGGATGGCTGAACTGGTACAGGAAAGCTTTATTTCTTACTGAGCATTCTGAACTCCACCCTTCTGTTCCGTTGATTCAGGATTGCCTGAGTCTTTTTGTCGTGCTTTTTTATTTCCGTATCGGAATAAAGTAATTTATGCTGTCCGTAGCCTTTGGGAACCATACGCTGAGGCTGGACACCTTTTGCTTCTAAATAATCATAAATGGTTTTAGCTCTGCCCTGAGTAATTCGGGAGCAGTCCGTAGCAACATTATGTGTGCTTCCATGTACCCCGATTTCAATTACCAGGCTGTCATGGCTCTTCAGGAATACAGCCATTGAATCAAGGGTTGCATTGGAACTTGTATCCAGAACCGCTTTATCCAGTTTAAAATAAATTGCTCTGGCTACATAACAGGTGCCTGCGCTGTAGATGGTATCTCCGTTGGTAAAGATCTTTGTAAATACCTGCCCAGAGATAGTACCGGAGGAGAGAACTAAAAAAGAGAGGAAGTAAATAATCTTTTTAATCATGATCATCATGAAAATCTGCGTTCTATCACACTTGGGCGAAAATCTATTTATCCGGAAACACCAGCTTCGTTCTCTTTTCCATCTCGGCAGCAATAACCCTTCCGTTTTCATCCTGCTTTTTAAGCCTTTCAATGATATTGGCATAACTTATTGCATCCCTGTCCTGGCTTAATTTGAATACCGTATCCAATGCTGTCACCTCTATTTCAAAAGCCACAATCATCCTGATTAATTTCTCTGTGTATTTAGGAGGTAAGTTGTCAAATGCTGTAGCAGTCTGAGGGTTCTGATTTTCAAAATGAAGGGAAGTCTTGCGCAATATATCAACCAGGGCTTCATCTTCCATAAACCGGATCTTTCCCTTGGCATGCACACTCATATAATTCCAGGTGGAGGGCTGATGAGGATTGTGATACCAAGAACCGCTTACATAGGTATGGTGACCAGTGAAGACAGTGAGGACATTTGGATTATGCAGAAAGGCTTTGTGATGATCTGTGTTTTTCATCAGATGTCCGCTAACTATCTTTTTGCCGTTTCTTTCTTCCAGAAACAGGGGTATCTGGGTAGCCACCGGCTTGTTTTCCGAATCACATCCAGTTAAAAATGCGAAAGGATAACGGAGGATAAATTCATGAATAGCTTTTTCGTTTTCTTCTTTGTGGTAGGGAAGGTCGTACATAATGGTATATTTCTTCAAAGCTACCTCATTCCTTCCTTCTAACCAAAATGAATGCTTATTTGCTAGGCTGTTATGGGATTTAAGCCGGTATTTAAAAATTCAAGCGCATTTGTATACGCTATCTGCTTGAATAATTCTTCACCCAGAAAAGACCTCACATTGATACCGAATTCCCGTTCGCTTATTGATTTACTTACAAGGAAGAAGTCGGTTCCGAATAAGACCCGCCGGCGGATTGTTTCATTGCTTTCCAGGATCATTTTCAGCAAGGGGAGGAGGGTAGCATCTTCCAGAGTATAGCTGATATCGGTATAAACATTTTTAAAACGATGATCCTTTAGAAGGGAACAAATGATGCTGAACCATGTATAATTCTTCCTTGTACTGTCCTTTGGGTCAACAATCCAGTTGCTGAGATCCAGTGCGGGATCCCGGTCATTCGTATGGATTTCTATGTCGCTCCAGGCATCGCTGATGAATTCATGCCATTCATCTTCACCACCCCAATGCCCTATACAGATTTTGAGGTTGGCATAATCCGGGGCATCTTTCCATACTGTTTTCAACAGATTCTGGTCCAGCAGGCAGAGATAATTCAAGGGATGAGTGAAATTGTACTGGTAGTCAATCTTTTTCTCATCCGGGAAATACTGCTTAAGAAAAGGGTGATAGCGTTCCTCTTTGCTGAGGTCGTATTTAAAATGGACGGCTCCGACAGTACAATGTGTAGTGATCGGAAGATTGTTGTTCAGGGCATAGTCATACACAGGCTTTAGTCTTTCATCAAAGGGGTAATAACCCAGCGCAGGGTATATCTTGACCCCCTGATACGTTTTGTTTTCCCAGTATTCCTTTGCCTTGGCAAGAAATGCATCCCCGATAAAATGTTTTTCAATTCCTTTTTCCCGTTCCTGAACAGGCATTATCCTGCGCGGGTCGCAATGCAGGAATGGATAAATTACATTTTTCATGTTTTCCTGTTTCTTCACTATAGCGAGTTCTTCCAGCTGCCCTTGCAAAAGTACCTTTGGTTTCCCTGCCCCCATGTATTCCATATCCATTGTAAGCATCACAAGACCTGTTACAGGCGGGTAATATGCTTGCATTTCCTGTATCACCATTAACTGGGAATTGACATCATCATAAACAAAGAAGTTCATATACCGGATCATCAGATCCTTTGTAATGTTTCTGTCGAAGAAGTGGAATATTGCTACGACAAGGTCCCCCATGATTCCCAAGTCATCTTTACAGGCCGAGCTTCGCATAAGACGGGTAAACCATTTTATAGCTAATAATTTATTAAGGGGCAGGAAGCGTGACAGGAAATATACAGGAACATGATCATCGGTAAAACAATGCGCATGGCAATTAAAGAAACGGTTTTGTTTTGTCATTGGTTTTCGTTGCAGAGGATTCGCAGTTTATATTTAAGATACACACATAAAAACCGCAAGGTGCAAAATAAAAACCTATATAAAAA